>CAZOLI010000010.1:0-90121 GCA_964580675.1 uncultured Planctomycetia bacterium
GGCGCTCGGATATAAAAAAGTGAATGGCCGGTGGGTGAAGAAGCCGGTTGAGGATGACCGTGATGTTCCCTCCGGTTCGGAAAACGATTCGTCCCGTTCCCCGGCTGGGGAAGATGGGGAGATAAGAGCTCTTTTTAAGACCGTCATAAAAGAGGACGGTCCGGAGGACCGGGGAGCACGCCGAAAATTAAAACAGCGGCGTTCGGAGGAACTTTATCCCCATGTAATGAAGTTCATGGATCATTCGAAACCGGAGGTTCGCCGGTTCTGCCTTGAGCTCGCGTCCGATTTTCGTGGTCGAAAAGTAACCGGTCAACTTGTACGGATCGCCGCGGCTGATCCCACACCGGAACTTCGCTGGAAAGCCTGGGAACTCCTGAAAAAACAGAAACAGGAAACGGTTTCCTCCTTCCTGTCGGCCAACCTGGATACGGGATCGATCGTGGTTCGGATTCGCCTTGCTCTGCTCCTGAAAGAATTTGGAGAAGAAGAGACAACGGGTCCATTGCTTAAGGCGTACTACGCATCGCTTGTGAATCCGTACAACCAGTCCGTCGTGGAGAAACCGAACCCCCGTCCGGGGTCCGATGATTCGGTGGCCGGTGGAAAACGCGAGAAGAGCGTGGGAAAAAAAGGGCCTTCCGGTGGAGTGGGTCCGGCCAATAAACGTAACGGTGCCGACGAAGCCGATCGTGGCGAAAAGAATGGGGACAGCGGTAACGGGAGCGGGGAGCAGACGTCGTTTGATCAACTTCAGTTCGTCGACCGGAAGAAAAAAGCCGGCTGGAGTTCCCTCCGGAAGGCGATGGAGAACTCAGCCGGAAGCAACAGGGAGGTTCCGTCCACGGAGGACGGGGGGGCGGACACAAAGCGTTATGGATTTCCCGGTGAACGGACCGATTACGGACAGGACATTCGGATCTGGGCTCTTCCGGGAAATCCACCGAAGGTGCCTCCCCGGCTGAAATACCTGGAGCAACGTGTCCTGCACGACGCTCTCGCAACGGTATCGGAGGTGGATTTCGGAACAAACATCCGGCTCTGGTACTGGTGGTGGAACAAATACGGGAACGGGAAGAAGCGTCAGAAGGACGGGGCCGGTCGTTGAGGTGACTCGCAGGAAGAACGGACCAGGGAATTTCGGCCGGAACTGTTTCCGAAAACCCCGTCCCCAAATCCGAATCCTCGATGAAACCGGCGAAATATTTTTCTTCACACGTCCGTCCGCATGGACGTTTACCCACTTCGTAAAAATTGATCGGGGTCGGGAAATTTCTCTTCCATCCGCTGTTTGAGTTCCGGGTTATTGTTCAATTCCGGATCTTTCTGGTAGAGATCTTCGGCGTCCTTCCGGCAGAGCTGCAGGAGGCGTGTGTTGTTCGTTAGGTTCAGGAGGTCGAGTTCGGGCATCCCGTGCTGGCGTGTGCCAAGAAGTGTGCCGGGCCCCCGCATTTTTAAATCTTCCTCCGCGATCTCAAACCCATCGTCCGTGTCCCGAAGTACGTCCAGTCGCTTTCGTGCCGTTTCCCCCGGGTCATCGGCGAGCAAAATGCAGTACGATCGGTGTTCTCCTCGTCCGATTCGGCCGCGAAGTTGATGCAACTGAGAGAGCCCGTACCGTTCCGCGTGGTCAATGACCATGATCGTGGCATTTGGGACATCCACACCAACTTCAATCACGACGGTGGATACCAGAATTTGTGCCTCCCCGTTCCGAAATCGGTTCATAACTTCCTCTTTTTCGGCCGTTGGCATTTGGCCGTGGAGCAGTTCCACCTCAAACGACGGGAAATGTTCGGTACTGAGGGTTTCGTACATTTCGGTTGCGGATTTTAGAGAAAGTTCCTCGGATTCCTCCACGAGGGGATAAACAAAGAAGGCCTGTCGGCCCTCCTCCAGTTTCTCCCGGATAAAATCACAGGCCGGTCCCAGTTTGCTCCGGGGCCGTACCACGGTTTTCACCGGTTTTCGCCCGGGAGGCATCTCGTCAAGAATGGAGATGTCAAGGTCTCCGTAGACGGTCAGGGTGAGGCTGCGGGGAATCGGGGTCGCCGTGGTGACCAGAACGTGCGGATTGTTGCTTTTGGACACCAGCTCGGTCCGGTGGCGAACCCCGAACCGCTGCTGTTCATCAACGACCACGAGGGCAAGGTTATTAAATTCCACGGGCTCTTCGAGGAGGGCGTGTGTGCCGATGACTAGGTCAATATCTCCACCGTCAAGTCGCTCATACTTCTCCTGTTTTTCGGTTGTGTCCGTTGCCCCCATCAGGAGTTCATAATTCACCTTCGAGTCCGACAGGTACTGGTCGATGGTTTGGAAATGCTGCCGGGCCAGAACGGAGGTGGGGGCCATAATAGCACATTGATAATCGTTTGCGATCACGGCAAGGATGGCCCAGAGTGCAACAACCGTTTTCCCCGACCCCACGTCTCCCTGCAGTAACCTGTACATGACCCGGTCGTTCCGAAAATCATCCCAAATTTCCGAGACGGCCTGATCCTGGGCATCGGTTAGTTCGAAGGGAAACCGGTTTCGTATTCGGGTGTCCAGTTCGGCGGAAACCTGTATTTGATAATGCGTTTTTTCCAGGGATAGGTCCTGTTTGCATCGCTGCAGTGAGAGAAAATAGAGCAGGGCTTTCTGGTATACGAGGGTTTTGCGTCCCCGTTCGGCTTCCGTTTCCGAGGATGGTCTGTGCACCATCTGCACGGCTTTCGCAAGGGGCGGAAGGTCCCGGCGTTCCCTCAGTTCTTCCGGGATAACCGGGGTCAGCTTCAGGATCAATGCATCAAGCGCATTCTGTATGATGGATCGCATCAGGGATTGGGAGATGCCTTCCGTAAGCGGGTAAACTGGAACGAGGTATTCTTCTTCGCCGCCGTTGCCCGGGGCGGGATAACGATAATCGGGATGGGTAAATTCAATAACCCCATCGTTCATTTCCGGGGTGCCCGCAATCTGTATCCGTTCTCCCCGTTCCAGTTTGTCGGTGAGGAAATCCATGTTGAACCAGACGACTTTGACGTTACCGGACTCATCCCGAACACGTATTTCCACCAGAGAACGGCCTCCCTTGATGGTTCGGGATTGTAGCCAGGTGATTTCTCCCTCGACGACGAGTTCCACCGACGAGTTCATTTCGGATGGAATTTGGGATATTCGCTTTACTTTTTGGCGGTGAATGTAGCGGTTGGGGAGATGAAACAGTAGATCCCCCGCCGTTTCGATGTCCAGGGACTCAAGGTATTTTGCCCGTTCGGGCCCCACCTGTTTCACGTACCGGACGGGGGCGTCGGGACGAAGTTCCTGGTTCATGGAAGACAGCAGGTGCTTAGTCGAAGTATGACGGTTCCGGTAGCGGGGATCGTTCCGAGAGGTGGTCGTTCAGTGCGTTTATGAGTTTTTGCTCATTCATGTCGTGCAGGTTCGCGACGGTTTCCAGATCATCGTGCGGCCCAACCGGGCAGTTAAAGCAGTGAATACCGATATCCGAGAAAACGTTCCGGATGGTTTCGGCCGGGTACGAGAGAACCACGGATTCAATGATGGTGTCGGGGGAGAAGGGAGGTTGGACGGGGAGGTCGTTTTCCTCCTCACTGGAATTGTTCGTCTCCGACATCACGAGCTACACCTTATCCAGAATAGGAATACGTTCAGGGTTATCCCGTAAACCGGTCCAGTTTCTGACGGATCAGGCTCCTGTACTTTTTCGGGACTTTTTCGTTTTCGGCGAGTTCTTCCAGACTCGTTTTCGTGCCGTCGATGTTGTCGTACATTCCATCGACAAGCGCGTCAATAATTTTTTTTCGAAGGTGTTTGTTGGTTTTTCGTCCCCCGGCGATGTTTCTTCGGGAGCAAATTTTCCCGAGGTTTTCCAGGAGAATGCGTCGGTCTTCCGGATCCTGGTAATCGGGCATCTCCAGCATTTCCAGAAGGGCTTTTGTGATTTTTTCGCAGGTCTGACGGATGCCGGAGCTCTCCATGCCCTCTCCCAGAATGTCGCCAACGGTTTCGACGAGGCTCAGGTTGTCTATTTTTCGGGCGAGGCCTTCCAGAATCTCTTCCTTTCGCTCCGTCCGGGTATACGGGGAGCGGCAAATTTCACCGAGGTTTTGAGCAAGGCGGGTAACCGAAGCCGGCCCCCACACCAGGTTGAAGTCAACCAGTTCGTGCCACGTGTCCATCAAACTGCTGATAATTTTTTCCCGGAATGAATCCGGCAGCGTTTCCCGGCAACAGATTCGCTTCAATCCATCCACAACCGTCGGGATCAGTTCGGTATACGCGCGGGTTTCCTGATCAACCATCAACTTGCGCCCGTTCTCATCCTCCATTTCCGAACTAATTTCCTCCGGAAGATCGCTCTCGAGGTATCCGAGAAACGAGATACCGATGTCCATGGCCCGTTCCTCGCTTACGTTTTCCGAGGACGCGAGCCATCCCAGGCCTTCCAGAGAGGGGTAGGCACGATCCCGTTCATCAACACGGTCCTGCAGGTTGTTTAATTTTTCCCGCACCTGATCCCGATCGGCGAGGTCCCCCGACAGGGCACGAGCCTGTGCCGGAATTATGGATCGGACGTCCGCCTCATCGTCCTCAAGACGGCGGTCGAGAAACTGATTGAAGTTCGAAAGATGTTCGTGAACTTCCTCCAGTTGTTCGTCGTCCAGTTCATCCTCATCCACGTCGTAAAAAATTGCCGAAAGGACGTCCAGTGCCGTGTTGAACTGAACCTCGTAAGTGGGATCCATGAGATAATTCAGCAGAACGTCGATGATGGGCGTTCCCATGTTTTCGAGGACGATCGGGATCATGTTTCCGATGCGTTCGTTTTCGTACCGGTGGAGGGAATCCATCAGCAGCCCGGCAATTTTCTCCCGGGTTTCCGGAGGAATAAGGGGAAGGTAAAGGAGCCGAAGATCAAGAAGCGCCTCCCGGAGTTTCCGGGTATCCCGCCGGGAGACTTCCACGAGGAAAGAGGTGATCTCCTCCAGGAGCGCCTCGTCAGGGGTCACCTCAAGAAGCATTTCGTCCAGTAGGCGAAGCAGGAAGGCCTGTTGCTGTTCGTCTGCCTCATCGAAATGGTCAATTATGGCCCGAACGCCGTGTTCTCCCTGCTGTATCAGGGTGTTCCCCAGTCGACGGCACTCGATTTCCGTGTCGTTCCATCCTGCGATAATCTCCACCATCTCCCGGTTTACTTCACGGGATCGATCGTCCTGTATCGGTATTTCGGCCAGCAACATCAGCAGGTAGGCTTTCAGAATACGTCCCTCCACGTTTTTGGTTTCCTCCCAGATTATTTCCGAAACCACTTCCGGTACGTGTTCCCCGAGGCGATCGTAAAGTTGTTTAATCGGTCTCTGCACCTCCTCGAAGTCCGACACGAGGACGTCAAGCAGGTTTCGGGTTAACTTCGGCAGATGGTCCCTGGCGTTCTCGGCAATAAACGAGGAGTACGGGAGGAGGGTCTGTATAATAACCTTTCGGGCCTCGGTTCGTTCCTCGGTATTGAGGTCGGAAACGAGGAACGCAACGATGGTCGCCTTTTCGAACTCGGTACAATCTTCCGCCATGTTCCGCAGTTTTTCGGCGGCAAATTTCTTCTGTTCGAGGTCTTCGGAGAGGAAGGATTGAATGGTATCGCTGAGTTCTTCCGACAGGCCGAGTTCGGCGAGTCCCCGCGCCGCCTCTTCCCGAACGGAGCTTGATTCATCCGAGAGTGCCTGAAGCAAAATCATTCCCTTTTTTCGATCATCCACAGAAGCGTAGGAAAGCTTTCGGATGGACTCCATTTTTTCTTCCGGATTCACACCCGTAAGAATTTTGAGTTTAATCTGATTCACCTCTTCGTCGTCGAAGAGGGGTTCGCTCTCCGTGTCATCCAGGAGGGTACCGGCGTCCGATTGGTCCGAGTCCATGGCCGGAAGAGGAGTTTCTGTTTCCCTTGTTTCTTCCCCCTTGCCCTCCGGCTTTTCTTCACCGGTCCAGACCTCTTCGGCAAGCTGTTCTTCCTCGAGGCAAATAACCGGACGTTGTCCGTCCGGGTCGACGGCAACCGGTTCCTCCGGACCTTCCCCGCCCATGTCTTTCAGGACCTCCTCCAGGTGGTCTTCTTTCAGGTTCTCACCGTGTTCGAGAAGGGCATCGGTCAGAAGGAACTCCTCCATCCGGTCGTTTTCGCCGGCAAGCTCAAGTGTGGCCTCACTGATGCCAACCCCTTTCTGCCAGAGTGCGCCCACGCGGACGGCCAGACGGGACGAAAGTGAGAATCGCTCCTTCAATTCCGATTTGCTGGTTGGTCTGACGGGTTCGGTCATGAAGTGGAACCGGAAGAATGATCAAGAAGTTTCGCCCGGAGCCGTTCCTGGATCGGATCGGGAACGAAGTCGGATACGTCTCCCTCGAGACTGACGGCTTCTTTGATGAGACTTGAGCTGATGAAGGAGTACTGCTCGTCCGGCATGATAAAGAGGGTTTCCACTTCTTTGTTGAAGGTTCGGTTCGTCAGGGCCATCTGAAATTCGTACTCGAAGTCCGACACAGTTCGAATGCCCCGGAGGAGAACTTTGATGTTCTTTTCTTCGAGGTAGTTGACCACCAGTCCGTCAAAACGGTCGACGGTCACGTTGTCCAAGTCCGCGATCTGTTCACGGATCATCTCGACCCGTTCGTCCTTGGAAAATACCGTTTCCTTGTCGGTGTTTTCGGCCACGGCGACAATTAATTGATCGAAGATGGATCGTCCCCGTTTGATGACGTCAAGGTGACCGAAGGTGATCGGGTCAAAACTTCCCGGATAGACGGCGTCTGTCATGATAAGATAGCTGCGAGATTTTTAAGCTATTTCAGGGGCTGGGAATTGAAATATTAACATTTGACCGTGTTTTTTTCCAGTTTTAACGGGCAATTCCGCCGTGGGCATCATCTTGATCTTGACATTTCGGAAATCGTGTGCTTTCCTGAATCGATCCGGGCAACGACACTTTGTACACTGGAAGCGCGCTCATCGTCTTCGAAAAAAATTTCGTGAACGGGAGGACAACATGAGCACCGACTATGAACCAGTTAAGGCGCCGACGGGAACGGATCTTCACTGCAGAAGCTGGCAGACGGAAGCCCCCATGCGTATGTTGATGAACAACCTGGATGAGGAAGTTGCGGAGGATCCCGAGAATCTCGTCGTGTACGGTGGTACGGGCCAGGCGGCTCGCACGTGGGAGGATTACCATAAAATTGTGGATGCACTTCGGAAACTGGAGGAGGATCAGACGCTGGCCGTCCAATCGGGAAAGCCGGTTGGGGTTTTTGAGACACATGCGATGGCCCCCCGGGTCATCATCGCAAACAGTTTACTGGTGCCGGACTGGGCAAACTGGGAGCATTTTAATGAACTACAGAAGAAAGGGTTAATGATGTACGGACAGATGACGGCCGGTTCCTGGATTTACATCGGGACCCAGGGCATTCTTCAGGGGACGTACGAGACGTTTGCGGCCGCGGCCCGGAAGCATTTCGACGGATCACTGGAAGGTCGTCTCCTGGTCACGGCCGGTCTGGGAGGCATGGGCGGCGCCCAGCCTCTTGCGGCCACGATGAACGGTGCGTCGTTTATCGGTGTGGAAGTAGACCGGAATCGTATGGAAAAGCGCCTGGAAACGGGATACCTTGACGAAATTGTCGAGGACCTTGACGAAGCTCTCGAGATAGCAATTGACGCCCGGGACCGCGGTGAGCCCCATTCCGTGGGGCTGGTTGGGAATGCAGCGGAGGTGTTGCCGGAAATTGCCAGCCGCGGGATTGTTCCCGACGTACTGACCGACCAGACCAGTGCACACGACGAATTGAATGGGTACGTGCCCGCGGGAATGTCTCTTGAGGAAGCATTTGAACTCAGGGAGGAGGATCCGGAAACGTACGTCGAGAAATCCATGGCGTCCATTGCACGGCACGTCCGGGCCATGCTGGAACTGAATGAGGCCGGCGCCGTTACCTTTGATTACGGAAACAACATACGGGGTCAGGCAAAAAAGGCGGGTGTCGAAAACGCATTTGATTTTCCAGGATTCGTGGAAGAATACGTCCGTCCCCTGTTCTGCGAAGGACGGGGGCCCTTCCGGTGGGCCGCCCTTTCGGGAGATCCGGAGGATATTTATAAAACGGACGAAAAAGTGCTGGAACTTTTTCCCGAGGACGAGGTTCTGAAACGATGGATTCGTCTTGCGCAGGACGAGGTGTCCTTTCAGGGATTGCCGTCACGGATCTGCTGGCTCGGTTACGGAGAACGATCCCGATTCGGTCTCGAAATCAACCGGATGGTCCGTGAGGGAGAGCTGTCCGGTCCGGTGGTGATCGGTCGGGATCACCTGGACTGTGGATCCGTGGCTTCACCGAACCGGGAGACCGAGGGGATGAAGGACGGGTCGGATGCCGTGGCGGACTGGCCCATTCTCAATGCCCTGTTAAACACAAGCTCCGGGGCGACGTGGGTCTCCGTACATCACGGAGGAGGGGTGGGTATGGGTTTGTCCATCCACGCCGGCCAGGTGGTTTGCGCCGATGGCACGGAGGCATCGGACCGGCGGATCAAGCGGGTTCTCGACAATGATCCCGGCATCGGCGTCATACGCCATGCGGACGCAGGATACGAAAAAGCGATTGAGACGAAGGAGAACGAGGGACTCGGGCTGCCGTAACATGACAGGCCGACATTTACCGGTCGAGGTAATCTCGAATCTCCCGCAGCGCCTCCTCTGATAGTTTTAGCTGCTGGCCGGGCTGGTTTTTATGCAACCCCAGAGCCGAGCGGAACTCCTGCCGTGCCCGGTCGGGTCGGTCTAAACCCCGGTAAAGCCGGCCCAATTCGTACCGTATTCTGGGTCGTTTGGGATAGAGCGTTTTGGCTTTTTTCAGTGCTTTTCGAGCCTTCCGGCGTGAGACGCCACCCGGTTCGACCTCTTCCACGGACAGGTCCGGGGTGCTGTTTATACGTTGTCGGTGATCCCGAATCTGACGATACATCCGGAAGTGGATACCCCAGTATTGCCCAAAATGACTGTTTGCCTGCGCCAGTTGGGAGACGCACCGGGGGAACCATTTATCGGCGACCTGCTTCATGATCTTCCGGAGGGACGAACGCCTGTCGGTGGGAGGATTCATGCAGTACGTCGTGTGAATGAACTGTGAAAATTCCATGTGAAGAATAAGATCACCGGGTCGTTTGTCCAGGAGGGTGCGGAAGTTTCTACGGACTGATTCGGGCCTTTGCTCCTGCTGGTTTTTCTGCAGGGATTTCCAGCGAAATGCCGTGTGAAACAGGGAGGCTCCCCTCAGTAGAATTGCTACGAGTCCTCCCAGAATGAACAGGGAAATGAGCTGTCCTGTGAGGCCTGGAACGGACAAGGTCACACGGCGATCCCGAAATCCCCGGCCCGGAGCGAGAAGAAGTGCGACCGTCATCCAGAGGGCCCACGCAACGGCGGGAACGTAGAGGTCAAAATCAACAAGTGCATGAACAAGGTAAAACAGGACAGCGGCCGACAGAATCCACCGCCCCGCTTTCCGGGACGTAAGAAAAGGTTCGAGCTCGGAAAGACAGGTCGAAAATCCAACAAAGAAGCCCGACCAGACCGCCAGAAGTCCAAATCGCATTATTGTGGTGTCGAACCCACGAAACGAGGGTGCCACCTGAAGACCCATCATCATTAACAGGGACACGATGCCCACCACCAGGGACAGGATAAAGGGTGGTGACATCGTATCGGATGTTGCTGGTTCCGACTCCGGCGGGTCTTTTCCGTTGTCGTTGGTTCTTCCGATGAGGCGAACGAAAAGCAATCCCCAGACAAGGAGAAACAGCAGAAGCCCCGGTATTCCGATTTCAGCTGCAAGATCGAGGTAATCATTGTGGGCTCGACGGGTTTCACCGGCCCAGGCCGGTTTGTGCCGTGTGTAGGCAAATTGTAAATTATGAAGTCCCGTTCCGGTCACGGGATGTGTGCGGGCCACGTCGAGGGTGGCGGACCAGTATCCCATCCGGAATCCCATGGATGACGTGGGGGACGTATGGTTGAACCAGCCCGCGGAGAAAGCGATGCCGGCAACGGCCACCACAAGTAGAACAAGACCGGTGACCAGTGTGGGCCAGTATGATTCCAGGAACTTTCGCAACCCGATCACGACGCCACCGGTTAATCCAGCTGCGAATGCGATCGGCACTCCTTTGCTGTCCGTCCATATAAACAGAGGAACGAGGAGGAACATCAGAAGTCCCGATGCGATAAAGGCCAGAAACGCCCTCATCCGGTCTTCGCTTCGCCATTTCCGCAGGCCGTAAAATATCAGAATGCCCGTTCCGAGGAGTGTTCCGATACTGGCAATGGCACCGAGAGAGTTCGGGTTCAGCAGCACACCTGACGGTTGAAACCCGGTGAGACGCGACATAAATTCTCGGTACATATGGGGGGAAATAACACCTTCCAGCAATTCCGGTTTTTTCTCGATCTGGCTGGTCAGGTGAGGATAAAGCAGAAGCCGCTGGTACCATCCATACAGAATCATGCAGCCTATGGATGCAAGAGTGGCCGCAATGGGGTATTTCAGCAGACTGCGATTGTTGGTTGCGATCAGAACCAGTAGTAGAAGGCCGGCAAGGTGACCAATCCAGGTGCCGAAGGCCATCCGGGACGAAAACAGATAAATACTAAACAGTGTGGTTACCGAAAGCCACGCGAAAAAGGCGATGACGGACAAAAGGGCACTGTTTGCCGGCAACTCGACCTCGGTTTCCGAAAGTTTCCCGCAGACGTAAAAACCGAGAGCCCCGACGAAGAGGAACGAGACGAACAGGTTGTATCCCGTGGCACCCGTATAAAATGGGCGATTTTCCCTGCTCAGCACCCGGAGGACGATGGCGGCAATCAGGAGGAGGTACCCCGTGTTTGTGCCGATGACCGGTAGGAGAGTGGACCGGTTTCGCTCGTCTTCGTTTTCCAGGTCTTCTTCGGCGGTGTTCGAGGTGGATTTATTCATCCGGGGACCGGGAAGTGGAGTGTTCGAATGTTCGGATAATCCAGAGAAGAAGTATGGTCGACAGAACGATCAGGACCGCTCCAAGCCGGTTCGTCTGGTACGCCGCCAGAGCAAAGAGCCCCGTGAGACTTACGAGCAGGGTGGTGATCAAAAGTGCTCGCCGCTCCGATAACCCAAATTTAACGAGCCGATGAGAAAAGTGTGAGGTATCCCCTCTATAAATAGGGACGCCCCGCCGGAGACGAATAAGGATAACGGATAGCGTGTCGTAAAGGGGAATCGCAAGCAGGATGAGTGGCGAAAAATACACGTGAACTGGATAGCTGGTTGAGTACCGGTAAAACGTAAAAAGGATCATGGACACCGCCACGAAATATCCCAGGGTCAGGCTGCCGGCGTCCCCGGCAAATACGGAAGCCGGGGGAAGGTTAAACAGGAGAAACCCGAAACAGGCGCCACAGATCGTGGAGAGGAACGCCATCAGAAAATACTGGCCGGTCTGAAACGCAAGGACCGCGAGGGTCCCCGTAATTACGGCGGTGATGGCTCCGCATATACCGTCCATGTTATCGAGGAGGTTGAAGGAATTGGTTACACCGACGATCCAGACCACCGTTACGGTAATCTGAACTACCGTGGAGGAAATGGTACCGGGAGAAAGAAACAGGGTAATCCGGATTCCGGAAAGAGCCACAAGAAGAGCCACGGCGGTTTCTCCGGCCAATTTTACTCCGGGTGAGAGGGCACGGTGATCATCCCGCAATCCGAGCAGAAACATCAGAATCCCTCCGGCAAGTGTTGTCCCCAGTGATTTCAGTCGCTCAAAGATGCCCGGAATGTGCGGTTGGAGCAGATCCTCAAGCGCGGGAATTTGCATCCACCCGACCGCACGGACCAAAACAAGTCCCAGGGCCGTCGTCAGGATGATCGTGGCCAGTAAGCTGATCCCTCCGCCAAGGGGCACCGGGGATTCATGATATGTGTCCGTTTCGGGATAACAGAGGTATCCCTTCTCCCGGGCGTAATTTCGAATGAAATAGGTGAGCAGGATGCCAAGCAGTGAGGCGGAAACCAGGGGAAGGACACCGAATATTAGGATCTTTTGCAACGGACCTCCCCCGGAATGTGTGGATCTGTATGTCGCATGCGTTCTGGGTTCTGCGTATAATTCATCGTTTCCGGATTGTTTGTGGGGGTCATTCGGGTCTCGGACAGGGGTTGGAACATGGTATCGGGATCGGTCAATCCGGTATTGCCCACAAATCGAAAATTGTTTGTATCACACAAAATAAGCACAGTCAACACACGTTATCGCGGGGGTTATTTGCGTGAGGCTTCCGGTCGGTACGGTCTCCTGTCTTTTTCGGATGAGGTCTAGCTGGCCATTTCACTTCGGTAAAGGTCTGCGAACACCCCTTTTTGGGCAAGTAGTTCCTCCAGTGCTCCCCGTTCGGTAATCCGACCATCCTGTATCACGAAAATACGGTCCGCGTCCTGAATGGTGGACAGGCGGTGAGCAATTATGATGCCCGTTCGGTCCTGGAGCAGGTTGTTCATCCCCTCCTGAATACGTGATTCGGTTTCGGGATCTATGCTGCCGGTTGCTTCGTCAAGGATAAGGACCCTTGGATCATAGACGAAAATTCGGGCGAAGGCCAGGAGTTGTTTCTGGCCCCTTGAGATCGTTTCGCCTTCTTCCCCCAGAACGGTATCAAGTTGATCGGGAAGTGCCTCCACGAACTCTGTTGCTCTGGCGTACTGAAGAGCACGATGTATTTCCTCCTCCGGCACACGTTTCCCCAGAGTGATGTTTTCACGAACGGTGCGCGGGAATAGTTCCACGTCCTGACGGATCACGCCAAACAGCGAGCGGAGGCCCCCTTTTGATATGTTTTGAATGTCGGTGCCGTCAATCTGTATCTGTCCTTCATCGGGTTCATAGAGACGGAGAAGAAGATTGATGAGGGTCGTTTTTCCGGCTCCGGTCGGCCCGACCAGCGCCACCTGATCACCGTAATGGACCTTGAAGGATACGTTTCGAATCACCGGTTCATCGGGTTCGTACGCGAAGGAGATATTGCGGAACGTGATCCGGTCCCGAAAGTCTGGTTGTTCGACTTCAGGTTGCTCCGGATCGGAAATGGCGGGATCACGATCCAGAAGGCGGAATATGCGTTCCGACGATGCCATGGCGGATTGAAACACATTGTAGCGCCGGCTCAGGTTTCGAAGAGGTCGGAAATACTTCTTGGAATAATACCAGAAGGCCATGAACGTTCCGAACGTCAGGGTGCCTTCGAGAATACTGTACCCCCCGTACCAGATGAGCAATCCGGTGGCAAGGTAGGAAACGAAGTGAACCGCGGGATAAAATATACCGTAGTAAAACACCGTTTTGATCATTTCGTCCCGGTAGTCCCGGTTTCGATCACGGAATTCTCGATTCTGGCTCTTCTCCTGCCGGAAAATTTTAATGATGTTGATTCCGTTTAAGGTTTCCTGAAGGAAGGAATTGATTTTGGCCAGTTTCTTTCTCGTTTTCCGGTACAGTTCCCGGGCGTGGGATCGGAACCAGATGGAGATGACCACCAGGAGGGGCACCACGGAGAAGGTGATCAGGGCCAGTTTCCAGTTCATCAACAGGAGAATAATGGATATTCCGGCAATCAGGAGCACATCGGCAAACGAACGGATTAACCCCGACGTGAACAGATCCTGGAGTGATTCGACGTCATTGCTTACACGGGTTACCAGACGGCCGACCGGTGTCCGGTCAAAGTAACCGACATCCGTTTCCTGTAGATGGGAATAGATCTCCGATCGAAGATCATGCATCATGTTCTGGCCTGTTTTGTTTGTGAGGTACGTTTGCAGGAAACGGGCCAGCGCATGACCCACCAGTGCGCCCGTGAACAATCCAACGTACAGGTAAAGCCCCTGTTCATTACCGCTGGAAATTGGTCCGTCAATTGCTTCCCGTAGTATGTACGGAAGGGAAAGGTCAAAGGCAATCTGCAGGAGCACAAACAGAAGGGCTCCCGTCGCACAGATCCAGTGATCTCCGGCGTAACTAAGAAACCGGAGGAACAACCGGTGATCGTAGGCGTCCTGAAGTGCCCGGTCTTTCTTTATGGCGCTCATCGGTTATCTCCTCCGGCATGTTCGTCGAACGTCTCGTCGAGCAACTGCTCCCGGTACAGTTCGCGGTATACCGATTCCTTCTGGAGCAGCTCCTGATGTGTCCCCTTCTCGACCATGGATCCCTCTTCAAGCACGACGATTCGATCCGTCTGTTCGAGGAGGTTCAGGTTGTGCGTTATTAACAACCAGGTTTTTTCCTCCAGCACGGACGTAAGGTTGCCGATGATCTCGTCCCGTGTTTCGGAATCGACGTTTGAGAAAGGATCGTCCATAATCACGATAGGAGCATCCAGCATTAGTGCTCTGGCCTTGGACGTACGCTGCTTCTGTCCACCGGACAGGTTGACGCCCTTTTCCCCGATCTGTTGCTGGTATTCGTCCGGAAACTGCTGGATGTCGCTGTGCACGCGGGACCGCCGGGCGGCGGTTTTTACCTCGTTCATCTTCCAGTGGTTTCTTGCGAACGCGATGTTTTCATTCATCTTCAGGGAAAAGAGAAAATCACCCTGGGGAACCATGCTGACGAGCTGACGCAGCCTGGTTTTTTCCAGGTCGTTCACGTCAACACCGCCGATGTACAGGGAGTCATCGGGAACGGGATACAGTCCGGGGATTAGCTGAACAAGCGTTGACTTTCCGGAACCGGTGCGTCCCGCAATGCCGAGGGTCTCCCCCGCCGGAATTTGAAGGTTGATGTTGTTCAGAACGTTCTTTTCCGTGCCGGAATACGAAAAGGAAAGGTCCCGAAACGTGATGTCATGGTTCGGAACCGGCTTCGTTTCGTTGCTCTTCGACGACTTTTGTTTGTCCTGCCGGTCATCTGTCTTTTTGTTTTCGGGAGAGGAGGGTTTATTCTCCTCCCCGGCAGTCTCGGGAATAACGGGCAGGTCTTCCCCCGGCACATCCAGAATTTCCTGAAGCCGGTCGAGGGAGGAGAGGCCGCGCTGTACCATGTTCAGGACACGGGGTACGCTCAGAATGGGCCAGGCCAGTATAAACTGGTACGCGGAGAACGCAATGAATGATCCCTTTGTGAACTGTCCCTCAATCATCCATAGACCCCCAAGAAGCAGTGTGATGGCAATGCCGATTTCTCCGGCGATGCCGTAGATGCCCCGGGTAAATCCCATAAACCAGGCGTGGTCGAGGTTCTTGTTCCGGTACGCATCGCTCCGCTTCCGGAACCGGTCCTTCTCGTATTCCTCACGACAAAATACTTTCAGAAGCCGTATTCCGGCAAAGTTCTGCTGGGCCTCCGACGATAGGTCCGAACGGAGTTCCTGCACTTCCCGGGCGTAGGAACGGAGGGTGCGGTTTATGGCATGAAATGCGATGCCGAGAAAGGCAAAAGGAACGAGAGCTATGAGCGTGAGAGTCGGGCTGATGGTAAGCATGCCGATGATGGCGAAGATGAGTCGGGAAACGTTCCGGGACATGTACATTGTACCGGGACCGACCATGCGTCGAACCGCTTCAAGGTCATTTGTCAGACGGTTCATGATGTCGCCGGTGCTTGATTGATCGTAATACGTCGCCGACAGTGCGAGGAGGTGATCGTAGAGGCGGTTGCGAAGATCGAATTCGATGTTGCGGGAGGCCACGATAATGTTCTGTCGGACGAGGAACATAAACAGGCCTCCGGCTGCCGCCAGGCCTATAATAGCTCCTGCGCACAGGGGGAGAAAGGTGGGGGAAACGGAGCCGGATTCGAAGCCATCGACGGCCACCCGGATCACCTGCGGAATGGCCATGTAAAAGATGTTGGAGAGAATGAGGTACAGGACCCCCAGGACAAATGACGAGGTATAGGGTTTTACGATTTCCGGCAGGGGCTTCAGGTTTTTCACGATAGAAGCATGCGTACCGGTTGGTAGGTGAACCGAAAAAACAACGGTGGATACAGCAGGCGTGGCGCTGATGTGAATCGCCGGTTGCGCCGGATGGGTCCCGGGGGGACGTTACTTGATGTCTTCCCCGGATTCGAGCGTATTTTTCACGAGATCCAGGTTTTCGACGATGATGCCGGTGCCCATGGCCACGGCGGACATCGGGTCGTTTGCCACTGTTACCGGAATATCAATCTCCTGAGATATGCTTTTGTCGAGTTCGCGTAGAAGTGCTCCTCCACCGCAGAGATAAATGCCCTGGTCAACCAGATCGGCGGAGAGTTCGGGAGGCGTTTTTTCGAGGCATTCCCGAACGGCCCGAATGATTGCGGAGATGGGTTCCTGCAGGGATTCCCGAATTTCTTCGGAGGTAACCACTACTTTCCGGGGCATCTGGGCAACCAGATCCCGTCCTTTTACCTCAATGGTTTTTTCCTTCTGCTGGGGATAGGCGGAGCCAATTTCCACCTTAATTTTTTCGGCTGTCTGTTCTCCAATAAGGAGGTTGTACGTATCCTTCATGTGTTGAATAATGGCTTCGTCCATTTCGTCTCCGGCCACTCGGATGCTTTCGGAGGCAACGATACCTCCCAGGGACATCACGGCCACCTCCGTCGTGCCCCCGCCGATGTCCACGATCAGACTTCCGACCGGTTCCTGGATCGGCAAACCCACGCCAATGCCGGCGGCGATCGGTTCCTCGATCAGGTACACGCTTCGAGCCCCCGCTCTTTCGGCGGATTGTTTCACGGCTCGTTTTTCAACGGCCGTAATGCCGGACGGGATGGAAATGGCCACTCGCGGGCGGAGGGCGAGTTTCCGGCGGTGGACTTTCTGAATGAAGTATTTGATCATCGCTTCGGTGATGTCGAAATCGGCGATTACACCGTCCTTCAACGGACGGATCGCCACAATTTTGCCCGGCGTCTTCCCGAGCATTTCTTTTGCTTTGTCCCCTACGGCCTGTCCGTTCAGCAGTACCTCGTTGTCTCCCTGTCGAACCGCCACAACGGAGGGTTCCTGAAGGACGATGCCATCCTTTTTGAGACAAACGAGTGTGTTACAGGTACCCAGGTCAATCCCCATGTCCTGGGAAAACAAGCCGAAGAATCGGTCTAGCATGGCACGTTTTGGTATGGAGTACGATAACGATCAAAAAAGCGGCGGTAACAAAAGGGTACATTAGCAAAAGGCCGCCAATGCCCATCTTACACGGGAGCCCGTGCTGAAACAAGGAGATACCCGATCCGAAACGGACGAAATCAGGAGCGGACGGAACCTCAGAGGTTTCGAACGATTGTTTGCCACAGGCAAAAACGGAAACGAGAAACCGGAATCATCGGTTACTGTTCCCGGGATGTTGGGTATGGTCGGCGGCCGGGTTCAGAACCCCGTGGTGTGTTTTACTGGTTCCCCTGGGTCTGGTGTTGTTCCGGGGGTTTCATCATGCCACCGAAGGTAACACCGTAGTGGTTATTTAATTCCCAGACCACCATAAAAATGGCTCCCAGGCACGCAATCAGGGAGAACACAAGGAAGGCCTGAATGACACCTGTTGCCGGATCAATCGGTTCATCTTCCGGTTCATCCGGTGCTTCCTGTTTTGGTTTTCTTCTTGCCATAACGATCTTTTCGACGAGGTATGTTGATCGTAAACCAGTTTTCGACGGGAACGGTGCGGCTGGTACGGCTTAATTGTCGTTCGTGCCCCCGCCCTGAGGAACGGGTTCGTACGAGGTTACGACGTCCCCGGCCTTGATCGGTTGACGCAGCTGCATTTCTTTTATGCTCCGGACCGCCGACCAGGTACGTCGCACTTTGATGACCTCCACCTCGGTGATGAATTTGTCGCCACGAAGGACGCTCAGTTTCATGCCCTCGCGAACTTCGTCTTCTTCACCAAGGTTGATCAGAGCAAGGTTCATGGAGTCACTAACCGCCTTGACGTTTCCTTCGACCGGCGGTGCCACTTTGGGCGAGATCGGGCCGTATTTGCTCCGGTATTTGGAGAGGAGGTTTTCCGTGTCCTTCAATTGGATTTTCGTGTCGACGAACCGCTCCTGAATATCGTTCAGGTTCACCTCCGTCGTCCGTAGTTGAGCCCTTGTTTCTTTCAGGTTCTGGTTCAGCCGATTGGCTTTCTGTTTCCAGTCACTGAGCTGGCTCTGCAGCTGATCGATTGTCTGTCGGTTTTGGTCGATGATGTTATTCTTTTCGTCTAAGGTTGTACGGAGATTGGCTCTCTCCTTCTGGAGCTCGTCGATTTTCTGCTCACGTTCCTTGAGCTCGTCGTTCTGCTCGTCAATTGTGTTATCGCGTTCTTCCAGGGTTTTCTCGAGTTCGGTTTTGTCCTGGCGGAGGTTGGCGTATTCCTCCTTCTTGGCCTGAAGTTGACTCTTCAGTTGACTGATCTGTTCGTTCTTTTCCTGTTTCAATTGCTGCTTTTCGTCCTTGGTCTTTTCCCACCGGTTCTTGTAGTCATAATGGTGGCCGAACATAACAGCGATCAGACCTGCCAGAAAGACGTTCAGCACGATCAGGATACCAATCAGCCATTTTGTCGCTGTACTCATTGAACTGCACCCTATAAATCAAGGATTTGAACATTCTCCTTATCCAGTTAGTCAGCGATCCCCCTGATGATTTAGTCAGTTATTCATATTATACATTTTCATCTCCGGTATTCAAATTGCCTAATGTGCGGATGTGCCGGAGCGGGGACAAGCACCGCGTGAACGTTCCGCAAAGGCTATGCCACGCTGTTTCTGCCGCATGTTACGGGCTCTCAGTGCGAATCCCCCGAAACATTTACACACCGTGTGTGCCAAAGTTCACATTTTACGTGACATCTTCGTTTGCCGGCGGTTCATTGTCTCTGGTTTCTTCTCGCGACCGGAAGTAGCCGGAGAACGCGCAGAGTGCAAGGATCAGATAACTTCCCCAGATGAACCAGTTTCCCAGGCGGGTATACATCGTTTCGGTTGCGACGACGTCGGGGCGAACGACCGCGTTTCCCCGGAAACCGCGATCCTGGTTGCTTTTGTCCCGAAGGCGGTTGACGGACCCGTTCGGCTGAACAATACCGGAGATCCCGGTGTTGGTTGCACGGACGATGGCCGTTCGGTTTTCCACCGCCCGGTACTGATTGATGGCCAGCATCTGATCCAGTTCGGACTCTTCTCGATACCATCCTTCGTTGCTTAAATTAACGAGGAAATCGGCTCCTTTCTTCACGTGAGTTCGTACCTCCGCCGGAAACGCCACTTCATAGCAGATAAGGGGGGCGAATTGATGGCCGCCCAGTTTCATCAGCTTGCTTTCGGATGGCGGAGGACCGGTTGATAAATCCGGAACCCTGTCGAATTCAATAAAAAACAATAATGTTTCAACCAGTTCCGGTGCGATGGCGTAGCCGGGAAAGTATTCTCCGAAGGGAACCAGGTGATGTTTGTGGTAATGCTGGATCGGCGTGCCGGTTTCGGTCAGGAGGTATGCACTGTTGTACTGACGGTTGTCCTCCGGGCCAAAAACAATGGTTGTTGCCCCGAGCAATACAGGGGTGTCAAGCTCCTGTTTCAGACGGTTAAATGGTTTTGTTCGGGAGGGCCTGATCGAGCCATCGGGGGATTGGAGCATGGCGTACGGGTACATGGTTTCCGGCCACACGATCAGGTCGGCGCGTTCGTTCAACGGTTTCGAGAGGTGGAGGTGGGTTTGAAATATATGCTCCGGAGATGAGGCCTCCCCGTTGCCAAATGGAGAAATGTTTCCCTGCACAATACCGATGCGTGGTCCGTTCTTCGTTTGTCCCGGATTGTTTCGGTACAGCCCATAAACCAGTACAGTGACGAGGAGCAGCATCGTGGCTCCCCCGACACGGATTGTAACGAATTTTGTTTTGGAGGAGTTTTTACCGGACGGGAGAAGATACAGGAGAAGTCGGTAGAGGGTGACGTTAATGAGAAACAGAAGAAACGATATCCCCCAGGCCCCGGTCAGGTCGGCAATTTGAATCATCGTGGTCCAGTCCGCCACGGCGTGGGAGAGAAAGAGGTACGGAAAACCATCGAGGAGAAAGGTCAGTGTGTGTTCGGCGACTACCCAGGCCAATCCTCCGGTAACGTAATGAAGCAGTCCCGGATCGGTGTTCGTCAGTTCCCAGAGAAGAAGGAAGATCAGTGTATAGCCCCCAAGAATGGCACAGACAAACACCCAGCCGCCAACGCTTATGTGACGAATCCAGGCCATGGAAGGCAGATAAAAGAGAACGGACCAGCACCAGACACAAAGCCAGCGCCAACATCGTGACGGTGTATGTTCGAGGAAATAAAGGAGTCCGACCAGAGCAACGAGAACGGCGGGGGAGAATTGAACCGGCTCGTACGAAAAGAACCGCATCAGTAGAGAGAAAAGCAGAGCCACTTCCGGCCATCCGGCGGAGGTCAGGACGCCGGTCCAGTGACGATCGTTTTCTTCCGAATTCATTCGCCGGTTCAGGAGAAAATGATTCCGCGGCTCCGGGGACCGAAATTTTGAGTTGTATGCTATCCGTGTGATCGTCTTATTTTCAAGAACGGAAAATCCGGGGCCCCGGGGGGCGACTTCTTTTTCCGCGTCGTCGGAACTCAGGCCGGAATTTCCGGTTAAACCACTTGAAAAGGATAAAAAAATGAAATAACGTTTTTAGAGAAGGTTGAGGGAACAGGAGCGAACATCGGTTCCGGATTCCTGTTTTTCGGTTGCGGAACCCAGCTTGCTGTTCCGGGAATTGTTGTGAGACCTTCTTTGTTTTTGTGTTTCGATTCGACGTCCGGACCGTCCGGGGGTCGAGAATTTCATCTGAACTAATTTTCTATTTCAGGAGGACAGGAACATGTCTGACATGCTCTTAGTTAAGTCCAGAGTGCAGGAACTGATTAAGGAAGAAGGTTGTAGTCCGACGACGGAAGCGATCGAGAAGCTCAACGAAGAAGTACAGGATACCATCGAGCGCGCGGCCGAGCGGACAAAAGAAAACAACCGTAAGCGTGTGAAAGCGAAGGACGTGTAACATCCGGAGAAGCAGGACCGTAATCCTGACTCCAGACCACGCTGAATAAATGGAGCTTCCCGGATGAACAGGGTGAGGCAGGCATTTCCCTGCCTTGCCCGGTTGGTCCTGCCCTGGAGTTTGCAGGAAACCTTCTTTCGGTTATTGATTTCGCAACGACCGGTTTGCTGGTTCCGGCATTTCTTATCCGGGGATCCGCTGAGTTTTGCCGCCAAAAAAGGTTTCTTACGGCCTCCTGGTAATTTTCTGTTGTTACGGCATCTACTCATGAACCGGTTATACGTTCCGGTCGTTTTTCTTTTTTTGGCTGGTTGCCTGGTTCCGGCTACCGTTCAGGAGAAAAAAAATGGGGAGGAGGAAACGAAGTCCGAAGAATCCAACGAAGGGGGCAACCAACCGTCCGAAGCTTATCAATATCTCAAAAAGGCGGCGGACCGGACCCGGAACAGCAAGAGCTATAAGTTTTACCCCGAATTCCGCCTTTCCTCTTCGGATCGTGAGGAGGATTTTCACACTCGTTCAAAGGGGGTGTTTCGACAGCCGGATCGGTATTACCTGAAGAGCAAAACACCATCCGGTATGCGGGTGAAGAGTTACGGGATCGGTGGAACAATTGCTCATATTCATCCCGAGACAGACGAAATCGTCACGTCAAAGGAGCTCGGCATCTCCACCGTGTCCCACGAAATCCAGGATCCGTTTCAGCATCTGAATTACCTGATGAAACCGGATTACCCCGGTTTTTCCTGTGAGTTCGGAGAACGAAAAAAAATTGATGATCGGAAGTGCAAATCGGTTCGGGTTGAACCCGGGAGCCGTCAGATACAGGAAGTTATGTCCCGGTTCCAGGATCAACTAAAAAAGGAACTTGATCCCGAGAAAACCAGCGTCTCATACCTGTTCTGGGTGGATGAAAAACAGGACCTTTTCCGGCGAATTGATATCTCTATAAAGGGACCGGAGAAGGTGGAGGAAAAACGGAAAGAGGACGATTCGGCCCCCGACGATAATCAGAGTGAAGAAAAGGAGGACTGGAAAGAAAAGGTCGAAGGAAATGGAAACGATGGTTCCTCCGCATCGAACGAGGATGGGGTGACCATAACCATTAACGGGACCTTCCGGTTTGAATCATTTAATGCCAATTCCGATTTTCGCATTCCCGAGGACGTAAAGAAAAAAATTACGGAATGGAAAAAGGAGAGCGAGAAGTAGACCGAAATCCGTTTCCCCTGACCGGATGAGGATTGATTGGCCGGTGGTCCAACCTCGAACCATGATCCCTTTACCAACCGAACAAATCAAACATGGCTGATCAATCCGAAGACATTGGCATCATTGCGGATGTGCACGCAAACCGGGAGGCGCTGGAGGTTGCTCTGGAAACGCTGGAGGGGGAAGGGGTCGAACGGTACGTCGTACTCGGGGACTTAATTGGATACAACGCATCCCCGAAGGCGGTCATGGATCGGTTGATGGATCTGCAGAACGCCATGTTCATCAATGGAAATCACGATCGATACCTGACCGGGGAAACACCGATGTTCGGCCTGAGCCGGGAGGTGATTGAAGCCATCAAGTGGACCCGGCGGAAAATCAGCGACGAACACGAGGAATTTCTGTCTTCCCTCGAGAAGACCCGTCACTTTGATGATCAGCACCTTCTGGTCCACGGGTCCCCGAGGGATCCGGATGAGTACATTACGACCTTCCCGCTAGTTCGAAAAAACCTCGAGTACCTGAAGGAGGAACATCCGGAGGTTAAATACTGCTTTTTCGGTCATTCCCATATCCCCGTTGTGGCGAGACCCGATGGCACCAGCAGCCAGGTCAAGGAGGATTCCCGGTTTGACCTTTCCCCCGAGGGGCCGTATTTGATCAACGTGGGAAGCGTTGGCCAGCCCCGTGACGGGGATCCGAAAGCGGCTTTTGGTCGGTATGCGCCAGAGGAGAAAGCGCTGTACATATACCGCAAGTCCTATGACCTGGAAGCGGAACAGAGGAAAATACGCGAATCCCCGCTGACGGATTACTTTGCCAGGCGGCTTGCTCTCGGCGAATAAATGATTATTTTGTTTGCCGTTTTCGGCCGAATTCGAAATGTCCGGGACCCGGGAAGAATAATTTTCCGGGGTTTCTGATCCGTTTTCTGGATTTGCAATAGGTCCCACTCCTGTTAGAATAACGGTTCAAATCCCCATCCATTTTTTTGAATGCCATGAAAGCACTCCGGAAAACCGAGGCCGGGACCGGTCTGGAACTGGTCGATGTTCCTCGACCCACACCGGATTCAGATGAAGTCCTGATACGGGTGGAGGCAAGCTCCATCTGTGGAACGGATGTGCATATACACAACTGGGGGGACTGGGCTGCGGAGCTCATGGAGCCTCCCACCACGATCGGACACGAATATACGGGTCGTGTTATGGAAGTGGGAGAAAGCGTGGCGTCGCTTGAGGAAGGAGATCGGATTTCCGTGGAAAGTCACGTATATTGCGATACGTGTGATCAGTGTCAATCCGGCAAACGCCACGTCTGTCAGAACCTCGAATTGATGGGGGTAACAAGGGATGGCGGGTTTGCGGAATATGCTGCTGTCCCCGAACGATGTGCCTGGAAAACGGGGAGTGAACTCTCTCCCGAAAAACGAACGGTTCACGAGCCCGTGGGGAATGCGGTCTACGCAACACTTCTGGATCAGGAGGAGAGTGTGGAGGGGGCCTGTGTCGTGGTTTTTGGCTGTGGACCGGCGGGGTTGTTTTCCGTAGGCGTGGCCAGAGCCCGCGGAGCACGCCAGGTCCTGGCCGTCGAGAACTCATCGTATCGACGGGACCTGGCACAAAAGATGGGGGCGGACGAAACTCTGGATGGCCGGAAGGACGATCTTCCGGCAACACTTCGGGATCTCCTTGAAAATTCCGATGGTGCGGACGTGGTGCTCGAGATGTCCGGTCATCCGGTTGCCTACCGGAATGCTCTTCGGGTTCTTCGAGGGGGAGCCCGGCTCACGGTGTTTGGCCTGCCGCCGAAAGATCTTTCCGTGAACCTTGCCGATCACGTCATTCATAAAGGAGTACAGGTAAACGGAATTTTTGGTCGGTTAATTTTTGATACCTGGGAGATTACGGACTCATTAATTCGACGTGGTGAGCTTGGCGTGGATCAGGTCATCACCCATTCCTTTTCTCTTTCGGCGTTCGAGGAGGCTTTTGAGTTATTGAATTCCCAGGCGAAAGAGGCCGGAAAAATCGTTCTTTATCCGGAAACGTAACGCAACATATTACATTAGAATTGCATGGCAAGAAAAATATTCCTCCTGGTTTACCCCCTTGCGCAACTGGCGATGCTGGTGGCCATCGGGTTTCTCGGCTACTATATGTACGAGCAGGGAAGCAGCAAAACCAGTTTGCTCGTCGTTGGATTGTTTGCCCTGTACGCTGCATGGCGTTTTATGGATCGTTCAAAGAAATTTTTTGATGAAGTGCTTGGGGCGGATGAGGAGCCAGATCAAAGCGACGGTGAAGAGAAGGAAAAAGAAGATCGGACCAGGGAGCAGGGGAGGTTTCAAAAGCCGGAGGAGGAGTAAGTCACGAGCGGCCGGGGTTCGGCCGCCACATTTTCGTAACTGGTTCTGCACAGAGAATGGTGTTGACCCTATGATAGATTTATCGAACGCCGACGTTTCGTTTGCCATTGATGCGGTCACCCGAGCCGCGGATCTCGGCAAAACAGTTCAGCAGGAAATGGCGAACACGTCCTTCACGAAGAGCGACCGAACACCGGTATCGATTGCGGATTTTGCCATACAGGCTCTGGTGGGACATCTGCTTGAGGAGGAGCGGCCCGACGAAACCCTGGTGGCCGAAGAGGAAGCAGAACCTCTTCAGGCTCCGGAGCGGAGCAGCACGCTTGAACAGGTCCGGGCCTTTACCGAGCGATACGTGGCCGGTGCTACGGCGGACGATGTTTGTGAGTGGATTGAACGCGGGAACGATGACCCCGAAGAACGGTTCTGGACACTTGATCCTGTTGATGGCACAAAGGGATTTCTCCGGGGGGACCAGTTTGCGGTGGCCCTGGCCTTGATTGAGGACGGAACCGTACAGGTTGGGGTGCTGGGTTGTCCCAACCTGGACACCTGTCATCGTGAGGATCCGGAAGGGGATGGTTCCCTGCTTATCGGAGTGCGGGGAGAGGGGGCTTACTGGCGACCGCTCTTTCGCGAGGCGTCGTTTCAGGAACTATCAACGTCCGACGTGAAGAATTCCGAAGAGGCCGTTATGCTTCGTTCCTTTGAGTCGGCTCATACCAACGTCGAACAGCTGGAGGCGTTATCGCGACATCTCGGACTTTCGAACGATCCCGTAAAAATGGACAGCCAGGCGAAGTACGCCGTCCTTGCGGCCGGGGGAGGGGATCTCCTGTACCGGTTGCTTTCCAAAGCACAGCCCGGATACAAGGAGAAAATTTGGGATCAGGCACCGGGGGCCGTTGTACTTGAAGAGGCCGGCGGAAAACTGACCGACCTGGATGGAAGGCCACTGGACTTTACCACCGGCCGTCGATTGACGGAAAATCGAGGGGTGCTTGCCACCAACGGACATCTTCATGATCGGTGTCTCAAAGCAATTCGGGACGTGGAAAAGCGGGTGTAATTGCCGGAACCGACCAGTGAAAAATAGCGGTGTGATCTTTGATCTGGACGGTGTGATCGTGGATACCGAGGAGGCACATCGAAAGGCCTGGAAAGAACAGGTTACCGGGCGAGGCATGTCATTTTCCGAATCTCTGTGGCAGGAGATGTTTGGCCGGACAAATCAGGAAATTATTTCAAACGTGCTGGGGTGGACGGACGATCCCGATCAAATCCGGGAAATTGCCGAGAAAAAAGAAAAGAAATACCGTCGGATTGTGAAAAAGGACGGGTTGCGGATGATCGACGGGGCCAAACCCCTGATTGAATCCCTGTCCGGGTCGTCTCTTAAACTCGGCCTCTGCTCGTCCACTCCGGAGGAAAACGTTTCCCTTGCTCTTCGCGTGACCTCTCTCCAGTCGGCGTTTTCCGTTACGGTCACCGGCGACGACGTAAAGCGTGGGAAACCGGATCCCGAGCCGTTTGAGCTCACGATGGATCAGATGGACGTGAACCCCGAAAAGGGTATGGTGATTGAGGACTCCCCATCAGGGATAAAAGGAGCTCGGAGCCTGGGCATTCCCGTCCTGGCACTCGCGACAACGCGTTCGCCGTCGGAACTCCGTGAAGCGAACCGGATCCGGGATGATCTCGGAAACGTGTCCGGGGAGACAATCCGTCGAATGCTGGAGGAGATTCCGGCCGGAAAGCCGGGCAAGGAATAAGAAAGGGCTTCGGCGACGATCTGTGACGGAGGTTTACAGCAATTCGTCGACGTCGATTTCATATTTGTCGAGGCGACGGTACAGGCGGTTCCGGGAGATATCCAGTTTTCGCGCTGCTTCGGATTTGTTCCCTTCCGACTGCACGAGTGCTTCCTTGATGAGTTCACGTTCGGCTTCTTCGAGAGTGGGCAGTTCGTGGTTGTCTCCCATGGACAGTTTATGTGTTTCCGGATCCTCCACCGGCTCCTGTTCGCTCATATAGTCGGGTAGATGTTCCGGTTTGATGGTGGTTCCCGGGGCCATTGCCTGTGCGTGGTTGATAACGTTTTCGAGCTCTCGAACGTTTCCGGGCCAGTCATGCTGCATGAGATAGCGCAATGCTTCAGGAGAGATGTTGTTTGCGGAGGGTTCGTCTTCCATCCCCTGATTTTCTTCGTTGAGGAAATGATCGGCGAGAAGTGGGATATCGTCAATCCGGTCGACAAGAGGGGGGAGTTCCAGTCGGAGCACGGACAGCCGATAATAAAGATCCTCGCGGAGCTTTCCTTCTTTGAGTGCTTCTTCGGGATCCCTGTTCGTGGCGGCCATCAGACGGACGTTTATCTCGACTTCCTCCGTGCCCCCAACGGGACGTATTTTCCGCTCCTGCAGTGCCCGGAGTAGTTTGGCCTGGCTTTCCGTTGGAATTTCAATCACCTCGTCCAGGAAAAGTGTTCCTCCTTCAGCAGCTCGAAACAGGCCGATCGAATCCTCCGTCGCACCGGTGAAGGCCCCTTTTTTGTGTCCGAACAACTCGCTTTCAATTAAATTGTCCGGGAGGGCAGCGCAGTTCACCGGTATGAACGGGCCCGAAGCACGCCGGCTGTAGTTGTGAATCGTTTTTGCCACGAGGTCCTTGCCGGTGCCGCTTTCCCCGAGAATAAACACCGTGCCCTCGACGTCCGATGCTTTTTTTATGGTGGCGTATACTTCCTCCATCGCTTTGCTACGGCCCACAACATTTGGGAAATTCCGATCGGGCCGTGAGCTCTGTTCGAGCTCCTGAAGGCGTTTCTGCAGCTGGCTCATCTGAATCGATTTTTCGACCGACGTGAGAAGCCGTTCTTTCTTGAACGGTTTTTCGATAAAGTCGGTGGCCCCTTTCTTTATGGCTTCCACGGCGCGATCCACCAGACTGTACGCGCTGATCATGATAATTTCCATGGGCTGGTTCCGTTCCAGCATCGTTTCAAGCAGGGACAGCCCTTCCACATCCGGCATCTTCAGATCCAGCAGAACAACGCCGATGCGGGGTTCTTCGGAAATTGTGCTCAGGGCTTCCTTCCGGGTTCCAGCCGTGATGACCGTATATCCCTCGCCTGCCAGCAGACGTTTGCAGTACTTCCGGATGTTTTTGTCGTCGTCCACCACCAGAATTTTCAGTGGATCCTGTTCGCTCATAATGTCATCAGGTACGTTTGCCGAAACGTGGATTCAATCTGTATACGGGCGTACGCGGTAGGGTGAACGGTTCCGGGGCCAAACCCTATACCCTCCTTTGTCTGGATATCACCAGTGTGTTGAAAAACCTTCGTCCCTTTTCTTCCCCCACATGTTTGATTTTACGGGATGAACGACCACCATACAAATTTCGCTTCCGAATAATTGTTTGGATATGGGACAAATTACGATTTCTGGTCGGCAAATAAGAGGGGGCGCCAACTTGCTCCCGGATACCTGTTTCGTTCTATAACACACCGGTAACCCGTTCTGGAACCAGAGAAATGGTCCCGCGGTCTTTTTACGAACCCCGGATTGGGTCGGGAGGAGGGCTATTCCGGTGAATTGTTGCCGTCTTCGTCCGGGAGATGTTTCAGGCCGAGTTCCCGGAGTCGTTCGTTTTCGACCGGGGAGGGGGATTCGCTCATCGGATCGAAGGCATTTCCGGTGCGGGGAAATGGGATACATTCGCGAATGGAATCAAGATCCTGCAGAGCCATGATAAATCGATCCAGTCCAAGAGCAATACCGCCATGGGGTGGCGGGCCGTAACTGAGGGCCTCCAGAAGGAAGGAAAATTGCTCCTCGATTTGCTCCCGGCTGAGGCCGAGTGCCTGAAAAATCTTTTCCTGAAGTTCGGTTCGGTGCACCCGGATGCTTCCACCGGCAATTTCAAATCCGTTCAAAACGAGGTCGTAAGCCCTGGCCCGAACCTCGGATGGATTCTCCTCCAGTTTCGATTCGTCCGAGGGGACGGGAGCCGTGAACGGGTGATGTCTTGAACCCAGTGTCCCGGTGTCTTCGGCCTCTTCGAAGAGGGGAAAATTTTCGATCCAGACGAACTGGTAATCGTCCTCGGGAACGAGATCGAGGTGATCGGCCAGGTGTGTACGCAGGCCTCCGAGTGCGGTACAGGCTCGTTCCCATTCACTGGCCACGAACAGGAGTAGGTCTCCGGGATCGGCGTTCATGGACTGGATGATTTCTTTGTGTTCCTGATCGGATAAGTGTTTGGCAATATTGGCGTCCAGCGTACTCCGGTCCTGGACCCGGCACCAGGCAAGGCCGGGCAGATCGTATCCCTGTACGAGTTCGTCGAGTTCGTCGATGTCGGACCGGGTGAAGTCCTCTCCCCCTGGAACGGCCAGTCCGCGAACCACCTGGCCCTGTTCGACCGCACCGGAGAAGATTCGGAAATCGGAATCTTCAACGACGTCACTGACATCATGAATTTCCAGGTCGTACCGCAGGTCGGGTTTGTCGGAACCGAACCGATTCATGGCCTCGTGAAAATCCATCCGGGGGAAGGGGGGTTCCGGGGAGTGGTTTATTGTTTCCCGGAGCAGGTGTTGCATGCAGTCCTCGACCAGCTTGATCACGTCTTCTTCGTCCACGAACGACATTTCCAGGTCCAGCTGGGTAAATTCGGGCTGCCGGTCTTTCCGGAGGTCTTCGTCCCGGAAGCATTTCACGATCTGAAAGTATTTTTCGTAGCCGGAAATCATCAGAAGCTGTTTGTAGATCTGCGGGGATTCGGCCAGGGCGAAAAAGGTGCCCGGATCATGGCGATTGGGTACGATGAAATTTCGTGCTCCTCCGGGCGTGTCCTTTACGAGGTAAGGGGTTTCGATTTCCAGGAACCCTTGTTCGTAAAAGAACTCACGAATGGCGCGTATGGTTTGGTTTCGGAACATCAGGTTTTCCTGCATCTCCGGCCGCCTCAGATCCAGGTAGCGGTATTTTAATCGCTGTTCCGTTGACGTTCCTTCGTCCTCCTTTTCCTGAATCCGAAAAGGAAGAGGGTTCGAGCGGGAGAAAACGTGGATTTCGATAGTAGCAACTTCAACTCCGCCCGTGGAGAGATCAGGATTCACCATGTCTTCCGGCCGTTTCTGAACCGTTCCACGGATTGCCACACAATCTTCCTGGTTCAGGTCCTCCGCGACGTCAATTCGTTCCTGATCTTCATCGTCAAGAACACACTGGACGAGTCCCGTTCGATCACGAAGATCCACAAAAAGGATTTGGCCGTGATCCCGGACTCGATTCACCCATCCATTCAGTACAATTTCCTCCCCTTCCATAGAGGGATCGGGTTCACCGCAATAGACCGTTCGCTGCCATTCCATGGTCAAGATTCAGGTAACTCGATGATCGAAAACAGTTAGGTGCGGAGGGCCGCAGTCGGAAATCCAGGGGAATTTTCAGGTGATGGTTACTCCGGATTCGGGTTGGAGGCCGTTTCCTGAACATTTGCCGAATCCGGCGTCCCCACGATGCGACCATCCTGTAATTGAAACACAAGATCCGAGTCCTGGATGTAGTTGGTATCGTGGGTGACAACAACAACTGTTGTTTCCCTCTTCCGGCGGATGCGTCGCAGGAGTCGGAAAATTTCCGTTCCCGTCTGTGTATCAAGTTCACCGGTTGGTTCGTCGGCGAGGACAAGAGAGGGGTTCTTCAGAACTGCGCGGGCAAGCGCAACTCGCTGTTTCTCACCGCCGCTCAGCCGGCCCGGTCGATGATCCAGGCGATCCCCCAGCCCGATATCGTCCAGGATATTTTTTGCACGGTCGATCATTTTATGCGAACGACCATCCGGTATAAAGGGAATGAGTACGTTTTCGAGAGCCGTCAAATTATCGATAAGGTTGAAGGTTTGAAACACAAATCCAACGGACTTCTTTCGGAATTCGTTCCGTTCCTGATCGTCCATTTGTTCCAGATCCCGATCACCAACCAGTACGGATCCGGAGGTTGCGTGATCAAGAGCTCCGAGAACGTGAAGAAGTGTTGATTTTCCGGATCCGGAGGGACCGGCAAACACACAGAACCGGCCACCGGGCAGGGTTGCGGTTACGTCGTCCAGTGCGCGTACCTGGCCGGATCCCATCTCATACTCTTTGAAGAGAGATTTAATTTGAATCTCCGGACCGGCTTTTTGGTTTTCCGGCGTGTTCATCGAACCGCTCTTATTGCTTCAATGGGATCCATTCGGGCCGCACGTAACGCAGGATATAAGCCCCCCACGATGCCGACGAGCACGGATAACACGAATGAGAGAAACAGAAGAAGGGGGGGCGTTGTGGCATGAATCGTCAGGTCGAAAGTGAGGTTCACAGTCTGTACGCATCCCCAGCCCAGTACAACTCCCGCAACTCCTCCCGCCGCACCAAGCAGCAGGGATTCGTACATCACGAGAAGGAGGAGGTCTTTTGAGGACCAGCCGCTGGAAATTAAAATACCGAATTCCGTTGTTCGTTCCGACACGCTCATCAACATGGTGTTGACAATCCCCACCGTTCCAACCACGATGGCCAGCGAAGAAATCAGAAGCAGCAAAACGTCAATCTGGCGGATAATGTCGGAAAAATCGGATTGCCAGTCTCTTTTGCTGCGCACATCCCACCGCATTAAGGTGTCCTGAACGGAGTTTGCCAGTTCCTCGGCGTCCGCATTGTTTTCCGGAACAACGATAATTTTGTGAATTTGATTTTTGGGCAGGTCCGTCAGGTTTCTGGCGGTTTCGAGGGAAGTTATTAGGTGTGGTGCCGGCCGGTAACGGGAACCATCGAAGAGAGCACCAACCTGAAAATTTCCGGAGCCAGCCGAAAGCTGATCTCCAGGCTGAACGTCAAGCTCCTCCGCCATCCTGCGGCTGACCATGATTTCATTGCTGTTTGATATTGGGACGTTGCCTTCTCCATCCCGATTGAACAGTACATTCCCGGTCGATGCGGCATTTTCCGGATTTATTCCGTACAGCGTTCGTTTCTGGTTCTCCGCCGGATTGCTGGTTTCTTCTCCGGTTTTCTTTACGGTCAGAGACGCTTCCAGGACCGGAATCGCCGTTTTGACGTCCTGGCTGTGCTGAATTGTTTCCGCATCCTTTTTATTTAGGGGAGCTTCATCGTCGCTATTTTTTTGTTCGACACTGATGAGCTGACTTTCGGCATCCAGGGAAACCGTCACGTTCATTAAGGCTTCCTCAACGGGTTTCAGTAACTTCTCTTTGGAGACCCCCTTCTCCGGAACCACGTGAAGACTGCTGACGTATTGATCGGACATGGATTTCATGTTTCGCGCCATCTCAATAGGCACAATATATGCCACATCGAGGAGTCTGTTGCCCACGGAGTACAAACCCACGATTTCGAAGGGCGTTCCCCGAATTAGAATTTGGTCTCCGATTGATTTGTCGTATCGATCGGCCAGCATTTCGGATATGACGGTTTGGTTCCGGTCACCGGGTTTGAGAAATCGACCCCTGGTGAGGCTCCGTGGATAGAGGTGGCCCTTCGGGGTCTTCGAAAGAGCCTCCACGTCAATTCCTCCAATGCCCTCCGGCTGCATGAACCCACGTTCGGACAGGGTGACTTCGTTTATGGTGGTTGCGGGGGTCCAGATCCAGGGAATGACGTTCTGTACACCGTCCACGTTTTGAATGTTTCCTTTGAGCCGTAGGGGTATGGAGGAGAGTACCGGATCAACAGCGCCTTCCTCCATCACCACGAGCCCCTCCACTTCCTGAATGGCGGATTTTACGGTGGACTTGATCCCCTGGGAAAACGCAAATATGCAGATCACTCCGATCACCCCGATCATGATTCCCACAACACACAGAAGCGATCTTAATTTCTGGGATCGGAGGTTGTTCAGGGCAAACTGGAACATCGTTACGACGCGTTTATTTTAGTTTCTTCCTGATTTTGTCCAGGAGGGTTTCGCGGTCGAACGGTTTCAGGACGTAGTCCTCGGCTCCTTCCGTCACCGATTGTACCACCGTCTTCTTGTCCCGTCGGGCACTCATAATTAATACCGGTATGTCTTTGAACCGGTCTTCCTCCTTTAATTCTTTCATGAACGTAATGCCGTCTTTCTGAGGTAGCATGACGTCGAGAAGAAGAAGGTCAATGTCATGTTTGTTCATCAGCTGGTATGCTTCTTCCGTTTCCACGGCCGTGAGGAGCTCGTAATCATCCTCCAGAAAATGGGTAACGATCCGCCGAATTTTTTCCGAGTCGTCCACAATCAGAATTGTTTCCTCGCCCCGGTCCTGACCTTCTGTTTCACGAAACGGGTCGACCGATGGATCCGATTCGATGGGGTCCTCGTCCGTGGGTTCCGGAGAAGAATCCTCCTCGGATTCCTGTCCCGGATCGTTTTCTGGTTCTTCCTCCTGGTCCTGATTATTGTTCATGGCAGGTGCGTTGAAACGAAGTGGGAAAGCAGGGCCAATTATACCGCGATAACCTGTTAGGATTCAGTGTCAGGCGCTCGAACGGATTGAATGTTAACGTCTTCCTCCTGAAGGTTCACGTCGAATGGCTCCGACAGGCGGTCCCCGTTGTGATACAGGAAGCGTACGGTTGGTTGGTGGGGGGCCTCCGCGTCCAGGTCCGCAACAACACCGGTGTGGTTCCGCAATTCACCGGACGTGGCTTGCACGGGAGTGGATATGGGGAAGGGAGGCACCAGATTTAAAAATGTCTGGACGGATTCCCGGTTTAATCGATTCCCCGCCATCCGGCGCAGGGAGGATCGAACACGATCCGGCAACTCCACGTCCCTGTCCGGCAGGCCCTGAACTCGACGGGAATACGTGTCCACCGTTGCAATCACGTGTGAAAATCGATGAATGGAATGGACGTTCTGTCGCAACGCCTCTTTTTTGTCCGTAATTAATCGGTTGACCCCCTTGAGACCACGAGGGTAACCGGAACCATCTATATTTTCGTGATGCTGATAGGCCATATGAGCAGAGAGAAGATCGGTTGTATCCTGGGACCGCAGGAAAACGTAGCCGAGCATCGGGTGTGTACGGCGTTCGTCATCACCGATCGAGAATATTTCGTCCATGCTGGTTATGTTGTCCGTGGGGAGTAACATGTAGCCGATATCATGGAGGAGGGCTCCCAGACCGATTTTCTTCAGTTCGGCCATTGAGAAACCGGCCAAACGAGCGGTGAGAAGTGACCAGGAGGCCACGTCGATGGAGTGATCCATTAACCACATCTCCTGGCTGGGGGGAATGACGGTCCGGCGTAACGCTTCGTCGTGGATGGGGAGCTCGTTAATGAGTTCGGTGACGGCTTCCTTCAGATTCGTCGGAATGACTTTTGATCCAACCCGGTACGTAATTTTGTCGGCGATGTCCCGTATGGATTGGTCCGGAGCCGTTACCGATTCGAAAAATTCGTCAAGCCCGATCTCCTCTTTTAACCTCTGTCTTGCTTCATGGAAAACGTCGTGCAGAATGGACCGGAGATCCGTCCGGAGGGATCCGGGGATAAGGTCGGCGGTCTGGATATCTTCCGTGTCCTCATCGTAAACGAGGAGGTATCGGACACCACGGTTTTTGAGCCGATTCCGGTAGGAATCATTCACCGCCACGCCCTTCCGGAGCATGACCACCCCGTTTTTAAAATAAATGGAACGCCCCAATTTCTCGCCGGGGCGAATCCGGTCCAGCGGGAGCAGTTTCATGTTGTGTTTAACCCTTGGTCACACCCATTGGCCGTACCCGGGCAACCTTTCGGGCGAGATTTGCTTTCTGTACTGTTTCCACGACATCCGACACGTCTTTGTAGGCGGAAGGCATTTCCTCGGCCATTCCTTTCCAGGATTTGGACCGCACGTATACGCCCCGGTCCTCCATCATTTTGTTCAGGTCCTTGCCGTCCATTTTGTTTTTCATCTCCGTGCGGCTGGCCCGTCGACCGGCGCCGTGACAGGCACTGCCAAAACTTTTTTCGAGTGATCCTTCCGCGCCCACGAGCAGGTAGGAGGAAGATCCCATATCTCCCGGTACCAGAACCGGCTGACCGATGTCACTGTAAGGGTCCGGCACCATATCGTGACCGGGGGGCAGGGAACGGGTCGCTCCCTTCCGGTGTACGATGAGGTCTTTTGTGGAGCCGTTAACGCGATGTTCTTCAATCTTTGCGATATTGTGACAGATATCGTATATGAGCTGGTAATTCAGGGAGCTCCGGTCCATGTCAAGACCCCTTGCGAGAGCGTCCAGAGCGAGATCCATCATGACCTGCCGGTTTACCCAGGCGTAATTCGCGGCGCAGGCCATTGCTTTCATGTACTTCTGTCCTTCCGGTGAATTATACGGGGTGCAGGCAAGCTGCTTGTCGGGCAGGTTAATCCCGTAACCGGCCGCGGTGTCCACAAGTTTCCGAACGTTATCGTCACAGATCTGATACCCCAGACCCCGACTGCCGGAGTGAATCTGAAGAATTACCTGACCTATTTCCAGGCCCAGTTCGTCCGCCACCTCCCGATCAAATATCTGGTCGATCACGTCCACTTCAAGAAAGTGGTTGCCGGATCCGAGCGTTCCGATCTGAGAAAGACCTCGTTCTATGGCTCTGTCACTTAAGACATCCGGATCGGCTCCCTCCATACAGCCGTTCTCCTCCGTATAGATGAGATCCTCCTCCTTTCCGTAACCATTTTCTATGGCCCATTCCGAACCCCTGGTCAGCAGACGTTGCTCGGCCTGTTTGCTTATTTTTCCAATTGCCCCGCTGCTTCCGACGCCGGAGGGAACCGCCTGAAATATGGACTCCGTCACTTCTTTGACGCTGTTTTCAATGTCTTCTTTGAAGAGGTTGGTCCGGACAAATCGAACACCACAATTAATGTCGTAACCAACTCCTCCCGGCGAGATTACGCCTTCGTCAAGGTCAAACGCCGCTACACCGCCAATGGGAAAACCATACCCCCAGTGTATGTCCGGCATCGCGTAAGAGTACTTCTCAATTCCCGGGAGACACGCCACGTTGGCCACCTGCTCCGGGCTGTTGTCGTCGAGTATACCTCCAATCATTTCTTCGGAGGCTATGATTCTCCCGGGAACGTTCATCCCTCCTTCTTTCTCTATTTCCCAGGTTATGTCATCGACCTTTGTCAGCTGAATTTCTTGATCTGCCATGATGTTATTTCAATAGCGAAAAATTTATGTGCTGGCTTTTCGTACGAATTGTGTTGCGGGAGGACAGCAAATCGAGAAAAGGCCCGTTGTACAAATCAAAACGATGACAAACAACGACTTGTGTCCCTGTGAGGTGTAATATCCTTCTCGGGATTCTTCATTGTTTGGTCACGTCCGGAAAGAGCAAACACGAATTCCCCGGCATTAAATCCGGGTTTTCTTCCGGGACGGTCCGCCAACAGAAACCGAACCGCCAGCTGTCCGGAATGTTGTCAGAAGGGGAAAGAAGAGTTCCAGAACCGTCCCGGAACCCTTTTTCATCCGTCGTACTTACCCCGCCTCCAACCGGTTTTCCTGCCTTCCTGTATTCCTATTAAATGAAAAATTTCTCCGGAGGACAACCCGTCCAAAAACGGAAATTACGGGCCACACTGAGACTCTCTGCTGTATATCCGGCTGCTGGATCAGGAGCCGGTAGAGGAGGCCGGGGCCCCGTAACGGTGTTCACGAGCTCCGCATCAGCAAAAAAAAAGAAGAGGCCCTCCGGTTGATAGTACCGCAGGGCCTCTGCTGGAGTGATCGTGAGTGAGTTCCTCGGTGTTTAAACCGGGTTTTCTCAGGGGAGTTAATTCAGGTTTTCCCTTTCCAGGAATGTACCTAACCTGTCTGAGTAAAACCGTGTTTAACTCACATCGACACCTTTATAGGATTCTTCTCAATCAATTTCAATCGGTTTTACTTATTGCTCCCCTTTTCCTTCTCCTTTTCTTTCTCCCTGGCTTCGTTCACCTGTTCCGCTACCCATTGTACGGAGGGTGAAGAAAACCTGTGTTTGGTCTTTTGACCGCGTGGAAACACCTTGTCTCCCATTTGCTGATCGTATTTCAGGCTGCGCACCGCCAGCAAACGGAGATCCTGTACGCCTTCGACGTAATACGACATCAGAACCGGATCGCCGTTCTGGTTCCGGGTGTAGAGATAAAGGACTTCCTGGTTCCCCATGGTTTCACCGGTCTCCATGCGGGTTATCTGAGCATCGGAATTCGGCATGGGCGGATCGGCGATCGCGTGTTTCTGCGTTTCCGGAAGGGACGTGAGAAGGAGTCCGATCGTTAATCCAAGGAGTAGAGCGAGTGCAACGGAAAGGTATGTCTGTTTCATGGCCTGTGGTTCTCCCGAATAAATGGTCCCGAACGAATTGATGCGAACCCCGATAGGTGGCGGTATCGAACCCGCCTTCCCCGGGTAGGCCAAACCGGGACCTGTGCTGGAACGCAAAATTTATGCCAGATCGATACATCCCTCGACGCGTTAAACGGGGGTTTTATGGGGGATGCACAGGGAAGTTGGAAATCTCCTCCCGTGGTTTATCCATTGTTACACCGGGAGCTGTAAAGTGGTTTTACATTTCGGTGATGAGATGGGATTGTCAATCATTTCCTCCCCGGCGTCTATCGATCTGCTGTTGAGGGGATGATTTATGTGGTAACGTCGTCATAAAGGTACAGGAGTACCGAGGCCAGGAGGAGTATGGGCAACCAGCAGGCCAGGAACGCGGGCATGGCATCGCGTTTCCCAAATTCCAGAAATAACGCGTAGACAAGATAAAAACCGACGGCGATGACTGCACAGTAGATTGAGCCCGTGAAGTAACTGGTGATTTCTCTGCGCAGAATCAGGGGGATCGCAACAACCGGCAGAAAAAGGGCGATCAGCGGATAAATAATTCGAGTGTGGAATCGGACCTGTATATTTTTTAGTTCGGGAAACTGGTATGTCAGGTTATACAGGTTCTTCAAGCTGTGAAACCGGATGCCGGATTCGGCAATGAGGAGCTTTTTGGGACGGAGGTCCCTTGAGCGAAGTTCGGGCAACATGAGTCCATCGTCCCCAAATGATCGGGGAGGTTTTTTTCGAAAACCCCGGCTGTCGTATTCGGTGATGGTTCCGTTTCGTAAAATCCACTGGTTTCTGTCGGCATTCCATGTGGCCCGGTCGGCTGTTGCGATCACTTTCAAATTGTCCTCCTGAAACACGGAGAGGGTAATGCCCCTGGCGGTTCCCTGTACCACACGGAGTTTTTTAAACTGGAGAAAGGTGTTCTCTCCCGTACCGGTGAAAATGTTATTGAGCGACGAACCACTTTCGAGCAGCTGCTTGGTTTTTGCGATGCGGTCGGACCATCCGGGCAGCACCCATTCCTGGAGGGAGAAAACAGCTGCGGCGTTCAGGAGCCCCACAACGAAAACGGGGACAAGGAGATAATAAATGGAATGGCCCGCCATAAAGAACGGGACAAATTCATTTTCCCGCGTCATGTACACGATGGTAATGCCGGTTCCGGCAAGAAGGACCACCGGGAGGAGCCAGGCCAGGTAAAGGGGAAGACGCAGGACGTAATAATTCGCGGCGAACCACCAGGTGTACTCGCTCCTGGAAATCAGGTAGGAAAAGTCCTGAAACTGCTCAACAAAATCCAGGAGAACCGTCAAGCTTAAGATGATGACGGCACAGAAGAGGAAGGATTCCAGGACCGTCCGAAGTATGTATCGATGGATAATAGGCATCATGTTGTTACCGGCTTTTGAACATAATAAAGCCGATAAGAGCCATCAGCAAAAGAGGGGGCCAGAAAACCCAGAGTGGTTCCGCGTCGTATTGCATGCAGAGTCGTTCGGCGATAAAGATTGCCGGGTAAAATAACACAAGGGCCGGAAGCGTGCCGATTCCAACGCCTCGGATGCGGGTGGACTCCCCGGTGGTCAGGGCGACGGGGATACCGATAAACAAAAGAGCGATCGGGGCGAGGGCCAGTGCATATCGTTTGTGAAGCACGGTTTTTATGTCTTTGGTGTCGTATCTTGACAAGAGCGATTCCGGGGGTTTATCCGGGTCCCTTGCCAGCTGTTTGATGTGATAGATGTTCATGTCCCGCAGCCGCCGTTTCTTGATCCCCATTTCTTTTCTGAGGTTGCGCCGGTAAATAAAAGGTTCCTCGTTAAAATTCAAAATCTGGTGTTTTTCTCGTTTGTTTTTGTTTTCCCAGTACGTGACCGTTACATCGTACAGTCGAAGTTCCATTGTCGGATCGTGGATCGTCGGTAATTTCGTAAATCGTCCCCGTCTGGCTACAAACCATTTTTGAGGAGCTTCGTCCGGAAACAGTTCCACCACGTGTACGTTTGTAAGTTCCCCGTTTCGGGACGAGTGAAAACGAAACAGCGTGTCCTTGAGCTGAAACATTCGGTCCCGCTGATTTGTGCTCATGAGGATAGAGGACAATTCCGTCGCATCGATGTTCCGTTTCTGGAACCGGGCGTCGGGCAATAACATGTGCTGAACGTACAGGAGGAAAAGGCAAAGGACCAGAGCCAGTAATAGCACCGGCAGTGTGAGTGAATATCGGGAAATGCCCGAAGCCCGAAGGGCCAGAATTTCATTGTTCGACGCCATGCCCCGATAAACCACCACCGATGCAAGGAGCAAACTCACCGGTATTGTGTAGGTGAATATGTATCCGGCCATGTAGGTTATCAAGGAGCCGAGCAGGGCAATGCCAACCCCTTCAAATTTCATCAACTGCCGGAGGCTGAATCCCATAAATACAACCAGGGAAAGGCAAAGAAAAATAAACAGGAAGGTCTTCGTGAGCTCCCCGAATATGTATTTTTGTACGGTCATAATCAGCTGATAAATGATCTTTTTCTGCTGGACATTTTCGCTTCAGGGAACTTTCGTCCCGCTCCGTTTGAGTCTGTGTTGTGGTTTTACCGGTCCTGGGTATTCATCGAATCCGGCCGTATTTCACGCTCCATCAGTTTCTGGACAAGGGGTCTGTCGGCCGGGGGAAACGAATACGTACAGAGGTCTTCCGGAGGAACCCAGGAAAGTGATGCACATTCCTCGGGGGAGGGGGACTGGTCCGGTTTCATACGACAGAAATAAAACTGAATATCAACGGTTCGATCGGGGTATTTATGTTTCGTTCTGAACACTTTGCTTCCGACATGAACCCGTATACCGAGTTCCTCTCTCAGTTCTCTTTTTAGTGCGTCCCGGTTTGATTCACCGTGTTCCTTTTTGCCGCCCGGGAATTCCCAGTGCCCTTCGAGGTGTTTTCCTTCCGGTCGTTTGGTGATCAGGTAACGATCCTGTCGATAGATGAGGCCGGCAACGACGTTTATCAGGTTGGGCATCGTCCGTTATGTCCCGTGAGAAGAGATCGTGTGGTATTGGCCAACGCAGTTTAACCACCGAGGTTTCGGGTTCGAGACCGTTGGTCAAAATGAATTATGGAGTTACCGGTTCTGAATATCAACGAATTCGCCCCCGTAAAATGGGAAAGAGGGGCAATCCGTTAAGCAGGGAAAACTCTGAGAGGATATTTAAGGTCATGTATCGCCCCTGGAAGCGTTCAGAGAGACGGAGGGGACAATTTTTCTCTGTAACGCCTGGAGAGAACGGACACCGTTAGCAGACCACTGAACCGGGTTTGTCCGGATCCGTAAATTCAGGTTCCACCCAGCTACCGCGCTGTGCGTTTCGGATGATGTGTTTCCTGACCTCGGGTTTTATCCTGTAGAACTCAATTCCCATGCCGACCGGGGTTTGCTCCGAGTGAGCCCAGACCACTTCCCCAATCAACTCCACCGGGTTTTCCAGGCCCGGTATATCAAGCTCCATTTCTATTAAGGCGCCCTCCGGCGGTGGGTCGTTTACCGGAAGGAAAATGCCACCTCCCCCGATGTTGGCTTCAGCAAAGGAGGCATGCTGAAAATTGGACCCCAGGTTTACTTCACGAAATTTTACGTTCGTGTTCAGGGGAAGCCGCTCGTACGTCCTGCGGTCCTTTTTTGGGTCCCGATCGCTGTTTTTTTCTGTTTCTGTCATAAGGTTGTTTTGCCGTCCACAAAGGGGTAGAGGATTCCTTTCACGCCCACAGAGGCTGGGTGCCCGGGGGGAGAAGAACCTTGCATATTGCCTCCTAAACTACCTCCCGGAAGTCCCTTCTGGCCCCGATACTTCCCTTTCACCGCCTTCATTATCACCATACGACATTATGACGGATTCCGCAATTCCGCCGGGGTCCGCTGGTCCGTATCCGAGTGGTTTTCCGGTTGGGGTGCTGGTGGTCCTTGCGGAGGGGGGAGGGAGTTTTGGACTCGCCTTCTCAAATGGGGTTCTTTTAGTAGTGAGTATGAGCGGTGCTGCCCGGATAATAAGTACTCAGTATATCGTAGAAGGTGTGTCCCTCACGGGCAAGTCCCACGGCCCCGGTCTGGCAGAGTCCCGCTCCGTGTCCCCATCCTTTTCCGGCGAAACGAAAGTTCCCACCGTTCGTTTTGTGCACGGTGAAAAGCGTGGATCGGAGACGGCTATAGCCTATGGAACTGCGAAGGTTGCGTGCGGGCAGAGTTGTGGAATCGCCGTTTTTGAAGTGGATGGTTACCTTCTGGGCGCGCCCGGATTTGTCCTTCTGCGGAATGTCAATCCGTTCCGGTCTGGATTCGTTCTGGACGTCGAGTTTCGTTTGAAGTTCCGCCGGGGAAAGTTCCGTCGACCATTGATAGTACTTCGAGTGCCGGTCCCATTTACAGATTACGCCTCCCTGAAGGGGGGGCGGATCGGGGGGATCGAAGTCCGGGATGCCAATGGAGGCGGATGTTGTCTTCCCGCCACAGGTGCTGTGAAAAAACGCCGGGAGGATCCGGCTGTTGAAAAACAGAACGATGCCCCGTGTGGCCTTGACCGCCTCTACCGATCGTTTTCCCTGTTCCCCGACACCCCGATATACCTGGGAGGCGGTTGTGTTGAGCACGTCGTAGTTCTGGTGGGAATTCCGCTTTTTCTCCCACAGTGCGTAGGTGCGCGCAGCAACGGCCTGTGCTTTTAGTGCCTCGAGGTGCCAGTCAAGGGACATTTCGGCCCCGAGCACACTGGAGAGGTAAATGTTCAGATGGACGTGGTTTACCACTTTTAACCCGTCGTTGCTACCCCTGTGAACCCAGAACTCACCCAGGTACCGTCGATTCGCCGTGCGGATTGGAAGTTGTTTTTCCGGAACGATTTTTACCGGCCAGCGATTCGTTTCTTCTCCGTTTACAAGTGCCGTTTCTCCCGTTCGTTTTATCGTGATGTGCTGGCCGCTTTCGGTTCGTTTCCATCCGTTCGAATCTTCACCGAGGAAAATTTTTAGAGGGCTTTTCGATACAACGGTAACGGAAGAGTTACCTTCCATCTCCTTCAGGAGCACCTTTATTCGTGGAACCCCTTTTGTCGAGGGAAGGTTCGAGACATACCCTCCCATTGCACAGGAATCGACGAGAAGAATACAGAAAACGGCGCCGATGATGGTCAGGAGGGAAAGAGCAAGCCGAACCGATTCTATGAGGCCGTCCCGCATTAGTCGTCTTCATCAAAAATAGAATAGGTCCGGAGGTCCTCGGCGATTTCCACGGGGCCGTCGTAGTCTTCTTTTACCACCGCGACCGGATCGGCTTCGAGAGCGGGGGGGTAACAGTGTGTCAGGACGAGTCTTCTGGGATCGGCCACGCTGGCAAGTTTTGCCACCCATTGTGGGGTCATGTGTCCATCCACCTCATGATCATCTGGCATGGCACACTCCACGATGGCGACGTCGGCGTACTGAGCGGCGTTGGCCACGGTCTGGGCGTAAGCGGTGTCGGCGGAATAAAATATTTTCCCCCCTTCGTCCCGGATAAACGAAAAGCAAACACTGCCGTCCATGTGAATGGTCGGATACACGTCAAGTTTCCACCCCGGGAAGTCCAGCACGACGTCTTCCACTTCTTCAAGCTGAATACTGTAGTCCTCGGCTTCCACCCACTCCCCGTACAGGGATTGCATGTCCTCCAGCATATCGGGGAAATTGGACGGGCAGATAATTTCCAGATCCCGTTTCCGTTTCATCCCCTCAAACCGGGAGGCAAAAAGAAACAGCATGAGGTCCAGGTTGTGATCCGGGTGGAGATGAGAAACCAGGATGCGATCCACGTCATTGAGCTGATAGTCCAGATGCGCCATCTGATGAAGCGAACCCGGACCGGGATCCACCAGTAATACCTGATCACCGATTTCGACCAGGTAACCCGGTGCGGAACGATCCGGCATCGGTACCGCCGTTCCCGATCCAAGTACTGTTATTTGAAATGGTTCGGTCATGATCTTATGAAACGCAAGTCGGGTGGGTGAGGTGAAACAAGGAAAATGTTACCCGGTTTTTGATGAACGAACGTTTGGTTGTCCATCCACCGCTGATAAGTCGTTACCGAGTAGGCATTCCCTTTGATTCTTCCATCTGGGGGGCTGGGTTTCAAGGGGCAAAATTCGGTAAGGAGGGGAATCCGTGGTCCGGAAGGAGCGCATTTGATGGTGGTTCATGCCCTGTCCTAACATTAATCTCCTGATTCTCAACATTTGGTGAGAAACTATTTTCTTGTGATCTTCCTCGTGGTTTCATGGACACGGATCAACAGGCCCTGGCAACCGATGTAGGCGGCACCTTCGTGGACTGTGTTTGCCGGGCCGATGACGGCACAATCACGGTGGAGAAACGACGGACGTCCGGGCGTGATCCGTCCTCTCCAATCAGGGATTTTCTCAGGAAGGAACATCCGGATCTTCATCTGCACGGGACGACGATTGCCACCAATGCAATTCTGGAAGAGGACGGAGGAGAGGTCGTCTTTGTGACCACGGCCGGGTTTGGCGATATTCTGAAAATCGGCCGCCAGGATCGGCCGTCCCTTTATGATTTTCGGAGAGTCCCGCGGAAACCGCCGGTGAAACCGGAGCATGTGCTGGAGGTAAACGAACGAGTTCTCCCGAACGGCGAAGTGGTCCAGCCCTTAAAGAAGAATGAGCTCGAACGGATCAGGAGCGAGATCCGCCGGCTGGAACCGGATGCCGTGGCGGTTTGCCTGCTCCATTCATACCGACATCCGGAGCATGAACGAAAAATGAAAGACGCTCTTTCGGAGATTCCGTATCCGGTCAGTATCTCGAGTGAGGTTCTGTCCGAGTTTCGGGAATACGAGAGGGCGACCACAACCGTTCTTAATTCGTATCTTCGGCCAATGGCCGGGACGTATCTAGAAGAGGTACCTCCCGGGAGCGAACATCCGCTTTATTTGATGACGTCGTCCGGTGGGTTACAGGACGCTTCGACGATGGTGGAGCGACCGGTGGAGATGACCCTTTCGGGACCGGCCGGTGGCGTGATTGCGTCAAGCAAACTCGGGGATCGCCTCGGTGAGAATCACCTCATTAATCTTGACATGGGGGGAACCAGTGCTGACGTGTCCCTGGTTCAGGACGGAAAACCGGTATGGACCCGGAAAGCGACAATTGACGACCTCCCCATCGGTCTTCCGGTGCTTGACATTGAGACCATAGGAGCCGGCGGGGGAAGTATTGTTTCCCTCGATGAGGCCGGGGCGCTTCGGGTTGGTCCCGAAAGTGCCGGTTCGGATCCGGGACCGGTCTGTTACGATTCGGGCGGGACGGAACTGACGGCCACGGATGCCCACGTGATGCTCGGACACATCGGAAAAAACACCGCCCTGGCCGAAAAACTTTCGTTGAACATTTCCCGAACACGGTCTCATTTTGCGTCCTTTTCGGAGGATACGGAAATGGGACCACTGCGCACGGCCAGGGGCATTCTCGAAGTACTGAATTCAAAAATGTCCCGTGCCATTCGAAATATACTGGTTCGGCAGGGGGCGGATCCGGACGAATCGGCGCTGGTGGTTTTCGGTGGAGCCGGTCCTTTACATGCATGTTCCCTGGCTGAACGAATTGGTGCACTAACAGTTTACATTCCGGTGGAGGCCGGGGTGTTTTCGGCCCGTGGTCTGTTGCAGTCAGACATTGTCTGTCACCGGTCGAAAACCATCATGAAGATCTATCCGGGAAGTGGGGCGGAAGATGTTCGCACGGTGGTGGAACAACTTCGGAGTGAGGTAATAGACACCATGCTGGACCAGGGCACGTCCCGGTCGGAAATAGCCGTCTCGCCTTCTCTGGACCTCCGGTACCGCGGCCAGAGTTATCAGATCAATGTTCCGCACACGGGTGAAGATACCATTGACCGGTTCCGGGAGCTTCACGAAGCCCGGTTTGGTTTTGCTCCTGAAGGTGAACCGGTGGAGGTTGTAAATGCAAGAGTGGAAGGCCGAGCCCCCGGCCTGGAATTGTTACCGGACTCTCCGGCGGCGAACGAAGGATCACCCGTTGAGGAGCGCGGACCGCTTTTCCCGGAATCAGACAGAACATTCCCGGTTTACAAACGGAGCGAACTGGGGGCCGGACAGGTTGTGGACGGACCGGCCATTATTGAGGAAATGTCCTCCACCATTCGGATTGTTGATGGGTGGTCCGCACAGGTGCTGGAGGAGGGGACCATCCGAATTACCGGAAGGGAATAACGGGGCTTATCCCTGAACCGGTTCCAGGTTCTCCCGGTAAAACGATTTCAGTTCCTCCGTCACCGGTTCTTCGTCATACTGGTGTTTCATCGTAAATTTCCTCGGAATGTATTTTACCGGTTCCCCGTCCCGGTACAGAAAGATGGATGGACTGCTTGGTTCCGTGTCCGGGGCCCGGTTCCGGACTTCCTCCGTGGCTTCCTGATCCTCTCCGGCAAACACCGTTCCCAGGTGATCAACGTTTACCTCTTCCTTCAGGGCTTCGGCCACCCCATCCCGAATGGCGGGACCGGCACAGCCACAGGTGGAGTTGATCACAATCATGGCCGTACCGGACCGGTTCAAAAACGAACGGACGTCATCGCGAGACGTCAATTCCTCAAAACCAACCTCGGTTAATTCCTTCCGCAGTTCCTGCAGTTCATCGTCATTTAGGTCTTTCATAATGTGAGTCCCTCAAAATTATTTCATTTTGCCCGATGCCTTATTGTAAGTTGTCGGCTTCACGTCATGCAACCGGATTCCTGCCGGTGCTGTTATTCGTCAGATGTTAACTGATCAAGTATGAGCGATCCCATTTCGTCCGTGCCCAGTTCGCCGCTGGTTGACACGTCCTTTATGTGGCCTGATTTAAACAGGCTCCGCACCGCATTTTCAATAGCACCGGCGGCCTCCTCCTCACCGAGGTAGGAGCACATCATGGATACGGCCAGGATAGATGCGATGGGGGAGGCGTTGTTCTTTCCGGCGTGTTTCGGAGCGGAGCCGTGAATGGGTTCGAACATGGCAATCTGACCGGGGTGTATGTTTCCACCGGCCGCTATGCCGAGACCACCCTGAAGCATTGCCCCGAGGTCGGTGATGATGTCTCCGAACATGTTGGTGGTCACGACGGTATCAAAATACGACGGATTTTTGACCATCCACATGGTCATGGCGTCGACGTAGGCGCGGTCCTGCTCCACGTTTGGGAACTCCTCCGCAATTTCGTCGAATAACCGCCGGTAGAGCCCGTGCGCCTCGATGGCGTTGTATTTGTCGACGAGTGTCAGCATGCCATTTCGTTCGGAGGCTCGTTCATACGCGTACCGAAGAATACGCTCGGTACCGTCGTGGGTGTATATCATTTCCTGGGTGGCGACTTCGTTATTGGTTCCTTTCTTAAGGCTGCCTCCGATCCCGGCGTAAACGTCCTCCGTGTTTTCCCGGACAACCAGAATGTCCAGGTCTCCGGGCTCGCAATCTTTCAGCGGGCTTAAATGTGAGGCGTACAGCCGGATGGGGCGAAGGTTGACGTAGAGGTCGAGGTCAAACCGAAGCGTTCCCACAATCCCCCGTTCCAGGACGCCGGCCTCGACTCGCGGATCGCCGATGGCACCAAGAAGAATGGCATCCATGTCCTTCATCTCGGACAGCTTGTCGTCCGGCAGAAGTTCATTCGTTTCCAGGTAATGATCGGCTCCGAAGGGGTAATCGAGTGTGTTCACCGAAAACCCAAATCGACGGGAAACGGTGTCGAGGATTCGTTCGGCTTCCCGGAGGACTTCCGGACCGATTCCGTCTCCCGGTATGACGGCGATGTCGTACATGAGATTCTCCTGATAATTGTTCGGATTTGATTCTTGCTTTCAGCTTTTGGGTAGGTAGCTCGGACGGAAATTCGATCGATGTATTGTACAGGGGGTTCCCGCACGGTAACAATACGTCTAGCCGGACGGCTGATGTTCCGGACGGGCTTCGGATTTGCGGGAAAACTGCAATTCGTAAAGGGCTCTGTAAAGGCCACCCTGCTCCATTAATTCTTTGTGGGGGCCCCTCTGCACAATTTGGCCATTGTCGAGGACCAGAATTCGATCGCTGTTTTCAATGGTGGACAACCGGTGGGCAATGGCGATGGAGGTTCGACCCTCGAGGATTCGATCCATCGAGTCCAGTATTTTTTCCTCTGTTCTGGAATCGATGTCGGCGGTGGCTTCATCGAGAACAAGAATGGCGGGGTCGGCCGCCACAGCGCGTGAAAACGCAATGAGCTGTCGTTGCCCCTCCGACAGAATCCCACCGCGGACCTTGATGTCCGTGTCGTAGCCCTCGGGCAAATCATGGATGAATTCATTTGCCCGTACGAACTCGGCCGCCCGCCGGACTTCTTCCTCCGGAATGGATTCGTCCTTTAACCTGATGTTGGATTTGATGTCGTCCGAAAACAGGAACACGTCCTGAAGTACCACGGCAACCTGCGACCGAAGTTCCTTCAGATCGACGTTTCGAACGTTTTTTCCATCAATTCGGATGGTTCCTTTTTGCACTTCGTAGAGGCGGGTAAGAAGTTTGATGATGGTTGATTTGCCCGCACCCGTCGGACCCACAATGGCGATTCGTTCGCCCGGCCTGGCTCTGAAGGAGACGTCTTTCAGGACCCACTCCCCCTCTTCGTCGTATCGAAACCAGACGTTTTCAAAGGATATTTCGCCGTCAATTTTCCGGCGACCGGAGGGAAGGAGGGAACCACCTTCATACGTTTCCGGCTCTTCGTCGAGAAGCTGGAAAATCCGTTCGGCCGAGGCCATGGCTTTCTGGAGTGTGTTGTATTGCTGTGAAAGGTTCCGAATGGGCCGGAACAATTTCTCGATGTATTTCGTGAACAGGTAAAGGTTCCCGATCGTAAAAGCGGTGGAGACAACCTGCAATCCGCCATACCAGAGTACGAGGGCCGTGGCGACAAACCGCATCAGGCTGACGAGGGGCCGAAAGACCCCGTACACCTTGATCTGTTTCATTTCGGCTTCGAATTCTTCGTTGTTGATGTTCTGGAACTCCCCCTTGCTGTTTTCCTCCTGGACGAAGAGTTGAATGATCTTCATGCCGGACAGGTGTTCGGCCACGTAAGCGTTTAGTTTGGCCAGTTTCCGACGGACGGTTCGGTAGGCCTTTCGAACTCGTTTTCGGAACTCTATTGTGATCCAGTACGTGATAGGGCCAAGAGTGAGAATCAGCAGTGTGAGTTTCCAGCTGATGGAGAACATAATCAGGAGGATTCCGGTGACCATCAGGATGTTTTTGATCAGCTCCACCAGCACCTCGCTGTACATTTCATTAATGGCTTCCACATCGTTTGTGGCCCGTGTTACGAGGCGCCCCACGGGATTGTCGGCGATAAAGGAAATTGGCAGTCGAAGGAGTTTTTCGAAAATTTCCTCGCGCATATCGTACATCACGTTGTGGCCGGTCAGGTACAGAAGGTACCGGTGAGCATAGTCGAAGAGAAGGCGCCCGGCCAGAACGGCCAGGTAAAGACCCGAGAAAAACGCAATTCCTTCCAGAGCCGCTTCCGCCGTGGTTCCACCGGATTCGGTGACCAGCGGTGTCAGGTGACGGTCGATCACGAGGTTGATGAGATAGGGAAGGACGAGCTCCGCGCCGGTAACAAGAAATCCCATTGCGAGGGAGCCGAAGAACAATAATTTATACGGTTTCAGGTAGGACAGAAGCCGGCCCATGATTTCGCTGTCGTAGGCCTTCCCGATTTTTTCCTCCTCGTGGTGATATTTCATTCCCTCTCCACTTCTTCCTTTGCTTTCTGAAGTCGGTTGATGCGTGCGTACAGCCCGTCGTTTTCAACGAGTTCCTCGTGTGTTCCCCGTTCCGTGATTTCCCCGTCGTCCATCGTGATGATATGGTCAAGGTCGCGCACGGCCGATATCCGGTGGGCAATGATTATCGCGGTTCTGTGTGCAATGACCTCCGTGAGATTTGCCAGAACCTCTTCTTCTTTTTGGGCGTCGACCGAGGAAAGAGCATCGTCGAGAACAAGAATTTTGGGATTCGTTAGGATGGCACGTGCTATGGATATACGCTGTTTCTGTCCTCCGGAAACGGAGACGCCCCGTTCCCCCAGGAGGGAGTCATAACCCTCGGGCATTCGCTGAATTTCCTCGTGAATCCCGGCCTTTCGGGCGGCGTCCCGGATTTCATCCATGGTTGCATCAGGCCGGCCGAACGAGATGTTATCTCGAACCGAAGACGAAAAGAGAAACCCGTCCTGTGGCACGAGTGAGATCTCGTCCCGGAGTGATTTTAACCGGTACTGTCGAATGTCCCTTCCATCAATAAAAATCGATTCTTTGGGCGGATCAAAAGCCCGCACAAGGAGGTGTACGAGAGTACTTTTGCCGGCGCCGGTTCGGCCGATAATTCCCAGGGAGGTTTCTGGCTGGATGTTCAGGTTGATCCGTTTTAACGCCCGGTTTTCACCGTCGTATGAAAACGTGAGGTTCCGAAATTCGATCTCCCCGGGACCCGTAAGGGAAACGGCGTCCGGTTCGTCCGTAATGAGCGGTTCCCTGTGGATGAGTCGATTTATTCGCTCCATGGAGGCCGTTCCTCTCTGTACGACATTGACCATCCGGCCGAGTGCCATCATGGGCCATGTCAGGAGCCCGAGGTAAAACGTGAAGGCCACGAGTTCCCCGAGTGAAATGACTTCTTCAACCACAAGTGAGCCGCCGTAATAGAGAACGATGAGCATGGACACCCCGCTGAGAAAACCGATCCCCGGTCGGAACAATCCCTGGTAGCGTGCGAGTGAAAGATTTCGATTCAGGTATTGCTGGTTGACCTCTTCGTAGTCCGTTTCGAATTCCTTTTCCCGTGTGCTGGATTTGATGATCCGAATGCCGGCAAGGGCTTCCTCCACGCGATCACTGAGTGTGGAGAACGTGTCCTGCACCCGCTGGAACCGTCGATGCACGATGTTCCCGAACACATAAATAAAAACGGTTAGAATCGGGAGGGGAGCAAAGGCGTACAGTGTCAGCATCGGATTAATGTAAATCATTGCCCCGATAGACACACTGGTCATGAAGAGAAAATCGGCAAACATAATCGTGCCAAATCCGCAGGCACGCATCACGGCGTTGGTGTCGTTTGTGAAATGAGCCATCAGGTCACCGGTTTTGTGATCCTGATAAAAACGAGTCGAAAATTTCAGGACCTGATCATAAAGGGTGTTTCGAAGATCCCGTCGAATTCGCCGGGCCACACCGATCAACAGGTAGCGCCAGAAAAACCGGAACACGGCGACGAGAAAACCGATACCCAGAATGCCCAGGCCGAGCATCAGCAGGAAAGAGGTATCCCCCCCGGTGAGGTCATCCACCCCTTTCCGAATCAGCTGAGGGATAAACAGCCGCCCTCCGTCGACGACCAGTAATGAGAGGATGCCCAGGGCCACACGGGTACGGTACCGCCAGAGGAAACTGATGAGATCCTTCATGATTTGATTTACTGTCGCATCGGTCAAAACAAAGAGAAAGCGGTTTATTTCTTCCCCCGGTCAACCGGGATCCGGACACCCGGTCATGTCGGAAAGCGCGGTTGGAAGGTTTTTCGTTTGGTGACCGGAAGACGCGCCTCCCGCTCAGGGCGTTGTTTTAACGGGAAAGAGCGACGAACAATTTCACAATTTTATTTCTTTTGAACCCTCCATTCAATCGTGTTTTTTCGAAATTTGCGGACGACGCCGTCGTTGTTTTTGTCGTGTGTAATACAGGTCCACCCCGTAATTCAGGGAGAGGCCCCGGGACAGGGCCGGAGGGCCAGAGGATGGAATAACGGTGAAGCGTTTAATCAACTTCATGCATCCCGTATAATAACGAAATGGTTTCTTGTTTGACGGGGTGAACCCGCAATTACTACATTTCTTTCCCCGCGTTATGTCAGAAGAAGAAGACACCCAATCAGAACAGGAACAGTGGACGGATCCGGGAAGGCACCTGACGGATCTTGATCCGGAAAATGAAGAGGACGAAGAGCAGGAAGCGGCCGGGGAAGAGGAACCCGGTGACGAAACCCCGTTTTTATTTTACGTGCTTCAATCGTTTCTGATTCCGGTTATTATTATCGGTGCCGTACTCCTGATGTTCCTTGGTGTCCGCTGGTTGTTTTCCGGGGGCCGAACGGTAAAGGAATTAAAGCGTTCCATAACAAACGGAACGGAGCGGGAACGATGGCAGGCGGCGACGGATTTGGTCAAGCGCATTGGTAGGAATGAGAAGACCCTGAAAAAATTTCGCAAGGATGAACGTTTCAAGGCCTGGGCACTCCGGGTGTTCCGGAACACGCATTCGAACGAGGAAAAGCTGCTCGCTTATATGGCCCGGACGCTCGGGATGCTCGCCTATGACAGGGCAATCCCCGAACTGAGGAGCCGGTTGCAATCTTCGGGGAGTGACGTCGTGAAAATTGCGGTACTGCAGGCGATGGGCGACATTGGTTCGAAGGATTCACTCGACGTTATTGTGCCGCTCACCCGGGCGGAGAACAATTCGGATCCCGGCATACGGCAGGCTGCGGTATACGCACTCGGGCAGTTGAATTCGGAGAAAATCGTTCCCCCGCTTGAAGAAGCCCTTTCCGATCGGGTTGCCCACGTCCGATTAAATGCCGCGATCGGCCTGGCCAATTACAGTGACCGTTCGGAAATCCCCCGGGAGAAAGTGGTCAACGTCCTCCGAAAAATGCTTGATCGCGAGGCCGTTCGACAGATGAAACAGCCCGATGCCAACGGCAACATGAAGGAAATGAAACCACGCGACGTGGAGCGAATAATGATCGGAGCGATGAAAGCAGTTCGATCCTTGAAACATCGAGATTTCCTTGATACAATCCGGACCATTCACGATTCGGATGAAAGTTCCTGGGCCCTTCGAAAGGAGGCCCGTAAGACGATTTCGACACTGAAATCACAATCATGACAGACGAAACGGCGGACCGGGGAGAACAGAATCGGGATGAGCCCGAGAAGGGCAGTCCCGAGTGGAAGCAGAAGGAGGGGAAACACCTCGCCAAAGCGGAGGAGAAGAAATTGAAGGACCAGGAGGGCATTTCCCGACGATCCCTTCTGACGATGGGAGCTGCCTGGGGTTTTTTCGGGCTCGGGCTTGGCACCTGCAGCGTGGCCGGCGCCCGGTATATGGTCCCGAACGTGAGCTTTAAACCCCCCCAGGAATTTAAGGCGGGTTATCCCACCGAGTACGAGGAAGGGATGGTTGAAACCAAATACAAAGCGGAAAACCGGACCTGGATTGTCTACACAACAAATGACGTGGCGAACAATGCTCCCGGTTTCTTTGCCCTGGAAGCCATCTGCACGCATCTGGGCTGTACCCCGAACTGGCTGGGCAGTCAGGGCATTTACAAATGTCCCTGCCACGGAAGTGGATATTACAAAAGCGGCATCAATTTTGAAGGACCTGCTCCCCGGCCCATGGAGCGGTACAGAATATACCAGGCGGCCGACGGACTCATCACCGTAGACAAAAGCACATCCTTTCAGTACGAGAAAGGCGGGTGGGACAATCTCGATGCCTTTCTTCCCGCCAGTGAAGTAGGTCTCGCATAATCGAATCCCGATCCGATCGAGGGTTTGTCGCAACACACATCCACACGAAGGACATAATAGCTTGTAAGCCATGGAACGAAATGACGACGGAATCTGGGGGCGAATTAAATCGTACATAGCGAACACTCAGCTATGGCGGTCCATCTTCCGACATGGTTATCCGGATACCCCCCGGAACCGATCCCTGGTAATGCTTTCCAATGTGTTTCTTCATCTTCACCCGGTGCGAACCCGGAAATCCGGGCTTCGTCTGCGGTTTACGTGGGGAATGGGGGGCATTACGTTTTTCCTGTTCCTCGTCCTGACGGTAACCGGGTTTTTACTGATGTTTTACTACCACCCAAACCCGGGACGGGCGTACCACGATATCCAGTATTTGCGTGAGGATGTGCCGCTCGGCATTATGCGGGAGATGCACCGCTGGGCGGCTCACGGAATGGTTATTACCGTCATGCTGCATATGCTGCGTGTGTTTATGACCGGGTCGTACAAAACCCCGCGGGAATTTAACTGGGTGATCGGGGTCATTTTGCTCGTGGTCACTTTTCTGCTGAGTTTCACGGGATACCTTCTTCCGTGGGACCAGCTGGCCATGTGGGCCATCACGGTGGGCGCAAACATGGCTCGAGCGACCCCGTTTCTGGGCTACGAAGGACCGGGGCAGCAATTGCTTGAATTTGGTGGCGTGGAATTTATTCACTCCGGAGCGGACGCAAGGTTTCTGCTTCTGGGTGCGGATCGTGTGTCCGGCCCGTCTTTGCTGCGGTTTTACGTGCTTCATTGTGTGGTCCTGCCCCTCGTGGCAGCTGTGCTGATGTCGATACACTTCTGGCGGGTTCGCAAGGATGGTATGATTTCCGGACCCGTTTGACGTCCGCGGGTTGAGAACTTGTAAATTCTTATCTTGATGGTTGGTAAACGATACAGAGACGGATTTTCTGAGCACTGGAGGGTGCTTTGGTTGAAACAATAAAGGAACTGTTTAATGCCGCAAGCAGTCCGGAGACGGTGTTCTTCGGGTCACTGATTCTGCTGCTCCTCGCCTTGCGGTACTACCGAACCTGGACCAAACCGAAGTATGCCATTATCCCTCCCATACTTTACCTGGCGTTTATGGCCTTTGCCGTCCAGGACCCGAATTTCGGGGAGCTTGTGCAGGAGCCGGATAATGTTCCCATCCTTCTGCTCCAGGTGTTTCTGTATTTCTTCCTCTGGCTTTCCCTCCGTCAGGCCGCCATTAACGACGAGCGGATTGAGAACGGGAAGCCCCCGATTGAAAAAACCGAAGCCGAGACCAAAATATTTACCTGGCCGGATCTGGTCTACGTCGAGTTCCTGACGGCCATTATAATTCTTGTTCTCCTGATCGTATGGTCCATTCTTATTCCGGCCCCGCTGGAGGAACCAGCCAATCCCACCCACGCCCCGAATCCATCGAAGGCTCCCTGGTATTTCCTTGGATTACAGGAGATGCTGGTCTACTTTGATCCGTGGATTGCAGGGGTGGTTCTTCCCACGTTGATCATTGTCGGGTTGATGGCCATCCCCTACATAGACAAAAACCCGAAGGGAAAAGGGTACTATACACTGAAGCAGCGACCGTTTGCCATCACGATGTTTCTGGTGGGCTTTGTCGTGTTCTGGATGGTGTATATTCAGATGGGAACCTTTCTGCGAGGGCCAAACTGGAACTTCTTTGGCCCGTTTGAGCAGTGGACCGTCGACAAGTCCCCCGCGCTGACAAACATTGACCTCTCCGAGATTTTCTGGCTCAAAATGCTCGGGTATGAGGTAATGCCCAAGGACTGGTACATACGGGAGGCCCCCGGCATCGCTCTTGTGTTGTTTTACTTTATCGGGATGCCGCCTATTCTGCTTGCCGTGGTGCCGTTTTTTCGGAAGTTATTTCGTGAAATGGGGTTCCTCAGATGGAGCCTCTTTATCTTCCTGTTTCTGACGATGATGTCCATTCCGATCAAGCAGATTCTGCGGTGGACGATCAACCTGAAGTACATTGTTCACATAGACGAGTTCTTCTTTAACATCTGACGACGCCGATGGCTATACTGCGTGAGGAATATCATTACAATTATCCCCTGATTCACTGGGTCTTTTTTCTGTCGGCCCTGGCCCTGTGCGGGGCCTCGGTGTGGATGATCTGGGACGATTACGATCGCCAGTGGAAGGAGTTTCAGCGGGAGGCGCAAACCAAACTTGCCGAGGTACGAAAGCAGAGATACGAGGAAGAAAAACAGAGGATCAGTGACAATATTGAGGATCTGAAGCAGGAGAAGAGGGACCTGGAGGAGAAAATCGAAAAGAAGCTGGGAGAGGCCCCGTCCGTGGAGGTCTATGAAACGCAGCTTAAGCGGCTAAAAAAGAAGCGTGATCGTGCACAGAAGAAATACGATCAATCAAAATCCGTCAAACGGGAAATTAACTGGAAGATACTGGATACCCTGCGGAGGAAAGGACGCGACTCGGAGGAATATCAAACGCTGCAAAAGGAACTGGAAGAGCAGAAGAAGACCATAGAGGAAAACCGGTTGGAGGTCGCGGAACTCGAACAGAAAATAGAGGAAAAAAGCCAGGTGCTGAAGGAGGTCAGGAGGTTACAGCGGGACATTGACCAGAAGGAGAAAAAATTATCCGGTCTCCGGCGTTCCTACGAAAGCATTTCCCCCGGCAACATCACCAACCGGGTACGAAACGCTCCGATTCTTGATTATGCGAGTCCCACCATCAAGCCGGAGCAGGTTGTTCTGGAGCATTTTAAGGACGACCTTCATTATACAAAGGTCCGAAAAGTGGATCGGTGTCAGACCTGTCATTATTTCATTGACAAACCGGGCTTCGAGGACCTGGAGAACCCGTACAAAACACACCCGAAACTTGATGTATACCTCGGCGGAAATTCTCCCCATCCGATGAATGAATACGGGTGTACGGTCTGTCACGAGGGCCGGGGACGCGCACTGCATTTTGCCCGGGCCGATCACTCCACGACCGACGAGGCCAAACGGGAACGCTGGAAGGAGGAGTACGGATGGGAGAAACAGGAACACTGGAAACATCCCATGAAACCCCAGGAGTACATTGAATCTTCCTGCAGGAAGTGTCACGAAAAAAATGAGATGGTTCCCTTCGCGGAGGACCTGAACAGAGGTGAAAAACTGGTTCGCCGCAAGGGCTGTTACGGCTGTCACAAGATCAAGGGGCATGAAGACCTTCCCAATCCGGGACCGGGATTGCGGAAGATTAAAGCGAAGGTGGACAAGAAATGGATGTACCGGTGGATCCGGAAGCCCTCCGCCTTTAAACATTCCCGGATGCCCAATTTTTACGGTTTGTCCAATGACAGCGAACCAAGGTTCCGGGATTATAACACGGTGGAAATCCGGGCCATCACGGAATACCTCTGGAATATGTCCGAAACACCGGACAACTGGGAGGAACTTCCATCCGATATGGCCGGTAATGCGGAACGGGGACAGGAACTCTTTGAGAAACGGGGCTGCGAGGCCTGTCACTCGGTGAATAAACCGACGGAATGGGCGAACAAGGGAGAGAACTGGACACGGGGCTTCGGGTTCGACCTTGGTGGGGTTTCCGAAAAGGTGGAGTCAAAAGAGTGGCTGTTTAACTGGATCAAGAACCCGAAACGGTACGATGCCCATGCCCGGATGCCGGACCTTGGGCTTTCGGACGAAGAAGCACTACACATCGCAACCTACCTGAAGGAGCACCCCCGGTTTGGCAACATCCGCCAGGAACGAGAATTTAAGCGTCCATTTCCCGACGAGGACGAAATTAAGAACAAGGGATTGGATGAACTGATCCGGAAACAGTTGATGGTGTCACATTCGGAGTACGTGGTTCGTCGTTTGATGGATCTTCTGAGTCAGGAGAACGTAACCGAAGAGGATCTGAAGAAGGCGTCCGCGGACAAAACCGTACAGCGTGTCGTCCGGGACATCGATGACCCATACCGCAGAAAACTGGTATGGCTCGGTGATAAAATGATCCGGATGCGGGGCTGCGCAAACTGTCACGACATCAAAGGAATGGAGGATGCCGGAAAAGTCGGCGCGGAGTTATCCGGGTCCAATGCGGTGGGAAGCAAGCCGCTGTTCATGTTTGCCTTTGGCAATCTGAAGGAAGAAGCACTCCCCCACGGGGCCGAAATGAAGAAGGAGCTCGAGCAGAAAGGGTGGTTGCTCCGGGAGACGCGCTGGGATTGGCTCGAACAGAAGCTGAAACATCCCCGTTCCTTTGATTACGGACAGCCGGAGCTGGCCTATCGGTCCAAGCTGAAGATGCCGAAATTTGAACTCACGGAGGAGGAAGTCACCTCCATCACGACCTTCCTGATGGGCCTGACCAAGGAGGAAATTCCCCACGAATACCGCGACGAACCGGAAGGAAAGGAGCGCGAGATTGAGAAGGGAAAACGTATTATTCAGGAAAACAATTGTACCGGCTGTCACCGAATTGGGGTTCAGCTGCGGGATGTTCTTGTGTATCCAAACGAAGAGTACTGGGCGAACACATTTCTCGAGAAATGCCAGGAAAATCCGGACATGTGGCTTGGTGCTCACCTCTGGGTGAAATTTAAAAACCCGGATGCCCAGAAGCCGGATTTGGAGAAAGAAGTGGCGGAAAAAGGATACAGTCTGGGATCGCTTGACCGGTTAAAACAGCGACAGGTTACAATTGTTGGCGAGAAAGGGGACTACTTTGACCAGGAACTCCTTGAGGCGCTGGAAGCCTACAAATATCGCCGGATTCCGATCTACGGGTGGAATGAGGGAACGATTCAGCGCCGGATTGACGAGTCGGCCGCTCATCCGCCGGAACTAAAACTTACCGGCAAGCGCATTCGGAGCAAGTGGTTGTTTGATTTCCTGAAGAAACCGCAGGAAAACCGGTACCGGCGCGAGTTGCCCATTCGGATGCCCAACTTCGGGTTAACCGACGATGAAGTACTGACGCTGAGTCGGTTCTTCTACTACCGCAACGACGAACATTACCCGTACGAAACGGAGGAGATGACCGGAGAAATCACCGAGGAAGAACACCAGATCGGACGACGGGTTGCCAAGCAGTGCTACGAGGACTGTCACAAAGACGTCTCCCCGCAACTGCCGGTGCCCAAACTTTCCTGGGCGAAAGACCGGCTCAAGCCCAAGTGGCTTGATGAAATGGGCTGGATCGCCACGCCCGAGGAACAGGATCAGGGCAAAGGACCGAAAACACTGGAACCGGGCACCGGTATGGCCATGACGGTAAAAGTGGGTTCGCAGGAGGAGAAACGGGCCCTGATCAAATACATTCTTCAGTTGACGGACGAAGCCTACCGGAAGGAAATTCAGGAGGCAAATGGGGAATAATCGGGAGGGATGTGGGATTGAGGTTGATGTGTTGATGAACATTTGTCTCCGTGTTTCGGTTGATTTCCTTCGTTTCTTTCGATAGTATCCGTCGATTCCTCGTTGGAAGGATACGGAAGAAACTTTTTGAATGCGTGTGATCTTTTTTTATTGAAATGTGATTGGAGGTTCAGATGAACAGAAACTTACTTGCAGTGCTTTTCGTTTCGACGGCCATAGTGATGTTCGGTTGTGGAGGGGGCGGAAACGGAGGCGGAGGTCCTTCAGATAACGGCGGTACGGATGGTAAATCCGGATCCAAAGATTCCGCCGAGGAACTGGAGACCGTATCAAGTCCCGGAGAGAACTGGGGAACGGTGGAAGGTCGAGTTGTACTGAAAGGAGACGTGCCGGGGCCGGAAAAGTTCCGGGCCAAGGACCACGAAGGATGTGGCCTTGAACAGGGGGCCCGCAGTGTGGAAATTCAACGGGTGGAAACCGGCGAGGACAAGAAACTTTCTGGCGCCTTCGTCTGGCTCGAGGGCGTGAACAAGGCCCTTGAAGGGGGTCTCCCCGAGAAGAATCAGGAGATTGATCAAAAAGGATGCCGGTTTCATCCCGACGCCCTTCTCGCTCAGAAAGGAGGCACCCTTACGCTGAAGAACTCCGACCAGACAACTCACAATTTCGCCTGGAATGGAAGTTCCGGCATCACCAGCGGGGACATTAATCAGGATGGCGGGGCAAGTGATAAACCACTTACGTTTAAAAGGGTGGAAACGCTTACGTTCTCCTGCGACAAGCATCCCTGGATGGGTGGTATGATCCGTGTTGCAAATCATCATGCGTACGCGCTGACGGGCAAAGACGGGTCCTTTTCGTTTCAGGTTCCGCCCGGTGACTACACCCTGAACGTCCGTCACAAATCGATGACGAACAAGGAACCAAAGCAGGTGGAGATCACCGTTGAAGAAGGTGGAACGGTGGAGAAGGAGGTCGAACTGGGTCTCTAAATTTTACGGGAGCCCGATAAAATTCAAAGAATCGTTCTGAGCCACCCGGTTTTACCGGGTGGCTTTTTTTTTTTGAATTTCCGGTCATCGGGGCTATATGTTTTGTGGTGAATCCGGACGTTTATTTTATTGCGGTTTTTTTAAAAATTCGTGAGACACCGACCGGCTTTGCGTACAGGTAAATTTACGGGAACAAGGCCAAATGATCGAAACGGAGGAAGATCGGACCAGTACGTGGTTTCTTGTCGTTCTCATGCTGTTCTTTCTCTCGGGAATCGGCATGCTGGCCGGTTTCCTCCCCGTGGCTTCTTTCGTAACGGGGATCATGCCCACCGGCACCTTTGTGTTTCTGTTTCTTGTATCGGGGATAATAGTCGTGTATATGGCCGGCTTTCGCGAGCACAACATCATACTTACGGGAATTGTTGCCGGTTTGATTCTTGGCGTGCTGGCCGGCTGGAAATTTGGTTCCGGTGCCTCTTCGTTCACGAGGCTGGGGGATCTGTTTCTCAATGGGCTGAACATGGTCATCATTCCTCTTGTCATTGCTTCGATTATTGTCGGGGTGACGGGACTCGGTGACGTCCGTCGACTCGGGAAGGTCGGGACCGGTACCATATATACTATGTTGTTACCACGGCCATAGCGGTAACGATCGGCCTGATCATGGTGAATTTGATACAGCTCGGAACCGGATTTGAGGAGCAGGCCCGGGAATAACCCGACATCGTTCAGGAGCAGCAAGACGTCACGACCCTGGAAGTGCTCTGATTCTTGCGGTGGATTGGTTCCTCGACCGATGTCGGACGACGGTCAATGTATTTTGGGATTCGGTCGGCGCCGTGGTGGTTGATCGATTTGCCTCTACACCAAATCCTGAACCGGCTTCCGAAACATTCCTGATGAGTATTGATTTTCCGCCCGTTATTCAGCATAATGGAGCCAGAATTTCGATGATCGATGCTGAGGGAACCCCATTTTTCCAGCAAAGTTTTAAACCAAGGAGATAACGTTTGCTATGAAAGGGAAGATGTTTGCTTCTCTGGCCGCCGTATTGCTGGTGCCGTTTCTGATATCCATTTCCGGTGCCCAGGTGAAGAAAGGAGAGGTTACCGTGGAACAGTCCGGGGACGGTGAAGTAAAGTGGATTCTCCCCGGGAAACGTCGTGTAAGTCAGGCGGTGTTTGGAACCATTGAAAATCCCAGAAAACTTATTGATGACGAACTGACCAGAGTGGAACGGAATTATAAATCGTACGTGAAGAAACTGCTTAATGATTATCCGTTTCTGGTCGGGCTACCGAAGGATTTACGGGAGCGAGGTGACGAAGACGTGCAGTACGTGAGCAAGCCCACGATGTACAGTGATCGTGTCAAAGATATTTCCGATGCCAGTAATTCCCTGAGTGTCACGTATCAAAATTATATAAAGACGGACAAAGCGGGAGACATGACGGATACCCCTGATAAGGTAAAACTAAATTGCCAGTTTCAGGATCCGGACGGTAACAGCTATAAAATCACGATAAAAAACGTCGTCATGCTCCGAATTCCAGGATATGAAACAGCCGGAGGGGTGTTAATGGATGGGTATCAGCACGGAACGACCGGCACCGGTACGCCACTGCTTCCCGAAGTGTATACCTACGGGGGATGCTGGGCCCTTGCCGATATCAGTATTGACGGATCCACAAAATCAGAAAACAAGAATCGGCTGGTACAGATTATGACGTCCGAAACGCTGCGGGATTCTGATTATCGTCTTGCCATTGAGGAGGAAATGCCGTTGATTCCCGAACAGCGGTTTGATGAGAGCCAGCCTCATCAGACCCATATAATGGTTCACCCGATCCGGCGGAATCAGGACAAAAAACTTGTCCACGAACCAATGAGTCTTCCTTATAGCGTAGACGGTGAGCCGCAATCCTTCATCGCCGTTTCGTTTGACTCCGCAGAAATTACGAGTGGACTGGATAATCTGGAAATGATTCCGTCGTACCTGAAGTAATCAGGTCATTTCGGAACGATCGGGAGAACGGTTGAAGGTTATGGTTACGGATCGGGTTTGTCCGAGACCCCACATGGGCATTGGAGGAACCTTTCAATGGTCTCCTGCCGGTTCCGGCCTCCAAAAGCACGAATTCTGTCACCGGGGTTTCCGGCCGGAGTGGTGAGTGTCATTACTTTTTTTGATAAGATCGTTTTTACAGTTTTCCCAGGTATTATTATGTACGTCACCAGATGTTTTATTGGTTTCCTGGTTGTGTATCTCGGGATTAGTTTGCCCGTACATGGGCAGGAAGACGAGGCCGGTGAAAAGGAGAAAAAGAAAGAGGAACCGGTAGCGGTGAAAACCGTTGATAACGACCATATTGGATCCGTCATTGTCGAGGTCTCATGCCGTCGTGCGAAGGGGGATCATTCCCGTCGGACCGGGACCGGAGGTATTATTGTTCGTTCCGATGGGTATGTCCTGGTCACGGACGTCAACCGAATTTATCCCGGAAAAAAAGCCCGGGAAAATGGTGTATACATAGTGGACGACGAATATAAAATTCGTTATAAAAAGAAGGATTACACGGGAAAATTTTTCGCCAAACTGGACGAGGAGAACCTCGGGCTAATTAAAATTACGAGTGCCCCGGACGATTTCGAGTTTAACCATGTCTCGTTTGCGTCCAGAGATTCCTTGAGCAAGGAAGACAAAATTACAGTTCTGAAGTCCCACACTGAGCCCCCGAAACAGGTTGATCTGCTGGTTCGCTCAATAAAGGATCGGAAGGGGAAACCGGATGTTTATGTGACGGAACCCACTCTGATGAAACATATGCTCCTGGATATTCATCTCCTTGGGATGAAAAAGGGACGTATTGTTGGTCTTGTGGCGGCTGAACCGGTTGAACATCCGAGTACCGGTCTATCCACACACCGTGGCAAACCAAGAATACTCCTTTCCAGTCATTTTAAAAAGTTGATTCAGAATCCGGAGCAGCATCGGGTATCGGGGAATGGACATCCGGAGGAGGGAACGGAGAAGGAAAACGGAACGGAGAAGAAGGAAGGAGAGTAAGTAATATTTAAAAATTATTCCTCGTTTTTCTCGATCAGGATCCAGGTTCCTTTTTTCAGGTCCTTTGGATTCTCAATTCGATCTTTGTTGTCTTCGTAAATGTCGCGCCATTTCGTGCCGGTGCCGTAATAGGTCTCCGATATGTCCCATAGCCTCTCGCCTTTTTTGACCCGGTGCCACTCCTCGTTCGGTCCTGCTTCCCGAGGGGGACCTTCAACGTCACGTTCCTCATCACCGTCCTCCTGTGAGGAACCGGTGAGCTCACTTTTATCGGGGGTATTTATCACCATGCCGGGTTTGAGGTTGGCGGGGGGGACCTCATTCAACTCCCGTAATTTGCCGGCAAGTTGGCCCTCCCCGTAGATTTCCTTGGCAATTTTCCAGTAATTGTCCCCCTTCTTTACGATGTATTCGTTCGGTCCTGTGGATTGTGGCGCACTGGCCGCGCTTTTGCCGGAATCCCCACCGGATTCGGCTCCCGCAGGAGCCGGGATATCAATGTTCATGCCCTCTTTCAGGTCTTCGGGTTTTACGTTTGGATTGGCCTGTTTAATTTTTTTCCAGTCTTTTCCGCTTCCGTAGAACCTCTTGGCCAGAAGCCAGTAATTGTCGTTTTTCTTCACCGTGTATGATTTTGGCCATTTTTCCCGTGAGGTTTGGTCATCAGTTTCGTCTTCCATCTGATCGGTGGATTCCTGTTCGCTCTCCTGTCCGCTTTCCTGTTCCGTGACCTCGTCCGGCAGGTCCACATCCGTCCCGGAGGATTCATCGGGCGATTCCCCGGATGTTTCCTCGTCCCCGTTATCTCTTTTCTCAGGGGATTCGTACTCCGGTGCCCCGTTTCCCTCTTCGCTGACCGGATTTTGGAATTCTCCTATGTCATCATCTGCCGCCGGAAGGTCCTCCAGTATGTCTTCCGTGTCTCCGTCTTCCGACGAATCTGTTTGTTCTTCTTCTGCATCATTTGATCCGTTTCCGTCTTCCGAACTCCAGGGAACGTCCTCCAGTACAGAGGAGTCCCCACCGTTGGATTCGTTTTCATCATTGGCATCACTGGCGTTCACGTCGAGTTCATCCGTGGTTTCCTGTACGGTCTCCGGATTTGTGTTATCGCCGTCGGCCGAGGGACGAAAGAAACTATCGTATACAATAAGGCCGATCACACCGGTGACCAATCCGACGAGAATGGCAACTTTTGCTTTTGTGGACATGACGGGTTTCGGGGGTTTAAGAGTTCCGGTTTATCGTTAATAGTTCCTTCTTTCGATATCGTTCAGGAAAAGTCGGCGGAGGATCGTCGAGCCAGATCCGATAAGCAATAATGTGCAATTCCACCGTTTTTACATATCGGAGAAATATCCTGTACGGTTGATACAATATGATTTTCCATTATAACATAACGACGCAATATTTTTGAGGTTGAGAAAGGGTCAATATTCAAATTGATCCGGACGCCAGGTGGTTCGGCCGCGGCACATCAACTGTTTTTCGATATTTTGAATTGTGATTGTTGGTGGGATCACTACCGGTCCCGACGGGTCTCATGAAACGGTGGTTGCAGAACCGATACGTAATTCTGGCCCTTCTTACCCTGTTAAATTTATTGAACTACGTGGATCGGTACGTGCCGTCCGGCGCGCTCGAATACATCGGGGACGATCTGGTGTTGAACAACTTTGAGAAGGGGATTATCCAGTTTGCCTTTCTAATTCCTTATACGCTTATAGCACCCATTACCGGTTTGTTCGGCGACCGTGTCGCTCGCCGGAAGTTGATTGGTTACAGCGGCATACTCTGGAGCATAGCGACCGCACTTGCTTTTTTTGCCCCGGGTTACAGAACGTTGCTGGCAACACGAACTCTCGTGGGCGTCGGGGAGGCGGTATTTGGTATTCTGGCCCCAACTGTTATTATTGATCTGTTCGAGCACGAACGTCGGAGTCGGATGATATCCATTTTTTATCTGTCGATTCCGGTTGGTGGGGCGCTCGGATACATGGCGGGTGGGGAGATCGGGGCTCTGCTGTCCTGGCGTCATGCCTTTCTCCTTGTGGGATTGCCCGGTCTGGTGATCGCCGTTGTCTGTTTCTGGATCCGGGAACCGGAACGGGGGGAGCAGGATGAGGGGGTTGACCCGGAAGGCGTTCTTCTAAAGGGAGATATTCATCTGTCGGATCTAACGGGGCTGCTGAAAAATCACGCCTACCTTATTTTAATTGCCGGCCTTACCTGTGCCACCTGGGTGCAGGGCGGACTTTCGTGGTGGATTCCGGCGTATTTTAGCCAGGCCGAGTCACTTACTCTCACCATGCAGGAATCCTCTCGATGGTTTGGCATGGTGACGGTTACGGGAGGAATGGTTGCGATTCCGCTCGGTGGTTTTCTTTCGGATATGCTTGTCAAAAGGACGGAGATGTCGCCGGCACTTGTGGGAGGGGCCGGTCTCCTTCTTGGTTGTGTCCCTGCTTATCTGGCGCTTACTGTTCTGGTAGAACCATATTGCTGGATCTTTTCGTTCCTGGCTATCGTGGGCCTCTTCCTGAACACCGGACCGATTAACACGGCCATTCTGGAAGTCGTTCCCATTCACCGCCGGGCGGCCGCAATTGCAGTAAGTATTTTCGTGATTCACATGTTCGGGGACGTGCTGTCGCCCCCTATGATTGGTTGGATAGCAGACACGTTCACCATGACCACCGGGATGTTGCTTGCCATTCCATACATGCTGGCAGGGGCAATGCTCTGGCTGTTCGGGGCCCCGAAGATTCCGGGAGCTCGCGAACGGGCCCTTAAGGACTCCATGGAGAACGATGGGTGATTTCCCGCTTGCGGATTGAAGGCATTTCTGGGTGAATCCTACTTGTAGTGAAGAAGCCCGCCAATTCCCGCATCGGAAATAAATGATTGATCGGATTGGATATGTTCGGTGGAACCCCCATTTCGCAGAGTGGCGCCGATGATGCGATCGACGAGATCCGACACGGGTTGTGTCAGTTTATTGCAGTACTCACAGGGCCCCGGTTCTTCTGTGCTGAGGGTGTCACAGAAGGGACACTGGCTTCCCTCGGCTTCAAAGTCACGATTAATGATTAATTTCCGAAGCTTTCCTTCGTTCAGGTGTTCGATTGTGGATTCAAGGCCCGTGACACCGAGACCCTCTCGCTTGACTTCGTTTTTGAGCCCCTCGACGGTACGTTGTTCTTTCTCGCGTTCCGCTTCCTCAATAATGGGTTCCGATTTTTCCAGGATCTTTTCCCGATCGGCCTCATCGGGATTTACGTCAAAGGTACCGATGAGGTTTTCCTCGAGGTAGGAATGAAGAAATTTTTGGAATCGTTTCCGGTTTTCCTTCTGCCCGGCCAGAATCAGAAAGTCATGATCTTCTTCCCGGAATGTTTCGAGACCGTGCCGGGCCGCTTTCTTCATGTGTTTGTCCACGTGGTCCTCGATGTTTCGGGAAATGCGTTTTTCTTCGTACCCGCGAAATCCTCCTTTTCTCACGTTCTTGGGAACTTCGCTTTCAATTTTTGTCCGGGAGAGCACCATGTTCATGAAAATGTCGTAAAAGACGGCTTCGTGCCGGTCGACGCTTATAACGAGGGTCCGGTGCGACTGATTGAGGATCATGCTCAGCGGTCGGAGGTATGGATATTGCCCGATCGAGAAGTGTCGGTCGAGGGACACCGGCAACTTGTACGTTTCCCAGAAATCATCCTCCGAACAGGAGAACAGGGCGATCGATCGGGTGAAATCCTCCCGAATATCTTCTGATTCGAGAAAATCCCGGAATTTTTCCTGGTCTTCTTTCAGGGAAGAGCGAATGGTTTTCGTTTTCCCGGGAAATTCGTTTTTTCGGACTTCTCCCGTCAGGCTTTTGAACGACGTTTCCAGCTGGTTCGGTGACTGGTCGGGTGATATGGGGAGGTAAAGACTTGAGACAAGATGGTTTCCCGGTTCGTATTTATAGAGTGTTTCTATGTCGTCCTGAGATAACATAACAGCGTACTCGATCGAAATTTGATGTTGGGTGGTCTGGAACGAGGCACACGATTGGTCTTATTGCAGCGATGAATGTCCTTTTATACCATATGAACACACCTGTTTCCAGTTTCTGGATGAACAATCGTCGATATCCGACGGACGAATATCCCGGAATCAGGGGCCAGAGGCTGCTTATCGGATTTTTGAAATTGGACGGAATACGGTGTGGGAGCCGATTTGTTTGTTAGCGGTGAACTGCCGAGGTGTTCGAATTTCCGTATGTTTCTGAAAATTTCGAGGAAAGATAATGGAAAAATTCAGAATTGAAGGGGGCACGCGACTCGAGGGCACGGTACAAAATTCCGGTGCGAAAAACTGTGTGTTGCTTCTGATGGCGGCGACGCTTCTGACGGACGAGAAATGTGTGATTCGGAACGTCCCCGATCTTCGTGACGTGGAAACGCTGACGGAGATTCTTCGTGAACTGGGCATGGCGGTTACACGGGAGGACGGAACCCTCAAAACGTCTCTGGAGGACGAGAGCAAATGCCGGGCTCCGTATGAAATGGTACGCAAGATGAGGGCGTCGGTGTGTGTGCTTGGGCCCCTTCTCGGCCGTCGAAATCGAGCCGAGGTATCCATGCCGGGAGGATGCGTGATCGGGGTTCGTCCCATTGATCTACACATAAAGGGATTCCGTGAATTGAACGCGGAGATTGAGGTGGAAGATGGATACGTAAAAGGTCGAGCCGACAATCTAAAAGGTACCAAGATGTATCTTGGCGGCCCCCGTGGATCGACGGTTACGGGAACCGCGAACGTCATGATGGCGGCGGTTCTGGCAGAGGGAACCACCATAATCGAGGACGCCGCCTGTGAGCCGGAGGTACAGAGCCTGGCTCGATTTCTAAACAAAATGGGAGCGGAGATCAGCGGCATCGGTTCCCCGCGGCTTAAAATCGACGGTGTGGATGAACTTCACGGGGTGGAGTTTTCCGCCATTCCCGATCGGATTGAGGCCGGAACGTTTTTAATCGGGGGAGCCATAACGGGCGGGGAAGTGACGGTAACCGAGACCGAACCGTCGTATCTGGCCGCCCCGCTTGACATCCTCGAAAAAATCGGGATGGACGTGGAGATCGATGATCGGACGATTACCCTCTCCGCTCCCCGGCGTTTTGAAGCGACCAAATTATCCACCCAGCCGTATCCCGGGTTCCCGACGGATTTGCAGGCACAGATGATGGCGTTACTGAGTCTGGCCGACGGCATTAGCGTCATCACGGAAAAGATTTATCCGGATCGATTTATGCACGTGTCCGAACTGAACCGGATGGGGGGGCAGATTCAAAAGGAGGGAGAAACGGCCATGATTAAGGGACGGGAACATCTGTCCGGAGCTCCCGTAATGGCGTCGGATCTTCGCGCGTCCGCTGCACTGGTCCTGGCCGGTCTCGTTGCCCGGGGAACCACGGAGGTGAAGCGAATCTACCATATTGATCGGGGGTACGAGGAGATTGAAGAGAAAATCCGGAGCCTCGGCGGACGGATCGAACGGGTGCCGGATGAAGAACGACCATAATCTTGCATTTCCGGGGCGAATTATTACAATACAAACGGTCTTCTCTGCCTCGTTCAGGCGGCGTAGCTCAGTGGTAGAGCAGGGGACTCATAAGCCCTTAGTCGCAGGTTCAAATCCTGCCGCCGCCATTCCATACGACGGCCCTCCGGTTACCTGGCGGGTTCAACGTATCCTATGTATCCATTCTTCTACTTGATCCGATGCAACAAACCCTTCTTTTGATCAAACCAGACGGGGTCCAGCGTCAGCTTATCGGACCGATTATCGAGCGGTTTGAAAACAAAGGTCTGAAGATTGTGGCCCTTAAAATGGTTGATGTCGACCGTGAAACGGCCGAGGAACATTACAGTCAGCACAGGGACAAACCGTTTTACGATGATCTGCTCGAATTTATAACGGCCGGACCGGTGATTGCGGGTGTTCTGGAGGGGCCGGAAGCAGTTCGACTCACCCGAAAGATGATGGGAGAAACGTTCGGCCAGGAGGCCAAACCGGGGACCATTCGTGGTGATTTCGGTCAGAGCCGGGGTTACAATCTCGTACACGGTTCCGATTCCGTGGAATCCGCCGAACGGGAGATTTCCCTGTTCTTCGATCCGGGGGAGATTCACTCATACGACCTCCCCGCCGACCGCTGGCACTACAAGCAGGAAGACATCGACGTGGCTGAAGGGTCGGAATAGATCGAATCCCCGTCCGTTCCGTTCCCGATCCGTTCACGGTTTTGTGCCATTTCCGTGTCCGTTTTAATATTTCCCCACTTTGATTCGGCGAGTCCACATCGACGTTGCTCCAGCGTATGGGACAAGGAGACCGACCTTCCCACCGGGAATGATTTTTATGGTTGTCGAGAAGCTCTTCGTGAAGGAGGGCAGAAAAAAAGAAAGGAGGTAAGGAGGGGGGCAAAGGGAAGGGCCTCCCCTCCTTACCCTAAGGACACCCGAGGCATGGAGATCTGACAGGACAAATTTGTTTGTTTTTGTCCTGCTATGGAGTCATGTCAGGCCATAGGAGTTTTCTGGGTGGTATTTCCTTACGTATGGTTTATCGATCGGCTGCCGATATGGGATTTCCTTCCTTGTCCTCGGCGTAGCGAAACGTGTCACCACAAGCTTCACAGCGGCACATTTTTACAAGGATGTTTTGCTGTTCCTTTAGCTCTCTCCGGATGACGAGAAATTTGTCGTTGTTGCAGTACGGGCAGAGAACATTTGTTTTGCTCTTAATCAGAGCATCCATGGAGACCTCCAGAAAGTAAAGACGTATTCAGAACTCAGGTTCCCTCTGCTCCGGATCCCCCGGGTGCCCTGACGTTCAACATGTCCTGTAGTTTTCGCCTTGCCTTGTCCTGTCCTTGAGATATCTGGAATCCAACCTCACGAATTTTTTCGTCCGGCGTCTGTTCCTGGAAAATTTTCCGAACCTGGACCTCGAACGGATCTTCTTCTCCTTCCAGTTCCACGAGGAATTCGCGGTCGCCTGTGTTCTTGAAGAATTCGTGAAACTGCTTCATCCTGTCGGGGTTGTTTTCGTTCGGTTCGGTGAGCATGCCAAGCGGATTCAGCGACACCGCGCGACAGGTCAGGGAATCGTCGTCCTCGTCCAGTTTTAGTTCACACTCAACAGTGGTTCGACGAAAGTCTTCCTTTAACTTTTCGTATCGGGCCTTGCGAATTTCGCACATCGTCTCCACCGCGGAAAGCACCTGATTGATCCGCACCGGTTTTTTGATAATTACTTCCGGTTCGCATTTTTTGATGTGTTCGTCCTCCTTGGAGGTGATGATGCCGAGGGGGATATATTTTTTCCATTCACTTCCTTCAATGATGTACCGTCTGACGTTTTGTGCTTCCTCCGGTGACTCCACGTCGACGAAGAGCAGGTCGAACAGACCGGTGCCGAGCTTTTTCAGGGACGTGGTCCAGTTTGTTCCAATGGACACACGATAATCACCCCCGAGCAAAATGCTCTTTACAAGGTAACAGGTTCGTTGATAAGGATCGGTTATTAGGACGTTTTTCTGTTCGGTCATGTTTTTGTTCCGTGAATTTCTTTTCCTGTCTATCTCGGTTATCGGGGATTGGGGGAACGGTTCTTCAATTTCATGGTGCTTAGCTCGTATAGAGCCGGTATAGAGGGTGATTCGGTGAGATTGAGGTCCGATAAGATAATGCGCCGGGATGCGGCAGGCGGTTTGTTCGTTCGGGAAGGGCCGTCGGGATCGTTTTGTTTTCCTCGGTGCCACCTCTGTTATAATATATATTTGGTGTCGTAATTGAGCTTTTTTCTTATCGGACGATGACCGAACAAACCAACCCGAAGGATCGTTCGGAGGACGAGGAGCAAAACAGGCGGGCGGAATCGGTGCAGGCCGAGCACTCTGAGACGGGATCCAATGACGACGATGCGGGGGATCCTGTGGACGTTCCCCGAACCGGTAACGAGCCTTCAACGACGACGAATTCCTCCTCCTGGAATGCCTTTCTTTCGCGTGTTGTCGGCGTGTTCCGGGCGGGCTTCGCCTGGTTTTACCGACGTGGTTATCTTCTTTACCTGTACTGGCGTCTTCACCGTCGTAAGAAAAAACGGGACCGTCTGCTGGAACAAATCGGTCAACGAATCATTGATCTGGATCTTGCGTTTGATGAGCCGGAGATCGAGGAGGAGCTGCAGCGGCTCGAAAGGGAGGAGGAAGAAATAAACCAGAAAATAAACGAACTGGAGGACGAGATCCAGGCGACGGAGGAGGAAAAAGAAGAGGTGCGCCAGCGTTACGAAAAAGACGTGGAATCCATCGAAAAAAAGAAGGAACCACTTCGTGAGAAAAAGAAATTAAACGAAGTTTCACTGGAGCGGGCACGGAAACAGCTGGAAAAACTGAACGAAAAAAAGACCCGAATCGAACAGCGGAAGAAAAACCGGAACTCCTCCCGCGGGGAGCCGGATCTTGCACCGGCCGGTGCGGGTTCGGGAACCGGTTCGGAGGCGGAAGAGGATCGATCGGACCCGGAGAAAGAAGAAGAGGATCGGGAACAGATATCTGATGATATCGACCGGGTGGAGGAGGAACTCGAGGAACTTCGGGAAAAGCGTGAGAAACTTGATGAACGCATGGATCGGGTGGAGCGTCAGAAACGGTCCCACCGGAAAAAAATGAAACGGGATCTCCGCAACCTGGATGCCAAGATTAAGAACCGTGAGAACCGGATACGACAGCTGGAACGTGACCTGGACTCCATCGCCGAACACAAGAGAAATTACGCAAGGGATCTGGGCCGGGCCATCGTGGAAAATGGTCCGGCCCACGCGCAGATCGAAAAATACACCCGGCGGTTGAGTCGGACCGAATCACAGATTGAACGTGTAAACCGGCGACTGGACGAGTTACAGGTGCAAATTGAGGAAATGGATGGATTCCGCCTGTTGTTCTTCTTCCTGTTCTGGGTGTTCCTTGTGACCGGGTTTGTTGCCGGTTACATATATTTGTCCGGGTAATTTTCTGCTTTGCTGGAACCGATCCGGGTCTATGTATATAATATACGCACAGGAAAAGAAGTTATTGTCTTTTTGCACCGATCCGGAGATACGGGCATGACCAATCAGAGTCGCGTGAGAAATCGAATTTACCGGGATTGTTCCTGCGGGAACACCCTTTCCATTCCACCGAACAAGCGAGGGGAACACGTATTCTGTCTCGAATGCGGAAGCCGGTTGGTTGCTCTGGAACCGGAAACCCTGGAGACGCTTGAAGAGAAGCGGTCCCGGGGGTTGGAGCGACACATTCAGTCCATATCTCTCTGGCTGGCCGTTTCCGGATTAATAATGGGTATTGTCGGGGTCTTCTTTCTGTTAAAAAAAGACATCACGGTGACCGTTTCTCCCGTACTGGAAACAAAGGGCGGAGGGGCGTTAATGATGATTATGGCCGGATTTCTGTTCTGGCTTGCACCGAACGTGGCCAACCACCGGGACTGGTCACGCACGATTACGCTGGTTGTTCTCTCGGCCCTGACGGTTCTTATTGTGGCGGGTATGGCCATGAATTATCTTCAGATTACCGTTGTCTCCGTCGGGATTCTCGTCTGGAATGCCCTTGTGATCGGGCTCCTTTACCCCGAGGAAACAGGAGAACTGTTTACAGATGATTACCGGGAATTAATGACCGCTGATCCACCGTCTCTTCTTCACTCCCTCGGAAGTTTCCTTTTCTGGATCCCGGTGGTAATCGCCGTTCTTGAAATTTTCATAAGGTGAACCTGCAGCGGTTCCCGGATACTGGTTTCCTCCGATGGATTTACCAGTTTGTCGAGCAGGTTCTCAAACCCATTCATTCAGGTCTTCTCGTTGGTGGCCTGCTGCCGTGAACAATCGTGATCACCTTTCGGATATGGAAAATCAGGTAGCCGGATCGTTCATCGGAACTTTTGTTGGGGATGCTCTTGGCATGCCCGTTGAGGGATGGCCGGCCGAACGAATTCAGCAGGAGTTCGAAACCCTCGACCGGATGCTGGATGCTCGACTCGGGACCGGAACATTTACCGATGACACCCAGATGATGGTCGCCACCGCCCGGTCGATTCTGGCGTGTGATGGAATCGATGCAAACCACATGGCCAAATCGTTTCTCGATCATTATGACCGGCGACGAGGATATGGATCCGGCACGACGCAGGTATTTCAAAAATGGCGTCGCGGGGCGGATGTTGAGGAGGCTTCGAGTGAAATCTTTGATGGGGGATCTTTTGGAAACGGTGGATCGATGCGGATTGCTCCGGTCGGGATTCTGTACGGAACGGACCCCGAACAACTTCAACCGGCGATTCGAACCGCCTGTGGCATTACGCACGCCCATCCACTCGGGCTCGGGGGAAGCTTTCTGCAGGCTCGCTCGGTGGGTATGGCGTTTGATGGACCGGATCCGGCGAAAACGACACGGTGGGTGAACGAACTCCGGGAGCATCACCCGGAGACGTTTGATCAGAATGGTGAACTCGTGAACAGGTTAAACGAGATGCAGCACCTTATTGAAGCGGAGGACGGGCCCGCGGATCCCGCAGAAGTGGCCCGGTGTCTGGGCTGTACGAGTAAAGCGTTTGAGTCCGTCCCCGCCGCCATTTATTCATTCCTCGAACACCCTGATTCTTTTCGGGAGGCCGTCGTTTACGCCGTGAGCGTCGGCGGCGACACCGATACAATTGGGGCGATGACCGGGGCTATCGCCGGGGCGTGTCACGGCGTCCGGGCCGTTCCGGATCGGTGGTGGAACAGGCTTGAGAATGGCGAGGACGGTCGCGATGATATTCTGGAACTGTCCGTGGAATTTGCCAATTTCGTTTCCCGGACGGATAACTAAATTCCGGGTTTCGGTCGGAATCGGGTGAACCTGTTCCTGCGCCGGCGGCTGTACAGAAAACCGCTCCATACCTCCCTTCCACGTGAGGTGAGATTTAACGGATCGCCTTTGCAAGGCCGTACCAGGAGAGGAAGAAAGCGGCGATGACCGAGCCCACGGCGGCCATCAATATATATTCCACGGGGACATCCAGATCCAGGAGCCATCCCAGGAAGAACGGACAGGTCGCCGTGCCGAGTACGGCCAGTGAGGAATAAAGGGATCGAACGGTGCCCAGAACCTCCGTATCGTATACCTCCGCCCAGAGTGCGGATTTCAGAGTCCCCCCCGCTCCCAACGTTACCCCGAGAAGACCTAGATACAGGAACGCGGACCAGTTTCCCGGATGAAGATACGCGGTCACCAATCCACCGCCGAGTGGAAGAAGATAAAGGGGAAATAACCGTCGGGCACTCCAGCGATCAATGGCTGGTCCTGAAAGCAATGAAAAGGCAATGCGACCCACCGCGAACGACACAAAAGCCGTGGCCATTAACTCACGGGTCCAGCCGAACTGTTCTGCGATTCGAACCTGAAAAAGAAGCAGGCCGGTAATCCAGAATCCCGGCAGGATGGCCGCAGGTGCAAGAAACCAGAACCGGGCCTCGCACATAAAACGAAGAAGTTGTTCATTTCCATCACCTCCCGGGTTCGTTGTCTCTTTACTGCTTTTCTCCGGGGTTTTCGATGGAATTTCGGTTGCGAAAGAGGTGTTCCCGAGCATCAGGAGGAGAAGTGGAAGGAATATTACACCGATGCCGCCACCGATCACACCCCATGTTATTCGCCAGGTTATGTAGGAAAGCAGACCGGTTACGAGAAGAGGAAGGAGTCCTTCCCCAATAGGATGTCCCAGGTTCACGAGACTGAGAGCTTTCCCCCGTCCTGATTGATAGTGTCGGGCGATGGAGGTTTTGGCCGTATGGCTTGAAAGGCCCTGACCGGTAAGGCGGAGCAGGAACAAACCGACAAACAACACTGCAACGTGGAGGGAAAACGCAACCAAAAAGGAAGCCCCCATGAGGCCAAGAGCAACCATGAAGGTGTACGTTTTCAGCCGGGTCCTATCGATCCAGGCCCCCAGATACGGAAGGGACACAGCACTGCCAAGCGTGGCCAGGGAGTAGAGTGTGCCGAATGATGTGCTTGAAAGTGAGAAAGCCTCCTGAAAATTAGGGACGAAGAGCGAAATAAGAAAGGTTTGTCCGAAGCTGGAGATAAAGGCGAAGGTTATGCCAAAGGAAATAATTCGTTTCTCGCGTACGGCGAATTTAAAGAATTCCATTGTAAAACCTCTCTTGATTCGAAGGCCCCAAAACGGGATCTGGAAAAATGGCGTGGGAAGGGCCCTTCCGACAAACGTACGGATCTGCTCATGTTTTGTCGGTATCGGCGTCCGGAGGGGAGGACAGCTAACTACCTACATGGAAAGGCCTTTGGAAACTTTTGGTTGTCAAAGTCGACTTCATTCGAGTTCGTCACGATCGTAGTTGATCTCAACCTCGATCTGGTTCCGTCCCGCCGTAATGCGCCGGACGCCGGCCGGGCGGTCTACACCGGGTGGTCGAAGGACTGAAACTCGATGGTTCGTCCCTCGGGATCCTCGGCGAAGAACCGGTAGATCTGGTACTTCTCTACGGGTTCTGGTTTTTCCATCGCGATGTCTTTCAGTTTTTCGTACGTCTCGTCGACGGCCTCCCGGTTATCGTAGACGAACGTGATGATGCCGTTCTTTTCCACCTCTGAGCGGGAGCAGAAGCCCAGGAGAAGATTCTCGAATTCCAGCACCGTACAATCGGCCTGCTCGAGCCACGTGGTCATGCCTACCCGTTCCCGATAGAATTCCACGACCTCTGATCGATTCTGTGTCGCCAAAAACACAATGCCGTTCATCCGGTCACCTCATCATGAAAATGAAAAAATCAGGAGGGATCGTGCGCGCAAGAGAATCGTATCGTTGCATTTATCATAGTCGGGTGAGTCGCCCCGGTCAATGACCTGAGGCTTCACATAGTACCACTGGCCTCGCCGTGGGGAAAGCGATTGCAGTCGTACCGGGGAAGCTGAAGGGGTTGGTTCTGGAGGTCCGAATGTTGAATGTCTTCCGGCTTTACGATGAAGGACCAGTCACATCCTGTTTCTCTCAGCACCTCCAGTGTTACCTGATTGTAGGCATGCTCCTTGCCGTACGGATAGCAAAAGGTACGTTCGGGCAGGGGCCCGAGCATGTCCTCAAGCACCTGAAACGACGTCTGGATTTCTTCCTTCTGCCGTTCTTGATCGAGCTTTGACAGCACGGGATGGTTGACGGTGTGAGCACCAAATGTCATGCCTTCCCCGGCCATTTCCCGAATCTGTTCGGGGGTCATGTAATACGTCATCGGATCCATCTCAGGACCGTTTAGTTCCTCAAATAAGGCATCCAGCAGATCCCGTTGCTGATGGTCCGCCACGTACATGTTCAGAATTTTCTTTGCTTCCTTCGTGGCCCGGTCGTCGTCGAATTCCCGGTACGCTTTTCGGAAAGCGTCCACGTCCCGGTACGGCAGCTGCTCCTCCGTGACGATTTCGACCGTGGTATCCAGAAGTTCCCTGCCTCCTGTTTCTCCGAGGAGGAGATGAATGCGGTGGACGTCAAGCAATTGATCTTTGTGGTACGGTGCCGCCGGCACGTAAAAAACCCCCCAGAGACCCCGTTTTTTGAGTTCCGGAAAGACGAACTCGTAATGATCGCGAAACCCGTCGTCGAAAGTCAGAACCGCTCCCTCCGGAATCTTACTTCTGTTTCCGTGAATCAGGTCCCGGAACGTCGAGCGAGAAACGAATCCGTGTTCCTCCGCAAGGTAATCGAGCTGCCGCCGAAAATCATTCACGTCCAGGTAATAGTAATCCGGCTTTTGCCTCCCCTCCCGGACGTAGTGATACATGACGGAGATCATGGTTCCATCCGGAATTCGGATGACGGGATAAGTTCCGCTTCATCTATTACGGGGTGTTTTACGATCGGCACCTGCTCCACTCGCTCCTCCTGTTCCTCCAGGTACGTTTCGACCATCCCTTCCTCAAAATTTTCGTACATCTTCCGGGTGGCTTCGTCGGAGTAATCGGCCTTCCGGTAATAATGTTCGTTGTCCGGTTCCGGGGGTTGTTCAACGGAGTGCAATTCATCGAATTGACGGGCCAATTCGGGATATACATTGGCGACGTCCGAAATCAGCCGGTTGCCGATCTGGTGCGGTCCGTCCCCCGGATAAACGCGGGCACGGAGTTGATGTATGATTTCACCGGTGTCCACACCCTCGTCAATATGCATAAAAGTGGCCCCGACGTATTCCGGCTCCCTGTTCACCAGGGGCCAGAAATTGGTGCCCGTCCCACGGTAATACGGAGATAGGCCCAGATGAACGTTCAGGAAGTTGCCCATGTAATGGTCAAGCAATGGATCCTTTATCAGGGAGCACCCGTACGCCACGAGCAGGTCCGGGTCCAGTTCCCTGATCTGTTCGTAATACTTCCGGTTGTTTATGGAGCCCCCTTCAATCTGCACCGGCTCACTGTGGTCCGGGGCCAGGCGATCAAAGGAGCCAAAGAAATCGTACTCCGAACGGGCTCGCCGTCGGAAGTGGTCTATTTTCGTTTTGTTGCCTTCCTCTATTGCATTTTTGAGCCGGTGGAAGGTACCTCCGAAGTCCTCGCAGTACGTTCGAAGAACCTCCACCCCATCCGTCAGCCCGAATACCTTCCGCATGAATCGGTGCCGGACGGAATTGCTTGTCAGTATGACGATTTCCGTTGTCATATTTTCGCTCCCTCCGCTTAACGCTTTCTGAAGAGAGTCAACCGGGTTTGAGTTATACTGGTCGAGCGACGGTTTGTTTTGCAATGTAATTCAATCGATCAAAACGAACATTTTCTTGAAAGACCTGTTGAATTATTGGTTCGCAGACATTCCGTTCGGTTCGGGGCTTTCAACCGTTTGTTTTGGGGGCCTATCAACGATATTTGCTGGTGCTCTGGTTGTTCTGTGCATTTTCTTTGCGTTATCATCGAGAGGAGATCCACGGTTGGTGGTGTTCGGATGAGTGAGGGGTTTTGTTCCTTCTCGTGTTCTGGGTGGATTGTATGGGTGCGTATCTTTCGGCGTCGGACGTTGAATTTGAGACGATGCGATCGGGTGGACCGGGGGGACAGCACGGGGACCGGCGTGCCACGGCGGTCCGGCTCCGGGTGGCCATTTCGGATCTGGACCTGTCGGAACGCGAGCAGGATTGGGTGCGTGAGCACCTTCCCCCGAGGAACAAAACGAAGGACGGGGAATTACTTGTCCGCCAGGGCGGATCTCGATCACAGAAACGAAACCGGAAGGATGCACTGGAGGTGGCGAACGAGGAAATTGAAAAGGCCATCGAGAAGGGCAGGCGTGAGCAGGAGGAGGAACAGCACAAAAAGCGCATTCGCCGTCGGAAACGCCGGTCGGGTTCGGACGGTGACGGCTCGTCCACGAATCGCCAAGAGGAGCGTCAGAAACGGTTTCGTTCGGAGTCCACGGGCGATCTGCTGGAACGTGCCCGGCGAGCGGATCCGGAGCGGATGAAGGAACTGCTGGGGGAAGAGGAAGAACCGAAGGAAGCCGACGGGGAGGACAGTGAGGAAGACGAAGAAACGGCGTCCTCCTGATCGGAGGAAACGGAGGGGTTGTGTCGATTCAAATCGGAAATCGTCATTCCCGACATCATCATGAAATATAACGTTGACGAACAAAACGGCATCATCGAGCTGGAGGTGGGGGAAGAGAAGATTTCCCGGGAGGGATTTGAGGAACTTGTGAACGTGCTGGAGCGGGAAATTGATAAGCACGGGAAGGTCCGGATCATCGAGGTGGTAAACGGTTTTCCGACCATGGACCTTTCGGTGCTCTGGGAGGACCTGAAGTTCAGTCTCCGGAACGTGTGCAACGTGTCACGCTGTGCGGTGGTTTCGGACCGGGGATGGGTGGGCCCTTACACACGGTTTCTATCTCCACTTGTGGATTGTCAGATTCGGGTGTTCGATGCAGGTGAAATGAAGGAAGCACGAGAGTGGATTCAGGAGGGGCCTGAGAATGAGAGTTGAGTGGGGAGTACCGGCACCGAGGAAGGAACCCATCTAAATTTCCACAGTTTGGGCATGTCGCTGCGGGACAGGACGTCGGCCATTCCGGTTTCGAGGTTCCGGATGATTCCTGTGACAGGAGCTTCTTTAGAAGCTTTTCACGGAAGGACAGGCGGTGTGCCCCGTCGCCTCGCTCAGCCACCACGGTCCACAGGTTTCGAACAGCGTATCCGGTAGCCCCCGGGATTGCCACTGACGGCACTAATCTGGTGTGTGTTAGACGTGGTTTCGAAGTTGGAGTTCCGCCGGATATGGGTTAAGGTAAGTCTGTTTCATCACCCAGTCCATCGGGTTTTTCCGGAAATGATGTTTCAGCAGGGTCACCGGAACGATCAACGGCACCTGTCCTTCCCTGTACTTCCTGATTTCCCGATCGAGTTCCTGCCGGTCGTCGTCGGGAATCTTTTCCTTCAGGTAACCCTGAAGATGGTGGAGGACGTTCGCATGTCCGCCCCGGTCTGCGTGTTCAGCCATCGTTTCCATAAAACGGCGGCCGTACTCGTCGCGTATTTCCTCAAACGTTCCATTTCCCACGCTGGAAATGAGGCGTCCGAGCTCACGGTATTTTTCCTGGTGGTGGGCCAGAAGCGTCATCTTGTGGGCCGTGTGGAACTCAATAAGGTCGGAGGACTCCGGGTTCCGGTCAATCAGCCGGCGCCACCGGTGAAACGCAAAGATCCGTTCGATAAAATTTTCCCGAATGACCGGGTCGTTCAGGCGGCCGTCGTCCTCGACCGGCAGCAGTGAAAGTTTCTCCATCAATTTCCTGGCAAACAGTCCGGGCCCCTCCCCGTTCGGTTGTTGCCGGTCGTCGAGAACCTTGATCTTCTCCATGCCGCATGTGGGGGAGCCTCGTTTCAGTATATAGCCGTGGAGGTTGTTCTCGCGTAGTTCGTCGATGCGCTTCTCGGCGTACGACTGCATTCGCTCGGTCCAGTCTTCGCCGGATTCACGGCCCACGAGTTTTGGGTCTTCCGGGTCTCCGAGAAGCCGAACCTGTTCACGGGGTACCCCCATTCCCACTTCCTTCTCCGGACAGACCGGAACCCATTCGACGTACTCCCCGAGCGTGTCCGTGAGAAATCGGTCCCGGGTGTGTCCCCCATTCCAGCGCACGCGCTCCCCAAGCAGGCAGCTACTGATACCGATTCGTACCACCGGTTCCTCCTCCTGTCCCGGCGGCCAGTCGACCGCGTTCATTACTATTTATGTTAGGGTTGGAGTGAAAATTTACGGATGATAAGGAAAACCGGGGGCAGTGATCATGATCAGGTTATTTTACGGGCTTAGAAAATAAATTTCACGGAAAAATGTCGGGAGCAGGAATTGATCTCATCGGTCGTTCAGTGATGTTTCGTTTGATGTCCCTTCCTCTTTTCTGATCATCCCCTTCTGATTTGGACATCCGCTGTAAGTTCAGGTGCCGGGTTCCGCAGTTCCGGGCGGCTGATTTCGAAAGAATCGCCTGAAACAAAATGTTGCCCGAATGGCTTTTAGCTTCCGGTTTTTTCGGCTACCGCTCGGACGTCAACATCATTTTAACCCGAAGGAAAAGCCCTACTAAATTCTTTTTCGGAAAATCGATATAATTTATCCTTCGATTTCTGATCCTGTGTTCTTTCGTGGGTCAGGCGTCCGTCGTGGCCATTTTGATTCTGTGTGGGGATCTGTAGCGATTTATCTCGAGGCCGAGCATAATGCGTGTTCTCGAGTTCCCCTGTGGTAAGAATCATTTCCAATGGACGGAACGCCATTAGCACGAAGAATTACTTTATGGAATGAATGGCGTCAGGTAAAAAATTTTTTGCCCATTGTCAACAGTCATTGTTCAACATTGACCAGCCCGCGCGCCCGTAGCTCAGCCCGGATAGAGCAGCGGTCTCCTAAACCGCAGGCCGCAGGTTCGAATCCTGCCGGGCGCATTTTTTAATTCCTCTAATTAAGGGGCAGAAAACGGAATATAATAGGCTTTTTGAAAAATGGCAAAAGCAGCAAATTCTGTCTGAAGAGAAATCTTGTGACAATCTTGTGACAAATCTCGCGGTATAACCCCCGTCTAATCGGAAGAAGAATCGATCCAAATACGATGAGAAATAAGAAGGAGATTTGTTCAGCCCTGCCAGAACGTCGAAGTAATTATTCTCGATGAGGTGGGTGAGAAAAGCGAGCAGATTAGTGTGGAGGAGGAGCTAATGACCGCCCGGGACGTGTTCGGTCCGGCGAGGCTCCCCGTGGAGAGACCCGGATCCATATCGTCGACCAGACCGACGGCGTATGGATCGGGACCGAACCCGAGGAAGGGGTCTGTGAGGTCACCACAAACGGGGAGTTTCACATAGACCTTGAATTTTCCTCCAGCCAGGGCGTCGGAAAAGCCCAATACATCCTCGAGCTCTGTCAGATACTGGAGGAACAGGAAGTGGTGGACGTTCAGCATCAGGCCTCAAAGAACGGCTCGAAAAGTGGTTCCTGAGGCGTAATTCATTAAAGTACTTAGAGAGACTCGATGGCCGGCCGTTTCGAAAGGGACGACCGGTCTTTGAGTATTCCGCTAAAAATTCAAATATCGGATCAAATTCAATTTAGAACTTCTATTCAGAAGATAAAATGTTAAATGCTATAACGTGAATCGTAATTGCACGTGATTCATCGTTATTAGTATTAAAACGAAATCTCCATTCCCCCTCTTCCTCGGTACTTAATTCCTTTATAAAATTGTCTTCCCCTTTTAGAGTTTCCGGTATTTTCTCCAGAATTCCTGTAAAATTCTTATTCTTCTTGTTGAAAATAACCAGCGCACATTTGCAATCCCTCCAAGTTAGATAACCCATAAGCTGTTCGAGCGCATCTAATAGAGATTTAGGCCCATTCCAAATTTTACATTCGGCGACGAATGCTGCTCGAGATTCATCCTCAATTCTTATGTCCGTTTTCCCTTTCTTACGAAATGTCTCCCCTGTTGCATCCCCTTCGTAATGGCTGTTCAGATTAGCTAAAATTATATCTCTTAACGCTTCCTCGTCATGTACAGAATACGTTTCGGGTGTCGATTCAAAAGTTCTTCCTTGGTGCCTAATAACTTTTAAAATATGTTCGTAGTCCTCGTCTCGGATTCCCGGCTCCGGAGATTGTTTTGATTCCGATTCAACTTTTGATGGTCTTACATTCTTTTTTTGAACATTTATTGGATCAAATTCCGGTGCATCTCCACTTTTCTTAAGGGGAATTCCTAATGCATCAGCGATTTCATCGTGTTTATTTAGTCTATTCTTTCTCTTCGATATTGCACTTCTAACGTTTGATTCAATTTTATCATTTGCCTCGTCAATGTCCTTTCTCTGATTTTCCAGATAATTCCTTATTTTTTTTAAGAGTTTTATCAAGCTCTTCCTTGAATTCCTCAGGATCAGCGTCATTTGTTTTTTCTATAACAATTTCAAGTATCCCTTTATAATCAGAATGTTCTTTTATCCTCCCGCGAGGAGGGTTTAAATCATATTTACTTGGTTTTATCTGCCACAATTTTGGATCCCCTGTCCAAGGAATTGAGACAGTTACTCTTGTTCCATTAACTTTTACAGGCCCCCGATCTTGAAAAGGGTTTCTCCGCGGATCATTGGTAACATCTATTTTTATTTCCTCTCTTTCCTGTACCATATTTTCTTCATCCAAATTGAGAGGCCTTAATTTCATTTCTTCTAAAACATGTTCAAAAATGTTATCTTCAGTAGATTCAAGAAATTTCTTTTTGGGGATATCATTTACTTCTTCCGGGACTCTATCCAAATAGTTTCGTAATGTACTCGAGAAATCGTAATCCGAAAATAGTAGATTTGGTTTTCTAACTGTCATTATTGGTTTGCAAAAGATAATTAAATGAGAATAAAAATTCTTCACCCATTGGTTGTATTTTTCCGGACACCTTCTTATAGCAAATCGAGTAAGGATTCGATCCCTGTACGGTTGCGGTAATTTTTTGATACCTCCGATTCAGACTTCTCACACACCCCTCCTAAAAAGTAGTTCCGTCTCCGTATGAGAAACTTCTTCATAATTTTGTCTCAAAACTGATCCAGGGAGATCCATGTCAATTCTTTTGATCAATATAATTCATCAAGAAAGCTAGGCATGTCTTCTAAAAAATCATTATCCAAATGTTTGTTCGTGTTCCTTGCGTGTTCCTGTATCGATACGAAACCAGGTTGTGATTCGTCCGAGAAATAGTCATTTATTATTCTCTTCACCTCCCGAACAGGACCCTGTTGGAGGTATTTTTCACTCAATTTCATGGCTCTGTTCCATTCCTCTTCGGTGGTGAGGCCCAAAATAACGAAAACATCATACGCATGTGCATTGGCCTGTCTTCTAATTCCCTTACGGGCCTCCTCTGAGTCAGCGTCCTCCTCCCGGTCCTTACGATCCCGATAAGCCATCAATTTCAGCATTAAATAGGAGAAGGTATTTGGTACGAGGATTTCCTCCTCTCCCCCAATCGAAATTTTGGTAGCCTTATCGACCACGGATATCGCTTCCGGGGTTTTGTAAGCATGGAGTTTCTTTTCCGGGTAAGAATAATCCCTCGGTCGAACTCGAATATCTGAAACGTGAGCCCCCGGATGATCTTCCGGATCCGGAGTCAACAAATCGATCTCTACCGTCACATCACCGGCCTCGGACGATACCGTTTTTGAAAACTTAAAATAGTTCACTTCCGGGCTGTAACCAAGGTCATCAATCTGTTGGCGTAACCAGTGCGTGTCTTCTTCGTCCGTGATCATCTCGACCTGGAGGAAGATATCCAGATCTCCCGTTGCCCTTGTATTCGGAATTTCGTCGAGAAGAGTACGTAAATTATCCCTCTCAACGTAGCGCTGTTTCAGAAGCAGGCCGAACCCTCCACCCAATATCAACTCGTTTCCACGCTCCGAAAATCGGCGAGAAAGTTCAATGAGATCGGTTTCGAGGGTTTCTTCAGTCATTATTTTTTAAAGATGGGAGAATAATGTCGTCTCGGATCCGCCTGGCGGTTTCCATTTCCCTTTTTCCTCCTTTCATAAGATCCAGATATGTCTGTACTGGAGAGCAACGTGGGAACTGAATGGCCCCATCTAATTGGGTATTAAAATAGAGGCGTTGATCTCTCACTTCTCGAAATTCGAAATTCGGAAATTTTTCCTCCTTCTCATAGAAGTTCAGATTCAGAATTGGTTCCAGGTTCGAGAAATACAGAATTTCCTTCACCTGGCTTTCGGTGAGGTTTCCATAGTAGGTTTCCCCTCCGGCAGCATATTGCAATTCTTTGTTATAGAAACCCCTAACCAACCTGCCAAGGACATAACTTTCCGGTATTTTGACCTCCAAGCTTTGGATAACTTTCGGAGGATCGTAATTTTTTGAAAGGTTGTCCAGCATCACTTCCGGACGAATTAATTCAATCGTATCTCCTTTTTTTATAACCATGTCTTCGTCCATCTGTTTGAGAACCTTGGATACCGTCGACAGGCTAATTTCCCCGCCGCATTCCTCGATTTTTCCTTTTACCTCTTTTACTTTTTCGAATTCCTGCTCGGCGAAAAAGACCCTGCCAACCAGACTGCTTTTTCCCTGATACACATTTTTAATTGGAGCGCTGGTTGGATATTTATTTTCGTTCCCGGTCCGATACACAAACCAGTCCCCGGGTACGTTAATGATTCCATTTCCGCTGAAGTCGATTGCGTTTAACCCCTCTTTCCGGATTCGTTCCAGGTTATCCTCGGACAGAAATGGTGCCATCAGAAGGACGTTCCTTCCGCTGAGTTTGTCAGCGTAATTTTTTAACTGAGCGATTCCCTGCTCAAGCTTTTTTGGCGTTCCTACGGATTTATATTCGACCAAGAATCGCTTTTTCTCATTTTCCCATTCCAGTTCCAGAATCCAATCGGCTTTCAACAATTCTTCGGCGTCTATCTCTCCCTCAAGAAAAAGTTTAACGTTCGATTTTGTATTGGCAGACAATACTTCCTCAAGCCTCATTTGAAACGGTGGAAATTCAAAATTCCCTGATTTCAATTTTTCGACAGCCTTTTGTTCCGACAACATGATAGTACTGTTTTCTTATATCTCGACGATTTCTTACACAAGAAAATGTCCGTTAATAGGAAAGAACTTGGTGATTCCCCCGATTTATCCTGATCAATAGAAATTCTATGAGATTATTTTCTTAATATCAACTATTTTCTTGATTAAGAAATACACTAATAACAGGAAAATATCAATAGGGTGTGATCTGATGCTATATTTCAAATAGGCGATATTCCTATTGTAATAGCGTGGGAAACCTATCAATTATTTCGTTTGCCTCTTCCCCTATCTCTCCCGTAAAAGGATTTTAATCTGGTTTTTTCCTTCCGAAATAATCACTTTACTGGGGTTCGGTGACTCTCTATGTGTTTCAATAGCACCGGGATAGGATTCAATTTCCTGTAGAACTCCATCCGGAAAATCGCGGGACGTAAGTATGTCCAGTAATTTTTCCGGGGATTGGTCCCGTAAATCTCTGTCCCATTCCTGTTTGGCCTTTTTGGCCTTTATCTGACCGAGCCCCACGATTTCCCGCAGACGCTCGTTCCAGGAGAGTAGCTCCTCCCGCTTTTCCTCCTCGTAGCCGTAATGATCATAAACAGCTGTAACGACATTGTCGGTAGATTTTTGGTTCAGTACTTTTGTAAGTGTTGTTCTTTCCACACCAAGTTCGGCCATTTTGCTGGCCGCCGTCTGCCGGGGGTCAGGCGGTCGAAAGTCAAAACCACAACATTCTCTCAAACGTTTATTCGGTCTCCGGTCGTTAATCCCCTGTATCTTCCGTGGATATCTCTCCGCTTCCGTTGATCGTGGCGGAGCCTTCGCCCGAAATGTTCAGTTCCATCCTCTGCTGTTTTTGCTGGACCGTCTGTTTTCCTTCCACGGATACCGGTCCTTCCAGTTCAAGGGAGACGGGCAGACAGGTATCGCGGTCGACGGCAACTGTTCCTTCAAGTTCAAGTTCCATGGTCATGTCCGTCGCCCGGCGGTTTCCCTTTGATTGAAACTCCATTGTGAGATGGTAAATTAGGTCAAAATTTCCCGTTTTCCGTCCATTCGTTGTTTCGGAACCGGTGTACGTTAATTCCAGCGTGTCAACGGAAATTTCCTCGAGATCTTCGTCGTCCGGCATAATATCCAGGATGTTTTCCGTGGTTTCCACCGTGTCCCCTTTTTCCAGGGATTTGCCTTCAAGCGTGTCCTTCCATTTGTTTTTGTGGTCCAGGTATACCTGATTGCTGATAAAATCTTCTTCCTCCTTGCTGATGTCCGTGTCCCCCTCTCGCTCAATTTTCATTTCGTCCTCTTCCAGAAGGGTTATGATATACGTGTTTCCATCGACCGGGGGGGTTTCATCCTCGCCATTTTTTTGCTGGTCCCCTCCATTTTCGGACGACGATTCATTTTTCACGGAAATTTCATCAACAGTGAGCTTATACTTTTTTACTTCGCCGTTTTCGGCTTCCAGAAGTTTGCATGATGTTTTTAATTTTTCGGTTCGTTTTGTTTCCTGTTGAGCCAGTTCCTTATCATTTCGGGTAATTTTTATGTTGTTGTTGAACACCGTGTCGAGCTCTGATTTTTTCGTCAGACCCGGCGATCGGTCCGAGGTTGAGAACGAGATTTTGTCCTGGCCGGTTATCGGACCGACAGGCACGAGAAAGAACGAAACGATGGATATGAAGCAGATGGCTGACTTTTGCATGGTTTTTTAGAGAGAATGAAATTGCATGTTTCTCATTTCTGGTTCCGGAATTCCGGAGAAGAACCGGCCGAAACGTTGTGCATTTCTATCGGTTCTGTGTTCGATCTCCCACCGGGAAACCGTTCCTCCAGGAACATAATTTTAAGGAATTCGTATTGTAGGGGATTTGGGTCAATATACAAGCGATTGCCGGTGTTTGAACTGAATCGGAGGTCAGCTCCGTGCCGGAGGGATGCGTTATTCGTAGCGGAGGGCCCGAACCGGATCCATGGTGGCCGCGCGGTAGGCCGGGTATGTGCCAAAAAACACGCCAAGAAGCATGGAGGCCAGCAGACCGATCCCCCAGATGTAGAGATCCACCATGAAGGGAACCCCGATGATTTTGTTGGACACGTATCCGATGCCCGCACCTGCGGCCACGCCGAGAATGCCGCCAAGAAGGGAGAGCACCGTGGATTCCACGAGAAATTGTACAACAATGTGAATCCGGTTGGCCCCGACCGCCCGTCGTATACCCACTTCGCGAAATCGCTGTTTGACGGAGGAGAGCATCAGGATCATTAACCCGAATCCGCCCATCAGGAGGCAGATGCCGATAACCACCCAGAGGCCTTTTTTCCATCGGCTCATGTGTTTTTTGAGTTTGTCGTACTGCTGTCTCGCTACGGCGTGTTCCACGTTAAGTTCGGGAAACAGTTTCTCGGCTCGATCCATTTCCTCATACAGGTCCGCCGAATCGGGAATAATCACGCGTATTCGGACCCGGGGGGACCAGGCTCTGTCCAGTGGCACCGGGAAACTTTTGAGGGGAACGAAAATAATCCGGTCGGGGAACCGGTTCCAGTGTTCTTCGTCCTGCAGTCCCGGGGGGGCTCCGAGGATGCCTTGGACTCGGTACGGCTGTCCGCCAATGAAAAGTTGTTCTCCGGGTTCGGATATTTCGTTTTCGCTGGCGATTTCCCGGCCGATCACACACACTTTTTCGCTGTTCTGATGTTGCTGTTCGGTAAACCATGAACCACTGGTTACGGGGAGTTTTACGGCCTCTCCTTTCCAGGTTGGGACACCGGCGACGTGGTCACGGTCCCGGTGCTGGACGGTTCCTTCGCTATTTTTGCGAATGATTTCCATTCGCTGGAACACAAATGGAAGGCCGGTCCACTCGTCCGGAAACCGGCCTATGATGTTGTTGATTTTGCCCGGGTCCAGCTGATCCGTGGTGGGGCCTTTGATCTGAAAGGTTCGCTGTGTGTTGAAGGAATCGAGAATCTCCTGTATTTCCTGTTCAAAGGCACGAACAGGTGTATACAGCCCCACAAGGACCATTACGCCCCAGAGTGCCCCGCTTGCCACGACAATACTGCGGAGTTTCTGCTGCCAGATGTCACGAAATGTGGTCTTTATCAGATCAATCATGGGGTGGGCTGATAAATTTCCGGAGGGTCCTGAAGGAGCTGACCGTCTTTCAGGTATAGCACCCGGTCAAAACGATTTTTCCAGGACGGGTCGTGGGAGACCATAATCAACGTTCGTTTGCTGCCGGCGGATTGATGAAGGTGATTCATCACCTGTGTTCCGGTTCCGGAGTCCAGATTACCGGTGGGTTCATCCGCGAGGATGATATCCGGATCGGCCGCCATGGCGCGGGCAATGGCCACTCGCTGTCGTTCGCCCCCGGATAGCTGTGACGGATAATGGTTTAACCGGTCTCCCAGACCCACCTGCTCGAGGACGGTTTGAATCCGCTGGTCGCGAGGTTCGTCGAATCGCTGGTTCCCGTCATCGTTTTCCAGATAAATAAGGGGCATTTCCACGTTCTGGTAGGCGGTGTATCCGTCCATCAGGTGAAAGGACTGGAACACAAATCCCACATGCTTGTTTCGTATTGCGGACAGGTCCCGGTCTCCGTAATCCTGAATTTCCCGTTTCCGAAACGTGATGGTTCCCTCCGTCGGACGATCCAGTGCCCCGAGCAAATGCAGGAGGGTAGATTTGCCCGAACCACTCGGACCGAGCACGAGTAGAGATTCCCCTTCTTCGACGGTGAGGTCAATGTGCCGAAGCGCCTGAATGGTTTCCTCGCCCATCTGGTATGTTCGGGACACGTTATTGGCCCGAAGAAGATGATTGTCCGTTTCCATTTCGTCGGGGGAACCTTTCATCGAGATCAAAATGGGGCAGGAATGGATGAATTTCGGATGTACTGTTGCCCGGACCGGTCCGGTTCCGGATGGGGGATCCGGCTTTCTACCATTTCTTTGTCGGAGACCGGATCGGTATTTTATCATATTTTTGTTCCCCGTTTCTGATGTGCGTGGAGGACATCAATGTTCGACATTTGACACTGTTCCTGATCCGCACGCTGACCTGTTGCATGACTTTTTAATTTTGCCTTCAAATTTTTATGATGGATCGGATTACACGGGACACATGCTGATTTGGATGTTTTCCCCAAACGATCAGATGCGGGTGTTTCTTCCATTCCACCAGTAACCGGTAGGCCATGAACCCGGACCAGCTTGTTCTTCTTATCACCTTCCTTGGTTACATACTGGTTCTTCTTGGCATTGGACTGTACTTTTATCTGACGGGGGAAACCCGAAATCTCGTGGAGTATATGCTGGCCGATCGGGACGTTGGTTTTTTTCCGATGGGCATTTCCGAGGCGGCGTCCGTGGCCTCCGGATGGACCTTTCTGGCCTGGGTGGGGTTTGGGTTTGCGACCGGTTTAAACGGCCTGATTTTTTCGTTTTTCTTCCTGGTCATGATCGGGGTCATGTATATTTTTGTCGGTCAACCCTTTCGGCGCCAGTCGGAGAAACTGAACTCCATCACCATCACCGATCATCTATCGGCGTTTTTCCAGGATGAAACTGCGGGCGTCGTCATCCGGGTTGTTGGGACCATTTCCATACTGGTATTTTTCGGGACCTACGTGGGATCTCAGTTGCAGTCCGTGGGAAAGACCATCAACACCAGTTTTGAAGTGTCACCGAATCTGGCGATTGTCCTCGGTGGAGGGGTCGTCGTTCTTTACACGGTTATGGGGGGATTTCGCGCGTCGGTGTGGACGGATGTCGTGCAGGCGGTACTCGTTATGATAGCGGCCATCGGATTACCGATCGTTGCTCTGTACGAAATCGGAGGTATTGGATCTTTTCTGGATAAGGTGGGAGATATCGATCCAAAATTGCTGACACTTTCCGGCACGCACAGCGGGTGGGGGCTAGTCAAAAATGTTCTGTACTGGTTAACGTTTGCCTTTGCCGTGATCGGTCAGCCCCATTCCCTGATGCGGTTCCAGGCCGTTTCCTCGGAGGACGACATCCCAAAGGCGGGCATAGTCGCGTTTGTGTTTCAGGCCATCCGGATGACGCTTCCCCTCTTTATCGGCCTCAGTGCCCGGGTGATTTACGAGTCCGTCGGTGATCCGGAAATTGCCGGCATTCAATTGCTCACGGACTATTTTCATCCGGCGGTGGCCGGGTTGCTTCTGGCGGGGGTTGTGAGTGCAATCATTTCCACGTCGGATTCCATGATTATTGTGGCGGCGTCGGACGTGACCCGTGTGTTTGAACGGTACATCTCCGGGGACGTAAGGAAGTCCACCCTTGTGGTGATCGGGCGTGTCCTGATCTTCGTGCTGGTCCTTTCGGGGGTGCTGATTGCCGTGTTCAGCAACGAGACCATATTTCAGATCATCGAATTTGCGTTTACCGGACTCGGGGTCACCTTCGGCATACCGCTGGTGTTCCTGCTCTTCTGGGATCGCGTAACAGGCGCGGGAGTGGCGGCGTGTATGTTCGTCGGGTTGGGCGGGGCGTTCCTCCACAATTTTTACGTGCTCACGGATTTTTACCCGATCTTCATCTGGCCGGTGTGTGTCGTTGTGCTGGTCCTGGTGAGCCTGGTGACGGAATAACACGCCTCATAGTTATGAATAGGAACCGATTCCAATAACCGCTCCCTTACGGTCGCGGCTCGGGCGTTTCAGATGCATTGGACCGATTTGTTGTCGTACACCAAGAGGTAGCGGCGTGTACGTTATTTTAATAGA
>CAZOLI010000011.1:0-89318 GCA_964580675.1 uncultured Planctomycetia bacterium
GCTACCCTCCTCAACGTGTTCCCTTCGTAGATCGGGCTTTCTTGCCCGATCTCCTTTGGCCGTGAGCATCTCCTCATTCTGTTCCTGCTTTCTTCCTCGTCTACTTTTTCTCTTATTGCATGTTTCCTCTTGCAGGTAGTGTACGGAGGAGGACGGCGACCGGAGTACACGTTGGTTTTGACGCTGCGCCACGACGAACTTCCCTCCCAACCACGCTTACAGGAAATTTGTCGTTGAGTACGAGACGAAGCATTCCCGTAGTGGAGCCCCCTTTTGGTATTAATAGTGCGCTTATATACCCCCCGAATCACTTATCGGGAAAGGTGAACCTGCTGTTCCGGGATTGTGTGGTATGTTCCGAAACAACATCAGCGGGGCGTTGATAATAAGGGGCCATCTGTTTTTAGATGGGGAACGCGAATCCGCTGCTGGTCCATGGACTCTCTTTTATATTAGGAGAACATTGTTATGAATGAGGAGATGCCCGATCCCGAAGACCTTCCCTCAACGGCAGGCGAATTTGCCTCCAGCTATCCGGAGGTCTGGAAATCGTACAACAACCTCGGCAAATCAAGTTCGGACGCGGGACCGATTGAGGGAGACACACGCCGCCTCGTGAAACTTGCCCTGGCCATCGCCTCCGAATCAGAAGGAGCGGTACACTCCCACGTCCGGCGTGCGCTGGAGGAGGGTATGGATCCGAAGCAACTCCGCCACGTCGCCATACTTTCCATTCCGACGATCGGGTTTCCCAAAGCGATGGCGGCACTGACCTGGATAGAGGACCTTGTGTGATTATAGGTCGGCCCCTTTGCACGAATCCAGATATGGACGGAGGTCATCTTCGAAGGAGACAGGTGTGATTTGCGGAATGAATACGGTGATTAAGTAGAATTGTTACGGTAGCCGGTTATCGCATTTGCCCGGAGTGGCAGATGGAAGGTTCTATTGAACGAAAGGGCAGCTTTGTAAAGGCGTTCTTCACGTATATTATTCCGTAACCCATTGAAGATTCTGTTTCTTGCTCTTCTCTTTTTCGGAGTTGCTCTTCTTTATTCTTCTGTGGGTTTGGGAGGGGGTTCCTCGTACGTGGCTCTTATGGCTCTGTTTTTGATAAACACGAAAAAGATTCCGTCAACGGCTCTTGCCCTTAACATTGTCGTAACTGGGATCGCGGTTTATAACCTGTACCGGAAGGAGGCTATAAATTTATCATTAATAATTCCGTTTCTCGTTACTTCCATACCGGCTTCGTTTGCTGGAGGGCTCATCGAACTGGATCCGGTTTTTGTAAAAGGCATACTCGGGGCAACACTGTTTCCGGCGGGGGTACTGCTTTGGATTCCGGAACACAGCGGAGACGTTGACAGTTCGGAAGAGGAAAACCGTTCCGTCTGGATATCCGCCCTGATCGGCGGAGGGATTGGTTTTTTGGCGGGAATAACAGGGATCGGGGGAGGCGTGTTTTTAATACCCATCGTTTTGCTGACGGGATATGCGAGGGCGGGGGAAACGACCGGACTGGCTGCGGTGTATGTTTTCGTGAACTCGGTTTCGGCCTTTTCCGCTCACGCGTACCGCCTGAACGTTTACTTCCGCCTTCTCGGTCCTCTTGTTGTAGCGGTCTCGACGGCCGCGGTGCTGGGGACCTGGATTAACACGGAAAAACTTTCCTCCCGGGGCATTCGACGGATGGCCGGTGTGGTTCTGATGTTGGCCTCGATTCAGTTGTGTCTGGGTCTGTTTGGTTTCCTGCCTTCCGCATAAGACAGATTTCGGTTATATCTGGAGGGAGATGGTCGTGTCCTCTTTACTCCAATCGGTTGTCTCAGAGAGCGATGGCGGCACTGACCTGGATAGAGGACCTGACATAACCTCCGTTCAAATCGCGTCCTGTTCATTCAGCAGATCGCGGAGGTTCGCACCCGAGCGGGCCAGGTAGTTCAGCAGAAGTTTGTTCGGGGGATGCCGCAGGCTGATTTTCAGGAGGTTGGAGAAAACGGTATTCCATCCGAGCGTAAAGATGCTGATGCCGGCCGCCCACAGCAATTCGGAGCGAATACAGTCGTGACAGCCAACGACCACACGGCGTTTCCAGAGCGGAACGAACATGATGATGTCCACGTAAACCGGTACGGCCGAAGCAATTCTGTTTTCCATACAGAGGGGACACGGGAACGGGATCCGGTCCGGAGAAATATCAAGATATCGAAGGGAATCCGGATTGATCATTTCCCGCATGTAGAGCATGTTGGGAATCTCAAGCAGGGATATGAGTAGTTTTATGAGATACGTCATAACGGACTCCTCGTATCCCATGATACTGGAGACGGGGATTTCGTCCTCCTGACGCGAGACCGAATCGATCCCCATTGCATTTTTTGCTGATTCACACCGGGGACAGGGTCGTTCCGGATCGGTTTTTGCAAAACCACAGTCCGGACAAAACCGATCCTCCTCGATCGTCACCGAATGGACGGAAAATCCTTCCGGGGACGTTTGTTTTCGGGTACTGGATGCCGTGTCGTCCGACGAGGAGGATTTGTTCCTTCGATCAAACGCTTCGTCGAAGAACGCACGTTTCTCGGGGTTCGACAGGATTTCGTACGCGTTGTTGATTCGTTTCATGTGTTCCCCGGCCGAATCATCTTCCGGATTCGCGTCCGGGTGATGCCTGCGGGCCTGTTCCCTGTAGGCTTCTTTGATTTCGTCCCGATCGGCGTCCCGTGGTACACCAAGGATGTCGTATGGATTGGTTAAATCCATGTCCCTTCCCATTCCGGTCATGGCCGTGTTTCCGTTCCGGTTCAGAGGGAGTGAGAGAGACGCCCCCCGAATAACCTTTTTCGAAAGCCCGTGTGCGTCCCGGGTTTAGATGGGTTTTCTGAATTCTCTGACCCGGGTCGGGAATTTAATGTTGAGCTGGCCGGACCCCCGATGGAGGTCAGGGGACCAGGGGATTTTTCGGAGAACCCTGTTTGTGTCGGATTTATTTCGTGGTCACCGGCAGGGTGGCCCGCTTCAGGAAGAGCAGCGCAAAACAGGAGGCGATGGTTTTGTTTTTGCCACCCATGGCCCAGGAACCATTGTTTGCCTGATCTTCCACGAGAAACTCGGCACCGTCCCAGTACCATTCGTGCCCACCGAACGTTTTCGTTCTTGTAAGCATCATCGCCCGTTCGAGGGCATACATGCCGTAGTAGGGATGACCGCCGGTAACGGATTCTGCCCCGATGGGGGTTTGGACATTTTTCGGGTATCTTCCGTAATTGTCATATATCCAGGCAATTCCGTCGTGAATGGATTGAGTTGCTTTTTCCTTGATTTTGCTGGAGAGGCGATCTCCCATAATGATTTTCAGGTTGCTCAGGGCGATCTGCACACTTCCGATGCCGCCGGTGGTCATGTTGAAATAACCGGACGGAAGTTGATCACCAGAGGCCCCCTCGGGATTTCCGTAGGTCCAACCCCGGGCGCGGAGAGTGTGGTCCTCGCCCGTTTTCGTGGCGTTTTCCCCTTCTTCTCCGTAGTTTCCGATGCCTTCCATGTCCACTTCCGGGCCGTCTTCTTCCTGGGTGTCCAACCAGTGTTTCAGCATGCGTTTCCAGTGTTTGGGGTGGATTTTGATGTTACAGCGTGCGGCTGAATGAAAGCCGAGAAGGGCGTACTGGGTGTTGGAATTGTCGTATCCTCTGGGTTTCGTACAGAAATCTCCCGATCTCGTTAACATGTATTCGGTTCCTTCCTTTCCGGTCCCAACACCTTTGTTCACGTCGATATCTCCCGGTGGGTTCTCCATGCCATAACTGAAACCCCCGTCCTTCTGCAGGTTTTTTAGCAGCCATTTCGTTGCATTCAGCATGAATTTCCGGGCTTTGGGGGACAAATTCCGGGGTCTTATTTTTACGGAGTCGCTGGTACCACCCACAAAATCCTCGGCCTGTTTTCGTTCCTCCTCCGGAATAAACAGGCTTTCGACGGCCATTATTGAAAGTGCGACGGTATACACGTCCTTAAAATCCTGATCGAACAGGAATTTAAATCCCTTTTGTATCTGGGAGTCCTTCGGCTCAACCCCACTTTCAAGAAGTGTGTGGAGAACAAGGGCCGTTTCCCCGGCCGGAAAGGTTCGATCACCGATGGAGACCTGGTTAAGATCCCAGGACCCATCTGCCTTCTGCTTGTTTTTCAGGAATTCGACCCCTTTGTTTATCGCCTTCTTTACTTTTTCAGAGAGTTCCTGATGTGAATCTCCCTGAGCATGAATAGAAACATTGGAGGAACACAAAACAAACGAGAAAAGAAGGACAATCGGAACCAGGTATAATTTTTTCATGACTCCCCGTGATTGGATCGTGAACTCATGCGGAAAATGCCAGAGAAGTAAGCATCATTTTATAGTGGGGTCCACGAAGAAAATCAAGGAATTGCGGTTCCCGGGCGATTCAAAATTCGTTGAAATCCAAAATTTCCTATGATACTGTACGCATCAACATCCCTGCAGGGGGACGGGAGGACGTGCCTTGATTCTGCAGGTGATTCCCTCCCGGATGTTTATCAACGACACATCGCTGAAGGTCATCGTTTGTCTCGATCATTTCACTGTCGAATTGTACTTTTTATCTGGAGGTCATAATGGACAAAGATCAGGTTGGTCCCGGTGGATTAACGGAAGAAGAACGGGATGAGATACTGGAAGAGCTCTGGGAGAAGTTCACGCTGAAACTGGATCATACGGCAGTCGCCACCAGCAACATTGAGGAGACGGCCTATGTGTTTATGCGGGCCCTTCAGGGCGGACAGACGAAGTACCGTGCCCCGGACGTGGCGGCGAGTGATCCCGATGCACAATCGAGCATGAAAACCGTTGCGGTGGCCCTCGGGTCGATGCAGGAAGCCGGTTATATAGCTCCGGTGGAAGGAATCGACGGTGAAGTGGAGTCGCAGGTCAATCATTTTATCGACTGCTGTGCGGAAGGATACCAGCACGTGGCTCTTCGAATTGAGGGTGGAACCATTGAAGAATATCGCGAACTGACGGAGAAACTGGGCGTCAACTACATCACGGACATACTCCTGGACGACGACGCCAACCTGCTTCAGATGTTTACGGGTTCGCTGTTCCGCTCCCCCAACCCGGCTGCGGGGCCGTTTATCGAAATTAATCAGCGCCTCGACATGGAGGAACGGGACCAGACCCACTTTCACCACGACACGGTGCAGGGGTTATACAGTTCAATAGAGAAACTACAGATCGAGGACGAACAGACCTGGATCATTGACTTTGACAAAATTCCCGACGACTGGTCCCTGTTTGACCAGGAGCCCGGACAGTAGATCGATCGAGCTAGCGTTTTATCGGTTCTCCGGAGGTACACCATGGACTACGTGCCAAAAATGATCTCCCTGACGGATGCCGAAAAAAAGGTTCGCCTCGATTATGAATCCCGGCTGGACGACTGGCATTCTTCGGGTCGTCCCCCGAAAGGTCTGTACAGTTACAAACTGGAGTTTGGAACGGAGGTTCTCCGGGAAACACCTCCGACGGTTATTGAATCCTCCGAGACCTACGAGGATCGTTCCGGATACCGGGAGGAGATCGAGGAGGCAACGACGGAATCACTGCGGAATCGCCGGGCCATTGACATGACGGCCGTGGATTCCGATTTCTTCGAACCGGTCCTGTGGTCCGAAGGCGTAACGGTGTGGGCCGTCAACGGCAACCTGGGCAGTACGGAAAACTGGCGGGCGTACCGCCACGGAAACTGCCACGAACTTCTGTTCGTTCACCGTGCCGAAGACACGTTTTCCATTCTGACGGACTTCGGTCTTCTGGAAGACGTTCGACAGGGGGATTTCGTGTACCTTCCAAGAGGAACCACGTACGCTTTCCAGGAGACGGGAGAGGTATCGGTGATTGCCTACGAGGTTCCGGAACGGCTGTATCGACCGTATGATTACTGGATGGGGGAAGGGCAACCCTGGCCGTTTCCGCCCGACGCAACCATTCCTCCCGAACCGGTGAACCGGGAGACGATGATGGGGGATCGGGAACCCATTCACGACGTGGTTGTGAAGCAGCGGACCGGTGATTACACCCGCCTGTCCTACAAAACCCCGGTGTTTGACGTTGCCGCCTGGGAAGGAAACGTCTGGCCGTTTGTTCTACACATGGATGACCTGAATGCGTTAACGTCCCCGGATTTCCACCTGGATCCGCCGAAGGTAACGGTGTTCGCCGGGGAGAGCGAAGACATGTATCTGCAGGTGTTTCTTCCCCGGTGGATGCAGAGCCCACCCTACAATCACATGAACAGGGTGGACGAAGCCCTGTTGAACCACAGCGGGTACGAGGCCCGTCCCGAGATTGGCGACGGGTACCTTACCCTTCATCCGGCCGGTGTGCCTCACGGACCGGATCCCCGGGTCGTCGAGGAAGTGGCCGAGGAGGGCCATCCCGAGGGACCGGAGGACATTCCCTGGGCAAACGAGATCGGTGTCATGGTGGAGTCCACCTCGCCCTTTGCCGTACTCGAAGCCGGTCGGAATGCGGAAGTATCCGGGTACGACCAATCCTGGTCCGACGTGGCCAGCGAGGAGGAACTTTACGAATAACCGGTCACCGGATTCGCCCGGGACCGCATCCGGGCAAACTGTATCCTCTTTCCCCGATACGTTTATTTGACGAGAAATCGGGTAAAAAAGGGTATAATAGTGGGGCGGATTGTGTGTTCTTTCTGTCGAAAATAGGGGACTTTATCAAAACATAACGTGTACTCCGGACGGCGTTGCCGTCCTCCGTGCACTACAACGAACACCGCTATTTCATGTGCGGAGTTTTGCGTTGGGAAATGGGTTCTGTTGTCGTGCGTAAAGAAGTAGCGGCGTGCACGTTTTTCTGAAGGAAAGTAGCACTTGCCCTTTTTCGGGGAGGGACCGAGTTTTTGCTGAACTTTTTTTCCTGTCGTCTGGCTCATCAATTTCTAACGGATCCAATCATGAGCGAATCGATCAAGGACGAGTTGCGAAATCCCGTGAAGTTTCTCGACGGTGTATCGGACGAGGACCACATCCGTGGTGTGGGACGAGCTCTTGGCCGTACGGAGGAAGAAATTGAGGAGGGGCTGAAACTGCGCCGCCGAATGTGGGCGTATTTTGAACTCGCCCTCAATCATCGATATATACATGAGGACGGCGAAACGGTACCGGTGCCGGAGAAGTTCGAGAAACCGGATTACGAGTTTGAGGTGGCCGTTCTCCTCGACCAATCCAGCGGTCGCGGCTGGGACCAGGACACCGCCGAGGCGTTCCTCCGTGAGAATGCCCGGGTGACCATTTTGAACGATCTTTCCTGCAGGGGATTGCAGGGGGACGACATCCAGGGAAAACTCGGTCCGGCACGAAGCAAGACCCTTCTTGGAAAGGGCCTCGGGCCGACGTGGAAATCATTCGATTGGTTTCTGGAAGAAAATCCTCAGCTGACCCTCCGGGTAAACGGAGAGAAACGAATGAGCCGGCCCGCCTACACGGATGCCACCATCTGGCCCCTGTCACGAATTCTCTCGTATTTCTCCGATCAGGGACTGGTTCTTGACGCCGGTACCCTGCTCTGCAGTGGCACGTTCGGGGGTGGCTCCATTGCGGAAATGGACGGGGAGTACCCCTGGCTCACACACGAAACGTCGCCGGAAACCGTTGAGATGGAAGTTGAGGGACTCGGTACACTGACGAACACCTTCGAACGTGTGTCGGATTAATCTATTATCGGAGGCAAGACGTCGAATCTGATCAGTCCGGTGAGTTCTGATGAAGTGGGAGGTTCATACCGGAGAGAAATCAGGTATCCAAATACAAAGGTAAGGGGAGCCGATATGACCGGTTGCCAGATGGACGGCAGCCGATCACCGAAATTATCAAGGAGCCCTCCAAGCACCGGAATGTTCCTGTACAGGGCCACGATATCCGACCAGGTGGTTGCAATAATCAGCATGCTTCCGGCGGCGAGAAGTGTGCCCCAGAAGGCTCCTGAACCTTCTGCGCGCCTTGAGAGCATGCCCAGTAGAAACAGTCCGAGCAGGGGACCGAGGAAGTACGCCGTGTATTTCACGATGTATTCGAGGAGCGTTTCTTCCTGCGCGGCGGTGTAGATCCCGGCTCCGATGCCAATGATGCCGAACAGCACAACCAGGAGCCGCGAAATCCGGAGATCCCGGATGTCTTCGGGGTCGCCCAGGGTGATTTCGCGGTCGGCGGGATCCTCCTTTCGTTCGTACCAGATGTGCCGGAGGGGACGAAGGAAATCCACAACGGCGGTTGTGGAGAGGGAGTGAAGGGCGGAGTCAATGGACGACATCGCCGCGGCAAATACGGCGCACACGAGGATGCCTGTAACCCCCGTCGGAAGATCATGATGAATAAAGTAGGGGAACACTTCGTCCGGGCCGTACCCGGCGGGAAGCTCCGCCGCATTGGACGTGTAATACGCAAATAGAAACACACCCAGCGTCAGCGTTACGGACATGGCCACAAATCCGGAGAACCAGCCCAGAAGCGTTGCCTTGACGCTTTCCTTCACGTTCCGACAGGACACGTACCGCTGGACGGACTGCTGGTTGGTACCGGCCACGGAGAAGGCGAAAAAGGCATAACCGAAAATCACCGTGGGGAGCGTTCGAATCGATGTCGGATCCCATTCCGTGGAGAAAAGGTCCGTCCGGCCCGCCTCCGACGCCTGGCGCCAGACCGCTGAAAGTCCCCCATCCACGCCGTTCACAATGACGAAAATGGACGTGGACACGCCGATGAGAATGAGGACAAACTGCAGTACATCGGTCCAGACCACGGCCGATATACCGCCTGCAACCGTGTAGAGAATGGAAATAACGCCAACAATCCAGATGACCAGTTCAATGGGCCATCCCGTAATTTGAGCAAACAGGAGAGACATGCCGTAGAGGAGGGCCCCGAGTCGGACGAGCACGAAGAGGACGAAAAAACCGGAGCCAAGCCAGCGGGTTTTCTGGTCAAACCGCTGCTCGAGGTATTCGTACGCCGTCGTGATATCGAGGCTGACAAGGACGGGAAGGAACAGCACGCAAACCAGCACAAATCCAACCAGGTCCCCGATCTGCAGCTGTAACCAGAGGAACCCGTGTTCGAATCCTTCTCCCGGCCCCCCCAGCATGCTGCTTGCCGAGAAGGCAGTAACCAGAATGGACACGCCGATGGCCCACCACGGAAGTTCCCGTGAACCACGGAAATATTCGTCCGTGTCCTCCTGGCGAAGCGAAATAATGGTTCCGATACCGATGACGAGAACGCCGTATAGTCCCAGAATGGCCCAGTCAATCCAGTGCATTGGTTTCCGTTTGTTCCAGAAGTATCACTGTTTGAGGCAATTTCGATGTGCCGGAGGTGCTGGCCGGTTTGACGGGAACCAGCGGTGTTTGGGCCGGGGGAAAATGGGTCAGGTTTTTCGAACCGCCACGATGGTTACGTCGTCTTCCTCCCCCTGTTCCTCGACAAACGCCCGGTGGTCCTCCACGATGGAGCGTATGCAATCCTCGATCTCCTGGTGTCCGTGTTCCTGAAGGAGGTTCCGGACACGTTCCGCTCCATATTTTTCTCCATTGTCGTTCACGCCTTCGATAAGCCCGTCCGTGTAGAATAACAGGACGTCACCGGTGTTCAGCGAACGTGTGGAGGATTCCATTACACTCTGGAACCGTTCGTCGTTGTGAAGGTTCAGGGCGGCTCCCGAAGGGTTAATGGTGTTGACGGCTTTTTCGTCCTTCACGTAATGAAGGGCTTCGTTATGTCCCGCACGGGCAATGGCCACTTCTCCGGTTTCCGGATTCAGAACCGAGTACCCGCAGGACACGAACTTGCCGATTTCGAGTTCGGGCCGGATGTCGCTGTTGGTTCGGACGAGTGCTTCGAGAGGATCACTTGTCTGGCCGGCACGAATGGTGAGTACTTTTTTCACGAGACTCATCACAAGGGCCGCGTCCGTGCCTTTGCCGGAGACGTCTCCGACGACGATGCCGAGGTTGCCGGCCGGGAGTTCAAGGAAGTCGTAGAAGTCGCCGCCCACAAACTGGTGAGGTTGGTAAAAGAAGGCGATTTCGTAGCCCTCCACGTCCGGTGCTTCGTCCGGAAGCATGTTTTCCTGAATTTTTCGGGCTTCCAGCACCCGGTCTCCGGGTTGACCGTCGGTCTGTTCGACCGTTGAGGAGTCGGGCGTCCCGTATTTTGAATCATGCGCCGGGTCAATCTGTCCCGTTCGGGTCTCCGCAACCTCCTGGATCTTCTCCAGTGACTTTTCGCTGCCTCCCCGGTTGGCCGCCCGGCAGTCCTCGACGAGGTGACGGGCAATGGCTTCCGGTCCTTCCTCGAGAAAATCCTCCTCCGGTTCGGTGTCAATCTCCGAAAGAACGGACAGGCAGATCGGGCAGATCCATTTTCCGTCGGGTGTGGATTGCGTGTATTTTTCGTTCCCGCTCTCGAGGCGTTCCTCGATTTTCGGTATCAGGTTCTGCGTGGATTCGTAATTAATCCGGTTCCCAAGAATTTCCTTAAGCGGTCGAACGGGATCCTGCCAGTTGCCGTATTCCGGACAGGTCTCAAAGTGTTCCGTGATCAGACCATATAATTCAGGGAATTCTGCGTCTTCGGAGATGGTGATCCGGGTTCGGGAGGCACAGAACGGACAGTACCAGTGACCCTCCTGATCGAACACGCTCCATTCTTTTCGGTTGTTAATCCAGTGGTTTATCTCGTAGTACTTCTGCCATTCCTTCAGCGTTTCCTCCGTCAGTGGATCGGCATCCGGTCCCAGGTACTCGTCACATCGATCGAGAATGTGTTCGAGGAAGTCGTAACTCGACGGAACCACCACGCGGCAGTACGGACAGATTTTGCCGAGGTCATTGACCGATACCTGGTACCGGGAATCTGTTTCAATGCGCTTCCGGAGGGTTTCACGTTCCGAATCCGGTGCCGGTTCCGGTGACGCAACCTCATCCTTTAACTCGTTTAGGTCCTGGCGGATCTGTTTGATGGAGAGGGACGTCAATTTTTCCTCGATGACGTCTTCCACTTTCGAGGTGATGGTCTCGGGATCCGGTCCGGTTTCTGTTTTGCCCTCGTCCTCATCCCGGAGTTCGTGCAGAAGTTCCTCGATGTAGTCGAGGCGTCCGAGCTGGTCCTCGATGGAAAGCGCATCGTCCAGCACTTCCTGCAGCGTGTTTTTGAGACGGTCCGGCAACTCATCCGTTATTGTCGTGTTCAGTTCGTGTTGAAGTTCCCCCGCGTCGATTCCGGATTCTGTTTCGGAAGAGGGTTGTTCCCGCAGGGATTTCAACTCCTCCCGGATTTGCTTCAATTCCCGGGCCACGTCCTCATCAAGGCCATCGCCGGTTGTCTCCGGGGAAGGAATTTCGTCTTTGAGCTCGTCGATTTTTTCCAGGACCTCTCCGTGATCCACGGGTTCGTCCTTTCGTTCGGGTTCGATCTCGAAAATTTCGGTTTTGCTTGATGAATCCGATTTAGACGCCCCGAATTCATACGTTTCCAGGGCGTCGAGGTGGTCCGACATCACTCCGTTGAGTTCTTCCAGTGCGTTCTCGGTCAGGAGTTCCTCCGATTCTCGCAGGAACAGCGCAACGCTGTCGGCCCAGTCCGGATCCATGTTCTCCGCAATTTTGTCAATTTGTGCCTCGAGTTTGCCCACAACCGCGAGAACCAGTTTTTCGATGCTTTCGCCGAGCTGGTTCAGGATGGGCTCCCGAATTTCATCGAGGTTCGAGCTGGGTTCCTCCTGTTGTTCCCCTTCCTCCTTCAGGGCCTCTATTTTTTCATTCAGAAGGTCTGTTGCGTCGGAAACGATGATTTCCTGGAGTTCGTTCTCAATTTCTTTCAGGAACAGCCGGAAGTTGTCCAGCTCATCCTTTGCGGTTTTTTCTTTCAACACGCTGATTTTTTCATCCACCTGATCCACTATGCGTCCGGACAGTTCCTCCTCCATTTCTTTGATTTTGTCTTTTAGTTTCTCCTGGAGGTCAAATTTCGCTTCCTCCGTTTTCCCGTCGCCCTCATCACCGTCCGCCGACTGCTGTTTTTCGGGCGTCGGGAGTTCCTCTTTCAAAACGGATCGAAATTCTTCCATCAGGTCGTCGCCTGTTTTGTCCGTTGCCGTTGTGTCTTCACCCCCGGCCGGTGGCTCCGTTTTCCGTTCACTCTCCCGCCATTGTTCGAACTTATTTCGAAAATCGTTCAGTGTTTTCTCAATCCGGTTCAGGGCATCTGGGGAGACCTGATCCTTTTGGTCTTCTTCCAGATCCGTTACTTTTTCGGAAATTTCGGAAAGGGCATCGTCCAGTCTCTTTTCCAGATTTCCCGACAGGGTTTGAAGGTCGTTTTTCAATTCGTCAAGGAGTTGATCGGACGTGTCTGCGGCCGTGGTGCCGGCCTCTTCGTTCAATAGGTCCCCAACAGCGTTTTCGACATCTTCGGCAATTTGATCCGCCGAGTCTTCCAGTGTGTTCGTGAGTTGATTTTCGTGGGCATCCAGCTGTTCCGAAACGGCGGATGCAACTTCGGAAACAATGTCTTCGGTCCTCGATTTATCGTCGCCACCGTCCTCCACGTCGTTGATGTTTAGATCCGATATTGATTCCTCCAGGAGTTCGCCGATCCGTTCCGGCAGTTCACTTACCTGTTCGGAAAGCGTGTTTATCTGCTGTTCCAGATTCTCGAGGTGTTCGCGGGGAAATTGACTGCTTCGTTCCTCGATGAAATTCGTTACTTTTTCCTCGAGTTTTTTGATGTCACCTTTTTTCTGGTGTTTCTGGAATTTCTTGAGAAGATTCTCGATTTTGTTGAACTGGGTTTCGGACATGCCTCCGGATGACGTTGATTCCCCCTTTTCCTTCCGGGTCGAACCACCTTCCGGGGTCTGACGGAACGTGATACTCTCCGTGGAAAATTCGTCTTCCTTTTCCGGTTCCGATGACGATTTCCCGGCACGATCCGGTTCCGGTTTCCCGCTGGGTTCCGACGGGGGCAATTCGAGGTCTTCCCCGTTATGTTCCTCCTGTTCTTCCCGGTCCGGTTCCTCAACCGGAATGCCCGTGCGGCGTGCACGTTCCCGTTGTTTCCTCTTCTCCCGCTCCTTCATGCGCTCAAATATGGATTTTGCCATGAGTGGGTTTTGTCTCCGGTATTCGGTAAATTCCTTGTGATTTCTTCTGGGTTCGATTGTTTTTTAACCCCTTATCCGGTCCGGGAAGAGCGTTTTCGGCGTTCCTTCCCGTTTATTGAACGACGAAAGCGTGGGCCACCAGACGTTTCACTGGCGTGCCGGTTTTTCGTTCAACCCGTAATTTTCTAGACAAATCGGTGTTTTCATTTATATATGTCGGGAAATTTTTTCGTATTCCTCCAATTTACACCGGTTAAGGGTTCCGTTTGGGGGTCGTCCGTTAATCGAAAAATGTACAGACGTCATCAAGAGATTTTTTGCTGATGACGGGTACTTCGGCATCGTCGTCGGGATATCCGGTAACGATATTTAGAAAGGCCCGCTCGTTGTCCGGCCGGTTTAGAATATCCCGGAGGAAATCCATGGGGCTGGGGGTGTGAGTCAGGGTTGCCAGACCGGCGTTGTGCAGGGCCGTGATCAGCATGCCGGATGCTATGCCCACGGATTCGGATACGTAATAATTTTTTTTCCGCTCTCCCTCCTCCGGGACGTCATAATTTTGCGCGAACACGACAATCAAATAGGGGGCGGTTTCGATAAACGGTTTTCGCCAGTCCGTTCCGAGTGGTTCGAGGGCGTCAAGCCACTCCTCCGGCGCACGATTTTCGTAGAATTCTTTTTCCTGTTTCTCCGCTTCACGTCGAATTTTGGCTTTTGTCCGATCATCACTCACGACACAAAAATGCCAGGGTTGCCGGTTGGCACCGCTGGGGGCTGTTTTGGCGGTCTTCAGACAGTTCTCAATGATTTCACGGGGCACGTCCCGATCGGAGAAATCCCGAATGGTACGACGACGTTTCATCAGGTTTCGGAAGGAGCGGGCACGTTCTTGCATTTCCTCCACCGGATATTCCCGGTATTCTTCGTATGGTCGAAATTCGTTGTCGGACATGGGCTGTATGAACGGTCAAATGAAGAAACGGATGCCTGTTCGCGTACCTGGTTCCTTCCGGTCGTCGTGGATGAGGGAGGAAACGAGACGGGAACTTACGCTGTTGTATAGGTTTTTTCCCCGGCGTCCCACGTTAAATCGTCCCCGTGATTCTGCCAGTACTCCTGTGCCTCCTCCCCCGCGGACTCACAGGAATCTTCGTCTTCCGGCGTGGCCTCGAGGTCCAGATCGGTTGTTTCTCGCCATGCCGTAATGGCCAGTTTTCGGGCGTACTTCCTGGAACTGTCGAAAAAATTCAGGAGATCTTTCAGGGCCGTTTTTTCACCGAGAAGGGATAGCCCATACAGAGCCGAAACCCGGACGTATTCCGATTCCGCTTCCGCTGCTTCCTTCAGCAGCGGTATGTGTTCCTCCTCCCCGTGTAATCCCAGTGCGGCTGCCGCATCTCCCTTTTTTCGTGGATTGAAGCCCTCGAGGTCCGACAGCGCCTGTTGCAGGTTAAATCCTTCCGGGTCAGTAACGGGCACGGAAATGTTCCGAAAATTCCTGAGACAAATCGAATCGACGTTCTGACGTTCCGGCGAGTGTTCCGGTCCTGTCGCACGGCTCCCAACAATTTGTTATTGTAATCCGTCCATTTACGTCGATCAAGGTGAACGGCATCCGGTCCGAAAAGGAGGAATGGTTTTCCACGGAATGAGGCATCGTCAACGCATTCGCGGTGTTATTTCGATCCGACAATCCGGATTTCGAGGTGTTCTTCGTCGAACGTCCGCCCAACTTGCCCGGTGGTGCTCTCACCCGGGCCATCCAATAATCAGATGGGTGCTGCCGGCTGGCGGTCTTCGGACCGAACCGGATTTCTGTTAAATATAAACACAATAATTGCCGTCCCTTTGCTTCCCAGATTTCGTGGGTTTGCGGAGCAAATACGGAATCACGACGTTCCATTATTACCAATTCGTAACGATGTCAGACCCGGAGGACCCGGAAACAGAAACGGAGGATCGCCCGGATTCCGATACGGGATCCGACCGAAACCAGAAGGAAGGATATTACTGGTTGTTTCGGTCCTTTCTTGTGTTATCACGCCGTGAGATGATGCTCGCCGGGGGCGTCCTTGCCCTCGCACTTCTCGTGAGAGGCCTGTATCTGTATAACGTGTCCGGTCACGTGCTTTTTGACTTTCCGGTCATTGACGGTGCGGAATACCAGAACTGGGCCCGCACCTGGATTCAGAATGGTTTCACCTGGGACGTTGTGCCCATACACATGCCGCTTTACGCGGTGGTTAATTATCTGAACCTCAGTCTTTTCGGTGCGACCTTCTGGTATATTTACCTCTTCCAGACGATGATCGGTCTGGTTACGGCTGTCCTGGTGTTTTATCTGACACGGCGTCTTTTTCGGACGGAACCGGCACTGCTGGCGTTGTTTCTTTTTGCTCTTCATGATGATTGGATCCTCTTCGAGTCCCGACCAGTTCCCGCCGTCATCACCGGTTTTTTGCTGACCCTTTCTCTTGTGTTCCTGGTTCTTTCGCGCCGGAGATCACATCCTCTTTACCTGCTGGTGTTTCTTTCGGGTTGTGCGATCGCGACTGCTCTTTTCGCTCGAATAAACGTCCTGATCATTCTGCCGTTTGTGGTGCTGCTTATTTGTTACCGGGAGGAATGGACGGGGCGGCAGAAACTTCTTACGTCGGGGGCCTGGTTACTCCCCTCCGTAGCCGTGGTGCTTTTTATGGGTTTTTTGAACAACTCACTTCTCGAGGAAAAGTACGGGCGCGGGGGGTTTGTTCTTCAGAAGAACTCGGGGTTTAATTTCTACATCGGCAATCGTCCGGAGGCGAAAGGGTATCCGGACATCCGTCCGGGATACCGATATAACAGGCTGAAAAACACGCCGGCCCGGGAGAAGAACCTTCTTCATCCGGGTGATCAGAATTCGTTTTTTTACGGGAAGAGTTTTCACTACATCCTGGGAGAGCCCCTGGACTGGATAGGGCTCCTCGGGCGCAAGTTATATTATGCCATTACCTCCTACCGCATTCCGGTCAGCGAACCGATTAATGAGCTGGCCCGCTGGTCCGGGGTGTTCTCCTGGCACTGGATTCCGTACGGTATTCTAATTGCGTTTGGTCTTGTGGGAATGATGGGGTCGGTACAGCGCGCCGACGCGTCTCTTTTCGTGCTGGTGTTTGTGGGAAGTTTTTATGGGTTCCTCCTTCTGTTTTCGGCCTGTACGAGGTATCGTATCCCCATTGTGCCGGCGGTGGCGGTATTTGCGGGTCCCGGCCTGTTTTTTACGGCAAAAGCCGTTCAACAACGAAGGTGGACCCGGGTCGGATGGACCCTTCCCCTGGTGATTCTGGTTCTGGGGATCGGTATTTATCCCTTTTCCTCCGCGCAGGAAGCGTCACAGGCGTTCCGGGCTCCTCTCTACGAAGCGAAGGCGTACTGGCAGAAGGGAGATCGGACCCGGGCCATCTCCGTACTGAGCGAAGCTCGAGGCAAACCGGCGTACCAGGAGGAACCGATGATCCACTATCGGTACGCTTATTATCTACACAATTATTTCAAGCGTACCGGCAAGGACGAACTCAACGTGGAGGGAGATTCCCCCGGTGGTCGGACCGGTGGAATGACTCATTCCCGGATGTCCCTTCGGATGGCGCTGCGGAAGTGTCTGGATTTGATCAACGAAAAAAACTTGCGTTATCCGGAGCCGCTCGACCTCCTCGGAAATGTGGTGTTTAAAAACGGGGACTATCAGGAGGCTCGTTCGTATTACAAAAAGGCATTGCGGATGGATTCAACCAGGAGAAGATGGGTGAATTACGGGAAGGCCCTGCTGGCCCTTCGGGAATTCAACGCGCTCGATCGTGCGATGGAGGATGCGCTGGCGGAGTACCCGGACTGTCGGAAGTGCAAAATCATTCAGGCCCGGGGTCTGGCCTTTCGAAAAAAATGGGATCAGGCCACGGAGCTTCTTGAACAACAAATTCGGGAGTTGAAGAAGACGGGCGAAAAACCGGAACTCCTCGACGAGTGTTATTTTTTCCGCGGGGTGGTCTTCGAGAGACGGGGGAAGTTCAAACAGGCCGTACGGTTTTATCAGAAGGCCGCGGAAGGGAACAGTACGTTCGCGGAGAAGGCCCGGAAACAGTTACAAAAAATGAAGAAATCCAGGAGGGAAAACCGGTAATAGAGCCGGCCAGATATGTTTTCGTCGTTTCGTCGCTATGTGATTCGGTTGGTGGACCTCTTTCCGGCGGGGCTTGCGTCCCTCGGTTTCGTGGATCGGAGGAAAGGCCGACGTGCCTTCCGGCTGGCTGTTCCCGTGATGATGATAGGCGGGGTTCGCATTGTCATGCGGCTGGCGGACTACGTAATGGTCAGCCGTGCCATGAACGATGCGGCCGTAGCGGGATTGACGATCGGTTTCCAGTATTACTTCATCGGGTTCGGACTGGCTCTTGCGCTTTCCAGCGGCACGATCAGTGTCGTGTCCCGTTTTATCGGCGGGGGGGAGTTCGAGAAGGCCAACCTCTCCATAAAAATTTCAGGATTGCTTGCCCTGGGTATATCCCTTCCGCTTACGGCGCTCATGTGGTTTTTCGCCCATCCTCTTGTGAGGCTCCTGACGGCCGATCCGTACGTTATACATTACGGAGGGGTGTATCTTCAGGTTGTGATGCTGTCCATGACGTACCGGTTCTGGAGCATGATCGGTGCGCGTGCCCTCGCGGGAAGCGGGGACACGGAAACTCCCATGTGGATTCGGTTTGTCAACGTTCCCACGAACATCATTTTGAATTATCTGTTTATCTTCGGTATCGGTGTGTTTCCGGAACTGGGTGTGGTGGGGGCGGCACTGGGTACCGTTCTTGCTGATGCGCTCGGCCTGTCTCTCTTTTTTGCCGTGCTGCTCTCCGGCAATTTTGACGTTCGGCTTCGCCTCTCCGGACCGCAGTGGGATTCGGGGATTGCCCGGGAAATCGTTCGTGTCGGAACGCCTCTTGCCGGCATGCGGCTTTCCATGACGCTGGGCAGGTTTCCTTTTATTTATATAGTGGGCGTTGTTGGTACGTCCGTTCTGGCCTCGTTCGGCATTGGCCGGCGAGTAATGCTTCTGGCGTTGATGCCGGCATGGGGTTTTGCGACGGCGGCGAGCACCATGGTGGGACAGTTTATTGGTGCGGGAACGTTTGACGAAGCCGACGACGCCGCCTGGCAAACGCTTCGCGTGGCGATCGCACTGCAACTTCTTGTGGCCCTCGGAATTACAATTTTTGCCGAACCGATTGCGGCCGTGTTTGAATCAGACCAGCCCATCACGACCGTGGCCTTTATTCAGGTAATGGGATTGGGGGTTTTCGGATATGCCCTGTCCCGGACAATGCAGGGGGCTCTTCGCGGTGCGGGGGACACGAGCTGGCCGTTTTACGGAACGCTTCTCGGCACACTCGTTCGTCTTGGCATCGCCTCTCTTGCCCTTCCCGGCGTGGCCCGGGTCTTCCGGAAATTTGGTATTCCGGTGCCCCTGACGCCGGGGTTCGGTCTTGTGATTATTCTCGCTGCTATTATTGTGGACATGTACATTCGTGCCGGGGTTAATTTGATCCGGTTTGCCTCGGGCAAATGGCGTGAATTCGGCGCCGTTGAGGAATCCGGAGAACCGTCCGATCGAAAAGGAATGCAGACCACCTGAACAGGATGTGCGACGGTCCCTTCTCACCGGATGAGGAAGGGTGTCGACGGTTGTGGTAGTTTGGAGGAGAAGACCGGGAACGAGAAGGAATCCGGTCCTGATTGGTTGAGGTATTGATCGTTTTTTTTAACTTTACTCTAATTGGGATTACGGCAATGAATCAGGCATTACACCTTCGAAGTCAAGATCTCAGCGGGCTGGCGGCCATCGAATCGTACGTGGAGTGGGTTCGACGGGGTTATCGCGAGATCGGGGAAGGCGCCCCCGCCACGGTTCGGGAACGGATATATGGAAGCGAACCCAAAGGAATGTTGACCTCCTATATGGCCATACTGCCCGATATGGGGGCCATGGGGGGCTACATGTACTCGGCCGGCTTTTCCGCGGAGACCGCATGGTTTCTTACCCCTCTGTTCGACGCCGGTACGGGAGAACCGCTGGCCCTCCTGGATGGGGCGAGCATAAATCCCTTCAAAACCGGTGCAGCCGGTGCCGTGGCGGTGGACGAACTCGCACGTGAGGACGCGAAGGATATTGCGGTGATCGGCAGCGGTGTGCAGGCACGCGGACAGCTTCAATGTGCCTGTGCCGTACGTTCGCCGGACACCGTTCTGGTATATTCACCGACCCCGGAACACCGGAAACAGTTTGCGGAAGAAATGACCCGGGAAACAGGCTGTTCCGTACAGCCCTGCTCCTCGGCGGCCGAGGCCATTAAGGGAGCCGATATTATCATAACGGCCACCACCGCCTCCACTCCCGTTTTCGACGGGTCACTTCTGGAAGGGGGAGAACACATTACGGCGATGGGACAGTACCATCCGGAAAAACGTGAATTCGACACGGAAACCATTCGCCGATCCGTCTACGTCCCGGACCTGCGCGCTCGTGCACTTCAGGACGCGGGCGGTTTTCTCCTGGCGCGGGAGGAAGGAGCCGTTTCAGAAGAGGACATCACCGCCGAGTTGGGAGAGGTCGTTGCGGGGAAAGAACCCGGCCGGAAAGACGGGGATCAGATAACGCTGTTCGACAGCGGAGGAACCGGTATTGAGACCGCGGCCGCCGCCATGATGCTTTTTGAAGAAGCAAAAAAAGAGAATATGGGAACCGAAATATCGTTTGCTCCCGCCCGGGACGCCATGACGGGAATCAACCATTGAGCGGCGGCGTTTTCTCAATAATTTTTCTTTGCGTTCTCGATGATTCCCGGATGAATTTGACGTCTTGAATCTGATGAACCTGTTCGATAATATACGTTCCTGTTTTACGTCGAACCCACATAAGTTGATTGGAATTTGGCATGTCAGACTGGCTGTTCCGACTTCCGTATCTCCCCGAAAACGCCGCCGCCCAGTACGGGGAGAATATTGATGGCCTGCTCCACCTCATCACCTACATCGTCACGCCCTGGGTGGTGCTTACCTTTGGCCTCATCATTCTCTTCACCATCATATACCGGAAGCGGAAGGACGTGGAGTCCCGATATTTAACGGCGCACGAGACCCTGTTTTCGCTCGGGAATATACCGGTGCCGAAGACCGCTCTCATCGAGGTGCCCACGCTGCTGGTACTGGCCCTGGACATGTGGATTTTCTTTGCGAGTGTGACCGTGTGGGCGGACATCAAACAGGAGATGCCCGTGGAAGAATTCGACGAAAAAGTCAAAGTCGTGGGCAAGCAGTTTGAGTGGGAGTTTTATTATCCCGGCCCCGACGGGAAACTGGACACAGAGGATGATATTCCGTCGGAGCTCAAAGGGGAAGTGCATATTCCGGCTGGAAAGTACGTCAAGTTGCTCCTTTCTTCGGACGACGTGATTCACAGTTTTTTCGTTCCGCATCTCCGGTTCAAACAGGACGCCGTCCCGGGTCGAAAACTTGAGGGCTGGATACGGGCCGAAAAACCCACCCGTCCGTTCCTCCGGGAAAACCGAATACTGCGAATTGTCGGGGATGCAAAAAGCAAACTGGAGGAAGAAAGCACGGAACACGTGTCCACGTACAACGCAAAAGTGAAACCACTGAAGACGGCGCTGGATGTACAGGAGAAAATTCCGGATTACGGAACCGTTGAACAGACGCTTTCCGGGGTGATTGACTGGATTGATTCGCTCGAAAATCTTTCGGCGGGGGCCCGCAGTAACATCACGGAACGACTGCAGGAGGCCAGAAATGTCGCCAGAGGAATTCTCGAGGATCAGGAAGAATTCGACGGGTTCTTTCACCGGGATTCCTATGAAGTTCCCTGTGCGGAACTCTGTGGTTATGGACATTCGGGGATGCTCGGGTACATCGTTGTTCAGCCGCCGGATGTGTACAAGAAATACATGAACGAGAACGTTCGCAGGTAACTTGAGCTGAATATTCGTTAGGCGCTCTACGGAACATGAGTGACGGAACCTCCGAAACCGACGAAACGCCGGACGATCAGGAACAACCGCCGGCACACGATGAGCACGGTGAACACGACGACCACCACCACGACCCCGGGTGGATCCGGCAGTACATTTTTTCGACCGACCACAAAACCATTGCGAAGCAATATCTGCTCATCGGGGCGTTCTGGGGAATAATCGGTGCGACCCTTGCGTATCTCTTTCGCTCGCAACTGGCGTATCCCGGGAAACCCGTTCCGGTCTTCGGCACCATTGTCCCACCTCTACAGGAATTCCTGAACGGGACCCTGTTTCCCTACATCCAGCCGATGCTGGACAGTACCATCAACCAGATTCTGGGGGAAGACCTCCGATTTGTGCTGGAATTCAAACTACTCCACCCGGAGGGGCATGTCACGGACAACCAGTACATTCGACTGATCACGATGCACGGCACCATCATGCTGCTCTTTTTCGGCATGCCCATTGCTATCGGGGCCTTCGGGAATTTTCTGATTCCCCTGATGATCGGCGCGGACGACATGGCGTTTCCCACGCTGAACATGCTGTCGGTGTGGACCCTGGCCCTGGCGTCAGTGGTTCTCGCACTGTCCTTTTTCGTCGAGGGCGGTGCGGCGTACGGGGGCTGGACGGCGTATCCCCCGTTATCCGCAAACCCGGATCACGCAGGGGGAGCGTTATGGGGGTTTAACCTCTGGGTCATTGCCGTGGGCCTGGATTTTTTCTCCCTGCTGATGGGGGGGATTAATTACATTACCACCACGCTGAAGATGCGAGCCCCGGGTCTGGATCTGTTCCGGTTGCCGATCATGGTCTGGATGCAGATGGTGGCCGCGTTTCTGTTTCTTCTGTCCGTCGGGCCGCTCCTTGCGGGTTGTGTGATGCTTCTGCTGGATCGTATGGCCGGCACCCACTTTTTCCTGCCGGAGGCCGGGGGAGATCCGCTGCTCTGGCAGCACATCTTCTGGTTCTGGGGTCACCCGGAGGTGTACGTGGTCATGTTGCCCGGGTTCGGTGTGATTATGGAAGTGCTCCCGGTGTTTTCCCGAAAGAAACTGTTTGGGTACCGGCCGATTCTGTACATGACCTTCGCCGCCGGATTTTTGAGTTTTCTTGTCTGGGCCCACCATCAGTTCGTCAGCGGAATGGATCCGAGCCTGGCTCCGCCGTTCATGATCACGACGATTCTGATATCGGATCCGTTCGCCCTGATGGTCTTTGCGATGATCGTGACGCTGTGGGGGGGGGCCATCGACCTGAAAACCCCGATGCTATTTGCGCTCGGTACGCTCCTGGTGTTCATCATCGGGGGGGTTACCGGTATTTTCCTTGCTTCCACACCGGTGGATATTGCCCTCCACGACACCCAGTACGTCGTGGCGCACTTTCACTATACCCTGTTTTCTTCCGTCGTCTTCGGCGGGTTCTGCGGCGTATACTACTGGTTTCCAAAAATGTTTGGCCGGTTGATGAACGAGTTCTGGGGCATCGTCCATTTCCTGTTTACTTTTGTGGGATTTAACGGTGTGTTTGGAAGCATGTTCCTCCTCGGGTTCCGGCTTCACCCGAGACGGATCTCCACCCCCACGGATTATGAATACCTCCAATCCGTTCAGCCGATCAACGAGCACGCCACGACCTTCGCGACCATTCTCTTCCTCGGTCAGATTCCTTTTCTGATCAACGCCGTTTACAGCATTTTCTGGGGTGAGAAGGCCGGTCGGAATCCCTGGAACGCCAACACGCTGGAATGGCAGGCACCTTCCCCGCCGGGGCACGGGAATTTTGACGAAGTGCCGACGGTTCACAGAGGACCGTATGAATACGGATCGCCCCGAACATCGGAGGACTGGCTCCCGCAATCCCTGGACCTGGCCTCCGCGGGAGGCGGAGGGGGTTCACCGGATGACGCCGAAACCATTGAGTAAGGATCCATCGATATGGCTGAAGCAAAGGCAACAAAAACGGCTGAAACCACGGACGAATTTTTCCCCGGTGTGAGTCAGGGGAAGATGGGCATGTGGGTGTTTCTCTCCTCCGAAGTCGCTGTTTTTGGGGGGTTGATCATTGTTTACCTCCTTTATCGGGTTGGAAACACGGAGTGGGTGGAACACCAGAGACACCTGGCGGAATATATCGGAACGTTTAACACGCTGGTCCTGCTGACCAGCAGCTGGACCATCGTGATGTCCTACCGGGAATACGAACAGGACCGGGACGAGAATGGAGACTGGTGGCTACTTGCCACCATACTACTCGGGTTCCTGTTTCTCGGCGTGAAGGCCTACGAATGGAGCATCGAGTTTCACCATGACCGGTATCCCAGCACAAACCGCTTCTGGGCGTTTTACTTTGCGATGACGGGGCTGCACGGGTTCCACGTGATTGGCGGTGTGGTCACCAACCTCCTTATTTACCTGGGATCGGTGTTAAACATTGCCGAAGAGATGGAGTACAAAGTGGAGTACGCCGGGCTGTACTGGCATTTTGTCGACATCGTCTGGGTATTTTTGTTCCCGATCTTTTACCTGATGTTTCCCGCAGCTCATTAATCACCGAGAAACATGTCTGAGGCAAGTACCGCGGCTGAACATGATCACGATCACCCGAATTACACGATGATCTGGGTGACGCTGATGGTCCTGATGGGGCTTCAGTTTGTGCTGAAACTTATTATTCCCTCGTATGCCTTGTTTGTCGGGGTCATATTTGTTGTGGCGACCATAAAGACCGTGCTGGTGGCACTGAACTTCATGCACATGAAGTTCGAAAAACTGGTTATCTTCCTGATGGCGCTGTTCCCGTTTTTCTTCGTGATCCTGTTTTTCTCGGTGATTGTGTTTGACATTCCGTCCCCTCTTTCCTGAGCCGGTGTCCCTTCGATCACCGAAGGGGTAACGCTTTCGTCCTCTTTACGGATCTTCTGCCCTCCTACTTTCCCCTCTTTGGGGAATCAATCCTTTTCTGACGGTTCCCCTGCTTTCAGAAGGAGCCGATGCAGTCCGGCACCGGCAAAGACGGAAAGGAACGGTACCAGGGGCACGCGAAACCGGGAATAAGCCTCCGGTCCGGCCGATACGACGACGAGGTACAGAAGAACGGAACCAAAGAAGATAAGATTACCGAACTCCCGGGTTCGGAAGAAGAACCAGAAGCCCACAAACACCGTGACGTAAAACCCGATCAGGAAAACCGATTCGATTCCCACCAGGACCCAGAACAGGAAACCGTCAGGAGGGTTTCCGGCGTCGAGGAGGCGTGCCAGCGATTTTCGACCGGGCCCAAACAGCATTTTTCCCGCTCCAATGGCGGCCGTGATGCCATATAGTACCGGCCGCTTTTTGATGATGTTCATCCCCATCCACCACCAGACGCGGGATTTTTCGGCCTCGGTCATGTTGGCTGTATAACGGTCCTCCGCTCGTTCCTTCAGGCGTTCTATGATTTCTTCGCTTCTCGGATCCCTGTCCTCTTCCATGGCGAGTACCGCCGTGCCGCGATAAAAAAGCATGTTGTATCCGGTTGTGCTCGAAAAAATAATGGTGTTTCCCACCTGGAAGTTCCGGATGAACCAGGGAGCCGTCATGAGAACCGATCCGAGAAGAAGGACACCCGCCACGGGAAGACTTCTCAGGAGGTTGTTCCGGTACCGGTACAAAATGGGAACAATCAATACCAGCGGCAGGAAGAGACCGATGGGTCTCGCCAGGGCGGCCAGTCCAAACACGAGACCGGCGAACCAATACCGCCATAGCGAATCGGAGCCAATACCGGAAAGAAAAAGGTACGCCCCGGAAACCAGAAAAAAGGTAAACAGTGTTTCCGTTAATACGGTATTTGCATATATGGCGGAAACCGGATCCAGAGCAAACACAAGGGCCCCGAGAAAACCGATCCACGGATCCGTCAATTTCACGAGAATTCTGTACAGAAGAATAACCGAGACCGTTCCGATGAGAACCTGAACAAGGGCCACCATCGTGTAATTGGCGGACCCAAACACCGAATAAATGAGGACCAGAAACAGCGGATAAGCGGGTGTCCGGCGAAAGTTCGGTTTCTTTGTTCCGGATTCCATCGAGGAATAAGCACCTTCTTCCATAAGGTTGACGGCGATTGTGCTATAATCACCGGAATCACCGTCCAGGAAACGGTCCGGTTCCGGGGACGCCACGACGAACAGGAGAAGGCGCAGAAGAAGAGCTATACCGATGACGGATAAAAAATGAACGCGTTTTTTGTCCATTCTTGATCTCCGGGACGAAGGGTACCGGGTTTCACGTGCAACTGAACAGCTGTATGTTTCCGTCCGCGCGGTTAATTCGTTTCGTATGTTCGGACGTTCGATTGTGTAAATCAACCGGTTTCGCCCGAGTTTGGCTGATGCATTGTCCATGAAATCTTTTCCCGGTGACGTCCGAACCCCGAGGAACGGACGGATTCATGCGATTGAGGTTCATCTATATGATATATTAATCGGATATATTTTTATTTATAGCAATATAAACCAGCTGGAGACGGCCGTTCTTCTTGAATACCGTTACAGGGAAGCATTATAATTCTATCGCCGTTGGATGTCTGGTTTATGGAAGGGCATCGCCGGTTCAAACCCCCGAGTATCGGGGATTATTTTTATGTGAGTAGGATGAATGGAGATAAAGAAAACAGAAGGATATGTATGAACCGGCAAATATGGAAATGGTTGCTGGTACTAATCAGTTCAGGATGTCTCCTGTTCTGTACGCCCCGGCGCCATGGCGACCGGGAATGGCCCGCAGAAACACATAGAGACACGAAAAACGCGACAAACGACATTACGGGCCAAACACCGGAAGACCCGACGTACTGGAATGTGCGAATTCGGTTGCGAATGATTGATCGGGTTCGGAAGAAACACCAATCCGGATCAATTAACTGGTCGGTAGGGGGCCTGCAAACGCAGGCCGGTGGCGGGACGGCAAACCTCTCCGACAACGGTGTTCGGATCGGGGTGCTGGGCAAAAACGCATCCCTTGAGGTCGAGGGTAGGTCGGACCGGAACACAATCCACCGAAGACGTTCATTGCAAATAACCGTGATGAACGGGACGACGGGGATGCTCCGGTTAACAAAGATGCGGTCAGAGCCGATAAACATAAAGATATATGGATCCGGCGGTCGCCGGGTCGTACAACGTTACAATGTGAAGTCAACCGGAATGTACCTTCGGGTCCGGCCCGAGATTCTGGATGAGGGGCCGGAGATGAAGATCACCCTTGAACCGATGATCGCTCGAGACGGAAAAAACGCAGTAGAAGTTTCGGAGTTACGAACCACGGTACACGTTCGAAATGGACAGCGAATTGTGTTGAAGAAGACCTCTTCCCGGTCGGAAAAACTGGGAAATTCGTTGTTTTCTGCCCGGTCGGCGTCCGAACGCCGAAACACCCTCTGGATTCTGGAGCCAGAAATCCTAAAATGATTCAAAAGGTTTCGAAGTAGACATGAAAGAAACAGACAACAGTGTAGCCTTGGACAAAAAAGAAGAGCAAAAAGAAAAAAATCAGGAAGAGGAGAAGGACGTGGAAGACCGAGAAGACCCGGACCCGGATACCGAATCGTCGGATGAATCCCGGGAGGAGGAATCGGAGGAGAATACGGACCGGGAACCGTCGTCACAGGCGAGTCGTGATCTGGCGGAAATGGTTGAGTTGATGGATGAGCACGACCTTTCCGAACTGGAGTACGAGGACGATGACCGCAAGATCCGGTTGAAGAAGCAGGGGGCCTCAGGTGAGCCGACCGGAGGTCGGGTGCCACCGGCCGGCGGTTCGGCACCGGTACAGACGCCCGGGGGACAGGCCCGGACACCGGCAGGTTCCTCTGCCTCGGGTGGACAGGGGTCGGCTTCCCCGCAGCAGGACACATCCCAGCAAGCGGATAAAACCACGGAAGAACCAACGGACGAGGATGCCCATATCATTAAATCTCCCCTTGTTGGTACGTTTTACCGTGCTCCTTCGCCGGAAGCGGATCCATTTGTGGAGGAAGGAGACCACGTGGACGAAGACACGGTCGTCTGCATTATTGAGGCCATGAAAGTCATGAACGAAATTGATGCGGACGTGGAGGGGACCGTAAAGGAAATTCTCGTCAACAACGGAGAACCCGTTGATTTTGACCAGCCCATTTTTAAGATCGACCCGGCCGATTAATCAATGCACTCCAGAATATTAGTGGCCAACCGGGGAGAGATTGCTCTCCGCATTATTCGCGCCTGTAAGGAACTCGGCATCGAGACGGTTGCGGTCTATTCGAAGGCCGATCGGGATGCCGTTTACCTGGACATGGTGGACGAATCGGTGTGTGTGGGGCCGCCGTCGTCGGCCGAGAGTTACCTTGATATATCGAAAATCATAAGTGCGGCGGAAGTAACGGACGTGGAGGCCATTCATCCCGGATACGGGTTCCTCTCCGAGAACAGTCATTTTGCCGAGGTTTGCAAGTCCTGCAACATTGGATTTATTGGCCCGTCTCCCGAAGCAAGTGAGACCCTTGGAAACAAGGCCCATGCACGCGAACTGGCCCGGGAGCAGGGCGTTCCCGTCACGGGCGGATCCAAAGGGGCTGTGCAGGATGAGCAGGAGGCCCTCGAACAGGCACAGGAAATTGGTTATCCCGTTATGATCAAGGCAGCCGGTGGTGGGGGGGGCAAAGGAATGCGTCTGGCCCATAATGACGTGAGTCTCGTGAATGGGTTTCACGCGGCTCAATCCGAGGCCGAGGCCGCCTTCAGCAATCCCGATTTGTACCTCGAGAAGTATATTGAGCAGGCCCGGCATGTGGAGGTTCAGATCCTTGCCGACGAACACGGAAATTATGCACATCTGGGGGAACGGGAGTGCAGTCTGCAGCGGAACCATCAAAAGGTGGTCGAGGAGACGCCCTCACCCGTCGTGGACGAACAGCTTCGTCGTGAAATGGGGCAGGCGGCCATCGACCTTGCCCGTGCGGCGGATTACACCAATGCCGGAACGGTGGAATTTCTGCTTGATGACGAGGGCAATTTTTACTTCATGGAAGTCAATGCCCGTCTTCAGGTGGAGCATACCATCACGGAAATGGTGACGGGTGTGGACATCGTCAAGGAACAGATACGTATTGCCTCCGGCGAACAATTGAGTTTTGACCAGGAGGATGTGGAACTGGACGGATGGTCCATCGAGTGCCGGATCAACGCCGAAGATCCGGATCAGGATTTCCAGCCACGACCGGGAACAATTGAAGAGTTTTTTGCCCCCGGGGGAAAAGGGGTTCGCCTAGACACACACTGCCATGAAGGAGCGGAGATTCTTCCGTACTACGATTCGATGATCGGGAAGTTGATCACACACGGAAAAACCCGCTCGGAAGCCATTTCCATCATGAAACGCGCCCTGGATGAATTTGTTATTGAAGGCAGTGCGTTAAAAACGACCATCCCTCTTCAGCAGAAGATCATGCGAAATGTGAATTTCCTTCAGGGGGAAGTACACACGAAGTTTCTCGAGGACGACATGCTTTCCTGATGACATGAAACGAGATAACCTTATCATTTACCTGGCCAGGGGACTGAACTTCTTCGTCACCTTTGCCGTCGTTTTTGTTATTTTTCTGTGGGCCACCGAGTTTATCCACATTGGCAAAGTGGAACTGGCCATAACGCAGTTCAGGGAAACCGTGGCGGGGTTTCGAATTCTGATCGTGGCCGGCGTTGCCCTCATCCTGATACTGAACCTCGTGGCCGTTTTGCGGGCGGCGCGAACGTCCTCCCACGTATCCCATATTCGAAAGGAAACGGACGACGGGGAATTTCTCGTTTCCGTAAAAGCGGCCGAGGAGACGCTGGAACGCGCCGTTGAAAGTCTTGCGGAGATTTATGACGTAAGCGTGAAGGTGCTGATTGATCGTCACCGCGAGGAGGACAAAATTCGGATTCGTGCAACCTGTTCCACGCAGGAAAAAACAAAGTTTCAGGACGTTGTGGATCAGGTAAAAGGTTTGCTTCGTGAACGGTTCGCCGAAATTATTGAACTGGATGAGGAGCCGTACTTCGAGATCATTCTGGGGCGGGTGGTGGATGAGTCCGCCGAAAAGGAGGACACCGAAAAACGGGACACCGGTCAGGAGGAAGATCCATACCTGTCCGAGACCTTCAGTGGACCGGAGTATCCCGTGGAGGACGAAGAGTAAACAGTACCTCCGGGAGAGGATGACGGTCTGAATCATTCCGGTTTTCGAAAACGAACCGGGGGATGTCGGGACCGTGACACAGGCACCCGGGAGAACGAAAAAGGGGCATATGGGTTCGGTGACCGAGATTTACTGATCGATGTCGAATTCCTTGACGTACTTCCACAGCGTTTTCCGGGAGACCCCCAGAATTTCCGCCGCTTCCGTTCGATTCCCATCCGTTTTTTCAAGAATCCGCCGGACGTACCGTTCCCGTGCATTGTCGAGGTACTCTTCCAGGGACATGTTCTCTTCCGGTTTCGTGTCGGTTTTCCCGGACGGTTTCCCGGTGGACGGGTCCGGTAGCAGATGTTTCTTTTTCAGCACACCGTCCTCACCGGCAAGCGCAATTGCTCGCTGAACGGCATTTTCCAGTTCCCGAACGTTCCCCGGCCAGTCGTATTCCTGCAGTGCCATCAGTGTTTCTTCCGGTACCGAAAACTGGTCCCCGTTTCCGTACTTCCGGATGAAGTGGTTTACAAGCAGTGGAATGTTTTCTTCCTTCCGCTCCCGGAGTGGGGGAAGATAAATCGGCACCACGTTTAGCCGATAGTAGAGGTCCTCACGAAAATCACCCTCGTCCACGAGAGTTTTCAGGTCAACTTTCGAACTGGTAATAATCCGTATATCCACGGGGATGGTTTCTTCCGCGCCGAGTTTCTGTATTTCTTTTTCCTGAAGGACGCGGAGGAATTTGGTCTGAGTGTCCAGATCCATGTCGTCGATGTCATCCAGAAAAATGGCCCCGCCGTCGGCCTGTTCAAACCGTCCTTCGTGACTCTGTACCGCACCGGTGAATGCTCCTTTTTCGTGGCCGAACAGTTCGGCGTCGATCAGGGATTCCGGAAATCCCGCGCACGAAAATTTTACGAGTGGCCCATCGGATCGGGGACTATTCTCGTGGATGGCTTCCGCGACCAGCTCTTTTCCCGTCCCGCTTTCTCCCTGAATGAGAACGGTGGTCTCCGAGGAGGATAGGGTGGAGATGGTCTCGAATACTTCTTCCATTTCCGGACCGGTTCCCACGATATTCTCAAATTCCTGCCGGGATTCCAGGAGTTCATCGTACTTTCGCGAGGTTTCACGAAGGTCTTTAAATTCCTCGATTCGTTCCAGAAGGAGAACGACTTCTTCGTTCAGAAATGGTTTCTGGAGGTAATCAAATGCTCCGTTTTTCATGGCCTCCACGGCGGATTCCACGGTGCCATAACCCGTGATTACAAGAACGTACACCTCCGGATACTCGTCGTTCACCTTTTTCAGGAGGTCCATCCCGTGGATTCCCGGCATTCGAAGGTCCGTGATCAGACAGTCCACGTCTTCTTCCTGAATGGTCTCAAGTGCACTGTCCCCGTTCTCCACCGTGGTTACGTCGTGGTCTTTTTCCTCCAGATCATCCCGGAGCGTCGTCCGTATGGTTTGCTCGTCATCGGCGATCAAAACGCGCATGATCTTCCGTGATTCCGTGATAAATGAATTGGACGGTGTTTCTTCCGGGAAACCGGTTACGTGGTATATTATAACAGATTCCGCTCACGGATCCTGCTTACGAGGGAATTATATTCCTTCTCCGGGAGAGTTGAAATATGAAGCGATGGTGAAGCACCCAAACAAAGAATTCCCGATACACGGAAGAGTAACGTCCGACGGATTACCGTTAAACAGATTCGTACTGACTGGTTCGCAGGCGATCCTCAACCCAGTTGAACTCGTTTTCCAGAACGTCCACGAGGTTTGTGATGTTCAGGGATTTCCTCGTGGAAATCGGGAGGACGTTCCAGGAATAAGTTTCAATTTCGAAGTGGGAACACAGGTTGTTCTTAAACGAATAGTCAACCGCCTGAACCAGGACTTCCTGAGTGGTGTGAATGTCCCCGAATTTTTCGAGAAAGACCGGCACGTGAAAATGCGTGCGCCACTCGGAAAAGGTTTTCCACTCTTCCAGTCGATCTCCTTTCAGAGCGGACAGATCCTTCACCGAGTGCAGTTGCCCGTTTCCGTCCCGTCCAAACGTCTGGTGGAGAAACTGGGTTTCGTCCATGTCCAGGAAGGTTCTGCGTCCTTCCGGTTTGGCGTCCGGGGAGAGAAGGACGGGAGCGCAACTGATCTGGACTTTTCCAACGGTGATGTCCAGGTCCCGGAAGCGATCAATGGCCTCCGTTATGTCGTCGTAACAGACGGCCAGGTGGGACGTATCGATACAGACGCCGGTGTGTCTCCGAATCATGTTCCGGCTTTCCTCCGCCGAGAAGCCGAACGCCTCCCGGTATTGTTCGACCCCCTTCTGGAACAGATATTCCTCGAAAAACGTAACAATATCACGGGTCCGTTCGAACGTGCAAAACGGCTCCGGCTCGATGCACATGACGATTCGTTTTCCGGTTTCTTCTTCCAGTTTTTTGTACTGGTATACGACCCGAAGCATGTTGCCCATCACGTGTTCCCAGGTGGCTTCCGAATTTCCCCATTCGCGAAAGGTACCGGGAAGCGTACTCACGGTGCCCGTCTGGATGTCTTCGGGAAGGAGCCGGGAGAGTATTTCCCCCGCCCATTTCGTGAAACGAACGCGATCTTCCTCCAGCCACGTCGGACGATATACGTCTTCTTTTACGCTCGAGTTTTGAAATTCACCGGCGGGAAAGGCGTTCAGGGTAAAGACGTACAGATCGTTCTCGTGAAGAAAGGAGACGAATTCATTGAATTTTTTTTCGTTTTTCCGGAGATCATCAACCGTCGGTAAGGAGAACCGGAGTCCCAGACCCAGTTTCTGGTCCGGGGCCACCCGTTCCTTCAGGGGAAGGGTATACCGTTCTATGGAGGATTTGATCTGGTCGAGGGTAAAGGAAGGATGAACGTTCAAACAGTACGTCAGGTTTAACGAGTGTTCCTCGCTGGACCATTGAGACATCAGGCACCTACTCCGTCGAAATCATTGACGGTGTTCGTATAAATACAGGCCGAGTTGATTTATTTCGTGAGAATTCGGTTTGTCACCACTCAATTTATATCATAATTTCGTGAATATTCAAGATGGACGGGAAATGTAATAAAATGGGGAAGTTCTACGAACAGGATCAGCTATTTCTCGTGAATTTTCGTGTTAATATCCTGTTGGAGAAACCGGAAGTTTTCTGAAATTCACGCCGGAAACACGTGGCCGAACGGAATCAGAACATACTAATAGTGGACGACGACGAATCGGTTTGCAGCGCGTACGAACGGTTCCTGACGGGAGAGGGTTACACCGTCCGGGTGACCCCAACGGCCGAGGAGGGACTCGATGCGGCCCGGGAAAGCAAGCCCGACCTCCTGCTTCTGGACATCAAACTGCCGGGAATGGACGGGCTCGAAGCACTCCGGACATTTCGGGACCGGTACGAGGATCTCCCTGTTTTGTTGATTACCGCCTACGGCACCCTGGACACAGCCGTTCGGGCCCGGGAACAGGGTGCATTTGAATACCTCACAAAGCCCATTGACCTTGATGAACTATCGGACGTGATCAAACGCGCTCTCGAACCGGTGACGGACGATCACGACATTCGGTCCTACGTTGAGGAAGGGATTCTGTCCTCCGACGCGGGAATGGTGGGCAAGAGTTCGGAGATGCAGGAGGTTTTTTCGGAAATTGCCCGGTTGTCCAGCAACGACACCACCGTGTTTATCACCGGAGAAACGGGAACGGGAAAAGAGCTTGCGGCACGCGCCATTCACGAAAACAGTGATCGAAACGACGAAAAGTTCCTCCCGGTCGATTGTGCGTCGCTATCGGAGCAACTCATTGAATCGGAACTATACGGTCACGAAAAGGGGGCTTTTACCGGCGCTGACGAACGGAGCATCGGGAAACTGGAAGCCGGTGATGGTGGAACAGTGTTTCTGGATGAAATCACCGAACTCCCCCCGGACAGCCAGGCCAAGTTACTGCGGTTTCTTGAACATCGCACGTTGTACCGGGTTGGGGGAAGTAATCCGATAGAGGTCGACGTACGGGTGATTGCCGCGACAAACCGGGACGTTGAGGAACTGATCCGGTTGGGACAATTCCGGGAGGATCTGTATTACCGGCTGAACGTGTCGTCTCTGGAAATGCCTCCTCTGCGGCACCGGAAGGAAGACATTCCGGTACTTGTTTTTGCGTTTCTGCGGGAGTTGGGGGAGGAACAGCATTCGGTTCCCGAGGAAACCATGGAAATGCTTCGGTCCTACTCGTGGCCGGGAAACGTTCGTCAGTTGCGAAATGCCACCCGGCATGCGGTGTCGAAATCTCCCGGTTCAGAACTTCAACCCGGAGATTTTCCGGAAGAAGTTCGTTCGGTGGCAAACGGAAATCGGAACCGGTTTCAGCGGGACGTCCGAACCCTCCTTGCGGAGCAGCTTGACCACGAGAAGGACCTTGATGAGTCAGACGACCTCTATGATCAATTCCTTCAACCCGTTGAACGGATGTTGCTAAAAGAAGTCCTCGAACGTACTGAATTTAACATTACCAGAGCAAGCCGGGCCCTTGGCATTACAAGGACCACACTCAGAAAAAAAGCACGCCAGTTCGGCATTATCGAATCCGCCGGTGAAGATCACACAGATCGTGGCGACGCTTGATCCCGGAGGAACGGAGCATCAGCTTGTTCGTCTCGTTCGGGGTCTTGATAAATCCCTCTTCTCTCCTTCTGTGGTCTGTCTGACCCGGTCGGGTCCACTTCAGTCCGACCTGTCCGAGGCCGGGATCCCCGTCAATGTGCTTGGAAAGGAGAAAAAACTTGATGTGCTTTCCCTGATCCAGCTGGTGGAGCTGTTGAAAAAACGGCGGCCCTCCCTGGTACACACCTGGTTGTTTACGGCCAACGCCTATGGTCGAACGGCGGCGTTGCTGGCCGGTGTGCCGACGATCATCGCGTCGGAGCGGTCCACCGATCCGTGGAAAAATTCGGTTCACGTGGGGGTGGATCGTTTTCTGGCCGGTTTTACGGACCGCCTCGTGTCCTGTTGCCGGGCCGTGGACGGCGTGCAGGATGAACGAACGGGATTGCCACCGTCACGCCGTGACGTGATTTACAGTGGTATTGACGTCGACCGATGGGCCGACAACCCTGGTTCCGATTTGGGTTCGGACCCCCTTCTTCCCCAGGTTCCGGCGGACGCCCACCTCCTGGGAACCGCGGGACGGCTCGAGAAAGCAAAGAATCAGGAAATGCTCATAAAGGCCGTAGAGAAACTCGTTCCGAAAGAAAACATCCACCTCGTCCTTGCGGGAGAAGGATCCCGGGAACCAATCCTCCGTTCACTCGCGGACGATCTCGGGGTGGCGGACCGGGTACATTTTCCGGGACATCTGGAGGACCTGGTGCAATTTATGCACACGATTGACGTTTTTGTGCTGGCGTCGGCGTGGGAAGGCCTGCCAAATGTGTTGATGGAGGCGATGGCCGCGGGTTGTCCGGTTATTGCCACGGATGTCGGAGGGGTCGGGGAGCTTGTCCGGGAGGGGAAAACAGGGCGTCTCGTTCCGCCCGGCGATGCAAAAGCCCTGGCAAACACCATATCTCGTTCCCTGTCGGAACGGGAGGAGACGCGTGAGATGGTACAGGAGGGACGCCACCTGGTGGAGGAGATGTGTGGGATGGATCGGATGATTCGGGAATATCAGGAATTGTATCTGACCACCATTCGGGAGCAACGGTAATGTGCGGTCTGGCCGGAATAATTCGCAATATCCCGCTCAGGGACCGGGACCGGTCGGCGGTACGTGAGATGATGGCGGAGTTGCGTCACAGGGGGCCCGATGACCGTGGATTTTTTGCAAATACAGCCACGAAACATCAGAACGGCATTGCCCTGGGTCATCGCCGGCTCAGCATCATTGATCCGGACACGGGACAGGAACCGATAGTGGATCCGGAGACGGGCATCGTTCTAATTTATAATGGAGAAATTTACAATTACCGATCCCTGAGAGACTACAGCAAACGGGAGACCGGTTATCCGTTCCGTACGAAAACGGATGCCGAAGTCATCATACCGCTCTACCGTCAGCGGGGACCGTCGTTTGTGTCCGAGCTCCGGGGCATGTACGCCTTTGCTCTCTGGGATCCCCGGAAACAGCAACTGCACCTTTACCGGGATCGAATGGGCCAGAAACCAATGTTTTACGGAACGGATGGAGGAGACCTGTTTTTCTCCTCCGAACTGGCCCCGCTTCATCAGGTGAACGACCTTCCGTTTCGTCTACATCGGAACGCTCTTTTTCGTTATGCCGTTCTGGGATATATTCCGGCCCCTCAAACGATATACGAAAACGTTAAAAAATTATCACCGGGCTGTTTTCTTACGTGGCAGGACGGGGACGTGATGATGAACCGGTACTGGCGGGTGCCCGAACCCGGTACCGGAACGTTCTCCGGAGATTCAGAAGACCGTAGAAAACGGTTTCTGGACCTGTTTTCGGAAGCGGTGGAACTTCGGTTGACGGCGGATGTGCCCGTCGGGGCCTTTCTCTCCGGTGGCATAGATTCCTCCGGCATCGTCGGGACCATGTCGGAGCACGTCGAGGAACCGGTACGAACGTTTTCCGTGGGGTTTGACGAAGCCGGTTACGATGAGACCGAATACGCCCGGGAAATGGCCGAATACGCGGGGACGGAACACCACGAATCCCGATTAACCCCGGATTTCCTGGACGTTCTTCCGGAACTTGTTCGACATTATGGGGAGCCGTTTGCCGATTCCTCCGCTTTGCCCACGTATTTCCTCGCGAGGGAAACGTCAAAGAAGGTGAAAGTCGCCCTCTCGGGGGACGGGGGAGATGAGTGCTTTGGCGGTTACAATCGATACCGGGCGATGCTGGGACTTCATTATGCCCGGTTTATGGGAACGGATTATTTTCCCGGTCGGATTATCGGACCGCTTCTGGAACAGCTGCCCATGCCCGACCGTCGGATGTCCCCGTCTCGCATAGCCGTCCGGTTTCTCCGGGCCCTTTCCCGGTCGCCCGCCGATCAATACCTCTCCCTCATTGATCTCTTTCACGAGAAAGACGCGGCCGGGCTCCTGCGAGATCCGTATCAGCCCGACCGCGAGAAGCCGGTTCTTGATTTGTTTGATGCCTACATGAACGGAAAGGGATCTCCCGCGGCAAACGCCGCCTACACCGATCTGAACACGTATTTACCCGGTGACCTGCTCGTAAAAGTGGACATTGCGTCCATGGCCAACTCCCTGGAAGTTCGATCTCCGTTTCTTGATCACCGGCTGGTGGAATTTTCCGCCTCGGTGCCGTTTTCGGAGAAAGCCAGTTTGTTTCAGTCCAAGATGTTCCTTCGGGACGCATTCCGAACCCTGGTGCCGGAGCGAATTCGGCGCCGGCCCAAAATGGGATTCGGGCTCCCGGTTGCGGAATGGTTTCGGGGGGATCAGGGCCGGGACGTTCTCCGGATGTTGACCGGATCGAACAGTTCAGTCGCCGAATACTTTGATCCGGACGGCGTACGGAATCTCGTTGAATTGCACCGGTCCGGCCGGGAGAACCACTGGGATCATCTCTGGGTGCTGCTGATGTTTGAGTTGTGGCACCGGGAATTTATGTAAAAACGGTTGGAGAACCCTGGAGCGCCCAGTGTCCTTGAACGTTTCTCCCTGTCCGTAACGTGAACGTGTGGGGCGGGACACTGCCTGGGCAACCCGCCGCCGTGGGAATATTAGTTGTTCAGGGAAGTGTTTATTCGTCGTCGATGACCGCGCCGAGTTCCTGATCGACGGCGAACAGGAACTTTTCGTCTCCCCCGAGGCGACGAATCTGGATCAGAATGTCCTCAATGTGGTTCTCTTCCTCAATCTGTTCGTCAATGAACCACTGAATCATGGTCTGGGCCTGATAATCGTCGTTTCGCCTGGCAATTTCCTGAATATCGTTGAATGCTCTGGTGTTTTCCTGTTCCTGTTCGAGGGCTTTTTCGAAGACTTCGATCACCGTGGAATAATCCTTTTTCGGTTTATCCACGGAACCAACTTTTATTGTTTTGTTCACTTCATCCAGGAAGTGGTAAATTTTCATCCCATGCTCCCGTTCCTCCTCGGATTGATCCTCACAAAATCGTGCAAAACCATCCCAGTTTTCTTCACGAAGGAAGGCACCCATTCCGAGGTACATTGCGGATGCCTGGAATTCCTGTTTCATCTGGTCGTTCAGCGCTTCGACGAGTTCGTCACTAATCATCTTTTTTGCTCCAGAAAAATGTAATGAATATTCGGTCAGAACGAATTCGAGAATAAGTGATGCGTGGACCCGGTTCACCTCCGGATCATGTCTACTGGAGGGAGAATCCCGTGCGAAACCCCTGATGCTCGGCGAACGTTACACACGGAAGGAACCGGGGTGACTTGCGTACAGGAACAGTTTATTGAAGAGATACAATCATATTCAAGTACGGCGGTGAGTACCCATTCAGGTTCCGGAGTCGTCCGGCCGATCGAACCCGTGATCCTCGAGAAGATCGTTCAGTTGTTTCTGGTGTTTCTCCTCCAGTTCCAGTCCCCCACCAATGGCGTTTTCCTGGACCTGCTGATCCGTTCGGGCCCCGGCGAGGGCCGAGGTGACACCGGGCCGGGAACGTGTCCATGCCAGGGAGAGAGCACCCGTGGGAACGTCCAGATCCCGTGCGATTTTGTCCAGATCCCGGGCAAATGATTGATACATATCAAATTGATCTTCCTCAAACAGTGGATCCTCGTGGCGGTTGTCCCATTCCTCGAAAGACGGGCGTTGATCGTATTTTGCGGTGAGGAGACCCTTGGCGAGGGACGTACACGTGAGGACGGATATGCCGTGTTTGCGGCAGTAAGGAATGAGTTTTTCCTCCGCGTTTCGCTGAATCATGTTGTAGCGGACCTGAACAGCATCCAGTCCGCCGAGTTCCCGGAGCCTGCGGATGTCGCCGAGTGGAAAGTGGCAGATGCCCAGTGCCCGGACGGCCCCATCCCGGTGAAGGTCCAGTAACCGGTTCCACGCGCCGTCCACGGTCTGGCTCTCCGGAGGCCAGTGAAGCTGGTAAAGATCAATGACGTCGGTTCCCAGCCGTTCCCGGCTTGCGTCAAATTCCTCGAGAATCGCCGACGGTTCGTAGTTGGTGTAGTACGAACCGTCCCGATCGATTCGGAGTCCGCCCTTTGTTGCGATGATCATTTCGTCACGGCGTTCCTCCGCCACCCGGGACAGGCGTATTTCGGATTGTCCTTTTCCGTACACCGGGGAGGTATCGAAGAAGTTAATTCCTCTGTCAAGACCCTCGTGGATGGCGGCGATCGCGTCGTCTTCCTTCACCGGTCCCCACTTGATGCCTCCCAGCGTCCAGCAACCGAGCCCGACGGTGGACACCTCGAGATCCGTCCGTCCGAGCCGGGAATACGTCATGTCCGGGGTGGGCTGAAACCCCGGCATGTCGGAAACACCTGTAATAAGGTCGGACATTGTCTGATGGTTACCTGAGGTTCCTGGTGGAAGAACAATTTCCCGGTTACCGTCCCCTCCGGAAACCGGGGAGAAACATGAAACAAGAAGGATTCATATTGTACGTTATTCAAAAAATGATTTTAATGCGTGAGATTCCGGAACGACCTGTTTTCTGATTTCGTAGCACCGTTCGTTTTACATCCGGTAAATTCCCGGTGTTTTCAGGTGTCCAGGAGGAATGGGGTTGTGTTTCCGGGCTGTCAATTTTGCGCGAAATCACGTATAAGAAACGGGAAACTGGATTGAATTTGGTTTCTTCCGGAACGATATTTTGTTCGTGCGAAAATGAAGAAATACAGAGTCTGGGCGGAGATTGATCTGGATCATGTCGCCGAAAACCTCCGGACCATTCGGAGTCAGGCCGGATCGGATTGTGAAACCCTTGTTGTGGTCAAGGCGGATGCATATGGACACGGGGCGGTTCCTGTGGCTCGAACCTGCCTGGAGAACGGGGCCGATATGCTGGGTGTCGGTGACAGCAGCGAGGCCATTCACCTTCGTGAACACGGAATTCGTGCCCCGATTTTGATTCTCGGGGCGATCATCGAGGAAGAGATTGGCTGGGTGGTTTCTCACGGCATTCGACCAACCCTTCACTCTCCGGATATGGTGGACGTGATATCCAACGAGGCCGAACGACAGGGAACGCATCTCCCCGTACACATGAAAGTGGATACCGGTATGCGAAGGCTCGGTGCACGACCGGAAACCGCCCTGAACATGGCGAAACGTATAAAATCCGACAACAACCTGAAACTCGAAGGTCTGTGCACTCATCTCAGTTCGGCGTATTCGGAAGGAACGGACGGTCGTTTTACCGAACAACAGCTTCGTCGTTTCAGGTCGTTCATAGACCGGTGTGAAGAGCATAATATCTCGTTTGAGCGAATACATGCGGCCAACAGCGGAGCGATATTTATGTATCCGAATTCTCATTTTTCGATGGTCCGCCCCGGGATTGCCGTTTACGGGATCCAACCCGGATCGCTGGCGGAGGTGGACCTGAACCTCGATCCCGCGCTGAGTCTTCATTCCCAGATTACGTTTATAAAAGGAGTTGAGGAGGAAAAGCCGGTGGGGTATGACCGCACGTATTCAACGGAAGAGCGGACCCTTGTGGGAACCGTTCCCATCGGCTATCACGATGGTTATCAGTTTGCACTCTCGAACCGGTCCGACGTGCTCGTTGACGGCTGCCGTTGTCCGGTTATTGGAACGGTTACGATGGACTACACACTGATTGACCTGAACGGGGTGGAGGATCCGGAGGTCGGGGATCGAGTGACTCTGATCGGTGAAAACGGAGGGGATCGCATTGACGTCACGGAACTTTCGGAAGCCGCCGACACCGTTCCGTATGAAATCACCTCAACCCTTGGTCCCCGGGTTCACCGAGTATATCTGTAGGGAAATCACCGGCCGTGGATCGGGTTTTTTAAGATGCTCCCCGGCCCGAATCCGGTTTATGGTGTCCGCAGCGAGGAACCGTCAATGGTTTTAAATCTGTCTTCGATTGACGGCTTCCGTTATAATATGTTGTCGTTCATCGCCGGATTATTGAAATTTTATCCGTTCGGACCGATCAGAAACTGATCGGATTGCGTTATGCCTGATTTTAACCTTCAGTCCGACATGGAACCGGCCGGCGATCAGCCCCGGGCCATCGATGAACTCGTGGAGGGACTGGAAAACGGAAAAGAGGATCAGATTCTTCTCGGGGTTACCGGTTCCGGAAAAACCTTTACGATGGCCAACGTTATCGAACAGGTGAACAGGCCGACTCTTGTGATCTCCCACAACAAAACCCTGGCGGCTCAACTGTACTCGGAGTTCAAGGAGTTCTTCCCCGATAACGCGGTTGAATATTTTGTGTCGTATTACGATTATTATCAGCCCGAATCCTACATTCCTCAGAAGGACATCTACATCGAGAAGGACGCCGGCATCAACGACAACATCGACCGGCTCCGGCTAAAAGCAACGAGTTCTCTGATGTCCCGGCGAGACGTTTTGATCGTCGCCAGTGTGTCCTGTATTTATGGTCTCGGCTCACCGAAGGATTACCAGCGTATGACCCTGACTCTGGATCGGGACGAGCCCCGTGAGCGACGGGAGATTCTGGAAAAATTGGTGGATTTGCAGTACGAACGGAATGAGTACGATTTTGAGCGGGGAACCTTCCGGGCCCGGGGCGACGTCATTGAAATCTATCCCTCCTATGAACAGACGGCCCTGAAGGTCGAAATGTTTGATCGCGACATCGAACGAATTTACCGAATTGATCCTGTATCGGAGGAACGGGTCGAGGAAATTGAGCGGATTACCATCTTTCCGGCACAGCATTTTGTGACCCCTCAGGAAAAGCTGGAACGCGCCATAAAAGGAATTCGCAAAGAGCTTGACGAACGACTTCAGGAACTGCGGGACAACGGAAAACTCCTGGAGGCTCAGCGCCTTGAAGCCCGGACAAAATACGACCTGGAAATGCTTGAGGAAGTGGGCTTCTGTAAGGGAATTGAAAATTATTCACGGCACCTGAGCGGTCGGGAACCGGGGGAACGTCCCTACTGTCTCCTTGATTACTTTCCGGACGACTACATCACCATTGTGGATGAGTCTCACATGACCATACCGCAGATTCACGGCATGTACAACGGGGATCGAAGCCGGAAGGAGACACTCGTGGACCACGGATTTCGGCTTCCGTCCGCGCTGGATAACCGCCCGCAGAAGTTTGAGGAGTGGGAACAACTTCAGAACCAGGTAATTTACATGTCCGCAACCCCCGGTGATTATGAACTTGAACAGACCGATGGAGACGTCGTGGAGCAGATCATCCGGCCCACAGGGCTTGTGGATCCGGAAATTGATGTCCGGCCCGCGGAGGGTCAGGTGCAGGATCTGTTTGAGGAAGTCGTCGAACGGGCGGAAAAAGACGAGCGTTCTCTGGTTACGACCCTGACCAAGCGAATGGCGGAGGACCTGAGTGAATACTTCCAGGACGAAGGCGTGAAGGCGAAATACCTGCACTCCGAAATCGACACCATTGAACGAGTCCAGATACTGAACGAGTTACGGGAAGGCGAGTTCGACGTCCTCGTGGGAGTAAATCTTCTTCGGGAGGGATTGGATCTTCCCGAGGTAACACTCGTTGCGATTCTGGATGCGGACCGGGAGGGATTTCTCCGGTCGGAGACCAGTCTTATTCAGACCATCGGGCGAGTCGCTCGAAACGTTAAGGGTTCCGTGATCCTGTACGCGGACGAAATGACGGGATCGCTGGAACGGGCCATTGAGGAAACGGAACGGCGACGGGAAAAACAACTTGCTTACAACAAGGAACACGACATCGAACCGGAAACCATCGAAAAGGAAATAAAAACGGGCATTGAACAGGTACTGGAGGCCGAACAGGTGTCCCGTGAACTCGCGGGCCTGGACGACGATGAAGCGGAAATGGAGGAGATCATCGGCCGGCTGGAAAAGGAGATGTACGAAGCCGCCGAGGATCTGGAGTTTGAACGGGCCGCGGAAATTCGAGACACCATTGAGGAGCTTAAATCCGGGAAACGGGACAGGTCGAAAGGGAAATTCCGCGTCCGGTTAAAATAGCAAATTCATCCCTCCTCCCACCACGGTTTGATTCGTCTCCCGGGGTTGTGTAATTTCACCTCCGGCGGGAGATCAGTGATAACACGTTTCGTTCGGAGGAGTTCAAACGGTATTTCCTTTCGAAAGGGCGTGTTCGTAACACTTCCTTTTGCAGCATCATTCGAGGTGATGGCGGATGAAGCGGATTCGAACGGATCACGTTCATTACATTGGACTTTTTGCCTCACCGGTGTCCTGGGCCAAGGTAAATCGGGAGTTCGTCCGGGCCCTGGACCGGACCGGACTCACCGTATCGGCCACTCCTCAGCGTGGGCTCCACCACCAATCCGATTTCGAAATCTCTTCCCGGCTGGAGAAGATCTTTGGTCGCTCCCGGAACGCCGACGTGGAGATTATGATGGATCATCCGAATAACTTCGATCGGCTGGAAGGGAAGCTGAATCTTGCGTGGGTGCTTTACGAAACCGATCTTCCCGAACCGTGGGTGGAGCGATACCGGAACCTCGTGGATGTTTACCTCTGTCCGAGTTCCTTTGTCCGCAACCGGGCGATTCAGGCCGGATTGAACGAAGACCGCCTCTGGCATGTTCCGTTCGGGGTCAACCCGGACGTATACAAATCGAAGGAAGAGGCCGGTTCCGGTGAGGTGAATGAGCCGCTTCAATTTTTGTTTGTGGGTCCTCAGCACCGCCGGAAAGGGGTTCTGGAATTGATGGAAGCGTACACCGATCGTTTTTCTGCCGAAGACCGTGTCCGACTCGTCGTAAAGACACATCCCGCCGCGTCCGACAACACCACGTATCCCTGGGAAGTGGATCTTGTGTCCCGAATTGAGGATCGAACCGGGAAGCAGGTTCCGGAGATCCGATTGATCACCCGCTCGCTGTCCGAGAACGAAATGGCGGAGCTTTACCGCCGGAGTGACCTGTACGTCCTGCCGAGTTACGGTGAGGCCTTTGGTCTCGGGGTTCTTGAGTCCCTCGCCTGTGGGACCCCCGTCGCCGTCACGGAACACCCGGCCCTGAAGGAACTGGTGACCACCGCATGCGGATGGTTCATCGATGGACGGTGGCGGGAGGTTGCGGACGTGGCCTACGACCAGTCGGGGGAATGTCCCTTTTTTGTGCCCGACACCGATTCGATAGGAGAAGTTCTCCGAAGGGTGTACGAGGACCCGGATGTGCTTCGAGAGGCCGGAGAGAATGCAGAAACCCGGGCTTCCCGGTTTCCCTGGCAGCATGGTGCGGAAGCATTTAAGGAAAAACTCATGGACGAGTCGCGTCATCCGTAATTCCAGTACATCATTCCGGGTGGGCGCGTGAAATTTGAACCCCGATTCCCTCGAGTATAAAATATTTTCTTCATTTGCCGGGGAGGACCATTTCCCCGCCGGTTCTTTTGGAAATTGATCAGAAGTATTCCTGTGGGGGATCGTGATTCACCCGGAATCAAGGACGAACAGTATTTGTTCATGACCCGTTATGATCGGGGCGTCAACGCTTGTTTTTTTGTAGGGGGAGAACCATGATTTATCCGGAAATCGTGCAGGATGCTATGGAATTTGCCGATAAGGCCCACTCGGACCAGGACCGAAAGGTGTCGGGGACGCCGTACGTGACCCACCTCTATTCCGTGGCGATTCTTCTCGCCCGGGCCGGAGCGGGGGAGGAAACCATTGCGGCCGGATTACTTCACGATGTGATCGAGGACACTTCCGGAGAAACATCCGTGACCGAAGAACGTATTGCGGATCGATTCGGCCGGAACGTGGCGGAACTGGTTCATCAGATGACCGAACGGGACCGAAGCCTCCCCTGGGAAGAACGAAAGCGGAGAGCACGGCTCCGCATCCAGGAGATGGACAAACAGGCGATGATGGTGAAATCGGCCGACCTTCTTCACAATCTTGTGGACATGATTCGGGGGTATCGTCAGAACGACGATGAATTTTTTGCCCCGTTTAACGCCGGTCCGGAGGACCAGATCCACCATTATCGGAAATCAGTACAGTGTCTGGAAGAACAATGGCAGGACAATCCGTTTCTTCCGGAGTTGAAACGATACCTGGACACGGCAATATCTCTCTGGGGACCGGAACAATGAGTGAGGAAGAAGACCTTCTGAAACCCGCACGGACGGGGAAGAAATTCGATCAGCTGTTCGAGCGGATGGCCGAATTTGTGCCGGATGAAGCGGACTTCTCCATTTTTCAGATTTCCCCGGATGGAGAGATTCAGATTCTGAAACCGATTGAACGGCCCGGTTTTTCCGCGACGGAATTAAAAAAGCACCTCAACGGGGACGAAGAGGCGAGTGAACAATTTTTTGAATTTACGAATCATCTGCCGCGGCCGGTTCTTGTGGAACTCGACCCCGGAGGAGAGGTACAGAAAATCTCCATGCCCGGTGGATAAAGAATGGGGGCACCGGATTAATTGCAGGCGGACGGCCTGTGTCCGGGGAGGACGTGACAGTCGGATGACTTGTTATTCCCGTTCGGGAATGATGTCCTCAAAGTACTGAATGAGGCCGTCGAGCTGACGGGACTGTCCGAGGAAATTTGTAAGAACATTGAGGTCCTTATTGATCTGTTTACCGGCCGTCCAGCGCATCGGCACGTACACCACGTAATTCGGGCCCAGTTCTATGTTCTGGGTTTGATCACCGTACTTGAAGTACCGGTGCAGATCGGCGACCACGATTTTGGATTGGGTTTTTCCTTCCTGGGGAACAAAAACCTTGATGCCCCTGATTTCGGCGGATTCGTCCAGCCAGCCGGTCAGGCCAATCACTTTTACCAGGTCCTCGTTTCCCGTGAATGGAATCGTTCCGGATCGTGATTTCCCGACAACCGTGATATCCCCCGCCCGTATTCGATCCCGGAATCCTCCCCGACGACCGACGCTCTCTGAGGCCAGGTTCAGAACAACCTGCGGTTCCCGGAGAAATTGCTCGAGTTTGCGTTCAATTTTTTTCCGGGCTTCGTCAAACGACAATCCCTTGACGAAGACACGCCCCACGTATGGAAGGGATATGGCCCCGTCCGGGTCCACGACGACTTCACGGGTCAATTTTTCTTCTCCCGGTACCTCAATGGAAACTCTCGTTCCTTCCTGAATGGTGAACTGTGTTGCACCTTCCCGGCTGGAAAGTCGACTGACTTCATCCCGTCTTTTCTGGTATTCCCACCATTCCCGGGCGGTCATCAGCACGCCTTTTAGCTGTGGATATCGTTCTTTAATATTGTCCACGTCAATGGGTTGAGCGGTGGCCACCCAGTCCTGATATTCCGTCTGAACTTCGATAGGAGGTCCTGTCAGACCACAGCTTACGGTTAGTGGAAGACCGATAAGAAACGCGATCCCGAGGAACACGTAGGTGCGGAGGGAGGGGATGTCCTGTTTGTTCATAACCGTTCTACGGAAATTGGAGAAAGGCTCACAAAACATTGCTTTTCTGTCCGGGTGGGGACGGTTCGGTTATGCTTACGGGGCTGCGAAATAGATTTTCCGGTGTTTGAGTTGATCATTTGAAGCCCTGAAAATGCCCCGGTAACCAACCAATTCAAAACGCTCAACAACGTCCTATTAATCGTCATAGACCGGATTTCTGTTTAGTGATGGGGTCAGAATCCACAAAATATTACGGTAAACCGGTTTTTAATCCTTGACAAATTGCCCGTTCTACGGTACTATTATATTCGAAAGGGAACGGAAAACAGGAAAATTTGCCAGGCGACACAGGGTCCAAAATGACCCACGAGCGCAAACGAACACCCTCCTTATCCTAAGGGCCCTCGCCGTCCCTTATCGGGACGGTGAGGATTGCCCTTAGTTTTGTTATGTAAATTTCGACGGAAACACCACGAAGGATCCCCCCGCATCCTCTTGAATAACATCCCGCAATATTCGTAGAATACGTCATCCATTTATCAGGGGATTTTTGTCTGCATGGATCTGTTTCCGGATGCCGTTTCCTCTGGACGGGTTCGCGATATTTTCCGTTGTTGGAGAAGCAAGAAAGGTTCCTTCCGGTGGTTGAACAAACGAAAACGTCCGAAACCCTTCTTTCGGTGATTCACCAGTTCCGGGACCGACCGGAGGTGGAGGCCCTTCGATATCGCACCCGGTTTCGCACCTTTAGCTGGACGTACCGGGAAACTCTCCGTGCCGTGTTGAAAACACGCTCCTTTCTCCAATCCCGGGGTGTGTCCGAGGGGGATCCGGTCATGATCTGGGGGCCCAACAGCCCGTACTGGGTCTGGGTGTATCTTGCTGCCATTCTGAACAAATCACCGGCCGTGCCCATGGACATGGGGTCGAACCTCCAGTTCGTGAAGTCCGTTCAACGGGAGACGGAGAGCAAAATTCTATTTACGTCCCGGTTGAATGATCCGGTTGACGAAGGCATTCCCGAAATTACGCTTGAAACCCTGGACGAAACCATTTCCAACCAGAACGTATCCACGTTGCCGTCCTCCGGGATTGATCCGTCGACGACCGCCGAAATTATGTATACCTCCGGGACCACGGGCACCCCGAAGGGCACCATACTGACCCACCGGAACCTCGTGGCCAATCAGAAATCTCTCGTGGAATCGGTCCGAATACCGATTCGGGAGCAGATTCGATTTCTTTCTCTTCTTCCGCTCAGCCACGTGTTCGAGCAAACGGTTGGTTTCTGGTTTCCGGTGCGAAAGGGGTGCCGCGTTTCCTATCTTGAGACCGTGAAGCCCTCGGAAATATTTGCGGGCCTAAAGGACGAATCACCTCATGTTATTGCCGTGGTTCCCCGGTTGCTTTCCCTGTTTCGGGACGGTGTCCTGCGACGGGCTGAAGAACAGGGAAAACTGGACACACTGAAATCGATGATGTCGTTCGCGGGGAACAACCTGCCGTTTTTTCTGCGCCGTTTGCTGTTCCGGAACGTTCACCGGAAGTTCGGTGGGAACCTGCATTATATGGTGGTCGGGGGGGCACCTCTTGATCCCGAACTGGAACAGTTCTGGTTAAACCTTGGCATTGAAATTTTTCAGGGATACGGCCTCACGGAAACGTCGCCGATTCTGACGTGTAATTATCCGGGGAACAGAAAACCGGGGACGGTTGGAAAACCGCTGCCGGGGGTGGACGTTAAGCTGGCCGACGACGGCGAAATACTGGCCCGCGGCGACAACGTATTTCCCGGATATTACCAAAACGAGGAAAAGACGGAGAAGGTCTTTTCGGATGGGTGGTTTCGAACCGGAGACGTTGGTGAGTTTGATGATGACGGATTCCTCCGCATACGGGGGCGCACGAAAAACGTGATCGTCACTTCGGAGGGCATGAATGTATATCCGGAAGATATCGAGAAGGAGCTAAGCCGCCGTGATTCCGTGAAGGATTCCTGCGTGCTGTATCTGAATGAAAAAATTACAGCCGTATTGCTGCTCGAAGATCCGAACGAGGATCCATCGACGATCATTGATGCGGCAAACAGCAACCTGTCGGACAACCAGAAAATTCAGGACGTGAAGGTCTGGCCCGAGGATGATTTCCCCCGAACCACGACAATGAAAATTATTCGGCGAGAGGTTCGGGAGCGGTACGAGGACACGGATGAGGAAGAATCAACCCCGGATATCGTGGAAACCACAGATTCGATTCTGAAAACACTTTCCTCCGTCTGTGACCGGGGCCCGGATGAAATCGCGGAGGACGATCGCCTCGGCCCGGATCTCGGTCTTTCCTCCGTGGATCGCATGGAACTCGTTACGTACCTGGAGCGGGAACTGCACGTGGACCTGGTGGAGGAGGAGGTCACGTCATCGACGACCGTGGAGGAACTTCGGGAACAGGTGGAGGAAGGAGGCACCGAACAGGAGGACCGGTACCGCCGGTGGACGCGAAACAACATTCTGAACGGAGCTCGGTTCCTTGCCCAGGAATTTGCTTTTTTCCCGGTTCTTCGATCCGTGTACCAACTTCAGGTAACCGGTCGTGATCACCTGCAGGGACTGGAAAGCCCGTGCGTATTTATCTCGAACCATCAGAGTCATCTGGATACCCCGGCCATTATGGATGCGCTTCCCGGAGCGTTCAGCAGTCGCATGGCTCCTGCTGCCTGGGAGGAGTTCTTTGACATCGACGAAAACAGTGCGTGGACCCGGTTTCAGAAATGGTTTCTGTGGCAGTTTACGACTATTTTCTTCAATATATTTACCGTACCGCAGTCGAGTGGATACCGGCGAAGCCTTCAATATCTTGGTGAATTACTGGACCATGACTGGAACATTCTCTTTTTTCCGGAAGGACAACGAACGGTGGACGGTTCCATGAACCCGTTCCGCCGCGGGATCGGCATTATAGCCCGTGAAATGAATGTTCCCGTGGTTCCGATCCGCCTGGACGGCATGGACCGGATACTGCCAAGGCACGCCTCCTTCCCCGCCCGGGGATCGGTGACCGTTCGGATCGGCGAGCCCATTCGGTCGTTTTCTCGTTCGCAATCGTACCGGGAAATAGCGGATCTCTTATGGGAAAAAGTACATCAAATGGGAGATGACACGGCATTAGAAAAGGACGGTGTCCCCGTTACGTTTTACACCAAAGAGGATTGCCTGCTCTGCCATAAGGCCAAGCAGAAAATCTCCGGCATTGCCCATGAACACCCGATCGACCTGAACGTCATCGACATCGAACAGGATCGGGAATTATACGATCAATACAAAAACCAGGTACCGGTGATTTACGTCGGGGACGAACTTGCGTCAAAGGGAAAATTCAACGAACGGCGGTTTCGCCGAATAGTTCGGGAAAACCGGGCCTGACGCACGGGAACAAGGACCGGTTGGAAGACTCGTGTTTTCGGACGGGCGCGGCCGGTTTTCTACCAGACGTTCCGTTCCTTCTTCGCTTTTTCTTTCTCCTTCTTCTTTTGTTTTCCCTTTTGAGATCGGGCTTTTTGGATGACGTTCTTCGGGTTTACGGTCAGGGGATTCACCGGTGTTCCGTCACTCCAGCGGCCCATGTTTCTCTGGGCTTCTGTGTCCCCCAGCGCATGGTCCCGGTTGTTTTCGTGAAATGAATAGTTCAGTAACGCATCGGAAAGACGCCAGTAACCGTAGTAGTCAAGAGCGTTCGTTCCCATAAAGGTCCGTCCGACGATTTTTCGAATCCGGTTCTTTACGTCGTCATTCTCCGACATCGCAAGAGGACTGAAGTGATCCGCTATCAGATTCGGGTTTCCCCGCCGATCCGAACGGACAATAATGAAATCCCGACGTTTCAGCGGAACCGATGTTGCTTCCCGGAAAATCTTTCGGGCGGTTCGGTTCCCGACCACGTTATCGTCCTCACCGACCATCACGATCATGTTTGTTTCGGAGGGAATCTTTGACAGGTCCTCCAGTTTAAATCGTTCCTCGATGATGTTTTCGTTATCCCTGTTGAGTGATCGTCCCGGCTGAATGATCATGACGCCATCGGGTTCGGGAAGGCCTTTATCACCGGCTATGGCTGTGACGTTGGCGGAGATGGTCCCTCCTGCAGAATGACCGATGACGCCGAAGTTCTCCGTGTTTATCGTTATGTTGTCATCCTTCTTTAGCCGTTCAATGGCCTTACTCAGGGCGTTTATGGTGGCGGGGGTAAATTTTTCGGGAGGGGTCAGGAACGAAGCCTGGTACCTCGGGTACACGACGACGTTACCTTTCTTCACAAGGTGGTTGAGCCAATCCCGATAGTACATCGGTTTAAAACCACCCCAGCCGTGGACGAAAAGAACGAGAGGGGCGCTGTCCGGCTCGGGTTTGGCCGGTCGGAGAATCCAGTACTGATCACCACCCGAGCCGTAGTCATTCATTTCAATGCTCTCGTGCTGATAGTTTGCCCCACCGGGTCCGTCGTCGGGTTGATCGGGCGGTTCCGGCTGGGCACCGATTCCTGTTGCGAGGACAAAGAGGAAAAATACCGACAGAACATTACGAATTTTCATGGGAACAACCCCAGAAATGGTAGATTATCAATCAATGGTTCTTGACCTCCCAACGGGTTTAGGATATAGTAATTTTCGTTCATTTTGAACCTCATTCAGACCACCTCCCGATGTCATTCTTTATCGAGGATCAGGAAGAAGTTCTCTACAGTCTGCGACGCGACGACGAGGTATTCGATCAAATCATCGATTTTCTGGGAGGTCCCCTCGAGGATTATCTTTCCGATCAGGTGGCCCCCGAGGCACACGAAAACGACATAGAGGAGAAATTTAACCGGGAAGCATTTCACGAACTCGGTGAACTTGGGTTCTTTTCCCTGACGGCCCCGGAGACGTACGGGGGCATGAACGTCTGCCATTCCTACCACATGGCGGCTCTGGAAAGCGTCAGCAAAGCGGACGCCGGTCTGGCCCTGGGGGCTGCCATTCACGGAACCACCGCAGGCGGCATACTTTCGTTTGGGTCGGAGGAACTAATTGAACAATATCTACCCCCTCTGGTTTCCGGTGAGGAAATTGCCTGCTTCTGTCTTTCCGAACAGGGTGGGGGATCCGACGCAAAAGACATGGACACGACGTATCGGGAGGAGGACGGTGATTACGTGCTCAACGGGACCAAGTACTGGATTACGAACGGACTCAGTGCCGACACCTACTTCGTGCTCGCAGCGAAGGACGGGGAGCCGGACACCATCAGTGCGTTTCTGGTGCGAAAAGATTGGGAAGGGACGTTTGAACAGCACAAAATCCCCGATAAATTCGGGGTCCGGTCCTCCGAAACAGCGGAGTTGATCTTTCGGAATTACCGGGTTCCCGGGGATCACATGATCGGTGAGGAAGGCAAGGGATTCCGCAATGCCATGCAAATGTTAAATGGCGGTCGAATAGGCATTGCCGCGTGGGCAACCGGCGTTGCACAGGGAGCGTTTGAGAAAATCATGAAGTACGCCCACGAACGGGAAATGTTCGGCGGCAAACTCAAAGATCAGGACCTGGCCAGAGCGGAATTCAGCGAGATGCTCAACGAGATCTGGAGCGGCCGCCACCTCGCCTACACCGCCGCGTTTCACAAGACCGAGGGCAACCGGATCGAAAAACGGGCGGCCATGGCAAAAGTAACGGCTTCGGAAGGAGCTGTTCATGTCTGTGAACGGGCCATTGAGTACGGAGGAGGTTATGGATACGTCCAGGATGGACGGATTGAACGTCATCTGCGGGATGCCGTCCTCGGACAGATCGGTGAGGGGGCAAACGAATTGCTCAAGGTCGATGTGATTCCGCGATTTCTGTTCGAGGAATTTGATTTGGATCGCGTACCGGCGCCATGGTAAAGATATATACCCGTTCCGGTGATAAGGGACGAACCCATCTCTTTGGGGGTTCGCGGGTTTCCAAGAATAATCCACGGGTCCGTGCCTACGGCACTGTGGACGAATTAAATGGACTGCTCGGCGTGGTTCGAGCGCACTGTGAGGATACGGACATTTCGGAAAAATTACGGGAGATTCAGTCCCTTCTGTTCGTCTGTGGAGCGGACCTCGCCACCCCGGAACCGGATGCTGACGGAGACCAGGAGGGGGAGCAACAGTCCACCGTCGGGCGGCGCATTCGGAAGGCCGACACGGAGAAGCTGGAAGAATGGATTGATTCGTACACCGAGGACCTGGAGCCGCTTCAGAATTTTGTGCTTCCCGGGGGAAGCCCCGTCGCGGCCCGCCTGCAGTTTGCACGGGGCATCTGTCGTCGGGCGGAACGGGCAACGGTCTCTCTTCAGGAGGACGGTGTGGACGTCGGGAACGTTCTCCCGTTTCTGAATCGGCTTTCCGATTTTCTTTTTACCCTGGCCCGGGTTGTGAATCAGCGGGAGGGGGTCGACGAAATTCCCTGGAAATCCCCCCTGTAAAATCGATTTTCCACATCCAGGATCGGAAACAGAGGATCCGTATCGGAAACGGCCCGTCGGAGCATGTCATTGGTGAGACAATGCTCTGATCGTTCATCCGGGACGTCCGAACCCCGACTGTGAAGGCTCACCTTTACCCTTAAGTGATTGGGAGTATATTAGCGCGCGTTTGGTACCAAACGGGGCCTCCACTGTGCTAACTCTTCGTTAGGTACCCAACGACAAATTCCCTGGAAGTGATGTTTGCTGGGAAGTTCGTCGTTGCGCACGGAGTGGCTTCGATGACGGTTTTGAAGAAAAGTAGTCCCCAACGACAAAAAATTAACGTGTACTCCGTGCGAGGGTGTCGCCCTCCGTACACTACAACGAACACGGTAATTTCATGTCAGGAGTTTTGCGTCGGGAAATGGATTCTGTTGTAGCGCACGAAGTGCAGCGGAGTGCGCGTTAGGTCATGTTCCCGGGCCCTTCTGAGTTCTCTTTATCCTTATCTTTATCTTGAAAAGGGCCCACTCCCTCACGGTCGGGGCTCGGTCTTTGGTGATTTAATTTTCCTTCACCCCGGCTGAACGACACCTTTTTCCTCAACCAATCAATGAATCTACCAATCAACAAATCAACCAATCTACGAATCAACGCCTAAACCCATCACTCCTGACTCCTGACTCCTCACTCCTTACTCCTTACTCGTAACGCCTGACACTTCATTTTTCGTTGTTTCTGATATCTGTATTTTTGTTTGCCGTTCTTTGCGTCTTTGCGCCTCTGCGTTAAATTAATTTTTTGTTGTTTTGTTCCTATCGCCTACCGCCCATCGCCTATCGCCCGCTGTTTTCACGCATCACGCACAACCCCCGACGGTTCCTACCCCATCAACGAATCAGCCCAAAATCCTTATTTTTATCTTTGAAAATCCGCCTTATACCAGTACGTCCCACTGCTGTTGCGTATCCGGTGTGGCGTCCTCGACGAGTTCCACGGCGTCGAACGAGAACACCTCCTGCACGGCCTCCGTGAGTTTTTGCCGGGTCCGCTCCGGATCGGGTTTCCGATCGAGAAGCGATCGGACGGAGGTTACTCCCGCATCCTGGATGCCGCAGGGAACAATGCCGTCGAAATGGTCCATGTTCGGGAAGAGGTTAAAGGCAAATCCGTGCAGGGAGACCCAGCGAGCGATGCGGACCCCGACGGCACAGATTTTGTTTCCGTCCACCCAGACCCCGGGTCGTCCTTCCACCCGCTCCCCTTCGATGTCCCATGTTTCCAGAACTCGCAAAATAACCTCCTCCAGTGATTCCATGTACCAACGGATGCTTTTCCGGTGCTGTCGAAGGTCGAAGATGGGATAACCCACAATCTGGCCGGGCCCGTGGTAGGTCACGTCCCCGCCGCGTCCTATCCGGAATACCTCAATTCCCTCCTCCTGGAGAAACTGATCGGGTCCCACAATATGTTCTTCTTCTCCGTTCTTCCCGAGGGTGTAGACCGGGTCGTGTTCGACGAAGATCAGGGAATCCGGAACCTCCCCGCTGTGTCGTGCTGCGTGAAGTTGTTTTTGAAAAGCCCAGACCGGTTCATAGGATTGACGTCCCAGATCCAGGATTCGAAGTGTATCGGAATTTTTGGCCATGTATGCCTTCGCGTGTTAGGTGTGATGTCAGCCGCTGGACCGCCTGCCGACAATGGCTCGTTTGCACATTATTATATAACGGGGAGAAACGGGGATAAACAGGAGAAGGTAGAGAATCAGAACGTGCACCCGGAGTGGACTCTGCTGGAGGGCTTTTTTTGCGTACGACCGGGCGGATTTGCGGTCACTGTTTCGAAGAGCCAAAACAAGGGCGTTTTGATACAGATCGGCCAGAAGTATGTTCCGATACTCTGCGAGAAACGGAAACTGTTTTACGGATCGGTTGATGAACGGCATCTGAGACGAAACCGCTCGTTCGGGATTCGACCGGTCCAGAACGTCTCCCGTTGATCCGGGACGATCCTTTTTTTCCACGAGAACGCGGTCCATTCGATACACTTTCCCTCTCGTTGCCGATTCCATCAGGAACAGGTGATCCGCCCGACGGCGGAGGGACGCGTCGAATCCGCCGATTCGGTTAACGATTGATCGCCGGACGAGTATGGATGAGGTAACGCCGGATATCCGGCCGAGAAACAGGTGCCGGATCAGTGCTTTTTTTCGGACCGGAATCTGCGGCCGGTGGATACGGATGCTGGTGCCGTCCGGGGTGGTTTCACGGACGTTTGTGATGGTCAGTGCGACGGAGGGCCGGTCCCGGAGCAGGTGTACCTGGTGTGATAGTTTTTTTGGTTTCCAGCGATCATCCGCGTCCAGAAAGGCGATGAACCGACCGCTTGATGATCGAATGCCGGTGTTTCGAGCCGACCACGGACCGCTCTGTTCCTGGTAGATATATCGCACGTACCCGTTCCGGGTGTAAGGCTGAACCACCGACGCCGTCTCGTCCGTGGACCCGTCGTCCACGACAATGACCTCCACCGAAACGAATTGCTGGTTCAGAGCACTATCAACAGCTCCGGAGATCCAGTCGGCCTCGTTGTGAGCCGGTATAACGACGGACACATTCGGGTCGGAATTCCCGGTACCGGAACGGGTCTGGGGTGTGGACAAGGGAATCCTTCTTCAGGAATTCATCACGTTATAAATGGTCTGTCGGGTGATGCCGAGCAACTCCGCCGCTTCGGCTTTGTTGCCGTCGGTTTTCTCAAGAGCCCTTCGAATTCGACGTTGTTTCTCCGATTGATTCAGGTTTTTCCATTTCTTCCGGTCACCGGACCGCACGTGTTCTGTTTGTTTTGCCTTCCCGCCGGTGTCCGTTTCCCGGTTTAATTTCTGCATGTAATTGTAAACGGTCTGACGGGTAATTCCGAGAAGCCGGGCTGCCCTGGTTTTGTTTCCCCCCGTTTTCTCAAGTGCCTGTTTAATACGTCCTTTTTTGTCTTCAGGGGAAAGTGCCCGCCATACGGAAGGGGAAACAGGTGAAATGTCGTCGGTCTCCGTTTCCTCCCGCTGAATTTCCTCCAGGGACAGATGGGTACTTGATTCCTGGAGATCGACCGGTTTTATGGTGGTTCTCGAACCGGCGAACATGGCCATCTGTCGGACTTTGCTGCGAAGTTCCCGCACATTTCCCGGCCAATCCCGTTGAAGCAATAGTTGAAGCAGTTCCTGGGATGGGTCCTTAACCTCTTCATTTCGTTCCTCCGCGATCTCCTCGAGAAAATACTGAACCAGGTCGGGGATGTCTTCCGGTCGTTCACGGAGTGGGGGAAGTGAAATTTTCGCGTCCTTTAGGCGGTAATACAGATCCTCCCGGAACCGATCTTCCGCAATTAGCTGTTCAAGGGATTCGTTGGTGGCGGAGAGAATGCGAACGTCCACCTCCCGTTCGGTTTCGCCCCCGACCCGGCGCACGCGACCGGTTTCAAGCACCCGCAGCAGCCGCTGCTGCATGTCCGGGCTCATACCGGTGACCTCGTCGAGAAACAGCGTCCCGCCATCGGCCTGTTCAAAAAGACCGGGTCTGTCCCGGGTTGCTCCGGTAAATGCTCCTTCAACGTGACCGAACAATTCGCTTTCCAGCATGTTTTCACTGAAGCGTGCGCAGTTGACGGCGAGGAACGACTCTTCACTCCGGGGACCATTGAAGTGAATTGCGCGTGCCACCAGTTCTTTGCCCGTTCCCGTTTCCCCCTCAATTAACACCGAAAGATCCGTAGGAATGACACGGTCCATCAGGTCGAACACCTCCTTCATGGGTTCAGAGGAGCCGATAATGTTGTCGTAATCGTATCGGGTCTCCAGGGTCGATTGAAGTTGATCAAGCTTCCGTTTGGTCCTTTTGAGTTCCTTTTTCTGGTTTTCGTGTGTCCGGACGTTCTCAAGATACGGAATCATTTCGTCGGCCAGTTCGGCCACCAGGTGGAGATCACGGTCGTCAAATGGGTGTTCTTCGGAATCATTTTCGAGATAAATAATGCCGCGGGTTCCATCATCGATGTGTATGGGAACCGAAATAACGGACCGGGACCGTAGATCCTCGATGTTTGAAAGGGTACGAAACGTTTCGTCCTGATCGGGATTCTGTATCAGGAGAGGGGCGTCCCGATTTAATGTGCGATCAAGGAGTTTTTTGCTGATGTGCTCCGTTGGTTTGTTTTGATCATCGTCCAGAATAATGATCGAATCCGCGTTCAAGTTTGGGTTTTCCTCCCGGACCTCGGTCCGGGCGAGGACGCGGATGCCGTCCGATGCCTCCATAAGGACGTAACCCGATCGGGCACCCGTGATGTCGGCGGCGGATTGAATTGTCGCCTCCAGGTTTTCCTCGAAATCCAGGTCGGATTTCAGAATTCGCTTGATAGCGGATACAAGGGCGGATCCGGCCACGGAGAACCGGAGGTGCGATGACGTGACGGTGGCATTGTCCGGGACCCGCTGGAGTTCGTCCCCGTCCGAGGATTCCGGTAATTTCTCCTGTCGTTCGCTACCGGATGTGGATTCCCGGAATAGAATGGTGTGGCGGGTTTGTTCCGGCTCCTGGGTCGGTTCCCGTTCCTGTGTAATGGTTCGCTTTCCCGGGGAACGCTCTCGACTGCTCAGTTTTTCAATTCGGGCAAACTGGTCAAGGATACGATCGGCCAGAGTGATGAAATTGCTGGATTCCGCCTGTTCCAGGGCATCCTGAACTTTGAGTGCACCGGAATGGCGGTTCTCGGTGACGTATTCAAACAATCCGCTGATGTACTCCCGTTGAATATTTCGTTTTAACCTCTCCCCTCCTTCCGTCTGATCGAGGCCCGTTTGCAGCCATTCCCCCACCCGGTCCTCGTAATTGTTCCGGAACGATGTCTCTCTGTAAAAATCCGATGTCATTAATAGGTTCAATACGGAGTGCAAATTGTGTATGCCCTGGTCTTCCTCCGTAAATTGTTCGGATGCTGTTTCTTCAACCAGTCTTCTCTCGAGGCGCAATGCCTTCTGAAATAATCCGGCCTTTTGTTCTTTCATTGCCTTTAGTTCCAGGGTTCGTTTTTCACCTCTATGTGTTTGTCTGTGCTGTTTTAATTCGTCCAGTTCCGACAGTATTTCCTCGGCCCCGGAGATGTTTTCCCGGAGGAGGTGCAATCGAACCCGGAGGTATTTTGATCCAAATTGAAATCCGGGGTGTTCCAGTTCCTCACTGAGTCGTTCCGCCTGATGGCATAATTCAAATGCTCGTTCGATGTTTTTGTATTCGTAGTGTATATCTCCAAGATAGCTGTAGCCAAACCACTGTCTTCGTTGATTATCCAGTGATTCACTGATTTCCAGCGCCCGTTCGGTCAATTGTTCGGCCTGTTCCAGGTTTCCAAGATGTTTCTCTATATAACCAAGATTCAATCCGGCATGTGCTGTGAGTGGTTTGTCCCCCGTGGTTCTGGCTATGTCGTAGCATTTTCTGAATTCCTTCCGCGCCTTTTTTAACTGATTCTTCCCCTGAAAAAATGTGTTTCCCATGTTGAGATGGACACTGGCTCTTCCCGTTATGTTTTTCAGGTCGCGATTTAAAGCAAGAGCATTTTCATAATGGTTGAGGGCCGGTTCCGGTTGATTTTTTCGATAATACAGATTGCCTGTTCGTTTTTCGACTTCCGCTTCCATCTCTTTCAAACCGTTCTCCCGGTAAAACTGTAACAACTCCTTCAGGGTGTCCAGCGACGCATCGAGTTTGTTTCGTTTGATCTGGATGCCGGTGATCTGTGTTTTGATGTCTGCTTCAAGTCGCTCTTTCCGGTCCGACGAATGGAGATAATCAAGCCGTTGCAGGGCAAGGTTAAATTTTTTGCTTGCTTCTGCAAGGCGTCCGCGAAATTTCCAGAGAAACCGGGCAAAGGAGGTTAGCAGTTTAATGCGTTCATAAATTACGTCATCCGGCATGGTTTGGGAGATTTGATGTTCCCCGGTCTCCAGATGCTTTTTGTAAAGAGATTCGGCCTGATCCGGTTCTTCCGATTGTTGAAGGGCCCTCGCCAGTTTTCGTGTGACCCGTATTCGTTGATCCGGATTTGGCGTTCCGTCGAGAATTTGACGGAAGTGAGATTTGGCCTCTTCGGGCTGGTTCTGGTCAAGGGAAAGCGTACCAAGTTTCTCATGAAGGTCATGGGATCGTTCCTCTGTTGTCTCCAGCTGGAGGATCCGTTCGTAAAACCAGATGGCCCGGTTTCGAGCATGTCGTTTTTCCGCTTTTTCGGCCGCGCGGACACCGTATTCTCGAAACTCTTCATCCCTGTTCAGTTCCCAGGCAAATCGGGCGAGACGCTCCACATTGGTGTGGAAACGATCCGGTTCCCCCTCCGTCCACTCTTCAAGTTGGTCCATGAGCCGGGCGAGAATATCGTGGATTCGTTCTGTATCGGTTCGTTCCCGCAGAATGGATTCGATTCGGTCCTGGGTCAGGTGATAGAAATTTTTGTCCCCCCTTGTTTCGTGTTCAATAAATTGTTTCTGTTCCAGTCTGTTCAGTTCCACCCCGGGAAGCACCACCTCCTCCGGAAACATCTGATTCATGACCGAATGTGCAATTTTTCCTCCCCACAGAACCAGGTGAAGAAGCCAGGATTCCGTTCGATCGGACAGACGATCCACGCGCTGTTCCAAAAGAACACCGGTTCGTTTGGGTGCCTCGATCAGTTTCCATTTTTCCCGGTCAAGTCGCCACTGATTCCGGTCGAACGTCAGAACGTCGGTTTCAGCACACATTCGAATCAGTTCTTCGACAATCAGTGGATTTCCCGGACCGGCTTTCGAGGTGATTTCGTCGATCACGGCGTTCGAGTCCCCTCCTATCATATGTTTTACAAGGGCACGGGTTTCCTCGTTCGAAAGCGGGTCGAGTGTTATTCGGTCGAGGTACCCCTCCTCGGATAATTTCCGGAATGTGTCTGCCTGTGGTCCTTCCCCGGAACGCTGCCATGCCCCGACGATAAGGAGACGGTGGTCCGGGTTGTTTATGGCGCTTATCCGAATCAGGGATTTGACAAGCCGGATGCTCATGTCATCCGCCGACGCCAGATCGTCGAGGAGCAGGAGAATCGGTTCCTCTTTTGCTGCTGTTACGAAGAAGGATGCGACCTGGTTCAGAAACCGAATTTGTTCTTTTTCTGAATCAAGCTCGGGAGGTTCTTCAAAATCGTAGCGGTTGGACAGAGAAGGTATGATTTTTCCGAGGTACGGCGCAAATTCGTTTACCGTTAATTGTCCATCTTCTTTGATCCTGTCCGATTCCGTTTCCAGGTTTCGTATTAACTGGTTAATTGGTTTCTTGAACAGCTGGTAAACTGATTCTTCCGCTCCTTTTGCCTGTCCCCGAAGGGTTGTGATGCCGTTGATTTGAGCATGAATGCGAAGCTCCTTAAGAAGACGTGATTTGCCAATGCCCCGTTCCCCTTCCAGGAGCACACTCCGATTGTTCTCTTCGCCCTCACACGTTTTTGCCAGCTTTTTCCTCAAAAATGTCAGTTCTTCTTCCCGACCGACGGTTTTCAAACTTACCGTGTATCCTTTTAGTGTTTCTTCCGTTTCCTGTCGGTAGTCCGAATCCGTTAGTTCTGAAAGGGCCTGAATAATTTCTCCGCCCGATGGTCGACGTCCCGGCTGTTTGGAAAGAAGTTTGTGAATGAGGGCTTCGAGTCTGGCGGGTACATCCTCCGCAAGGGGCTCCAGGGACGATACCGGTTTTTTCAGGTGTTTTCGCAGGACCTCCTCGGACGTCTCCCCTCGAAACGGAGGTTTTCCGGACAGCTGCTCGTAAAGGACAACCCCGAGTGCATACAGGTCCACACGACCATCGAGAGGTTCCCGACGAATAATCTCCGGGGCCATGTACGAGGGGGTTCCCTTGATTTCCATTCCACCGGAGAGCGTCTGCCGGTCGGCCAGGCCAAAGTCGATGAGTTTGATCAATTCGGTTGTTAATGACTCCTCGTCGGTTTCATCGGACGAGGTAAGTACCATAATGTTGCCCGGTTTAACGTCATGATGAATCAGGTCCCGGGCGTGTAAAAACTGAAGCCCACGACAGATGGAGACCACAACGTCACACAGGGATTCCCAGGAGCGGTTCTTTTCTTCTTTTCGCAGGGAATTCCCCCGAAGGTACTCCGCGGAAAGGAAGGTGCTTCCTTCCAGTTCGTCCGGGCCCTTCTCGATCCGGCCAAAACCGTAAACCTGCTCTATGTTCGGGTGATGAATGCCGGAGAGAATTTCATACTCGTTCCGGAGCGAATCCAACCGGGCCTTACTTACCCGATCGGACCGCATAATCTTTAAAACAACACTACGGTTTTCCTCCACCTCGTCCCGGACCCGGAAAATCCGTCCCATCCCTCCCTCCCCCACTTGTTCCTGGATCCGATATCGGTTGTTTATAAGTGTCATCGCTCGATATGACTGCTTTCCTTATAATCATAAAGGATATACAAACCCGGCAAACCCGATTTCATTGGTGTTATATCTTACCGCACATATTGTAAAATGTAAAAATGGCGTAAATTTCGTTTTACTTTTTCGGTTCCCGTGGATCCTGAAGGGTTGTTGGGGTGATCATTGTACGATAGACTACACGGGATGGAAGAAGGTCATTGGGGTTCATTCGAAGCGGAAATTCGTTGAGCAGCAGAGAACCTCCGGAAATTAGTGTCATTGTGCCGGTGCGGAATCGCCCGGTTGGACTGGGGGCCACGCTATCCAGCCTCGTACGGCAGACCGTTTCCCCGGATCGATACGAGGTCGTTGTGGTGGACAACGGATCCACGGACGGAACCCGCCGGGTTCGTGACCGGTATGCCAGCCGGTATCCCGATATTGTCAAACCGGCGGAGGAACCGGACAAAATTGGTTCATACGCGGCCCGGAATCGCGGTATTGAGGTGGCCTCGGGAACTATATGTTCCTTCATCGACGCGGACATGATTGTTCGGCCCCGCTGGATCGAAAACATTTCATCGGTGTTTCGCGGCCGCTCGATCGATTACCTGGGGACTCGGGTGAAACTTATGGATTCCCATTCAACCCTTGTATCCCGGTACGAATCGATGAACGGGTTTCAGGTTCGGGAACGACTCGAACAGAAACAGTACGTGCCCACCTGCTGTCTTTCTTTGACCCGGGACGTCGTGGAGGAGGTCGGTTTGTTTGACGGTGAACTGATCTCCGGCGGGGATCGGGAGTTCGGGACCCGAGTTCATGAAGCGGGATTCCGGATGGGCTACGAAGGAGATATCGTGATGTATCATCCCTCGAGGCGACGGTTGATGGACCTTTACGGCAAGTATTTTCGCATCGGACGGGGCATGTATCAGCTTTCGTTCCGTCACCCGGACCGCTTCGGTCAGCTGAACGTCGATTCGACGGATCCGGAAACGTATCTGCCCACACTTCCACATGTGTTTGTCCGAGAGCAGTCGGGAAAAACGGCCTGGAAGCGGGCCGGGAACGGCGAACGGATCTGTTATTACGTCATGAACTGGCTGGAACAGCTTGTCAAACGGGTTGGGTACCTGATGGAGAAAGGCGAACCATCGGTGGAAGGGATCGGGGACAGCGGAACATGAAAATTGCCGTTCTGGTAAACCGGTTCCCCAGCCTCTCCGAGACGTTTGTGCTGGATCAGATTCGGGAACTTCGGAAACGGGGTCATGACGTGGATGTGTTTGCCCGGCGTTCCGCTTCGGAACCCGCCCGGCATGATCACGTACCGGACGAGTTGATTGGACGGACCGAATACATCGAACAGTTACCGGCCTCCAGGTTGGTTCGCGTCCTTTCCGGACTGTGGCTTATGCTTCGGGGGCTCTTCCAGTGGCCCGTGGTGGTGTTGCGTTCGGTGAACGTGTTTCAATACGGACTTTCCATTTTCTCGAACGGGCCCCTTTTCCAGGCGGTTCCGTTTCTTCGGCGCGGCCCGTACGACCTGGTTCACTGTCATTTTGGTCCCCAGGGATTGCTGGCGAACAAATTGAGACAACTTGGGGCGTTTTCATCCCCCATCGTTGTTTCGTTCCACGGGTACGATCTCCACTCCTTTGTCCTCGAACACGAATCGGATGTGTACGATGACCTGTTTGAGGAAGGGGAGGCATTTACGGCCAATACAGCGTACTCGGCGAACGTACTCCGTCTTCTCGGGTGTCCCGAGGATCGTTTGCACATCGTTCCCGAGGGTCTTGACCCGGAACTCTTCGAACCACCGGAGGAGTACCACCGGAAACCGGAACAACCGTCGAGTGGCGGACGACTCCTGTCCGTCGCCAGGTTGATCGAGAACAAAGGGATTTCATTTGCCCTCAGAGCAGTTCGTTTACTGACGGAAAAGGGATGGGACCTACATTACCGGATTGCGGGTGACGGTCCGAAGCGTGAGGCTCTTGAAAAAGAGGTGGAAGAGTTTGGTCTCACATCGCACGTGACGTTTCTCGGCTGGCAGACACAGGAGGAGGTCCGGGCGCTGTATCATCAATCGGACGTGTTTGTGCTGCCGAGCGTGACGGCGGCGAACGGGGACCAGGAGGGTCAGGCGCTGGTGTTACAGGAAGCACAGCTGTGTGAGGTACCCGTCGTCTCCACGTTAATGAACGGCATTCCGGAAGGGGTGAAGGAGGGGGAAACAGGGTTTCTGGTGCCCGAAAAGGACGTACGGGGTCTGGCGGATCGGATCGAAACACTGCTGGCCAACCCGGAACGTCGAAAGGAAATGGGCCGGAACGGACGGGTGTTTGTCCTGGGGAAGTACCGGATTGACCGGGTGGTGGACCGCCTGGAGTCCGTCTTTGCGTCCGTTTGTCAGGTAGCCTCCTCGTAAAATGGACGGGTGGAAGTTATCGAATAATTCTGGCATCAGTAACAGGAACTGAAAATGACGTCGAAGCGAGATCACCCTCCCGACAATCCGTTCATTCTGGCGAGTGCCTCACCACGCCGGAAGCGGCTCCTGACCCTGCTGGGTTGTTCTTTTCAGGTCCGGCCTGTTTCCGTCAAAGAAACCCGGCGGACAGGGGAGTCTCCGGAGGAATATCCGGAACGGATGAGTCGTGATAAGGCCGAAGCGGCCCTGGAACGGGGGCTCTCCGGGATCATTCTTGCAGCGGATACCGTGGTGATTTTCCGTGGGAAGGTGCTGGAAAAACCGTCCGACCGGGAGGAAGCACGTCGGATGCTGGAGCGGCTCAGCGGAAACCAAAACACCGTTGTAACGGGATACACGATGGTGAATTCGAAAACGAATGAGTTCCGCTCGGGGACGGATGTTACGACGGTTCGGATGCGGACGTTCGAGCGAGATGAAATCCAATCGTACGTACGTTCGGGGGAGCCGCTTGACAAAGCCGGGGCATACGCCATTCAGGATTCGGATTTTGACCCTGTGCGATTTCTGGAGGGTTGTCCGGCCTCCGTTATGGGTCTACCGGTGTGTCGGTTGCGACCTCTTCTATCCGACGTCGGCATTGAGTGTCCGGACCAATCGGTGCGAAACTGCGACCCGGATGGCAGGATCACCTGTGCCATCAGGAACGAAATCATGAATGATGATTGAGGTACAGGTCGACGTACCGTTCAACCATTTTTTCCTTTGAGAATGATTTGATGTGTTCGCGAGCCCCTTTTTTCATCTGCCGGTAACGATCCCTCTCTTTCAGCAGTTGGAGGAGGGCCCGGCCCCCTTCTCGTGGAGATGACGGGGGGACGAGATAACCGGTCCGACCGTCCTGAACAAGTGCGCCGGCATCCCCGACGTCCGTCGCGACGACGGGAACCCCCAGCGCCAGTGACTCCATGATGGTGTTGCTCATGCCCTCGCCGTACCGGGAGCTGGAGACCACGGCGTCCATCTGGTTCATCACGGGATAGGGATTTTCGAGTTTGCCGAGGTAATGAACCTCGTCCTCCAGGTCGAGGTCGTGAATAGCGGACCGAAGCTGTTCTTTCTGTTGATCCGTTCCCGCTCCGGCGACGTATCCCCGGATGCCGGGACGCCGCTCCATCGCGTAGCGGAGGAGCCGTAAAAACATCTGTGGGTCCTTCATCGGGGCGAGTCGGGCGAACATCCCCACTCGTTCCTCATCGGGATTGAGCCTGACCTCAGCCGGTTCTGAGGCCTGTTCCTGAACCCGCTCCACGTCAATGCCGTTCGGTATGACGTGCAGGCGGTCGGACCGGTAACCGGTTCGTTCGTAATCCAGTTTTCCCCGTTCGGCGTTGCAGACCATGCCGGAGGCCAGACGGTTGCCGAGCCACCGATCCAGCCAGCCGTAAAAGGAGTGTGTTTTTTCGGCGACGTTTCCTCCGGACATCCGTAAACCGGTATAGATCCGCGGGACCTCCGCGAGTTTGCCGCTTATTAGTCCCGTGACGTTGGCCAGCGGAAGAAAGGTCTGAACCACGTCCGGGTGTAGGTCCTTCAGCAGGTCGGCGGTCCGGAGGGGATGGAGAAGGTCGGTGCCGCTGTGGCGGGGGGATCGTTCGAGACGAATTCCCTCGGTACTGGAGAGTTCCTGTTCAATGGAGCCGCCGGAGAAAAAAGAAATAACGGAAACGGAAAACCGGCGCCGCAATCCGTTTGCCAGGTATTGACACTGGCGCTCGGTCCCCCCTGCTTTGAGATCGGGAATCATAAGGCAGATGTGTTCGGGGGCCATGAGGTCTCCGTCCCTGTGAGATGGCCGAAGAACCCACGTGACCTCAGCGATCTCCCAGGTTCCGGAGCTGAATTCAGTCGCTGTTCAATTCCTCTTCGAGGTGTTCGACCTTCAGTCGAAACGTTCGATCGTCTTCGATCTTTTCTTCGATTTTGTTGACGGCGTAGTGAATAGAGGAGTGGTTCTTGTCACCGAAAAAGGAGCCAAGTTCCTTCAGGCTGTGGTTGGTCAACTGACGGGACAGGTAAATGGCGACGTGCCGGGCTTCGGTAACCTGTTTTCCCCTGTGGTCCTCCGTGACCCTGTCGTGGTCCACGCCGAAGAAGTCGGCGGTCTGTTTTTGAATTTCCTCCACCGCAACGGGTCCGGACGTCTGGCTTCCATCGGGTTCGGAGAGCAACTCCTTCGCCTCGGCGAGATCCACCGTTCCTTCTTCGCGAAGGCGGCACCCGGCAGTGATTTTGGAGACCGCTCCTTCGAGTTTCCGTACACTGCCGGCGTAGTTGTGGGCGATGTATTTCTGAATGTCCTCGTCCACCTCCAATCCCATTTTCTCGAATTTCTGTTGAATAATCAGGAGGGCCGTTTCCCAGGAAGGAGCGTCCAGTTGAACGGTTAGCCCCCATTCAAACCGGGACATCAATCGTTCTTTGATGGATTCGAGGTGAGAGGGTTCACAGTCACTGGACAGCACAATCTGACTGCCGGCGTTGTGTAACGCGTTAAACGTATGGAAGAATTCTTCCTGACTGCCCTGTTTGTCTTCCAGGAAGTGAACGTCGTCCACGACAAGCAGGTCCAGTTCCCGGATTCGTTCGCGAAATTCGGAAATCGAATTGTTTCGGACCCCGTCGATGTAATGATTGATGAATTCCTCGCAGGGGAGGTACATGATGTTGACGGATTCCCTCCGGCGGACCCGTTCCTCGATGAGGTCATTGCAGATGGCCTGGAGAAGATGGGTTTTCCCGAGTCCCACATCCCCGTGCAGGAAGAGGGGGTTGTAGGCGTTTCCCGGCTGCTTGCGGACGGCCAGGCAGGCGGCGTGGGGAAGACGGTTGCAGGGGCCGACAACGAAATTATCAAAGGTGTATCCCGGACGGAGGTTGAGCGATTCCCGGATCGCTTCCGTTCGGGATTCCCCCGTTTTTCCGGATTCTCCGGCAGCGGTTGAACCGTTCCCGTTCCGCCGGGTTGGGGCGGCGGCGCGGGTGCCGGTTGATTTCGGCTGCTGCTCCACCGTCTTCCCGTTTCCTCTCCCCCCGGAAGGAGCTGTTCCGGCTCCGTCCGGTGTTTGTGAAGAAGACTCCGTATCCCCCTCCGACTTCTCGCAGATCACGAGATCAATCTTCCGATCCAGCGCCTGCCTGGCAGCGTTCCGAAGCAGTTCCTTAAACCGTTTCCGGAAGTATCGAACCTGCGTGGCGTTCTCCACACAAACCCGGATTCGGTTCCCCTCTTCTTCCTGAATGGAAATCTGCTCGAACCAGGAATGAAAGGTTTCCTGATCGTCCAGTTGCCTGGAGACTTCAGAAAGTATACGAGAACGCTGCTCCGTATCCATTTCACCCATTTCCCCTCCAGCACGGTTAGAAACAAGAAAATTTTCCCTCCGGTGCTCGTTTTGAACACCCTGCGCCTGGTATCATCTCCGAGCCTCTGATCCGACGTTTAATGGAATATTGTTTTTGATTTATCCCCCGGTTGTGTTCCATCAACTCGGTCCGGCTCGTCTGACTCTGAATTAAATCTGTGTAAATATTATCGATTTCATCACGCCCTGTCAAACGAGAAATTACCACCCCATATCACGAGTTTTTTGCTAATCACATGAATAGATTATGGTTAAGTCCCACTTTCGATTTTAAAAATCGATTGGAGTTTATTTCGGGTGTTTTGTTGATGCCCTAATCACGTCAAAATTTGTTCTTGCACAAAAAGGAATCGTGTTCCGGCACGGTCGTTTTCCCGCGGGAATTCGTAACCGATCCACGAAGGGAAGGGGCTGTTCTGATTCATTGATTTTCACCAGTCCCCTCCTACAATATATGAGTCGTGTTGTCCGTGTTCGGCATCGAACAGCGAATGTGTCCCGGTCGGGATTGTTCGTGTTCGCCGGCCCCGGGTTCCGGGGCCACCCGGCGCTATTCTACGTTCATCAAATTGGAGATTCAGATATGGATCAGGTCCAGCTTGGTTCCGATGGCCCGATGGTTTCACGTCTCGGCCTTGGCTGTATGGGGATGTCGGAGTTTTACGAGTCCGCGGAGCGGGACGAGTGCATCAAAACCATTCATGAAGCCATTGATCGTGGTGTGAACTTTCTGGACACCGCGGACATGTACGGGCCTTTCACCAATGAAGAACTCGTCGGCGAGGCCATTGCCGATCGACGGGACGAAGTGGTACTGGCCACGAAATTCGGAAACGAACGAAAACCGGACGGGACGTTCGTGGGCGTAAATGGGCGTCCGGAATACGTGAAAAATGCATGTCACGAATCCCTCGAACGCCTCGGCGTAGACACCATTGATCTGTATTATTACCACCGTGTCGATCCCGAAGTACGGATCGAGGAAACCGTCGGTGCGATGGCGGAGTTGAAGGAACAGGGCAAAATTCGATACCTCGGTCTTTCCGAAGCCGCATCCGGCACCATCCGGCGAGCGAACCGTGTGCATCCGATTACGGCTCTTCAGACCGAGTATTCCCTCTGGACCCGGTTCCCCGAGGACGAAATCCTGCTTACGGTTCGGGATCTGGATATCGGGTTCGTCGCATACAGTCCCCTGGGGCGCGGGTTCCTGACCGGACGGATTCAGAGCCCGGACGACCTGTCCGAGGATGACTGGCGCCGCAACAACCCACGGTTCCAGGGCCGAAATTTCGAACGGAACCTGGAGCTGGTCGAAAAAGTTGAAGAAATCGCCGAGGAAAAGGACATCACACCGGCTCAGCTGGCTCTCGGCTGGCTTCTTTCACAGGGAGACGACGTTGTTCCACTTTTTGGCACGACACGCCGGGAGCACCTCGAGGAAAACATCAAAGCCACGGACGTGGAACTAACCGACGAGGAACTACACCGGCTCAATGAGGTGGCACCCCCGGGAGCGGCCGCCGGCGACCGATACGCGGACATGAGCACGGTAAATGGTTGATCGTGTTCTTTTCGAACATTCCTTCAGGATTCGACCTGCTTCCCTCCCAACCTCATGACCGAGGATGCCCCTGATCGTGTTGCACTTCCCGAGCCCGGCCCCATGCTTCCACCGGTGCCGGCCATTGTTCTTGGGGTAAAAGGGGACGAGGACACCCGGGACGACTTAACCATCTGCTGGACCTTCGTCCTTGGCGGGGATCCCCCGCGGGTCGGGGTAAGTGTGGCCCGCAAAAGTGCCATCTCCAACGAATCACAGGTGGCTCACCAATTCCTTCGTGAACACGGAGAATTTACGTTAAATGTTCCGGACGCCAGCTGGGTGGACGCTTTTGACATTATTGATATGTGCGCGTCCGAGCGGGCCGACAAATTTCAGAAAACCGGCCTGACACGGTACGAGGCCGATCAAATCAACGCCCCGGGCGTTGCCGAAGCCCCCATAATTCTCGAATGCGAAACGTCCGCGACACATTCCCTTCCCCCGGATCGAACCCTGCACGTGGCCAAGGTCGTTCATACGTCCGTCCAGGAGGGGGTTACGGACGAAAACGGAAAACTCCACACGGAGTCGCGGCCGTTCTTCGGGATGACCGCCGGGAACGGGGAATTCTGGACGCTCGACGAGAACATCGGACGGATCGGCATGACGGAGGACATCGACGACATCCGGTATTGACTTCTTTTTCGGTGATGGATCCGGGGGGACACCTATTTGCTACCCGGACACCGGTTGCCGGAGAGACGAACGATAAGAAACGGTTTGAGTGGAATCAGGAAACGGCACACGACCGCCATTCCTTTGCCCTTCGGTGACGGAATGAACGATTTCGCGTTTCGTACGTTTGGATAACGGGAGGGTCCCTTCCGTTTGGTCCGAAGCGTTCCCCGGACGAACGGACGAATTCGATAAAAAGGTAAAATCAAATGTCCACGGAACCGAAAAAAATAGATTTGATGTCGTTTGGCGTGACCGGGATTTGCCTTCTGGCGAAGAAACCGTGGTCCACTCCGGCGGAGACGCGGTTTTTCATCCGTGATGCGATTCCGATGGAACTTTTTTCCGGGGAATCCCAACTAATGGACTGTCGGAGAAAGAACGAACGACCCACAGTAAAATGAACGTTTTGTTGAACCCGTCAAGGAGAAAATAATCATGGACAACACAAAACGATACGTCGTCCTGGCCGCCATACCGGCCCTGATTACCGCGATGGTCCTGTTCGGGATCGGGCAGTCCGGCGGGCCGGACGAAGAAAAAACAACCGCTGATGATCAGGTTGATGATCAAAAACGTGGCCATCAGAAACCGGACAGGCAAAAAACGGAACCACCAACGAAGAAGGCGGCCCGGTGCAAAAACGGTTGTTCCGTGAATCATCACCCGGTCGAGGAGTTAACGAAACAGCGGTTCAGGACGCTAATGAAACAGTACAGGGCGGTCGAAAACCCGCGAAACAACCGGCCGCTTGATCATCTGTTGTATTTCGGTGATCACACGGAGGAATTTCTGAAAAATACCGAGAGTGTCGGTCTTCCGGCTGAGAAACGTCGCGTGCTCAACCAAGAACTGCGTCGTGACTCGGTCCTTCTCTCCTTACGGATGGAGGATCGGGAGGGGCAGGTACGGCTTCAGTTCAGTAGTGTGCGTGTGCCCCTCGGGAAGAAAAAGAAGATTCCCATCAAAACCGCCGGTGACATCACGCCACCAAAACTCAGCGGCGCCGTCAAACGAACCGCTGAGAATCATCTATGGATGCGGTACTGAGTAAACGGCGTTCACTTTGTGAACGGACCGTGGTTCACGGTTCAGAAAGAAGGAGAGTGGGGCACGCTCGGACACACCAGAATCAGTGACGGATCCTCGTCGTTTAAAGTCACCATAAAAGTGAAATTTGAATTTGCGGAGGCAAACCATGAGACACATTAAAGCCATAATTACGATTTTCGTTGCTGGATTTTTTGTACTGCTTTCGGACGCCGTGCAGGCCGATCCCTGCGGGATGGTCCCACCGGTCACGGTAGAGTCGGAGGACGCCATCAAACGGAAAGGAGCGCAGAAAACGTACGTCTTCCACCGGAACAACATCGAATCCTTTGTGGTTCGACCCGGGTTCGAGGGCAAGGTTGAGGACTTCGGCATGCTGATTCCGTTTCCCTCCACCCCCTCCCTCCGGAAAGTGCCCAACAACGTCTTTGACCATATCGCCGCCGCGGTTGATCCACCGGAAGTTACGGCCCGTATCCGGAGAAGAAGAGTGGTGCAAAAGAGGGAATCTAAAGATAGGGCGATGAGGAAACAGGCCGTAGGTAGTCAGGAACTGGAATTTGACGAAGTCAACGTCGTGAGCGAGGAGGCGGTCGGCATGTATCAGACCGTCGTGCTTGAGGCCGGCAGTGCAACGGCCCTGAAGAACTGGATGAACGACCACGAGTACCGGTATCCCAACGGCATGGACGAGGCCTGCAATGATTACATCCGGCAGGGATGGTGTTTTGTGGCCGTCAAAGCCCGTGTCGGGAACAAGGCGGGGGTCAACCCGAAACCCGGCATGAAGGACGCGGACCCGGAGAAGCCGGACGACGCCACCTACGACGGCAGCGTCCAGGCGATGGGTTTCCGGTTCCGGACCGCCGAGCCGGTCGTGCCGATGCGCCTGTCGGCTTACAACAAGGGCAAACTGCACAACATCGTGTACATGCTGACGGACGGTCCCCGTTCCATCAAGCAGGTGCCGGAAAAGCACGTCAAACGACAGGTTTCCGGGGAGAAGCTGTACAAAAACGTGACGAATCCGCTGCCGTTACGGTTAATTGGCGGAACCATGGACGACGTGCCGAAGCGGATTCGGTCCCGATTTATTGAACGAATGAAGCAACGCCGAAATCCGGAACCGGTCAACGGCCGGGCCCTGGACCTGTTTGTTTCCGATCTTCTCGCCGCCAGGAAGGATCGACTGGCCCATCCGTTCGAGGAGAAGAAAAAGGACCTCCTGTCCATCGAGGAACACCTGGATCTCCGCGGGGAGGACGTGGACAAACTGAATCGCGAAGCCCTTGCGGACGCCCGGCGTGAAGCCCGTGAACAGGCCCTTGATATGCTGAAGGGCATGACCATGACGGTGGTGGACGGCGAGTTCCGCCGGAAGGTACTGAAGAGGGAAAACCTGACGTTTGTGAACTACCAGATGCCGTCGGAACAGAACCGTCCCGAGCAGTACAATGCCCAGGAAAAAGGTCCCGAGGAAAAGGACGGTGAGAAAAAGAAGGGCACCGTCATCCGGAAACCCCTGAAGAAACAGGGATTTTCCGGAAATGTGTCGAATGCCCATTCCCTCCTTCGGTATATATCGGTTGCCGCCGTTGTTCTGCTTCTTCTTCTGTTCTTCGGAATTCGATTCATTCTTCCCTCGGACGCACGGACGTCGTCGGGTCCGGGACTGTTTGTGCTGCTTCTTGCCGGCGCATATGTTCTTCTGCCGGTTCAGGGAGTTGCTCAGGATTCCGGGGAACCCGACCGGATCCGGATGTCGTACCTGGTCGTGGAATCGGGCAACCATCATCTGCAGGACGGTCGGCGGATGGTCGCGGACCGGTTTCAACTGGATGAAAAGCGAAAAAACGGAAACCACAGGTCCACTTATGAACAGTTTTCGGGGGACGCATTTTCCGAAGTTCCGGTGGTTCTCACGCAGATTCAGACCATGAACGATCGGGATCCCGTGGTCGTTCGAGTTACGTCCACCCAGAAACACAGATTTTCAGCCATTCTGCAGGAAGAAGAGGCCTCCGAGGAGCCGCACGGGGAGGAGTCCGTGGGGTACGTCGCTCTTGGTACGGGGGTGGGACAGATGGAAAGCGGTCTGTTTGAGGCGGACCGGACCCCTTCAAGACGCGTGAATCACAGCGAATACAAATGGTCGTTTCACGGCCGGTACTCGGAGGCCCCGCTTCTGTTTACGTCCCTTCAATCCGGAAACGGCGGCAACCCGGTCTCGCTTCACCATCGGAACCTCCAGCCCGGGTCGGTACGGTTTACCCTTCGTGAGGAAACCAGCAAGGATCAGGAAACCTCCCACACCGGGGAACAGGCCGGGTACCTGGTGATGGAATCATCCGGGGCCATAAGGAAACGAGGGGGCACGCCCATCGGTGAGACCGGCACCGTAACGGTGGATCCGTCAGATGGCTTTCGCACACACTCGATCTCCCTTCGACGGTCGTACGAGAGCCCGGTGGTGCTGATGAGTTCGGTGCCCCGGCAAAAGAAGACACTTCCTCTTGTTCGGGTTTCGAATGTTTCGTCCGGGAAATTTCAGTTCCGTTTTGACACGTGGAAAGCCGAAAAAGGACTCCGCCACGTGATGAACCGGATGCGGGTAACGGGCATGGGGGAAGCCGGGCTAAAGGAAATTTTGTCGTACGGCACAAAGGCCATTCCGTACCTCGTTCACGAGGCTCGCGAGGGATCGGATCTCACCGGACGGGGATGGGCCATTGTCGCTCTTTCGAAACTGGCCATGCGGCTCGAGAACAACGGCAACAAGACGACCGACGACAACGACGGTGCCTCGACGTGGAAATCCACCGTGGACTGGCACCTGCGTCAATTACACAACAATTCGGACGAGCCGAAACTCGTCCGCACCTGGGCGGCCGCCGCACGGATACGCATGACATCCTCGCCCGATGAATTGAAGGAGTTTTTTTCATTGATTAACAGGTCCTCCGAACTGATTCGTCCCCTGAAGAAACAGATTGCCCGTTTTGACGCCGCAGATATGACCGTGGACCTGGTGAAAAAACTCATAAAAAAGGCAGTGAGAAGGGGAAGGAGGTTTCCGGGGGGGCGGAGGCGAGGAGTGAGAAGAGGAGCCTCCTCGTCCTCCGGCAATGATTTTGCCTCCATGATTATGAAGATTGGTCCCGAACCGCTTGTGGAGGTGATGACCTCCGCGGACCAAAATTGGGTTCGCCGTATGGCCGCAAGTTATCTCGGGGGCATTGCCCAGAAATCGTCGGGAAAACGCAAGAACGTCGTCCAGGTTCTGGAGGACAAACTCGCCTACAAACAGGGAATGGACGAGGTTCCCTGGAAGGGCGGCGCACTCTTCCTGCCGGGGATCAACTGGAAGAAGGAAGACGCCCGACGTATTGTAAAACAATTGATGACCTGGTACCTCTGGTGCAATGACCGTGGCAAAAAAGCCGCCCGGAATCAGATTAACCGGAACTTTCGAAACCGGCAATTTTCCCGGGCCGCCGGGGTTAATTTGCCGGGGAATTCGAACAGCGCCGTTGCACTGATTCGCGCGTGGGGTGAAGCCACGGATCGTGGCGAGGTCCAGGATATTCTTCAAACACTGAATTACGAGGACAAGGGAAAATACCGAAAGGTACTTCGTGAATTACAAAAGTGATTTTTCCGGAGGTTCTGCATGATAAATAAATTCGTACCGCTTCCTGTTCTTGTGTTCCTGACCGCACTGGTGCTGTGGTCGAAACCGGTGGAGGCCGATCCCTGCGGGATGGTCCCACCGGTTACGGTGGAATCGGAGAACGCCATCAAACGGACCGGGGCCCAGAAAACGTACGTCTTCCACCGGAACAACGTCGAATCCTTCGTGGTCCGACCCGGGTTCGAGGGAAAAGCCGAGGATTTCGGCATGCTGATTCCGTTTCCCTCCACCCCCTCCCTCCGGAAGGTGCCCAACAACATCTTTGACCATATCGCCGCCGCGGTTGATCCACCGGAAGTGGTTGTGCGGGTGCACGGCCGTGGATTACTAAATTCACCCGAGGCGGACTTCCACGCGGATGCATCGATGGAAAAGAAAGGATCAAATAAACTGGCGTTTGACGAGGTCGACGTCGTAAACAAGGAGGCGGTCGGCATGTATCAGACCGTCGTGCTTGAGGCCGGCAGTGCAACGGCCCTGAAGAACTGGATGAACGACCACGAGTACCGGTATCCCAACGGCATGGACGAGGCCTGCAATGATTACATCCGGCAGGGATGGTGTTTTGTGGCCGTCAAAGCCCGTGTCGGGAACAAGGCGGGGGTCAACCCGAAGCCCGGCATGAAGGAGGCGAATCCGGAGAAGCCGGACGACGCCACCTACGATGGCAAGGTGCAGGCAATGGGTTTCCGGTTCCGGACCGACGAACCGGTCGTGCCGATGCGGCTTTCGGCCTACAACAGGGGCAAACTGCACAACATCGTGTACATGCTGACGGACGGTCCCCGGTCGATCGCGGAGGTGCCGGAGAAACACGTGAAGCGTCAGGTCTCCGGGAAGGAACTGCACCGGAACGTAACGGGTCCGCGCCCCCTGCGCGTGGTCGGGGGAAGTCTGGCCGATGTCCGGAACCGGCGAAATGATCGTTTCATGGCCAATTTAAAGAAAAGGCGGGATCCGGAGCCGGTTAACGGCCGTGCGCTGGACCTGTTTGCCTCTGACCTCCTCGCGGCCAAAAAGAATCGACTCGCCCATCCTTTTGAGGAGAAGAAGAAGGATCTGCTGTCCATAGAGGAGCAACTGGATTTGCGGGGGGAGAAAATGGACGAGCTGAATCGCGAGGTCCTGTCGAATGCACGGAGGGAGGCCCGGGAACAGGCCCTGGATCTGTTGAAGAAGATGACGATGACGGTGGTGGACGGTGAGTTTCGTCGGGAGGTCCTGAAGCGGGAGAACCTGTCGTTTGTGTACTACGATATGCCACAGGAACTAAACACGGCCGAGCGTTATAATGCACGAACAAAAACAGGAAGCCAGAAGAAGGAGAAGAAAAAGGGCAAATTGATCCGGGTTCCGGTGAACACCAAAAACAAAAACGTTTCTGAAGATACCGGTTATCCCCTTACGTCCTCTCCCTATTTGTCGCTTCTTGTTCTGGGCCTGATTCTCGGGTTGTATCTGCTGGTGCGGTTTCTGATGAGTCGGTAGATGGGGGAGTGGCTCGAACCCGGTGGCGTGCAGTTCAGTACACGAGAACACCAACCCGAATCCGGCGACCGTCAAACGGTTTTATCTTTGTTCAGGACCGGGGTTTGCGGCCGATGATCAGGCTGGATGATTCATCCAGGTCCAGGAACTCCTCCATTTCGAACCCGGCGTTTCCGAGCCAGCCGATAAAATCCTCACGGGAATACACCTGTCCGTTCTGTGTGGTCAACAGCATCTGTGTGGCAAAGAGGGTGGACGCGTCCGGTCCCGTTCGATCATTTTCCAGGATGTAGTCCCGGATCACGACCGTTCCATCGTCGTTTAGCGCGTCGTAAACCCGGTTGATGATGGATTGATTCATGGGTTCGTCGAACACATGGAGGAAGGAGGAAACAATGGCCAGGTCGAAGTCATTGCCGAACGAGGATCCATCCGTCACGTCGACGGCCTTTGTGTTCATCCGTTCGGACAGTCCGTCGCGCTCGATGTATCCTGTGGTTTCCTCCACGACCTCGGGCAGGTCCGCGACCACCGCTTCGACGGAGTCATTTTGCCTGAGGAGAGCCCGGGAAAAGGCACCGGAACAGCCGCCCAGATCCAGCACCCGGTCGCCGTCCGCAACGAACGAATTAATGGCATCCGCAAAGTCCCGGTTCCGGGTTTGGGCCCGGGCATTCATCAATTGCACGTAATCCGGGTTCCAGGTTTCCGTGTAATCCGTTTCAAAATCCACGTCCTGGCCCTTCTCGAGGGCTGTTTCCAGATCTCCCCAGATGTCGTACATCCGGTGATAATATTTCAGGATCGATTCGCCCCCGTAATCTCCCTGTTCCGTCAGGAGTTCCACGGCTGCGTCGGTTGTTTGGTATCGATCCTCTTCCTTCTCAAGCACACCGATTCCGGTGAGGAGATCACAGAGCGACGCAAGCATTTCTGGATCCTCCCCGTCCCGGGCAACTTCCTCCATGGTTTGAGGAGAACCGGAGAGTCGTCTGAACAGGTCAATTTTGGCTGCGGTTGTAAGCGCCCGCGTTTTTCGAAACCCGAGACGGCCGTCGATTAAATCATCAAGTACCGTTTGTAGCTGGGATTTGTTCATCGGTTTGCCGGAAAATAAGGTGGTCATTGACGATGGATCGTGACTGGAAACTGGTTATCCGGGTTCTGCCGGTACATGGTTCAGGAAATGCGAAATATGCTCGAGGGGGTTGGTGAAAAACACAGAAGCACGAGATCGGGGAAGGGAGAGTGGAAAGGAAGGATCCGCCCCGGATTGTCTGCGCTATGTCATGAATTGATAATGAGGTTGAATAAACACCCGAAGACCTATTCGGATACCGTCAACCATAATGCTTCTGTATGAGAGTGGTAACAGCATATGAGAGACAAATTCCCGTTTCAATCCCCAATCTCCGGTAAGGAAGGGGTATCAGGAAACAAATAGAAACAGATATGGTCCAATACGCCGTCCATGAATTCCGGGAATTCGCGGGGAGGCGGGAAAACAAAAAATTTGAAATATACCGGTTATCCCTGTAGAATTCTGTCTGTTCAGGACGGAAAAACGGGCCCGTAGCTCAGCTTGGGAGAGCGCCAGGATCGCACCCTGGAGGTCGAGGGTTCGAGCCCCTTCGGGTCCATATATATTCTCTGGATTCCGGACCGCCTGCGGGTCAGGTTCCCTGCTGTTTCGGGCGGAGGTGAAACGGAATTCCATTCGTCCGGAAGCCGAATGGCCTTCGCCAATTAGATTGGTAGCGTCTGGAAAGACGAACCGGATCAAACGGTGTGGGATCCAAACCGTAGTTATAATGAATAAGCAAGAAAAGGGAATTGCTGCATGGTTCCCGGTGGGAGGGAAGAGAACGACTCTCCGTCGTTGACCGGAACCACTGGGGCACTTTCTGGATCGATCCCGGATTACCTGTGTTTTCCTTTTGTTACTGGAGTGTGTCATGAACAATTCTTCGTGGCCGGTATTCTGTCTGAGTGTGTTCCTGGTGCTGTTTGTTTCCGTTTCTCTGTCCGCCCAGAGCGGCTGGCAGAAAACACAGCTGGATGAGGGAACGGATCTTCGGGCGGCGTCGTTCGTGGAGAAAGACGTCGGTTGGGTCGCCGGAGACAACGGTACAGTGTTTCACACATCGGATGGGGGCGCCAACTGGGATAAGCTGGACACCGGAACCGACGCGATTCTTCGGGATGTACATTTTGTGAGCAAGAACATCGGCTGGGTCGCCGGTGGCGGATACAAGACCGTACGAGAAGGCAAGCCGGAGCAGGGAAGCGGCACCGATACCGTTGTCATGGCCACGGGAAACGGCGGCAAGAAATGGAAAGACCTAAACTTCCGGAATCCCCACAGAATCAGCGGGGGGAAATTCTCCGTATTTGCCATTTACATGCTCGATAAGAAGAAAGGCTTTCTCGGTACCGGACTCGGTCCAACGCACCCGGACGGTGATCTGTTCATGACGACGGATTCCGGACAATCCTGGAATCGTCCAGCAAAGCCTCGAAAGCCGATTTTTGACATCGATTTTGCGGACGGCCAAAATGGCATCGCCGTCGGGTACTCCGAAGGATTTGGAAACAATGGATCGGTTGTCCGCACGTCGGACGGTGGAAGTAGCTGGGACCTCGTACAGGTCGAAACCGGACGGTACTTCATGGTGTCCGTTTCCTACGTAACACCGAAAGTCGCGTATGCCGTTGGACAGGATGGTCGTATTTTTAAGACCGAGGACGGGGGCAAATCCTGGTCCAGTCAGGAAAGCGGAACCGGTTCTTTTCTCTGGGGCGTTGATTTTTATAACAAGGACAACGGAATTGCCGTCGGCGCCGGTGGAACCATCTTAATCACCAGTGACGGTGGCAGCACATGGAAGGCCCCCGATACCGGTTTTAGCAAGGACCTCCTCTCCGTGGAGTTCGCCGGTGATGAAGGTACTCACGCCTATATTACAGGAGAGAAGGGCCTTCTGCTCTACAAGCGGGAATAACTTTCCGGGCCTACCCCTTCGGTTCCGTTCCGGTTTTTCTCACTTCGGGCCGTTGCCGTTTCCGGATTCAGGGCTCTTAAACCGTTCGTCGTCCACTTCCTTCAGGAGTTCGTAGGACGTGACGGTTTTGGTCATGGACATGCCGCCCGCTGATATCGTAATTTTGTGTGGAACGGCTAATCCATTTACGTTTTTGAAGGAACCGAACTCGAAGGTTCGATCCGGGGTGGATTTGCTGGGAAGGAGCAGTTTCTTCACCCGGTACGTCTCCGGGTGAAGAAGAACCGTGAACGAACGACGACCCGAGGAGAGTCGGATTTTGACCAGTTTCGTTTCGTTCTCCTTCTTGGTGCCGAGGTATGCCGGTTTGAATGTGTCGGTGGCAACCCCGTGCAGAAGGCCGTTCACGTACTCCAGTTCAATGACCGGACGGGTTCTTTTCATCGCCTGATTGCCGATTTTTTGTACGCGATTGCCCATTTTTTGCCAACCACCGTCCTCGTTGATGATCCGCTCAACGGTTCGACCGCGGACCTGAAGCTTCTGATATCCTCTTCCGTCCGTGGTGATGACTTCCTCGATTTCCTGCTTGATGTTTCGGCCCTTGAGGGTCCGTTCGTACGAGCGCCGGGTACCTTTTAATTCCTGAAGACGAGATACCGGAAGCTTCTTCTTCCATTTGTTGAGGTGGTGTTTTCCTTTTTTCCGGTCACCCTCCGCCTGGTCTGTTTTGTCCTCCCGGTATTTTTCCGGGGGGTCCGGCAGCGAGATGTCTATTTCCTTGATCGTTCCGAACTGACTCAGGTCCCCATCGATCTTTTCCCGGTTTCCGACCACACAGATGGCGAATTTGTCGGGTTTTATGTATTTTCGTGCGGCCTCGAGCACGTCTTTACGTGTGGCGTTCCTGATCTGTTTCTGGAACGTCTGAAACCAGTTTTCCGGCACGCCGAAGGCATCGTACCGCATCTGCCGGTTCAGGTTCTGTTCCGGATCCGTGAGATCGAAAACAAGGGAATTCAGAATGCTGTCTCTGGCCTGTTTTAGTTCCTTTTTTGAAACGGGTTCCTCCGTCAGATCCCGGGTAGTTTCCAGCACGAGCTGAATCGCTTCCGTGGTGGTTTTCGACTTGGTTCCCACGTATAGAGAAAACGATCCGGGATACCCATAATTCGGCTGGAATCCGCCCCCTGTGGCGTATGCAAGTCCTTCTTCGCTTCGGACCCGGTTGAACAGTCGGGAGGCAAACTGTCCCGATCCCAGGATGTGGGAAGCCAGGGTCAGGGCCCCGTAATCCTCGTCCCCCCGTTCCACCGGACAGTGGTGCGCCAGGTACACAAATGATTTGGTGAGGTCGGGTTTGTGGCCGATTCCAACAACCCGATTTTCCCGTTCATCAACCGGCGGCAGATCGAGCGACACCGGTTTCCCTTTCGACATCTTACCTATGGTTTCATTCAGTCGTTCCGTCATTTTTTTCGGGTCAATATCTCCGGTTACGCCCACAGCGAAGTTTGCCGGTTGATAGTGGCGTTCGTAAAAGGACTGAATGGCATCCCGGTCAATCCGTTCCAGGTTCCATGGCTCCGCCTCCCGTGCGAACACGCTGTCCCGGCCGTACAGCATGAATCCAAGTTCCCGCCTCGCAATTCCCCTCGGTTCGTCGTTTCGCCGGTGGATGCTTGATCGCATCTGACGTTTCCGGACCGTTATTTTTTCGTCGTCAAACGCTGGATTGCGCAGCATCTTCATGAGGAGTTTGAACACCTGATCGAAGTGTTCCTTCAGACAGGAAAGGGTGATGGTGGTCCGTCGGTCGCCGACGGACGTGTCGATTTGCGCTCCGAGATCTTCAAGGATACGGTCCACCTCCCCCGGGTCATGGTTATTGGTTCCCCCCGTTCGCAAAACGTCCCCCGTGATCTGTGCAAGCCCCACTTTGTCCTCCGGATCAAAGAAGGATCCCGCTCGTACGGTCAGTTGTAAGCGGACAATGGGCAGTTCCGGATCCCGGTTCAGGTACAGCGGTACCTCGTTTTTCAGGGTGTGTTTTTTTGCTTTCGGAGGGGTAAAGGATCGAAGTTCGGGATAATTCATGTTCCTGATGTGGGATTTGGACAGTACGTCCGGCACCTCGGTCTCCCCGTCCTTCGGGTTGCTTGTTGTCTTTTTGGGGTTGTTCCGTTTCTGATTCCCGGTCGATTTCTCCTCACCGGAGGGGTTGGCCGTGCAGGCAAGTAGTACGACGGGCAGAAGGAGAAGCAACGAGTGAAGTGACAATTTGTTGTTTTGAACGTTCATTGTTTTCTGGTCCTTTTCGAAGGCTTTAAATGAAGTACGTTGATCACGGTGGGTTCTTGAGATTTACTTCCTGTCACCGGAGCCGGATGACGTTTCGGATTGATCCGGTGACCGAAGCGTCCCCGTCACACGGCGATTGGGCTTGATGTATTTTTTCGCAACGCGCTGGAGGTCTTCGGCCGTAAGTTTCTTTATGGCGTCCACCTGTTTGAAGTACGAACGCCAGTTGCCGACCAGGACTTCGTAACGGAGGAGGTTCATTCCCATCTGGAGGTTGTCGTCCATCTGACGGATCAGAGAGGCCCGTTTTTTGGTTTGCACCCTTTTTAATTCGCTGTCCGTAACGCCGTTTTCCCGCACGTTGGCCAGCACACGGTCCAGTTCCGCCTCGAGCTTACTCGTTTCAACGTCGGGGTTGTTCTGAGCCAGAATAACAAACTGACCTTTGAATTTATTGCCGGGAAACCCGGTAAACACGGATACGTTCCGGGCCAGTTTTTTCTCCTGGACAAGACGTCTGTGGAGGCGGGACGTACGGCCGTCCCCGAGAATGGATGCAAGGGCGTCCAGGGGCCGGTAGTCCGAATGGTCAATCGGTACCATCTGATAACTTCGTATCAGGGACGGCTGGGCGTTGGATTCACGGTATACCCGAATCTCTCCGCCGGGATCCGGCTCTTTTGTGTCCACCGGTTCCGGTTCCGGCCGATCCGGCAGACGACCAAAATACGATCCGGCCAGTTCCCGTATCTCTTCCGGGTCTACGTCGCCCACGACGGCCACCGTCATGTTTCGGGGAACGTAGTAAGTTTCAAAAAATTCACGGGCGTCCTGCCGGGTAAAGGTGTTCAGGTCGGATGTGTTTCCGATCACCGGCACCCCGTACGGATGGCTCCGGTACGCGGAGGAAATGACCTCCTGGAGTAATCCGCGGATCGGGTTGTTTTCCCGGCTCCTTTTTTCTTCCTTGACCACGTTTCGTTCTTTGTAAAATTCGCGGATAACCGGATTGAGAAATCGTTCCGACTCCATCGCGAACCACAATTTCACTTTATTGGCCGGAAGAGAGGCCATGTAAACGGTAAAATCCGCGCCGGTGGCGGCGTTAATGCTGTCCCCACCGGCCCGCTGAAGGATTTTGGTGTACTCGTTTCGCTCGACGTACTTCTGAGCCTGTTTCTGGGCGTTTTTAAATCGTTTTTGCAGTTTCTTTTTTCGGTCGGCGTCCGCCCGGGGTCCTTTCCGCCGTTCCTCGAGCAGTTTTTGAAACTGTTTATCCACGTTTTCCAGGGCCTTCTTTTCTTTTTTGTAGTTCGTCGTTCCGATCGTTCGGGTTCCCTTAAACGCCATGTGCTCGAACATGTGAGCCATGCCGGTAATGCCCCAGTGTTCGTTGACGGCGCCCACATCCACGTACGTGGCAAAGGAAACCACCGGTGCCTTGTGCCGCTCAAAGACCAGGAAGGTAAGTCCGTTATCAAGAGAAAATTTCGTGACGCGGTTCTGCATCCGGTTCAGCAGATCCGAGTCCTGTGCCGGCGCCGGCGTGACCGGGTACAGAAGCAAACTGAGTAGAAACAGCAGGAATAGAGCCGATGGTTTAATGGTTCTCATCTTTCGTTTGTTCCGGGTGAAAAGGAAAGAAACCAACCAAAGAAAAAAGGAATTCCCCGGTTCCGATCCCTGTAACCGGGAGGCATTAACGCCGGCTCATTATCCGGGGATCTAAAAATAGAATCAAACCTTTCTTGCTGGTCCGGTCCGGTTCCTGTATGATACAGGGAAACACAATTTTTGGTGGTGTTTTGCCGTATTGCCATGAAAATCATCTGTATCGGAAGAAATTACCGGAATCACGCGGAGGAAATGGATAGCGATGTGCCGGATGAGCCCATGTTCTTTATGAAGCCGGAAACAGCCCTTGTCGAATCGGGCAACGCCGTTCCGTATCCGTCGTTCACGGCGGATCTGCAGTACGAGCTCGAACTGGTTTTACAATTCTCGGAGCGAGCGCGAGACGTACCCCAGGAAAAGGCGATGGAACTCGTTGACCACATCGGGCTCGGCATCGACTTTACCGCCCGGGATATACAGCGAGAACTAAAAAGCCGGAGACACCCCTGGGAGCGAAGTAAAGCGTTTGATGGCGCTGCGTACATCGGTGACCGTTTCGTTTCATCGGATCTGCTGGACGACACGGATTCGCTGGAATTTACGTTATCAAAAAATGGATCCGTCGTTCAGGAAGCGGATACGGATCAAATGATCTTTTCACCGGCGGAATTGATCGCGAACGTATCCCGGGTGACGACCCTTAAACCGGGGGATGTTATGTTTACGGGAACGCCGGAGGGCGTAGGTGCTGTTGACGTCGGTGACCGTTTCCTCGGACACCTGAACGGAGTGGAACTTCTTTCCTGCCGAATTGCGGATTAAGACAACAGATCTTGAATCTATCTGGCGGATCTGAAATGATGATGTTGGAAAGGGGATACACACGGTGGTCCCAAATATCGCTGTGTTCGCCATCAGGGTTCTAAATTTATGGGGGGAAAGGTCGTACTCTCCAGAATCCATGAGGGTTTCCGAACGAACCTTTCTGTATGGGTTGAACACCGTTTTCATTCTCCTTCTCGCGGTGTTTCTTCTCCCGGTCTTTCCAAAATTTTCCCTTACAACATCCGGGCCGACCTCATCTCCCGGATCCAATAAAGCCCTTTCCAGAGTCACCGAATCCGATCGACACCGTAACAACCAGGAGACGGACACCAGACCATCAAACAGGAACCCGGACAGGCAGGATCATCGTTCCACGAACAAAGAGACGTCGATCGGACCGGGTGCCACATCATCCGACCCGGCCGATCGTCAATCGGGATCAGGGGATACATCGGATGCCGCCTCCGAAAAAAATCAACAGGGATTCGGAACCTCCAGTGGAACACCGGAAGGTGATGCAGACCATTCACAGGCAAAAGAACAACGTGAAAGCGCTTCCACGGTGACCGGCGAAACAGGAACCGGATATCGGAATGGCGTTGAGGAGGACCCTGCCGAATCCCGGACAGGCGACGGCAGCGGGCGCCGTTCCGACCGGGGCACCCGGAAAGAACCGGTTTCGGAAACAGAGAAAAATCGCTCCAGCCAATCCGTGGATGAAAAAGATGGGATTCAGAAAGAGGAGGAGAATGATACCGCATCGGATTCAAACCACGACCCGACCTCAACCGGAGAGGACCCATATTCCAATTCCCCCACGGAAAGCGGGAATTCTAATAACGAGGATGTCCCCGGTGCCGACGGTTCGTCAGGTTCGAATGACGGGGTGGAAAACTCAATAGAAAAAGATCAGGAGAACCCCGAATCGTCTGAGAAGCGTGATCAAAAAAGCAATGCGGCGTCTACCAATTCGTCGTCGGAGAATCGATCCGCCACTGATGAAGTGGGGAATCCGAAAGAAGGACATAGCGGAAACACCCAACAGGATGATTTCGGTACAGAGGAAACGGATCAATCCCCCCCGACGGACGCAAAAAATGAGGAAAGAGATGGTGAAGGATTAGATTCGTCACGGACGGAGGCCGGGGAAGAGGACGGGGATACAGGACATACCGGTACGGAAACATCCTCAACGAATGATTTCTCAGATGTTCCGGATGATGGGGTTGAAGAAGAACAAAAGGAATCGGGAACGGAGGAATCGACGAATAATGACAAACAGCCGAAAACCCAGGAATTAAACGGAACCGGGAAACCGGGAAACGAATCAGAGCAATCAGAAGGGAGCAACCTGGAGGAGGAATCGGATGGAGTGACGAAGAAGGAACCTTCGGGTTCACCCGGCCGGGGTGAGAAAACAGAACAGGATGGAGAATCCACGATCAGGTCCAATTCATCAACGACCGAAGGTGCCGATGTAGCGGATTCCGGTACAATCGAGAAAAACGAAAACAACGAAGAGAAGCAGGGGAAGGAATCGTCAAAGAATCAAGACAAACCGGAGGACGAAGGAACGCCCGGGAATCGAAAAACATCGGACGCCACACAGACGCCCGAGGGCGGAAGCGGCGATAACGGAGATGGAGGGGCGGTCAGCGAGAATTCTTCCGTGGACCGTGAGGGGAAGGAGGGAAGGAAGAACCCGGATATGACTCCGGTTAAACTTACCATTGTTGAACGGGAAACGGGTCATCCCATACAGGAACACGTGGCTGTTCGGCTTACCGCACTGGATAAGAACGGTCGGCCCATTTGGCCAGCCGGACAAATTTCCCGGAGCACTCACGGCAAAGCGACGGGAAAAGTACACCCGGATGCAAAAAAGATCAAATTGCACCTCATTCCAGCCCGGAAATATCGGGAGAAGCGGTTCCAGATCAATCGAACGGATCTTCCGGACGTGACCGTCAAACTGCAAAAGAGAAGTGAAGAACCGGTTCGTGTGTTCCTTTACGTTCTTCACCCGAAAACCAAGCATTTTATCGGGTTAACCGGTTCAGATCGCATTGAAAACACGGAGTTGTCCTGTACAATTTATGATGAGAATGGACAGCCCGTGAAGTCGGAGGACGGACAGCGGGTGAAAGGAGAGCAAAATGACGGAACGTTTCTGTTTGACCCGATCGACGTATCAAAGTTGAAGCCCGGTCACTACTGGATCACGGGCCAAATCCGCCTTTACGACCGGGAATCCGACCGGAAATCACTGTATTTGCTCCGGCATCGATTCGTCATTCGTGAGGAATTTTCGTCAAACAACAAGGCCATAACACCGGTTTCCGGGGCCACGGTGACGGGCCGGGTGACGACAAAAAATGGGGATCCGATAAAAAATGCCCGGGTTCGTGTGCCCGCGGTTTCCGGAACGGTTCAAACGGTTCAGGAAACGAATTTTGCCTACAGGAAAGATAATGCACCGACGTTTGTCTCCACAACGACGGATGAGCATGGGGAATTTCGACTTCAACACGTACCGTTGAATCGTGCTGTTCCGGTTCAAATTATGTTGACGGACGGAGTGGCCGAGCAATTGTCCCTCCCCGAATCCATCCCGAGGAATGAGGGGGTCCTGCTGACGTCGGAGCAAGTTGAAATTTCGGGAGTGGAAAAAAACAATAATTTGGGAACCATCACACTATCAAATCCGTTTGTTCAAAACAGGGCGAAGCAGGATAACTGACCGGCTTCCTCATTTCCTCCGCCGGACTCTATATTCTGTATTTTGACGGAATGATCAGAACGTAGTTGTCGCTATCTATGTGTCGGTACAGTCTGGGACGTGTCTGTTCGGTTCTGGTTCTGTTGACCATCGTTATTTCCAATACGGGACTCGGCGGATCTTCTGTGAATCAAACCGGACTGTGGAAAGGGGAAAAGAAGACCCACACCGTTGTCGAGGAGGGGGGAACAGAGGACCGGAACCACCTGTCAGAAAAGCAATCCGGAAACGAACGTCCGGAACTATCACGGGAAATCATCTTTATGATGTTGCTTGCCGCGGGGTTGATCGGGCTATTTTTCTGGGAGCCGATTCCTATTTATGCCATCGCCCTCGGCATTCCCGTCACCCTGGTTTTGTTTCAGCAATGTACGGGCATATCGACGGCCGATGCGCTCCGTGGGTTTTCGAGCGAGGCCACGCTGACAATCATGGCCATGTTTATTCTGAGCGAGGGAATACAGAAAAGCGGGTTTATACAGATCCTGGGGAACAAGCTGACCAAACTGTCCGGATCGAACCTGTTTCGACAGCTCGGACTCATAACCGGACTCTCCGGGCCGACGGCCGGTATTATCAACAACACCCCCGTCGTGGCCATATTCATTCCAATGGTGTCGAACATGGCCCGCCGACTCAAAACGTCTCCCTCCAAACTGATGATTCCCCTTTCCTACGCCGCCATGATGGGGGGAACCCTAACCCTGATCGGCAGCTCCACGAACCTGCTGGCCAGTGATATGTCCGCGGACCTCCTGAATCATCCCATCGGGTTTTTCGAGTTTACGGTGGTCGGGATCTGTATTCTTCTGATCGGGTCCCTTTACCTCATCTTCGTCAGCCCGAGTTTGATTCCGGACCGAATCGATCCCGAACAGGACCTGGCCGAAGAGTACGAAATGGGCGTGTTTCTTACGGAACTCGTGCTGGAGGAGGAAGCCAGTATTGTCGGGAAGAACGTTCGGGAAGCACTTGATGGTTCGGACCTGGAATTTGACCTTGTTCGGATCATAAGGGATGAAGAGCATTTCATGGAACCCCTGCAGATCAAAACCCTGCGCGAGGGGGACCGGCTGATCATTCAGGCGGAGATTGACACACTGCTCACGTTTCTGGACACGGAGGGGGTGAAACTCTGGTCCCGGGCCCGGGTGTCCGAGGAGAAACTGGAGGAAGAGGCGAAAGGAGAAGCCGTTATCGAAACGGTCATTCCGTCGGGGTCTTTTCTGGAGGGCCAGACGCTCCGGGACGTCAATTTTGTGGATCGGTACGACGCCACCGTGATGGCCATTCGACGGGGCGAAGAACTCTCCCATAGGGGCATGGAGGACATTACCATTCACGCCGGGGACGTACTGCTTCTTCTGGCCACCGAGACCACGGCAAACCGGCTCCGGAAGAACCGGAACTTCATCGTGGCCGGGGATATCGAGGAAGAAGAATTCAGGCAGGAAAAGATGACCTTTTCCCTGGGCATCCTGGGGGCCGTTGTTGCTCTGGCAGCAATGGGGATGGTGCCCATTGCCATTTCGGCGCTTGCCGGGGCGATCGTCATGTGTGTGACCCGGTGTGTGGACCCGAATGATCTCCACGAGGCGGTGGATTGGGAGGTCATCTTTCTCCTGGCCGGACTGATCCCTCTGGGCCGGGCCATGGAAAAGACCGGAACCGCGGAGTTCCTCGCCCTGACCGTTCTTGACTATACGCATCTTCTACCCCCCCTCGGGATACTCGCCGTGTTTTACATGATTACCGCCGTGATGACCAACCTGATTCACAAAAACGCAAGCATCGTGCTGATGATTCCCATAGCCGTGGATGCCGCCGTCCGCCTCGGACTGGAGCCGTTTCCGTTCCTGATCACGGTGATGATGGCCTCGAGTACGGCGTTCCTCACGCCCGTCGGCAACCAGACCAACCTGATGATTTACGGCCCCGGTGGATACCGGTTCAGTGATTTCTTTCGGGTGGGGTTGCCCCTGCAAATTCTGCTTGCGATTGTCACGCCGCTGGTTGTCTCCCTCTGGTGGCCTCTTTAACGTAGCGGTGGGTATATCCATATAAAAGGTATGTAGTCTGACACTACTTAAAAGAGTCTAAACAGAGGGTGAACGTCTTTCCCTGTGCGAAACGGGAAATTGATATGCCGGCATCCTGATATTTGTTTCCCGGCAACTGACGGAATATTTTGAATCGGTCTATTTAATTGCTCTACGACCGCGCTCGCCCGTTTCCAGTCGGACGGCGTCCTCCACCGGAATGACAAATAATTTACCAATCGGACATGCTTCTTTCTGGGCCAGTTTTTCCAGTTCGTCAATGACTTGATCGACGGCGGATTGGTCCACGATGACATCGATTTCCGTTCGGTTCTGGAAATCAATTTCTTCAGAATCCTCCTCCGATAACCCGTATCCCATGGATTCTCGAACCGTTATGCCTCGAATAACGTCCGTAGATACGATTTCTTTTACGTTCTCCAAGCTGACCGGGCACATATAACATTTAATCATGCGAAGCATTGGGACCTCCTCGGTATAACAAGAGAAAAAACAATGTTCCCGTGATTATGAATGCAAATTTTATGACAGAAAATTTTGGTTAAGGAATGGAAAAATGGAACCGTTTTCGGAATGTTGTTCGACGAAACGAGGGGAGAAGAAAAAAAAAATAATGTGTGAATACATCATTTTGAGCACCCCGGGTTGCAATTCTGCAACAATTTCTTTTCCGTCGTTCAGGGTTTCATCTCGGGCGAAGAATGCAATTCCACAACGTGGTCGCAGGACCGCATACATTCCTCTTTTCGCTCTGATGCGCCAAGCACGGATTGTTTGTTATGGGTGTTCCGGAAAACGGTAATCCCTTTACAGTTTTGTTCCCGGGCATATCCAAAAATCGATTGAATGTCGTCTGCTGTGGTATCTTTCGAAAGGTTGACAGTTTTGCTCACGGCATTGTCCACGTGTTTTTGAAAGGCGGCCTGGACCCGTACATGCTGCTCGGGGGAAATATCATGCGCGGTTTGAAATAGGGGTTTTACGTCTTTCGGAATTTGTTTAAGGTCCTGTATGGTTGTTCTGTTTTTAATGGTTTCCATCAGCTGTTCCGAGTAGAAACCGCGATCCCTGGCGTGCTTCACAAAGCGATCACTGGTCACCTCCAGACCACCCAGTACACGTTTGTCGTACGAAACCCCATACAGAGGTTCGATGCCGGAGGAACAGTTGGCAATAAGAGAGATGGTACCGGTGGGAGCGATGGTGGTCCGGGTCGCGTTTCGCATCGGGGATTGGTACGTGGATTGATTGTGGTACGGAAAGGAACCCCTGGATGTCGCGAGATTCCTTGAGTATGTGCGAGCGGATTCGGCAATGAATGACATCACGGTCTCCGCTTTTTCGATGGCCCGTTCCGATGAATAGGGAATCTCGAGATCCGTGAGAAAATCATGAAAACCCATCACTCCCAGCCCGA
>CAZOLI010000012.1:0-88733 GCA_964580675.1 uncultured Planctomycetia bacterium
TTTTTTCGAACCCGACGACCCCCGAAAAAATTCGTTCGAGTTCGTTTTTTGGTGTGTCCGTCAACTTGATGTCCCCGGTCATTTTTTCTTTCCGAAGAACCTGTTACAGTATTCTACCCCGGCTGTTTTTATGAGATCGGGGATATTGTAATGAACGATGTCTTTGCTTATAGAAACAACAGATCGTTTTTATCAGCGATGATCTCTCCTGAAGAACGACAGGAACACCTTGAACAGGCCATGGAAGCACATCCCGACGGATATTTTACGGTGGAGGAAGATCAGGACGACCGATCCGGGGAAACCTGGAACCCACGCCTCCACCTGACCATGCACGCGGTTATCCTGGGATATGTGCAAAACAACGAGGAAGTACGGGAGACGTACGAAACGTTAACAAACAAACACGAGCTCCACCCACACTCCGCCGTTCACGCCCTGCAGGGAGCGCTTTCGGGTCTCGTTGAAGGTGTGGTCTCCGAGGCAAGCCGATACGACCCGGAACAGCATCGGGAACAACTCGAAGCGCTGACCACCCCGGGAACGGATCTGTTCGATAAATTCGTGGAGTCCGTTCCCCCGGACACGCCGCCCGATCATCCGGAGGTCACCGATGGACGCGAATAACCGAAATCGATCCGTTTCACCCGAACTCAATTAAACAGAATACGCCATGTTACATGTACGAGATTGGATGAGTTCCCCCGCCAGTACGTCGAGTCCCGACGCGGACATCAGCCAGACCCTCAAACGAATGCGAGAAGAAGAGGTGGATCAATTCCCGGTCCTGGATCGGGATGATCAAATAACGGGGATCGTCACCCGATCCGATATCCTCAAACGAATCCACCCGATCGAACAGGAGAAGCCGGTATTTTCGGAAATTCCCGTGGAAAACGTCATGACGGAGGACGTGATTACGACGGATCGGATGAACCTGATCGAGGAAGTCGCCTCCACCCTCCTGAAACACCGAATAAACGCCCTGCCGGTGGAGGAGGAGGGGAAAATCAACGGCATCATTACCAAATCCGACATATTTGAATGTCTTATTCACCTGGTCGGCATCGAGCTTAACACCGTTCGAATGGAGTACGAATTTGACACGTTTGGAGACGGATTCATGGAAGCGGCGCGGCTGATGGGTGACCGCGACCCGGCCCGCCTCCTCTTCTTTGAAAACGAAGAGGAGGATCACCCGAAGTGGCAGTGTCTCCTGCGGTTATATATTAACGATAACAATTGATCGTGGTGTTTTCGTACGTCGTGTCAACGGTGGTCCGGCCCAAAATTAATTTCGGTTGAGGTGCCCTCCCGGGGAGAAAAAAGCCCCGCCTCCCTTCCTTATTTTACGGGTACCGGTCCCGCCTCCGCATTCATAAGATCGGATGTTCAGGGTCTCCTGAACCGGTTCAGAGAAAACACAAACCAATGAAAGCTCCGTTTCCCCTCGAGACCGGCATTATCACATTAACAACGAACTTTTGGGATTAGATATTTCACCGTTTTTCCACGGCTCCCGGCGGGACACAAAATCCTTTCATTTCCCCCCGAAACACATTACAATTACACCTCATCTTTTTGCCGGTCTTAAATTTCGTTTCAGGTTTGTTCCCATCTCCCATGCATCGATTAAAACATAGCTGGATTCGGCTTTTCCTGCCCCTGATGTTCATTATTAGTACGACAATAACGCCCGCCGTCGCGCAGGATGACAGCGTTTCCACTCAGGAGGCCAAATCATACGTAAAAAAAGTACACCGCATATACGCCAAGAACTTCTACGACGACAACATGCACGGGGTGAACTGGGACCAGCTCCTGGAAAAGGTCCTGAACACAGCCGAAAAGGTACAAACCCGGACTCAGCTTTACGAATTGACCAACCGGATGATTGCCGAACTGGACGCCTCTCACACCGGTGTCTACACTCCTTACGCATCCGAGCATTTCCTGAATCCGATCCTGGGCAAAACCGAGAAGGCCGAACAGCTGGGGGTAATGCTCATGAAGGACGGGGATCAGTACTTCGTGGGCCGACTCTGGGGTCCCGCAAGTAACACGGACATAATGCGGGGAGATCAAGTCGTGTCCATTAACGGGACCCCTGCATCAAGCAGTGATCGGCTCGAACCGATCCGGCCGCACCTGAACATTTCGTATTTTATCGGCATTCGCGGGGATGATAGCATCCAATTAACGGTTCGACACAAATCCATGGGTTCCGGGGAAACCGTCGAGATATCCCCGGAACGGACCAATCTGGCGGAAGACTCGATGAATGATACCCGCATCATGGAACGGTCGGGCAAAAAGATTGCTTACGTACACTTCTGGCACTTTATGTCCAAACCAATGTATTCCGAAATCTCATCGGCCATTAAGGGACGTCTGCAGAAGGCGGACGGCCTCATCATTGATCTCCGGGGGCGAGGAGGCAAGGTCCAGATCATGGAGAAGGTGCTGAACCTTTTCGGCTACGAAAACCCGAACCCCGCATGGGACAAACCGGTTGTTGCCGTGGTTGATGGCTCCTGCACCTCGGCGAAAGAAATCTTCTCGTACCACTGGAAGGAAAACAACCTTGGTCCTCTTGTGGGGCAAAAAACAAAAGGAGCGGTCTTACGGGGAACGTTTAAGGAGATGAGCGATGGATCAACACTCGAAATTGCCGTTGGTGATGCGGACAACCTGACGGAAGGCAAGGAGCTGGAGGGAGTGGGGGTCCAGCCGGACATCCGGGTAAAACCGCAAATTAAGTACGCCCAGGGCGACCGGGTTCTGGACAAAGGCATTGAAGTGCTTCTCAAAGAAATTAAGAAATAACCTCGATCCTGAAGATCCGGAGAACGGATTCCCTCATACCCCCTTGCTCATCCACCGTTTCGCCCGGAGAGGGCGAGACCCCCAGTACCAATTTAACGAATAATAGAGGGAGCGGGGGAGAGAGACACTCTTTTTCGTGGTTCCGGCGTGCACGGAACCGCCGACGACCATTGCTCCAGTTACGCCTCCTTCCAGCAGGGACAACGTTCCCCTTCTAAACCCCCGCCCGTTCTCCTACTCTTCGGTGGTGGGCTCGCCCTCGTCTCCTCCCTGATCGGCTTCCTCTATTTCCGGAAGGGACCGGGCGTAGTAAAACAGTGCCAGCCCGCCCAGCGCCGTCCCGTATATATCGTGTACACCTTCGCCGAGAAACGGTGAATCCGTGAACCGTACCGTGTCCTCTTCCTCCATCTCTTCCGCGTCGTCAAGGAGAATTTGCCCGATTTCCTTCAGATACTTCTTCCGTTTTTCCCTGTTCTTCAGGTGGCGCAGGGCCCGAACGGTGTAATAATGATGATACAGGTAGTAATAAGAAGCCATCTGGCCGGTCCCGGAGTGAGGTCTGCTCGCTCCCTTTTCCTTCTCCACCCACTTCCGGTGTTTGAAAAAATTATCGATGGCCAGTTCGAGATCGCCGGTGGGCTGTCCCGCCTTGATAAGGGACAGTTCAACAAGGGGACCCCGAATAGCACGGGACCGTTCGTTTTCACCGGCGGCGGCCCCCGGACGGTACATGTACTGGGCCGGTTCCACTTTGAATTCGTTCTGAATTTTATCCACGGCCTTGTTTTTCATTTCCTTTACCTTCTTCATCCGTTCGTCACTGATTGGTACGCCGTTTTTGATCGCGTGATTCAATGCCATAATTGCGGCCGAACTGGCAAACGTCATGCCCTGCTTGATCCGCTGGTAATATCCCCAGCCGCCGGGCACGATCTGCCGCTCATAAAGCTGATCAACCGCCCGGTTAAATTCCCGTTTCATGCCTTTCGCCGCCTTTTCCTTCATGTACGGAAAGTCCCAGAGAAACGCAATGTACTCAATTCGATACAAAGTTTCCCAGACGTCCCGAAGTTCCTCCGGCCGGTCCACACGATTCTCCGGATCGGCGGGAAACAGATATAAATTTGTATCTTTCAGGCATTCAAAAACTTTGCCGGCCCCCTCCCCCGATAGACGATCAAAATTGATTTCCTGAGGGGTGGAATCCTGGTGAACGAGCGTGGCCGCCGTGAGGAACTTGCCGACCAGGGACGTTATTGCCACCTTCATCCCCACGTTTCCCACCTTGTGCTGGTCCTTTCCGTGAGAACCATTTTTGTGCTGATGTTTCTCCAGGTAATGGGCCGCCTTCAGAATGGTCGCTCCCACCTCCTCAAGACGGTCGCGGTTAAAATACCCGGACGATTCCTTGTCTTTCTTCGTAGCATGAAAATCCTCGCCGGACGAGTCGGCATTGGATTTCTCTACGTCCAGGACCTCCGTCAGATCTACCTCTTCCGGAAGTTTCTCCTTCCGCATCGCTATATATTTTTTTACCGAATCTTCCAGGTCAGGGTGTCTCCTGGTCATTTCACTGAGAATTTTCCGACCGGAAGCATCACCGGTGGTTTCCAGAATAAGCATCCCCAGAGCCACCTCTTCGTCCTTATTCAGCTTGCTTCGGTCCAGTGCACTGGCGAAAAAATCGGGTTTTGCATCCAGTACGTCATCCCAGTCAAACTCGAGGTCACCGGTCCCCTTTTTCATCTCCAGCTTCTTGTGGTCAAAATCGGTAATCGTGAGATCCATCCCCTGATACTCAACTCGCTGGATACGGTCGTCTCCCTGCTTTACCCACGACCGAAATTTGTTGAAGAATTTGCCTATTTTCTCGAGGGTATCGGACCGGGTCCGGGCGGCGAGTTTGTATTTTTTCGTCCGGAAGGCCTCCACTTTCTGCGCGTATCGTTCCCCCAGACGTCGAAATTGAAACCTGTCAATTAGTGCCTGATCACTCTTCCTGAGCTCATTCCACTCGCTCTTTTCTTTCCCGGATGACCTTGCTTCCTGACCGTAGTACTCCACCGGAAAAGCAAACACAAACACCCCGATCACCGCGAGTCCGAGAATCATGGACAACAAAGGAGACTTTTTCATGGCTTACCTAATTTGGCAATGGACAATGTAAATTTTAAAGAACTCTTTCTCCAATCATCCCCCCAAATATACGAATTCGCCATGCTCTCCGTTTGACTGAAGGGAGGGGGAATGAGTTCAATCACCGGCAGAGGGATGTTCACACACCTGCCCCTGTGGTGTGGAAAATAAAGAGAGGGAGGAGTGAAGGGAAGTGCTTCCGTTCTGTTCCCCCGATGTGACCCGAACTGAAGGACATCTAAAGAGAGTCACGGAGGCCCCGATGGTACGTTTAACCGGGCCTGGAGGTGCCGGGGCGTTTTGACCTGCGTTTCGTTTTACTTCTCTTCCGTTGTCGGCTCCCCACCGGCTTTTCCCTGATCGGAACCCTTTACTTCCGGAAGGGAACGGGCGTAGTAAAATAGCGCCAGGCCACCGAGGGCCGTGCCATAAATATCCGTTACCCCTTTTCCGAGGATGGGAGCGTCCGTGAATTTGACCATTCCATCGCTTACTTTTTCGGCGTCGTCCAGTAAAATCGTGCCGATCTTTTTCAGGTATTTCTTCCGTTTTTTATTGTTTTTCAGGTACCGGAGTGCACGAACTGTGTAGTAATGATGGTACAGATAATAGTAGGGGGCCATCTGGCCGGTTCCGATGTGGGTCCCGTTCCTTCCTTTCACTTTCTCCACCCATTTTCGGTGTTTGAAGAAGTTGTCAATTGCCAGTTCGAGGTCACCGGTGGGTTGTCCGGCCTTGAGGAGGGACAGTTCCACCAGAGGTCCACGAATCGACCGCGACCGTTCGTTTTCTCCGGAGGCGGCCCCCGGACGGTACATGTACTGGGCCGGTTCCACCTTGAAATCATTCTGAATTTTCTCCACGGCCTTTTTCTTCATCTCCTTTACTTTTTTCATCCGTTCATCACTGATCGGCACGCCGTTTTTGATCGCGTGATGCAGTGACATAATGGCGGCCGAGCTGGCAAACGTCATGCCCTGCTTGATCCGCTGGTAATATCCCCAGCCGCCGGGCACGATCTGCCGCTCATAAAGCTGATCAACCGCCCGGTTAAATTCCCGTTTCATGCCTTTCGCCGCCTTTTCCTTCATGTACGGAAAGTCCCAGAGAAACGCAATGTACTCAATTCGATACAAAGTTTCCCAGACGTCCCGAAGTTCCTCCGGCCGGTCCACACGATTCTCCGGATCGGCGGGAAACAGATATAAATTTGTATCTTTCAGGCATTCAAAAACTTTGCCGGCCCCCTCCCCCGATAGACGATCAAAATTGATTTCCTGAGGGGTGGAATCCTGGTGAACGAGCGTGGCCGCCGTGAGGAACTTGCCGACCAGGGACGTTATTGCCACCTTCATCCCCACGTTTCCCACCTTGTGCTGGTCCTTTCCGTGAGAACCATTTTTGTGCTGATGTTTTTCCAGGTAATGCGCCGCCTTCAGAATGGTCGCGCCCACTTCCTCGAGGCGATCCCGGTTGAAGTATCCGGATTCCCCACGACTCGTCGATCTCTTCCGGTCGGCGTTGACCGATTCACCGTCTTTTTGAACGTCGAGTTCCTTGGACAAATCGATCTTTTTCGGAAGGGTTTCCTTCCGCATCGCAAGAAATTTCCTCATCTGATCCCGCTTTTTCGGATACCGGTTCACCATGCCCTGTAACAACTCACGCCCTTTGTCCGCGTTATTGGTTTCGATGATCAGAAAAGCAAGAGCGAGGTTCTGGTCCGGGTTTAACTTCCTACGGTTCACGACCTCAGCAAAGAAATCCGGTTTGGTGTCCAACACATCCTTCCACGAAAACTCCAGTTCCCCGGTGTCCATTTTCATGTTCAACTTCTCGTGACCGAACCGGGTCGGGGTCAGGAGCATATTGTTGTACTTTACCTTCTGAATGCGATCATCTCCGCTTCGGACCCAGCCCTGGAGTTTGCTGAACAATTTCCCCATCTTCTTGAGCACATTGGATCGCGTTTTCGCGGCCAGTTTGTACCGCTTTGTCCGAAATTCTTCCACCTGATCCTCATAACGTTTGACCAGAGGCTGAAATTGAAATTTGTTGATCTTCGTTTTCTCGCTTTTCTTCAGTTCCTTCCATTTCTCCCGATCCTGACTTCCCGGTAGACTGCCGGCATCCTGTGCGTAGTACGGGACCGGAAACGAAAAAACAAACAACGCAACCACACAAAAACCCAGCACGATTGAGCACAGTGATTTTTTCTTCATGGCATATATTATCGCATTATTTCAAATATATGTATAAAATAAGGGCAAACCATTCCTCATGAAATCGGTTGGGCAACAAACGATGATGTCCCCATAAAATGTTTCCAGGCAACAATCATTTCCCGGAACAAGAAGATATCGACCCCGTTTGCGTTCCGGTCGGGCACATAAGGAACCCGTACCGGGCCGGAACCTATTCAAATCTTACCCGTCATCCCGTCATCATCCAACCAACGGGCACCGCTGTCAACGAACCGATCCGGTGCGGCCGGCTTAATCGTCCGTGGTCGGTTCACCGCCACCGGACCCCTCTCCAGAACCTTGATCACTTACGTCGGGAAGGGTCCTTGCATAGTAGAAAAGGGAAAGTCCCCCAAATGCCGTGCCGTATATGTCCACCACGTGCTCGCCCAGGATCGGGGCATCCGTGTATTTCACCTGTTTCTCGTTTACTTTCTCGGCATCGTCCAGGAGAATTTCGATGATCTTGTCCAGGTATTTCATCTTTTTGTCTTTGTTCTGGAGATGCCGGATGGCCCGAACCGTGTAGTAGTGGTGATACAGGTAATAGTAAGGAGCCATGTTACCGGTGCCGATGTGGGTGCCGTTTTTCCCCTTTACTTTCTCGACCCATTTCCGGTGCTTGAAGAAATTGTCAACGGCCAGTTCCAGATCACCGGTGGGCGCCTTCGCCTTGATCTGGGAAAGTTCCACGAGCGGTCCCCGGATGGCTCGGGACCGGTCGTTTTCGCCGCCTGATCCGGGCCGATACATGTACTGTGCTTTTTTCACTTTAAAATCGGTCTGAATCTTCTCGAGGGCCTTGCTCTTCATTTCATTCACCTTGTCCAGACGGTCTCCGCTCACCGGAACCCCATTTCTGAGCGCATGGGTCAGGGCCATGATGACGGCGGAACTGGCAAAGGTCATGCCCTGCTTGATCCGCTGGTAATATCCCCAGCCACCGGGCACGATCTGCCGCTTGTACAGCATGTCCACGGCGCGATCAAATTCTCGTTTCAGCCCCTTCTGGGCCTCTTCGTTGTTCTTGAACATCGGCATCTGCCAGAGGAAGGCGATGTACTCAATCCGGTACAGCGTTTCCCACACGTCCCGGAGTTTGTCCGGACGGTCCTCCCGCTTGGACGGGTCGGCCGGGAAGAGGTAAAGATTTGTTTGCTTTAAGCTGCTGTAAATCTCGGGATTCGTCATCTGCATGGAATCAAAGTCATTCTGCGTCAGACTTTTTGGTCCCGTGGAAAGCCGAACCATCGTGGCGGCGGTCAGAAATTTCCCCACAAGGGACGTAATGGCCACTTTCATGCCCACACTTCCGCCACGGGGCGAGTCCTTTCCGTGTGACCCGTCCTCGTTCTGGTTAACGGCCAGGTAATTGGCGGCTTTCAGCAGTGTCGGGGCCACTTTCTTGGCACGCTCCTTGTGAAAGTATCCGGAGGATCCTCCCTTGTCTACGTTGTTGTCGTTTTGACCGGAGGAGTTGTTCTGAGTGTCCTTGACGTCCAGGGCTTTCGTCAGATCCACTTCCTTCGGAAGCTTCTCCTTCCGCATGGCAAGATACTTCTTCACAAATTCCTCTTTTTCCCGGTATCTGTTCACGACGTTACCAAGAATCTCCCGACCGGAGGCATCACCGGTGGTTTCCAGAACCAGCATACCGAGGGCCAGTTTCTCGTCTTTCTTTAGCTTTTCCTGATCCAGTGCGGCGGCAAAGAAATCCGGTTTCTGATCCAGGACATCTTCCCATTCAAACTCCAGCGAACCGGTGTCCATCTTCATGTTCAGGGTTGTGGTGTCGAAGTCCTTCACCTGAAGTTTCATGCCCTGATATTCCACTCGCTTGAGGCGTTTGTCTCCCTTCTTCACCCACGAACGGAACTTGTTGAAAAATTTTCCCACCTTCTCAAGGGCATCGGACCGGGTGCGTGCGGCCAGCTGGTACTTCTTGGTCTGGAAGGATTCCACCTTCTCCGCGTAACGCTCGCCGAGACGCCGAAACTGAAATTTGTCAATCAGTGGCTGATCGCCCTTCTTGAGATCCTGCCATTTGCTCTCCTCACCGGACGACCTCGCTTCCTGTCCGTAGTACTCCACCGGAAACGCAAACACAAACACGCCGATGACGGCGAGCCCGAGTAGCAATGACAAAAGAGAAGACTTTTTCATGGTTTACCTGATCGGGAAGTGAACGATGAATAACAAAACATTTACGGGTAACGTCCATATTGTATACGAAAGATTCCTTCCTCCGTTAGAACTCCCCGAGGGAGTCCTATACCTTCCAGACATCTTCCCCCACCGACCTTATCTCGCATACCCTAATATAGTAATATATCGGGCCGGGACAATCAAGAATGGACCACCCATTCCCGGGGGTTCCTCCCCTGTCTCAGCCCTGTCATCGGACCCGGTTTGTGTTCATTTTTCCCCATCGCCGTCGTTCCCCTCTTTTCCGGTCCGTTTGACCACCTGTCTCAGGTGATCCAGAAATTTCTCTTTGGACACTTTTCCCTCAATCGACACATTTTTCAGATGGGTCCCCGAGGAATCCAGGAACGCGTAATACGGCATTGCTTGGGAACCAAATTTCTCGTTTTTCAACTTGTTGTTTCGAGACCCCGTATCCGTACAATCCAGCTTAACCGCCACAAAATGTTTGTTGACGTACTGGATCACCTCCGGATCGGAAAACACCGTTCGGTCCATCTGTTTGCAGGGAATACACCAATCCGCGTAAAAATCAAGAAACAGCGGTTTGCCCTGTTCTTTCGCGGCCTGTAATCCCTTTTCGTACTCGTGCATCCACTCGATCTTCGCCTGCTTTTCCTTCTTCTGCCCCCCTTCCCAAACCCCCGGCATCGGAAGCAAAAATCCACTCTGTACAACGCCGCCCAGCGTAAAATACAATCCGATTATTAAGGAGGCAAGACCCAGGGATTTCCCGGCGATGCCACCGAGAGACGGTTCCGGTGAATCCTGTTTATGGACACTGCAGAGGCTGAACAGCCAGTAACCAAAGTACACGGAGGTGAATCCGGCCAGTACCGGCGTAAGCCACGTCGTGGTCTCTCCCCAGCCCATGATGACGAACCAGAGATCAACGAAGTAGAGGGTCACCCCAAGGAGAACGATGCCGAAAAACGTCTTCACGTGTTTCAGGTTTCCACTTCCCGACATCATCGACGAAAACGATCCGCCGAAAATAGCCAGTACCAGAAACAACATCCCCAGCCCGAGACCGAACGAAAACATGCTGGCGAAGCCCACCAGAATATTTCCGGCGGTCGCAATAAACGCCAGAATGGCGGCCACAAACGGACCGACACACGGTGCCGCAACAACCCCGAGCACGGCGCCCATCGCAAAAGCACCGAACACCCCGGGCTTGTTACCGGCCATCTTCTGCACACTGGAAGGAAGGGTGATTTCAAAAAGCCCCATCATGTTCAGAGCCAGCGCCACGAACAACACAACCAAAAAGCCAACAAACCAGGGGTTCCCCAGTGCAATTCCCATTCCCTCCCCCACAAAAGCCACAATGACCCCCAGGGCCGCAAACGTCAGGGACACGCCAAGCACGTAAACCAACGCCAGGAAGACCACCCGGAATCGGTCCGTTCCTCCTTCCTCGTCGCCCTCCTCTCCCCCCTGGGCCCCAAAGTATGACAGTGTCAGGGGAATCATCGGATACACACACGGACTCAAGCTCGCCCCCATTCCCCAGAAAAACGCGGCAACAAGCGCCCAGAACAGGGATTGTTCCACTTTCTCCCCGAAATTTATTCCCCCTTCACCGTCTGCCGAATCCCCCTGCTCGTTCGAAACTTCTTTCGTATCCCCTTCTTCGATTCCGGTAGATGACGTCCCGTCTTCGCTTTCCTGAAGGAGGTCTTTGCCAAGCTTCTCTTCGAGCCACCCGTACGCATCCGTTCGCACCGGCTCCCCCTCTGTTCGTTGAATGGATATCGACCGGGACCAGGAATCCGGAGCGAGGCAGTAATCCACACAGGCCTGAATTTCCGTGTCCAGCGTCAGTTCTACGGCTTCTCCTGCCGGCGGTTGTTCCGCCAGTTCCACGAGAACGGCAATCTCAACGGTTCCCTCGTACACCTCAATCCAACCCATCCCCTCAAGCTGTATTTCCACCGTCTCGGGATAAATCTGTTTCTGAACCGACGCTCCTTCCGGATGGGACACGCGGACGTCCGTCGGAACAAGCCCTTCCATCGACACTTCGTGAGCCTGAATGTGCCAACCCTCGTCCAGATTGATGGTGACCTTTACCGGAATTCGTTTCTGGTCCGATATTTTCTCGTACCCGGGTGTGACGGAAATGGTTCCCTTGCTTGTGGACGATTGCTGGGCAGGGAGTGTCGTACCGGTACCGAACACGAACAAGAGACATACGAAAACGAGCCGGTGTAAGGTCCTGTTTTTCATTTCTTGTTGATATGAATTCATTTTGCCGGACGTCAACATGTTTTTGCGCATGTTTCCGTTCTCAATATGACGGCTCTGATCCGTCCTGGTTCATATTAACAACGAACAAGCGGGGCAAATTATTTTATTGATCCCTATCGAAACAGAAATGTCCCTTCAGTAAGAGCACCACCTCGAGGCTCCGGCGGGAATTCGCTCGACGCAAACCACGAACAGCACGTTTCGGATGGAGGGTATTCAACCGGCGCGGACTCACGATTCCTCCCTGGTTCCGGCAAACAGTACGCGATCCAGGGAATATCGGCCGGCACCCGCGAGTATAATAAAGACCGCTACCACAAGATAGGCCAGTGCCTTTTCCTTCTGGGAAAACGGGTCCTCCGCGTGCCGAACAAACGCGGCCACAAACATGGTTGCGCCCACGGAAAACGCCCCGATCCTTGTAAAAATGCCCGCGGCCACCATGATGCCCCCCAGAAATTCCGAAAGCACCGCCGCCCATGCGAACAGTGTGGGAACGGGAAAGCCAAGCTGTGCCACGCCCTCAATAAATTCGGGCATTGCGCCCATCTTGGAAAAACCATGATAGGCAATGCCCATACCGAACAGAATTCGTAAAATGAACAAACCAAGGTTCCGGGACCACTCCCGCCCGGAAATCTCCCAGAGGTTCATGATCGCCTCCAGAAATTAAAAGAAGCGTTCCTTCTGCTGAACCTGCGGATCCAGAGCAAATCTCATTTTAACAGGAATTACCTGATGTTTTGGCCGTGGCAGTCCGGACAGGTTTCCCTTTCTCATTTCACCGGGCGCGCATTTCCGTTATGGCCGAACACGGCAACAGCCGGCGGCCGGATCATCAGGCACCGGGTTCTCCGGGGAAAGTTCCGTTTGAAAGCCGTAACCAACGGAAGATTTATAAGGGGCCGGAGAAGAGAAAAACTCGCTGCTGACCGCCGCAGCCGGTTCAAATGGGGCTCTATATATGGAATAATCCCTCATGTATATTCGTTTATCCATCGAGTTTTCAATCGATTCATCATTTCTACGGAACTTCAAATCATGAACATGAAAAACACACTTCTGGCTTTTCTTCTGTTACCCCTTATCGGCGGACTCCTCCTGTTTGCCCAGGAACATCCGGACGAACATCCGGACGACGACAGCAATCAGGAACATCCTCAGGAAAAACAGAAGAAACAGCAAGCAAAGAAAAAACAGTTCCTCAAGGCCGTCGAAGATTACGTGGACATGAGAACGGAGGGATCCGATGAACTGCCGGCGGACGGCATCATGCCCGTTCAGACCCTTGACGGGGAATTCGTTGACGTTGAAGGTGATCTGAGCCTTGAGAAACTCCACCGAAAAAAAGCGGTGCAGTACGACGATCACTGTTTCTTCGTCTGTGCGGATTTCGTGGCGGAGGACGATGACGGAAACGAAACCACTTACGATTTTGACTTCTACATTGTGCACAAAAACGGGAACTGGAACATGGGTCTTGTGCTCCTGCACAAGAAGCAAGGAGAAGAAGTCATTGAGTACGTCGACAACAAACCCCAGCCGGTCGATGAAGAGGGTGAATCAGACACAGAACACCCGGACAGCGGTGGGGAACACCCGGACGACAACGGTGGTTCCGAACATCCCGATTAACGCCCCGTCCGATCCTCACGAACAAATTTGATGTTCCGATAACCCCCCGCAGCTTGAACCTGCGGGGGGTTTCTTTATACGATTTTCGTCCCGGATGGACGTCATGGAGGCTCTTTGCGGAAGATTCCATTCCGGATTCCCCCTGAAAAACAGCTCAAGGAGATGGCCCATCAACAAATGGACGTAACACGAACTTCCGTCGTCGAAACGCAGTTTTCCGGGCCGATCCCCCTCTTTTCCCACACCCGTCGCGTGTTCTCCGTGGCTCTGATCTTCGTCCTCGGCGTGCTGGCCGGCTGCCGGCACCCGGGTCCCTCCTCGAAGAAAACACCGATCCCGGGAGAAAGAGACCGCGTTTCCGTAGAAATGATTCCCCCGAAGCAGATCATCGAAGGGGAACCTGTACAGTACAAATTCCGGATCCGGAACCACACCGACCACCCTGTTGTTCTCCTGGAACTGCAGCGTGATCCCGGACGTATTCGAACAAACGGAAACCCCGAATCAGAAATGTCCTCCCCCCAGGGGGATGCGAAACACAACTGGGTGCACACGGTTCCCGGAATATTGACGTACGACGCCACGGAGGACCGGTTTACGTTCCAATCCCTGAATCGGCCCTCCCCGGGTTCCTCGGAACATCGCGTGTTCTCGGGACTGCTATCGCCCGGTAAAAAAACAACGGTTCAGCTGGAGGTAATTCATAATACCTCCGGAACATTCGAACAGACGTTTCGTCTTCGCTACTATTCGCCCGATGCCCGATCCCTGCGAAACAAACTTTACGTGCCCGACACGACCGACGATCTTCGTACGGCACAAACGGCAGATTTCGTGCCCTATCATTCCGTTAAACCGGCACCGGATCTTCGGTCATTCAACTACGTTTGCTTTCACCCTTCTCTTCAGGACACGAAGGAGCGGACGGTAAATAAATCCCTTCGCGTCCATCGCCGGCCATTTTCAAAAACCGAGGCCCGGAAAAAACTCAACCAGCACATCGAGAAAAAACGTGACGTAAAGGGAATGACCTATTCCCCCTGGCTCGACGCCTGGATCATCGGTCTGATTCCGCCCGAAAATCCGAAACGTGAGGAAGTCTGGTCCGTGTCGAAATACAACCTGGAACGGTTGACCGGGATCCCGTTCAATCATCTTCAAAACCTGAATGCCGGTAGTGGAGCCATAACGGTGTTCGTGGAACCGAAATTCTCCAGGACGGACACCCTGAACAAAATACTCCGGGAAACAACGGAAACCAATCCCCCCACAATGGAACCCGGCTCCTCTCATACCTTTTCCAGAAAAAAATTGATGCAGATCATCAAAGGCCTCATTAAACACGGCCTTCAGTTCGAGTGGATCCGGCGTCCCCTTACCGATGAACCGGCCGTGAACATTATTTCCTCCCCGTAAGTGACCTTCCGGCGGGAGGAGACGGAAGCGCCGGGGGAATTCCCCTCCTCCAATCGCGGTTCGTGTTTTTTCGTCTCCGGTATTTTGCCCACATAATGTGGCAATTCATTCGAACGCCCGTGGTTGCTGCAGAATTTTGAACAACTCCCCCTCGAAAAACCGATAAATCATTGAAGAAATGAACAGACTTTCGTAACATGGTGGTGTTGTAACGGGGGAAACAGAACGGATAAATCAGAAGAGAGCGGCCTGTTCAGAAGGGGATCTCGATAGGAAAGAACAGGTCGTAATTTTCGTGATCGGAGAACGTGGACGTATCCCTGGATTCGTGCGGAAAACCCGTTCGTTCCCCCGGCAACGGTCGAACACCGATGGCGGACGATTATTCCAGGAACGACGACTCGTACACGGTCGACCTCCAGTGACAAAAACACCACTGGATTCCTCAACGCCGCCGTTGACCGTTCATGAAATAAAATGGGTTAATTCTCGATGAACAGTCCGGTTCTTGACGAGACGGAACAGGAGGAGCTGAAGGATTCCTCGGAGGAGGAACTCGAAACCCAGATTCGCTTTGAACGGGCCCTCCGTGAGATTTCCAACAAGATCATGTCCTCCGATCTGGACGAGATCATTCTGGAAGTCAAGGAGGACATCTCGGATCTCCTCGATGGGGAGCGCGTGACGATGTATCTGGTGGACCGGGGGGAGAACGAAATATACTCAAAAATCGCGGACGGCGACGAAATTAAGGAATTCCGCGTGGACATTTCGAATCGATCCATCGCCGGTTTTGTTGCCAACAACCGGGAACCGGTTCGCATCGAGGATGCCTACAACAAGAAGGAACTGGAGGAAATTCACCCCGATCTCCAGTTTGACGATTCCTGGGACCGCAAAACGGGATTCCGCACAAAAGAAGTGCTGGCGGCCCCCGTCGAGAAGGAAGACGTGCTGCATGGCGTTATTCAGGTGGTGAACAAAGAGGGGGAGAACGAAACGTTTTCCGAAGAAGACCTGAACATTGTACAGGAACTGGCCTCCTCCCTTGCCATTGCTTTTCGAAACCAGAAACGGCTTCAGGGCCAGAAATCCCGGTTTGATGAGCTTTTCAAACAAAATTTGATCGAGCCCGATCAGATTGACGAGGCACGAACGATTGCGGACGACGATCCGGACCGTTCCATGGAACAGATTCTGATCGACGAGTTCGACATCCCCAGGGAAAAAATTGGGGATTCCCTGGAGGAATATTACCAGGTGCCCTACATACCCTTTGAACAGGAACGGGAAATTCCCGTTGAGCTACTCGAGGACCTCGAAGTCAGTATTCTGAAACACAATCGCTGGGTGCCCATAGAAAAAAACGAAAACGAAATCGTCGTGGTGATGGCAAACCCGAAGGACATCCAGGTTCGCGACGAAATTGATCGCTGGCACCCGGGCCCCATCAGTTTCTGTGTAAGCACCCGCGAGGAAATATTTGCATACATCGATTTCTTCTTCGGGGAGCAGGGCAAGGACATCATGGAGGACGAGGAAGAAATCGACGACATCCTCGGCGATCTGCAGGACGAGGACATGGCCCTTGTAAAGGAAGAAGAGGAGGAAGAAGAGGAGGAGGAAGAAGAAGAATACTCCGAGGACGATTCCGCCATCGTTCGACTCGTCAACCAGATTATTGTACAGGGCTATAAACAGGGAGCTTCCGACATCCACTTCGAACCGTACGAGGACGACGACATGCGAATCCGGTTCCGCGTCGACGGCATCTGTCAGAAATACACCACCGTACCCAAACACTACTCCAAAGCGATTATTTCGCGGATAAAAATCATGGCGGGCCTGGACATTGCGGAACGCCGAATGCCCCAGGACGGAAAGATCAAGTTCAAGAACTACGGCCCCCTCGATATTGAACTGCGAGTGGCCACTCTGCCAACAGCCGGTGGCATGGAAGACGCCGTACTACGAATACTGGCGGGATCGGGATCCAACCTAATTGAGCTGGATGATATCGGCATGCGGGACGCCGTCTACGAAGAATACAAAAACATGATCCAGAACCCGCACGGCATTGTGCTCTGCGTGGGGCCAACCGGGTCCGGAAAAACAACCACCCTGCACGCTTCCCTGAAAAAGATCAACGACGAGGAAATCAAGACGTGGACGGCGGAGGACCCGGTGGAAATCACCCAGAAAGCGCTCCGCCAGGTGGAAGTCCAACCCGATATCGGGCTGACCTTTCCCCGGGCCATGAAAGCATTTCTCCGGGGGGATCCGGACGTGATTATGATCGGGGAGATGCGGGACCGGGAAACGACCTCAACAGCCGTGGAAGCGTCCCTGACCGGACACATGGTCTTTTCCACGCTTCACACCAACACGGCCCCGGAAACCGTTACCCGGTTGCTGGACCTGGGCATCGACCCCTATTCCTTCGGGGACGCCCTCCAGGGCGTTCTGGCCCAGCGACTCGTACGAAAGGTCTGCGACAGGTGCCGGGAGGAGAAGGAGTTAACGGACGAGATCTGGGAACAGTTCCGGGAGGAATTCGGCAATGACGAACTGTTCGACGAATACGTCCCACCGAAGGAGGACGTGCTCCTCTACGAACCCATCGGCTGTGATAGCTGCAACCAAACCGGCTACAGCGGGCGAACGGCCATCCATGAACTGCTCAGCTCCTCCGACCCGATCAAGAAATTGATCTACGAAAGCGCCCGGGCGGACAAAATTAAGGATGTCGCCCACGAAGAAGGAATGCTCACACTCAAACAGGACGGCATCCTGAAAGTAATGCAGGGGAAAACCGACCTGACGGAAGTAAAACGGGTCTGCATCTCCTGAGGTTCCCGCAACCCCCCTCCCGCTTACGACTCCCCCGTACGTCGTTTCTTTTCACGGTCGATGTGGTGGTTTACACGTGAGACCGCTATTGACAACACATCATCACGATCCGTCAGTACGGTGTCATCCTCGTCCCGGCTTTCCCCGGTGAGTTTTTTGGCCATCTTTCGAACCTGGTTGGAAAGTGTTCGCCTGTCGTCCTCGGTGTAAAAGGAACGACCGTTCCGCTCCGCCTCACTGACCAGTTTGGCGTCCCGGGGCACGTATCCCAGCAGACTCGGTTCAAGACGGGCATCGCCGAATTGATATTTCTCGGCGAAGTACTCCGTGAAACTCTGTGGTTTCAGGTCGGGAAGAAGCCCCAGATCCCAGCTTGCCTCGTCTCCCGAATGGTACTGCTCCCCGTAGAATCGCTGACGGGCCTCCTCCGTGTCGTCACCGAACGAATTACAGATGATTTCCGTGTGAAACGTACGCAGGTATTCCTCGAGTTTCTCCCCGATCTCGTCTTTGTACTGCCCGGCTTTCTTGATCAATTCAAAATAATACCGGCTGTTGATGATGTGTTCCCGTTCCTTTTCGGAGCTCTTGCTCATTCGTTTGCGCAACCGTTCCCGGAACATCTTTTTGAGTTCATTGACGTAGTCGTTGTCGCTGAAATGATTCTTCAATTCCCTTGAGATAACGTGTTCCAGGAAAATAACGGAGGCCTCGTAGGAGTTGGGGGAATAATTCAATACCAGGAGCCGCCGCGATCGACCGCGGGAAATGAACCGATCCACCTCGCTTGTCTCGGCCTGGTACGGGGAATAAAAGGTAACCTGCTTGGTCTCCGTTCCGGCCGGTAGATCCATGACCACGTAATCATACCGATCCGAATCGGTTATTCCCCGGAGCAACCGACGGTACTGCTGGTAATTAATCATGGTGCTCATCTCTCGCTGCCGGTCGTCACCGGCGCCGACGCCGGGATGAAAACGGAGGGTGTCATACTTCTCCGAGAGTTCGTCATCTTTCGGATACACCCGGTGTCCAATATCCGCCATTTCGAGGTCCTCCGATTCCAGGTAATCAATCAGGGTGTGTTCGATGTCGGGCCGCCGGAGTCCCATCAGGTAGTGGGTATTGCTTGCCATGTCGAGGTCAAATAGCCCAACACTGAATCCGTAGTCCGACAGCGCCAGGGAAAGAGCCACGGCCATATTGGTCTTGCCGACCCCCCCTTTCCCCGAAGCAATCGGCACCAGGGTGGTTTCACTCCCTTCCTGTTCCTCCAGCAACCGGTCACGAAACTTCTCAAGGCGCCCAAGGGACTTTCCTTCACAGTACCGGTCGATGACGCCGTTTATCTGTCGAGCTGTTAAATTTTCATCAAGTCCGGCCAGGTCCGCCTTCTCTCTGGTTTTGGTGTCTTCCATGATTTTTGGCCCTTCGATAGCAATGTTACGTTACGCGGTTGATGACTAACCCACCTTCAACCAACAACCGTTCGAGAAGTTTTCCGTCCGGGATCAGAACACAACCACTCCATTCAAACTTCTTTTTCCATCGCCGCTATTGCCCCCTCCCGATCATCATGGAGATCAAACACATGATGAAGATCCGTCATCTCAAACACGTCGCGGATGTCCGGGTGCACGTTACAGATCCTCAAGCCCCCCCCGGCATTTCGAACCCGTTTCCGAAAGCGAACCAGTTTTCCCAGTACCGGACTGGACATGTATTCCACCTCCTCGATATCCAGCACAATTCGAGGCCGATCCAGACCATCCGGTACGGCCATTAATTCTTCGGAAATTTCGTTCACGGTGGACCGGTTAAGCACACGGGCGTTTTCCAGTCGTACAATTGTGACCCCGCCCTCAGTTTGCTCGTTCAATTCCGGTTTTTCTTCGTCCTCTTTCAGTGCTTTTCCACTCGATCCGGCCGCCTGAAATGATTTTTCCATGAACAATCCGGATCCCCCGTCATAGTAGAAAAATTGATCCATGGACTCCTGAATAACCAGAAGACCGCGGCCTCCTTCCATCACAAGTACTTCCGGATCTTCGGAAGGGGTCACCTCTTCCGTCGAAAATCCATTTCCCTCGTCCTCCACACGGACGTTCCAGCTTCGCCGGTCCGCATCCAGTCGGAGCACCACGGATACCTCACGCTCGGGATCTTCATCATTTCCATGAATAACGGCGTTCATCAGGGCCTCGTCAAGTGCCATACGCGTGCGGACCCGATCCTGCTGATCGCTGAAGCCCGCTTTGTCCGTTAACACGTCCAGAAGATCCGTGAGGGTTTCCTCCTTCTTCTCCATGATCGAGGGAAAGGAGCGTTCAAACACGATGTCCCCCGAAGATTCCGGGGCGTCATCCAGAAACACAAGGTCCAGGTCCCCTTTTTCTTCCTCGGTCGTCGCCGTCTGATCGTTCGGTGTCATGTTGGCCCCCAGTAGCGATATGCGGTTGTCACGACGAACGAAATCCAACCGGATCCGTACAGACACTCCTCTTCTGAATCCTAACGTATATTAGGAGATTGTCAATGTTCTTCCGGCTGCATTTCCGAACTTTATTCGATGAACCGCAACAAATCAATAATCCAACAGGGCCTCTTCCGTTTTCCTTATTGTCCGGTCCTGGAACGTGGACCAGAGTGGGAAACCAATGTGGCGAACGTCATAACAAACGCCCGCGCCGTTGAGAATTATGTGTTGGAATCCGGAATATGCCCCCTCAATCAGGTCTCCGTCCGACGTTTCCGGGAAATTTCAAGGGGCTTCCGAAGAAACAAACCCCGGAACTCATCACGGCAGAAGGGCCGTTTTTAGCCAGTAATTCAGGAACACCTGAAACCGCTGGTGAAAGTCTTCCCGGTCCTGGGGTTTTTTTACGTACGAATTTGCGCCGAGTTCATACGACCGCCGGATGTGCTCTTTGTTTCGGTAGCCCGAATACATCACGATGACGGTGTACAAATCCTTTAACTGCTGTCGGACGTAGGAGAGTACGTCGAAACCGTTGATGTCCGGAAGTTGAATGTCGAGAAGGACGAGATCCACCCCGGGCTCCACCACCTCCCCCGATTCATGACGTGTGTCAAAAAACGTTACGGCCCCATTCCCGGATTCCTCAAACATCAGCTGAATGTCTCTCTCGAAATCCGTGTTGATCATCCGCTTGATCAACTCCCGGTCGGACTCGCTGTCATCCACCACGAGAAGCTCCACTTCTTTTCCGTTTGTATTCATGGGGAATCACCCTCCCTATCTGAATATAAGAACTTTCTTTCCGTGATCACCCGAACGGTCTCCCCCTCCCGCAATAACACGGGAAGAAAAAACGTTCCGGCTCCGAAACCATCCTACCATCGCAATATACCCCATCAGAGATTTAAATTCAACTAATATTATCATCTTAGTTTTATATTGATATTTAATTTTATTGTTCAAAAAACAAATTCAACGGTGAGAATGACCCAAACACCACTCCATCAACCGGATACGGTCCGCCGATTGGTACCCGACAATGCATCCCGTCCTTGCCGTGATGTCGAAACCGGTTGACAAAACCGGACTTATGCCGATCTTCACGGCGGCGTACGAACCGGACACAGACGATGGATCATCACGAGGGGCCAATGGGGGTGACGCCCCGGATTCAACCGAGGTGGACAGTGCCGAGTAACGCGCGGGGAATTACGGGTTGGGAAGGGTCGCTGTTTTAAACCAGTACTGAAAGAAATCGACCATAACACGCTCGAAATGGTCCCGGTTTTCCGGTTTCACGATGTAGGAGCTGGCCCCGAGCTTGTAGGCTTCCCGGACGGTCCAGTCGGAGTCGGAGGTGGCCAGAACAGTAATGGGAATTACGGAAAGGGCCTCGTCCTCCCGGATGGTTTTTAACAGCTGCAGGCCGTTCAGCCCGGGAAGATCCAGGTCAAGAAGCACGAGATCAGGACGTTCTTGGGTTCCTTCGCCGCCGCCATCGCCGGAGACGGATTCCCGCAGATGTGTGAGGGCTTCTTCCCCGTCCGTCACCTCCTGTAAATGAACCTTAAATCCAACCGCTTCATTGAGAAAACGCTCAAGAAGTCTCCGATCGGCTTCGCTGTCCTCAACCACCAGGATCGTCCACTGCTCTTCAACGGGTGAGTTCATGTTTTTCCCCGGACAAAATATAACACCACAGAATGGTACGGCCAAACATCATTGGGCGGACTCAAACAAATCCTCCCTGGCTTCGATATTCCGGTGCCACACAGGATCATTTTCCGGTGATATTCTCGCAAGCAGTAGGGCTTTTCCGGCACGATTGATCAGTTCGACCAGAACCTCATCCTCGGTAAAATCCCCAATCTCCTCCTCATCAATCCGGGACATTCCACAATCCAACATCAATCGAAACGCCGTGTCTTCCTTTGTTTCAAATTTCTTATCAGCGAGCTTCTTCTGTATCCCAAATGCCACTTCCCGCACCTCGATTTCCTTTTTGTGCGGCATGACCATGACGAAGATATTATCGGCGTATCGACCGGCGGTGTCCGTAATCTCCATGTGTTCGTCCATGATGTGAGCGAGTTTCTGAACAGCCCTCGTCCGGTTGTCCTCCCCGTATAGACGGCCAATTTCATCAAAATCCGGCACACGAAAGAACACGAGAGAGATGGAGTGATTCTTCAGAATGGCGTCCCGCACCTTCTCCCGAAGCAGATCCAGAAAAAACGATCGATTGAACAGTTCGGACGTCCGGTCCGTCGGATCCCACCCGGAGGATTTTACCTCCTTTTCCTCTTCCTGCTCCTTCTTTTTGTCGAGGACATGGGATATTTCTTCGGACAGTTTCTCGGAGGACAGTTCCTTTTTTTTCAGGCACGCGTCCGCACCATGCCCTATGGCCTCCGAGGCCAGACGCCAGCTCTTTCCGGTCACCATAAGGAGAGGACCCTCATAACCACTGGACCGGATCCTTCCAACCACGTCCAGACCGGTGTTTTCCGAGAGCACATAATCCACCAGGACAATGTCAAAGGACACCTGATCGAGTTTCTTCAACCCCTCTTCACCGGTCTCTGCGTGCGTAAACGCCACGTCCCGGTCCGGAACCTCCTCCAGGTAGCGCTGCACTATCCGGGCATCGGAACGTTCGTCATCAATCATCAAAACAGCGATTTCTGCATCGGACATTTGTGGTCCACACGTGAACTGCTCGAACCTCTACCACGGCATTTCCCCTGATTTCCTCAATATAACGTACACAGGGGTTTATTCAAAGGAAATAAACTTCCCTTTTCCTTCCGGACACAACTTCATTTCCCGTATCTCCCGGCGGGATCGCTCCGACAATTTGAATGAATACAAATCCATACAACGAAATGCAACGTATAACATCAGAACCCATTTTATAAATAATTTACACATATTTTATCAATTATGTGAAAACATACATCAATATTATATACCCCGGGCGCCTGGCACATGGATTGCTCGTATACAGACGGAAAACCGGGATTGATTCCGAAATAGGAAAGGGCACCGCGACGAAACCCACCACGAACACAGATAATTCACGTGGAAACTAATTTTCGGGCACGGATTTTTTATATGATTAAACATTCTCCGGACCCGGCTGTTACAAATGGAGCGGTGGCACTTATAAAGCAAATTAAAGGATGATAAAATAAAGAGTGGTGAGATGAGGACCTTCGTTGTTCGCCTCCGAAAGCTTTCGTTCTTCATTTCAAAAGGTGACCTCAACAAAACGAATCGACCTGCTTCCGGTTGAACCGGTCTGAATAGCCTTTTGGCACTCCATTCAAACCGGCTCATATTCCTGTTTTCAAAGGTCGTCGCCATTCCTGTTCAAAAACAGGGGTCTCAATCCGATGAACCTTAAAAACATTAACTGGCCCGTTACGTTATTTTTGGTTGGTTATCAGGTAGCACTGGTTGTTCTCCTTCCACTTTATCTGATGTATCGAACCCCGTCGGCAGGTCTGCTCATTTCGGCGGGTGTGCTTTGTTATATTACAGGCATCAGTGTCACCTCCGGATATCACCGTTATTACGCGCATCGATCCTACAAACCACACCGAGTCGTGGAGCCGTTTCTCCTGTTCTTCTCCACCATGGCCGTGGAGGGAAGCGCTCTTGAGTGGGCTCACGACCACCGGCTTCATCACCGTCACGCAGACACGGAAAAGGACCCATATAACATAAAAGAGGGGTTCTGGCACGCACATTTTTTCTGGATGCTCGAAAAGCAGGAACGGAACTTCGAGAACGGGTCCACGGATTTAATGCAGAACCCGCTGGTCATGTTTCAGCACGACTATTATGCGTGGCTGATGGTTCTGTTTAACCTGATGACCATTGGTGCAGCCGGCTGGTGGTTCGGCGACTACTTCGGGGCGTTTGTGTTTGTGTTTCTCGGACGTCTGTTTGTGCTTCACCACATGACGTGGTTCATCAACTCCCTCGCCCACACCTGGGGAGTGCGGCCTTTTTCAAAAGAACAGACGGCCGTAAACAACTTTTTTATAGCGTTTTTGACGTTTGGCGAGGGCTATCACAACTACCACCACTCGTTTTCCGGAGACTACCGAAACGGCGTGTACTGGTATCAGTTTGATCCCACCAAATACACCATCTGGTTGTTAAGCAAAGTGGGACTGGCCCGGGACCTCTACACCGTGGACGAAGCCACCATTCAAAAAAAGATCCTGGAGGAGGATCGCCGGATGATGTTGAATCAGATCGAGGATCACGAACCGTCCAAACGGGAACAGCTCCGGGAGAAAATCCAGAACCTGTACGAACGACTCCGGGAGATTATTGATGACCTGAACGGAGAGGACCAGGAGAGCTCCGGGATCCTTGAAAAACGATTCCAGGTCGGGTGGCGAAAATGGACGCGCCTCTGCGACCAGACCCTGTCCGTGTAGGATTCTTCAGTCCGTTCAAGAAGGTATCCCTCCCGACGTGTTAGGTGTTCCGGCACAAAATTCTTGTGCTTCTTTCCATTGTCATACCGGCTCAATTCTTCATCCCCTTAATCCCAAACGTTACGGAAAACAGGCGGCGGGGCCAGGATACTGGAGAAAACTCACATCATTTTGATTGCGGATCACTCACCGTGTCCGAATCGGTCATCGGAACCACGTATTCCACCATCACCGGATAGTGATCGGAACCCAGGTCGGGCCCAACTCGATGGTCCCGAACCTCGATCTCCGGTGACACAAAACAGTGGTCGATGCATATCTGCAGGGGAGAGAAGTACAGGAAGGAGGGCCAGGTAGGACGAATGCCGAATCCGTTTCGGGCATCGCGCAACCCGGAACGGTCAAGAAAGGCATCGTGAACGTGTGAAAAGGACGTGGTGTTAAAATCACCGGCAACCACCACCGGGCTCTTCTGTTCGGAACAAAAATCTGCAACGGCCCGAATCTGCCGGTTTCGCCACTTCGTCTGTCGCGCACTTCCCGGCGGCACCGGATGTGTCGACACGAGGGTCAACTCCCGTCCCACCACCGGCACGCGGGCCACGATGGATGGGGCGAGTTCCGGCGGAAAATAAACCACCTCCGCATCCGTGACGGTTCGTTTGCTGAAGAGGGAAATACCAAAGTTGTCGCGCCGCTCCAGCTTTTCCTCAATCTCGTAAATCTCCGGCAGAAGGTCCCGCAGCTCGTCCACCATATTCGGCGTTACTTCCATCAACACGAAAATCTCGGGTTTTTCCTTCTCCACGTACCGTACAATATCTTCGAAATTCTGATTCCCGGAACTCATGTTGTAAAACATCATGCGAATCGAACCCCCACTGGTGACGTCCGGATTCGATCCACCGTGATAGAGAGGGACAAACGAATACAGGTTGAGAAGCGCCAGAAACACCGCGAACCCGCACCACCGGTACCGTTCCTGCAATCCCATCACAACACTTAAACCGGTGGCGGCCAAAAAATACTGGACACGAAAGTGAGAGGTTAGATCAAACATCCACCAGAAGGAGCCCAGGTATCCGGTGACGGTGAACAAACCGGTCAGGAGAACCAAAATAAGAGACAGTAACCGGCCAGACGACGAAAGAAACGTCTGCTTTGCATCCTCCTCTCCTGAGGTCCCCGATTCGGTTTCCGAACGAGTGTCCTCCTCAAAAACTGGATCGGCCGAATCACTCCCGATGTCCTCTTTTTCGGATTCGTCTGACGGTGCGTTCATGGGCCCGGACTCAACGGAATACGTCCAAATCAACATCACGCCAACACATATTTATTTTCCGATGTTTCCGCCTAAAATTGAAATGAAGGATCCCAAAAAAACGAACAACAAATTCACGGTATCACGCAACATGACCCCATCCGGCCATCCGCCGAAATACACCGGTAAGGCGGGAGAACAAGATTGGACCACCTACTGCCTCCTGATTGAAAAACCGGACCCCTCCGAAATTACCGTCGGCAAATTGGGAACGTTCGCGTTTCGGGCCGGATTTTATGTATACACAGGCTCCGCAAAACGAACCCTGAAGAAACGCATACAGCGACATCGATCTAACGACAAAACTCTGCACTGGCACATCGATTATTTGCTCGAGGAAAGTACGGTTATTCACGTCTACCTATCAAGCCGGGAGGAATGCGATCAGCATCGCCGGTTGCAAAAACGGGAGAGGGCGCAGATGCCCGTGGAACGCTTTGGGTCAAGTGATTGCGACTGCCGGAGCCACCTGCTCTATTTTTCGGAGAAGCCGACCATGAAGAAAAGTCACCTGAAACCGCTGACCTCCTGAAGAAACGATCCGGAAAGCGAAGCAACGAACAACGGAGCCTCGGAAGCTACTCCTGATCCGGAAGCCGCTGCAGCAAAACGGTACCGTAATCCAGCTCGACCACGCCGTCCCGGTGTTCCGCGTTATCCCCCATTGACATCCGAAATCCGGCAACGCCCCGGGACCAGCTGCTGGACCGGCGAAGACACAGCTTTACCCAGCGGCGCCTGGTCCCGTCCGCAACCGTAAGAGACGAAAACACGTTCTCCCCGAACCGCTCCCGGGAGATGCCTTCCCCCGCCACGGAAACTCGTTTTTCCTGTCCGGGTGCCAACCGGCCGACCGGATAATACGCTCCCTCCCGAAACAATACAGCATGCCGGATAACGGCATCCGTCGTGTTCCGTACCGATACCTCGTTTTCCGTTAACTGCACCCGGAACGGACCTGGACTGACCCCGACGGGCCGCCTGTTTTCGAGAACCATCCACCCATCCTTCGGGAAGTCCGGCCAGGTAAGTACCCAACCATCCTCCCAGCGTAGTTCGGGCATAAACTCCTCAAGGGAGGAACGGTTAAAAAACCGGGGGTAAATATACCGGATTCGGGAGGAGGAATAAGTAAGGTCGCCCTCCGTTCGAGGAAAGAGCCCGATCTTCCGTTTCTCGTACGTTTCAAGTTCACCACCGGATACCTCTGAATGAACTCGCTGTTTCAGCAGATCCACGCTGCCGGGTTTCTGCCAGAGGACGATGACCGATAGACATACCGGCACCAGAAACGCCGCCCCCCAGAAGAAATACCGGTTCCGAAACCAGAAACTCAGAAACAACAGCGTAAGAAACACGAGCAACTGAACCCAGACACCGTTCTCCAGCCAATTCCTCGCTGTCGGCTTCCAGGAAAGAGGCTTGAACACATCGTAGGATTCGGGGGAAACGGGTGCCGTAGCCCGGTTCACGGTCTTTCGTCCCGGCAGCTCCAGCTGGTTCGGTTCGACGCCGGCCTCCAGAACAACGGTGTGCAGTTTTTCCGGCTCCTCCGGTGATTGGGTGAGGTATAAATAATCCACGAGATCCGGCCACCGGGCCGCCGATTGAAGTCGATCCGGGGATCCGGTGACGAGATAGGTCCCTTCCCTTTTCTTCGCAATGGTTCTCAACCGATTTCTCACGGTCCGGGAGGCGGTCTCGTCAAGGCCGATGAGCACGTCCGATCCACCAAGGACGCCCCGCCGGCGTTTCCACATCTTGTCAAGGACCTCTCCCTCCTCCGATACCACGTGCACGCGGTATTTGTACGATGACGCGCTGAACACGGGAAGGGTCAGAGAAACCTCCTCCCCCGGGTTGACGGTGACGGAACGTTTGCAGGTGAATCCTTTCTCACCTTTTACCCGAACCGTCCCGTTGAACTCCTTTTCGAGCCCGGTCCCGGACCGAAGCGTAATACCGAGGGGGAACCAGCGACCGTACCGAACAAACCGCTCTGCCCCGAATTGCCGGACCTCAAGTGAAACTTTGCTCTGCTCCGGGCCGGAGGGCGGCTCCGCCACCAGGAGTCCGGACGGGACGCCGGCATAGAAAACCGCCACAAGAACAGCACAGATCATTCCCGTTACCCATTCGACAGCGGATCGACGGCCCGGAACGGAGAATTGCATAACACGGATCATTTTCTCGTCCAGACACATACGAGTCCATTCTTCAGTCCCGCAGCGATGAACCCGTTCCTTTTGGCGTCCAGGGTGAGTACACGGGAACCCGGATAGGAGATCACGGCACGGCGAAGGCCTTTCCGATTCCGGATGACGAGGACATCATCCCCGGTACTTACAAACGACTGTCCCCCCGGCAAATATCGAGCGATGAGCGGGGCGCCCGCGTACACCTGTTCCCGTCCCCCGTTATTGGTGTTCCAGAGGGCCATCTGTTTCCGGGTGAGTGAAAACAGACGTTCACCGGCACCGACCCACTCCAGATGCTGAACCACCCCCACCCCCTCGGAGATGGATCGTTGAAGTTCCTCGTCCGCAACGGACCAGACCTGTATCCGTCCCGCGTGGGCCGCGCGGTTGCCGAGGCCAACCGCAAAACGCTGGCCGTCAGCGGAAACCGCAACGGCATACGTCTGCCATTTTTCGGGGTCCAGATCATCCGGTGCCTCCTTCAATGCGTTCCAGGACGTCATCTGCTCCCCGGTGCTGCAGCGGCGGATGGTGATCTGATTTGAAAGGTCAACGGTGGCAAATCGATCCGACGCCGGAAACGTCACCAGATCCTGCAGGGGACCGGTTCTGTTCTGGAGTTCCTTCACCTGAGCGGGTGATGCGGCATCGTAAATAGCGATGCGACGACCGGAGGTGCCGGCGATGAGCTGATCGCCGGTTCGGGAATAAGCCAGGTGCTGAATTGTCTGTTTTCCTCCGCTGTATCGCCCCACCCGTTTCCCGTTCTTCATCTTCCAGATGCGTATGACGCTGTCAGTTTCTGAGCCGTGTGCGGAAGCCACGCGATCCCGCCCCGGGGAAACGGCCACGGCCCGAACCGAATCCGTGTGCCCCCCGAGAATCTGCTTTAGTTCTCCCTTTCTTCGCTTCCAGATGTATACTTTTTCGGTTGTTCCCCCCATTATGATGGATCCCTCCGGGGCCGTGCCCACGGAGTGAAGAGGGGGGCCATTCGTGGTCATGTTTGTTTCCTGAATTCCGTTGCCCGGCTCGTACACCTGGATCCGATCCTCCTGTGCCAGCACAAAACGATCCGAATCCGGCATCGTCGAGAGATCTCGCCAGAAACCACTCCCGGGATTTTGCCGTTCCACCGCTTCCCCTGTCTCAACGTTCCAGAGGGTCAGCTGATGGACACGAAAAGCAAGGAGGTGGGTCCCATCCCGACAGAACCGGAGTTGACGGGCCCGTCCGGATAATGTGCTGGATTTTTCGTGTGCCGACCGATTCCACACCTGTATGGTTCCCCCTTCCGTAGATGCGGCCACCCGGTTGCCGTTGCCGGAAACGGAAACGGACACCACCGGACTCTCCAGCTGAAGATCAATTCCGCTGTTATTTTCTTCTCCTCCAATGGTGTGCAGTGTGACCCGGCCGGACCCATCCGCCTCCTTAAACCCCACTGCTACGGCGGATTCTTCCGGAAAAAAGGCCACGTCCCGGATGACGGTTCCCGGATCGATCTCTTCCCCGGAGCGTCCCGGCGGTTGAGCCTTAGAGGGAAGCGGCCTGCCGCCGGGGAGCTGTTTCAAAAATAAATTTTTCCGGGTGGCCAACAGGACTCGCCCCCCGTCTCCCGACACCGCGGAAGCGACGATCGGGTTCGAGGCGCGGAAGAAAATGGAACTTTCGGCCCTGTTCCGACTTTTCCATAACCGGACGGTTCCGGTCCCGGCGATCGTGAGAAATCCCTCGCCTCCCGGCACCGGAATCACCTTCTGCAAACGACCAAAGCCGAACACGTGTTCTTTCTGCCATCCTTCCGCCAGCTCATCGTTCCCCGAATCCGACGCCCCCGACAGCGCCTGCTGAAGCGTTTCCTCAACGGAGTCCACATAATCGATACCCCACTTCCCGTTCTCCCGCCGGAGAACGACAACGCCTCCTGCTCCCTCCTTCTCACCACCGGCGGAAGAATTGATCTGTACACGGGCCACGGATTCCTTGACCTCGACGTTCCCCGGAATCCCGTCCGTTTGAAGCGGTGTGGACCCGCCGTCGCGAACACGAAGGGTCCCCTGACCACCGCGGGGCAAACGAAGCACTCCGTCCTCGACCGCAGCCCGTTCTCGTTGCGATGAAATTAGCATGTCCCGGGCGGACCGAAAATCCTGAGAGGCCACCGAATCAAGAAATCTCCGAACGCGTTTTCGGAGCTCCTCCTCCGCGGCAGCCGATGCCGCACCTGCGTCTTCCCGGGGAGAATTTTCCGAACCACACCCGGCCAGTAATAGAAGAAGAAATGCAGTTATCACCGTCACGGAGCTCGTTCGACGGAACCCGTTTCCGAAGAGATGCCTGCTCATCGCCAGTCGGACCGAATATGTTGTCGGGACCATGTGAAGTTACTTCGGAACCATCTTCAGAAGACGGCCCTTCAGGTCACAGACGTAGAGTTCCCCTTCCGCATCCTCACCGAACGAGCTGAGAATTCTCGATGTGCTGAAGAGCAAACGGTGGTTTTTGACGCGGTTGCCATCGTAATCCAGACCCCAGATGTAACCACTGGAGTAATCACCAAACACGTACGTTCCTTTTAATTCGGAAATATCGTCCCCGCGATACACAAACCCCCCGAGGACCGAGGTACCTTTCTCTCCGGTGGGATACACATGAACCGGATCGGTCAATTCCGAATCATCTTCCTTCACGTCGATGTTCGGGTTAAACACCTTTCCCTCCTTAATGCGCCATCCGTAGTTCTTTCCTTTCTCAATGATGTCCACTTCCTCCCAATCGTTCTGTCCCACGTCGCCGGCCCAGAGCGTTCCGGTCTTGCGGTCGAAACTGAACCGCCACGGATTGCGCAACCCGTAAGCGAATATTTCCGGTCGGGCATTGTCATCGTCCACGAACGGGTTGTCGTCGGGTATGGCATACGGCCGATCTCCCTCCCTGTTGTTCACGTCAATCCGGAGCATGGCCCCGAGGAGTGTGCTCTTGTCCTGGGCGTTATTTCGTGGATCGTTTGCGTAGCCCCCATCCCCCATTCCAATATAAAGATACCCCTCCGGACCGAATCGAATCTGCCCGCCGTTGTGGTTTCCCCAGGGCTGATCAATAGCCATCAGAATTCGTTCGCTCCCGTCCTTCACCTGCGTCCGTTTTTCGTTGGTTTTCCACTCGGAAACGATCGTCTGTCGTTTGCCGTTTCGCTTGCTGGTGTAGTTGACGTAAAACTTCTGATTGCTTTTGAAGTTCGGATGGAAGACCACGGAAAGCAACCCCATTTCGGTCGCAAGGGACCGGCCCGTGACCACGTGATCGCGGATGTCGAGAAACACCTCATCAAGCACCTTCTCCTCCTCCCGATCGTACACCTTGATCCGACCCGGTCGCTCCACGATAAACAACCGTCCGGTGCCGTCCCCCGGATCGGTTACGTCCACCGGATACGTAAGGTTCTTCGCAATGACCTCCAGCCCGGCGTACTCCGGTTCCTTCTCCTGTGCGGAGCAAAATAGAACCGGAGAGACAAGGAAGAATAACAACACAAAGGGAACCGTCCAGCGTTTGATTTCGTTTAACCGAAAAATATTCATAACGACATGCAATGCCCGAAAAAACGGTGCAAACCTCATTCCCGGCCACCGGTACACCGGGTTATTATGCCTTTATTCCTCACGAGGGTCGTAGTTCACCGGGAAACGATAGCGAAGAAATTATAAACCCGCCTCCCGCCTGTTATCAAATTTTGCCTTGATAAAAAGACACGGGCCAACACCGGCCCCAAACCGGAAATATCCCCCCGACGTTCGGGGGATCACGAATCTCCGGAACGAAAAAAAGAGTTGAAATTACGATGTCACTCCGGTTAGATGAGGTCCGGAATTCGGCATCGGTCTCCCGATGCTCCGGATACGCCCTGTGTAACGTTCCGGCCTTCCGGTGAACGAAGAAGATCACCGGATAACACGTCCGATTACCATCGTCGTTCTGTTTCAACACATAACACGAAAACGAATGTCCTCCGAAACGGTCATTGAGGTGCGGAATTTTTCGTTTGCCATCAAGGAAGCGGAAATTCTTCACGACCTGTCCTTCACGGTTCATCGCAATGAATATTTTTCCGTGCTCGGGCCGAACGGGGCGGGAAAAACCACTCTTCTGAAATGTCTGAGCCGACTGCATACCGGTGGGAACGGGACAATGAAGATACTCGGGGATTCCGTGACGGACCTGCACCGTGCCGAACTCGCCCGTCGGATCGGGTATGTCCCGCAGGCCCACGAACGTCGTGTGCCCTATTCCGTGGAAGAATTCGTGCGCCTCAGCAGGTACCCTTACCGGGAACCGGCGGGATCGGCGGAAGAAAAAGAACCGGTTGAGCGGGCGCTTCGCGTTACCGGAACGGAGCCGTTCCGGTCCCGGCGTATGACCACACTCAGCGGCGGGGAAAATCAGAAAGTGCACCTCGCCGCCGCCATCGCACAGGATCCGGAGATCCTTCTTCTGGACGAACCCACAACGTTTCTGGATCCGGGACGGGAACGGGACGTGCTGGAACTTCTATTGCGGATCAAACGCGATTTTCAGGTCACCGTGGTTGCGGTAACCCACGACATCAATACCGGCGCACTCCCCGGAGACCGTATTATGGCACTCCGGAACGGACGAAAAGCGTACCTCGGTGAGATCGAACCGTTCCTTAACGAAGAAATACTGGAAGAAGTGTACGACCGATCGTTTCAAATAACCCACCATCCGGAAACGGACCGCAGGATGGTGGTTCCACCCTCCCTGAAACCGGCATAAGTACGGACCGGAGAACCCGGGACAACCAATCTCTGATGTCCCCCCGGTTAAAAGAAGAAGATGGGGATGATGGGGGCCGGTGCGGAGGCCGACGTACCACGCGAAATCATCCGGCTGCCGGGAAGGGACCATCAGACAATGACCTGCAGACCACTCCAGAAATGAACACCCAGTCCGGCAACGAAATACGTAAGAATACCGGCCCAGAACAGGATCTGAATGCCCATTTTTAACTTCGTAACCGAGACGGAAGACGTTCCGTCCCCGATCCATGATTGTTCCACCACCCCATCCGGGTACACCACCGGTCCCCCGAGTCGAACATTCAACGCCCCGGCCAGAACACTGACGACATGCCCGAGGTTGAGGTCATTGTGCTTCCGGTGATCCCGGAACCAGACCCGAACCGCATTTTGTGCTTCGGCCCCGGACATGACCGATGCCACCAGTAGAAACGGAAAACCAAGCCGGGCGGGGACAAACCCGAGAAGGTCCACGAGAAAAGCTGCTCCCAGACGGGAACCGCTGTACCGGCGACCCGGATGACCGAGCTGTGACTCCACTTCATGGGCAATCCGAAACACAAATACGGAACCAGTAGCCGTGGCAACGGGAGATATTGGCAGAAGCAGACCCGCCCCACCGGCAATGGTGTACCAGAACACCGGCCCGAACAGATAAAACAGAAACCCATCGGCAAGCTGTTCCACGGCCGCACGTGACCTTGCCGGACGGTCCATCACCGATACATCCCGCGAATCCACCCGGTGAAGCGCTTCCTTAAATTTGTCCTGACCATCCTCATCGTCCCGGAGTGCGTCCAACATCAAAAGACCTGTTTGCAGCCGGTGCCGAAACGAAAGACAGGCGTACACAAGGAACCCATTTACGACAATAACGACCGGAACGGTCGCAAACTGAAGCAGGTAAGCGGTTCCGGCGTAGAGCCCGACGAAAAAACCAAGAAGAAGGACCAACAGAACCACCCCCCCCAAAATCGTCGCTGCCTGTATTTTCCGGAGAAGCCGGTGTCCGCCATTCGCCGTCCGGCGTATTAATTGAACCGGGTGAAGCTCCACGTCGGGATCCCCGAAGATCACATCCAGAACAATGGCAACGGGAAGTGCCAGGACAAATTCGGTCATGGTTCGGTAAAAGCCTCCCCGCTGCTACCGTGCTACTCAAAGAACGAGGGCCAGATCCGGCGGAGGGATAGAAGGAGTTCCCGGGTTCGAAGAAGAATCTCCGGATCCTCACTTTTTCGGAGGTCGGTGAGTACCGGAAGCGCCAGAATACCGGCATTTTGCAATTGCCTGGTTGCTGCCTGTCGCTTTTCGAACGAGGAACTCCCGAGTTGCCTGCCCCACTTCTCGAGATATTTCTGGAGTCCGGAATGGTCGTGGAGCGATCTGATGATGGAAATGGTATACTCCGGGTAGTACATGGCACCTCGATCAACCACGTGGCTCCAGGTAGCCAGTGCGTCCTGGGCGTTATCTTTGTCTGCCTTCCGGATCATCCGGATCATCGTCCGACAGATCGCGACGAGGGGATGTTGTTCGTTCTTCCACCCGCTTACAATTTCCGCCGCTCGATCCGGTTGATCCGACTGAAGTGCCTTCCGAAGGTCCAACAAATCCTTCCGCATCTGATCCGTGGGTTCGGGAACATTTATCCCCCCGGTTCGCCCGGTGTTTTGACCGAACACCGGCCAGCCGCTTTCGTCGTCAGAAAATTTCGTTTTTACTGCACGCAAACCATGTCCCCGGATGCCGATCAGAACCCGATCGCCGGCCACCACGGGGGACGAGAAAAACACCCTGCCTCCCACCATCAGCTTCCAGACCTGGTTGCCTGTTTTGGCGTTGAGGGCATAAAGGTGGCGATCGTGACTGCCAAAATAAACACGATCGTCCACCACGGCCGGAGAAGACCAGACGTCGTTTTCGGCCCGGAACGTCCAGAGACGCTCCCCCGATTTTGTGTCAAGGGCGACAAACAAACCTTCAAACGTTCCGACAAACAGACATCCGCCCGCAACCGCCGGTGATGCGTCAATCTCGTGTCCGGTGTCATGTGACCAGATCTTTTCTCCGGTTTTCGCCGATACCGCGTACATCGAACCATCGTCACTTCCCACGAACACCCGGTTGCCGGCGACCGCGGGAGACGAATCGATCTCGTCCCCCGTTTCGAAGGACCACACCCTGGTGCCATCCGATTTTTTCAGCGCATACAGGGAGTGATCCTCACTTCCAATAAACACGCGATTCTCCGAAATTGCCGGGGACGAAGAAATGGATCCCTCCGTTTTAAAGGTCCATTTTTCTTTGCCCGAAGAGGCGTTCAGAGCATACACCTTCCCGTCCCGCCCGCCGACAAAAACGGTGTCTCCGAAAACAGCGGGAGAGGAATAAATCTTGCTCCCGGTATCCATCGTCCAGATGCGCTTACCGCTGTCGGCATTCACGGCGTAGAGGTGGCCGGCGTCTCCCCCCACAAACAACCGTCCATTCGCCACCACGGGCGACGAAAAGGTGACACGGCCATCAAGCGACGTGGTCCAGATGTTCTCTCCGGTCTTCGCCCTGATGGCGTGAAGCTCCCGACCCTGGCCCGCGGCGTAAACCCGGTTCTTATGTATCGCGGGGGACGACGAAACGTCGCTGATATCGCTGTACGACCAGAGTGTGGTTCCCGGCGGGGTCTGAGCTTCCTGCCGGGCCGTGTCCTGTCCCGAAAGCGTCACCCCGGCACCGAAGAAAATGACCAGTACAAACCGGATGAAGTCCCGGAACGAGTATTCGCTGCACATCACAATCACACCTTACTGAAACACGAACGGATCCGTCCCCCAAGAACTCGATAATTCGACTACGTACGGTGATACCGTCCCGACGGCCATCGGGAGATGAGGAGTATTGTAACGGTTCCGTGCGTGAAATGATAATTTTCCGTCCCCGGACGTTCGAACGGGACAACACCGATCAGGATGTTCGATCCGTCATGAATTCCCGGCATTCGAGGAAAGCGGGACCGCCGTACCGGCCACCATCAACAGTGCCCGATCCGCCCGGGAGACGAGTTCCTGATTAACCCGGCCGATCAGGTCCCGGTACCTGCGTGTGGCCGGATCCTCCGGCACGATGCCCATGCCCACTTCCCCGGTAACAATGACCAGATCCAACGGCGGCTGGTCCAGCATCTCGAGAAAGACATCAATTTCCGGAAACCACTCCCGGGGTTCGGGGGCATGATGCTGGAGGTTTCCCAGCCAGACGGGCACACAGTCGATGACCACCACCTCCACATCCTCGGCCAGTTCCACGACGCCTTCGTGTGGGGCCACCGACTTCTCCACAACGTCAAAGTCCGCCGGTCTCTCGGATCGGTGCCGTGCAATCCGCTCCGCCATTTCGTCGTCGACCGGTTCGGCGGTGGCAACAAATCCCCGTCGGGAAGCATCCGACGTCTCCGAAATCGCCCGGCGGCTCTTCCCGCTACGGGCACCTCCGGTGATAACGGTTACGCGAGACATAAAGACGAATTACAGAACGTCGCTCGCCATTTCGGCAAGGTCGGATCGCTCGCTCTGATGCAGGTTGACGTGCGCGCAGAGTTTTCGTTCCTGCATCCGGTCGATGAGGTAACTAAGCCCGTTGGAGCGGTCGTCGAGGTACGGATGATCAATCTGCTGAATGTCGCCCGTAAACACAACCTTCGTCCCCTCCCCCGCACGGGTAATAATGGTTTTGATTTCATGAGGGGTCAGGTTCTGTGCCTCATCCACAATAAAGTATATTTTTACGAGGCTCCGCCCCCGGAGGTACGACAGCGGAGAGATTTTGAGTTTGTCCTTTTCCAGAAGTTGATCCACCTTTTTGGCCTTCCCGCTGTCCGTCCCGAACTGATCCTTAATCACGGCCAGATTATCGTAAAGCGGTTGCATGTACGGATCAATTTTTTCCTCGACGTCCCCGGGCAGATAACCAATATCCCGGTTGCTCAGCGGCACAATGGGTCGGGCCAGGTAAATCTGCCGGTACGACCGGCGTGCCTCCAGGGAAGCGGCCAGCGCCAGAAGGGTTTTTCCCGTCCCGGCTTTTCCGGAGAGGGTAACGAGGGGCATCTTCGGGTTTAACAGGGCATTCAGAGCAAACGCCTGCTCGGCGTTCCGGGGTGAAATGCCGTACGCCTTCTGCTTCTCCACGCGGCGAATCGTTCCGCGATACGGATCGTGAAAACCGAGGGCGGAGTGATTTCCGTTCCGAAGAATGAGATATTCATTCGGGTATGGGTCCTCCTCGAAGGACAGATCCGACACCGGCACTTCGTACGGCTCCTCGTACATCCGGTCGATGAGGGACCGCCGGACGTTCTCCTCACGACGCAATCCCGTGTACAGCGATCCCGGATCCATGACCTGATCCGATCGATAATCCTGGGCCGGAAGACCGAGCGACTTGGCCTTCATCCGAAGATTCACGTCTTTGGTCACGAGTATCGTCTGCCGCTCGGGATGTTTTTTCATCAACCGGTACGCGGCGTTGATAATGTGAAAATCTTCTTTGTCGGGGGTATGAAACGTACGTCGGATGTCCTCGTGCAGTTCATCCTCCAGGATGACGCTGATTTTCCCGCGATCGGGACTGATCCGTACACCGCCGTTTAGAAGTTCGTCGCCGCTGAGATCATCAAGGTTCCGGACGAATTCACGGGCATGAAAATTAAGCGTCTGATTCCCGGTTTTAAAGGCATCCAGTTCCTCCAGGACGGTGATCGGTATGACCACGTCATGCTCCTGGAACTGGTAAATACATTCACTATCGTGCAGGATGACATTTGTGTCGAGTATGAACGTTTTTTTGTCTTCCTCGGTCATGTCGGCGAAGGAACCTAAGCCCCCCGGGGAAACCGGTCTCAACTGATGCTATTGAAGTCAGCATTCAGTTCATTTATCGGAAAAACCAGCATAAAAGTCAAAGGATTTTTCTCCGGCAACGTTCACAATAAAATAAAGGGGAACCGTACCACCAGCACACGCTTGCCGTTATCCCCGTTAACCCCGGAACTGTTCATGGCACCGGAACAACCCCAGAACGACGAGGAGGAACCGGACGGATCATCAACCCCATCGTCCGGCACCGGAAAAACCGGGAACGCCGGTGAAACGGAGGAAAGCGACGAACCTCCCCGTCCCCTGAAACGCCTGGAAGAACAACCGGATTCTCCCTGGGATCGGTTCTGGTCCTTCTGGACGGACTGTCAGCACGGATCACATTACTGGCTGGTTCGCTTCCTGTTTCTCCGTCTTCTCGGGTTCGTGTACTTCTTTGCCTTCCTGTCGCTGGCTCTGCAGGTGCTCCCCCTTATCGGCTCGGACGGATTGCTCCCGGCAGGGAATTACCTTGAACAGGCCACGGCTCATTACGGCGGATCGTTTTCGGGATTTCTCAACCTGCCGTCCGTCTTCTGGTTCCACCTCTCGGACACCGCTCTGCTCGTGGGGGCATGGATCGGGGTCGGGCTTTCCCTGATCGTGCTCTGCGGCTTCGCGAACGTGCCCATTTTGCTCGCGCTATGGATCCTGTACACCTCCTTCTACAACATCGGACAGATCTGGTATGGATACGGATGGGAAATCATGCTTCTGGAGGCCGGTTTTCTCTCCCTGTTCATGGTGCCGGTGGTCAACCTCAAACCGTTTCCACGGTTGCCACCGCCCGTGCCGGTCATCTGGGGACTCCGGTGGATGACCATCCGGGTCTTCCTCGGAGCGGGCCTGATCAAACTACGGGGGGACGAATGCTGGTCCCTGGGCAAACTGAGCTGCATGAAATTCCATTTTGAAACCCAGCCCCTTCCAAATCCGGTAAGTCCGTACCTCCACCGCCTCCCGGATCCGTTACTCCGGTTCGGTGTGCTCTGGAATCACTTCACCGAAATCATTGTCCCGTTTTACGCGTTTTTCGGGAAGATCATGCGAAACCTCGGGGGGGTCCTGTTTGTCCTCTTCCAGGGAGCATTGATTGTGAGTGGGAACCTTTCCTTCCTGAACTGGCTGACCATCGCGATTTCGGTGTCGTTCTTCGACGACCGGTTCCTGAAGTACATCCTGCCCAACGCGCTTGTGGAGGCGGCCGAAGATGCCTCGGACCGGGCCGATTCGGTATCAACGGGCCGGAAAGTAGTACTGCTTCTCGCAACTCTTCTGGTGTGTGTGTTCAGCGTTCCCGTCGTCGTGAACATGGCCTCTCCCGAACAGGAGATGAACATGTCCGTCACCTCCCTGAACCTCGTCAATTCTTACGGCGCGTTCGGGTCCGTAACGGAGAAACGGTACGAACTGGTTGTGCAGGGAACACGGGACCGGAACATCGACGCCGACACCGAGTGGAAAACGTACGATTTTCCGGCGAAGCCCGATGACCCGTCGGAACCGCTTTCCGTCGTGGCCCCGTATCAACCACGACTCGCCTGGCAGTTGTGGTTCGCGGCCATGTCCACGCCACGACGGGAACCCTGGGTTCACCACCTCGTCTGGAAACTCCTGAACAATGATCCCTCCGCAACGAAACTACTGGAACACAATCCGTTTCCCGAGAAACCACCCGAACAGATTCGCGTTCGCCGCTATATATATCGCTTTGCACCACCGAACGCGGACCGGACCTGGGAACGGGAATTCCGCGATCGCTGGTTCGGCCCGATTTCACGGGACAACCCCTGGCTCCGGAACCGGGTTCGTGAGCGCTGGAATGAAAACCTGCCGAAAAAACCCGAAAACGATTCCTGAGCTTCTGGCCTTTGTTTCGATCTTAGATAGACGGATCCTGTAGGTTTGGGGATCCTCCCTGCAATGTTCATGCAGAGGCCTCGAATCCGATCCCCCTTTAACATCAAACACCGGCGGGACAACGCTGCTATTTCAACCATTCCAGAACGTCGCCCTCCTTGATCAAGTTCTGATAGAAAAAGGAGACGGCAATGAGAATCAGGCCAACCACCAGAAACGACAGAACCCGCCAGATCATTTCGACCTGCAGGTCCACAAAAAACACCTTCAGCACAGTTATTGAAATAATGCCGAGACCGAAGACCCGAATTGGAGTATGTTCCCCGTAGAAACCCCAGAGAAAATATCCAATGCCACTGACGCCCGCGTACGCGGAAAGAACAAACATGAACATGTTCCGGTCCGACATAATATCGCTTCCGGTCCACCCAAATACGGAGCAGATTTTGACCACGCCGATATACAGCAACAACACCGCCGCTGTCATGCGAAGTGCCTGTGGCACAGAGACCGAATCTTCGGGGAAGAAATCTCGAAGTTTTTCGGACGGAAAATACTGATGAACAACCGCCATGGCAATCAGGAAAAATGGGGACACGTAACGAAGGAGGAACGGGAAGGCGGATTGGTCCATAACCACGTCCGCGTGATACGTGTATACGTCGTAAAACGCATGCCCCGACATATACGCAGCGGCGAGAAGGCTGCCCAGCTCAATCCACTTCCACCGGTTCCGGCGGGCGAGAGCGTAAAACACGGAAGCAAATGACGCGACCAGAATGGTCTGGTACTGGTGACTCACCGCGAGAAGAATCGCATGAAAGGTCAGAACAAAACCATTGAGCAGAAACATCTTCATCTGTGTTCGATCCTCGTACATGCCCTGCGACAGCATACAGCTCAAACTGAACAGAACAGGGGCCAGAACGGCCGGAACCATCCAGTCCGACACGCCGGTCATCCCCACGGCATTGGCCAGGGACGCCATGTAAAACAGAACCAGGTTGCTCTGCACGGTTATAACGCCCGTACGGCCAATACGAACCCCACCATAGACCCGGTACAGGGCATACACCGAGGTAATTCCCACAGTCGAGATGGTCAAAAACAGTTCGTGGAACACGTGGAGTCCCACCGGAATGCCTCCGGCGTAGAACATGCCGTAAATAATGTAGGTGACAGCGACGGATAATAGAGGAAAGCCCGAACGAACCACGTCAAGCCACCCGTTCGTCCCGGAGGATTCCTCTCGCTGCCCGAACCCGCCGGTCATCCAGTCCAGGAGAACCGGGAAAAGACCCGTGTAGAGAATGAGGAGCAGAAAAAGAAGCCATGCCCGAACCACCCGGTCGGTCATATCAAGCGAAAACAGCTGGAAGACCCCGAAGCCTGCGGCCGCCATCCCCGGAAACAGGTAGAGGAAATAAAATCGAACCCGGCGCCGGAACAGAAGATAAGCGGAGGCAACGGCCATCAGGAAATATCCATAGCCGAAGGAAACAAACGGCCGGATCACCGTATCGAATTGCCGCACAAAATTCTGTTCCAGTAGAAAAAAGCCGATGATCGAAACGAGGAGGTGGACACTACCTGTTCGGTCCAGTGGTTTGCTGCCGGCAAATGCCGGAAGGGTGGGAACCAGAAAATAGAGGGCAAAAAACCCCGCAATTACAATTTGGCCGGTGACGAAGGAAATTGGAATCGGCTCGTGAAACAGAATCATCTTCAGGGCAAACACCGCGGTGGTCACGTTGACAACGTGATGAGCTCGATCTCCTCTGTAATCGGTGAGCACATGGTGAGCGGCGAGAACCACCAGAAGAAGCGGGAGGACAACCACCGGTGCCCCCTGGAGTACCGTTCCGTAAAACACAACGGCAGTCACCAAGGAAAGGAGGGACAGCGCAGAGAGTCCCATTCGGAACAGTCGGTCACCGGCGAACAGGCCGAAGTGGTACTCCACCAGAAGAGCGAGCCCTGTCAAACCCATGAACCAGGGATAAACCCACTGCAGTACCTCCGGAAAATGGTGGGACCAACCGGAAAAAGAAAATGTTCCCGCGGCCAGAAACAGCACAATTTCCAGGAGGAAACGATACGGTTGCCGGAGGGACGAACCCGAACGAAAGACGGGGACGGCGGAGTAAAGGTGTCCGGGAGCAAACACCAGAGTCGCCATGCCGACAACAATCAGCGGGGAATGGTCGGGGGCCACATGCCAGGTCCAGCGCAGGAGGAGCACAAACCCGATCGCGAGAAACCCCCAGTGTTGTCCGGAGGAAACAATCGATCGGTTTGAACGATCTCGAACAAACAGATAATACAGATGAAGTGACACAAGACCGAGGAGTAATGCCGAATCCAGCAGAAACTGGTCCCGGGCCAACTGCAACAACCCCCCGGCAAATAGCAGATAAAACGACAGGGCATAAAACGCCCGGTGCCAGTTCCGGCGATCCTCAGATCTCAGGAACCCCGTAACCACAAAAAGCAGCACACCTTCGGCAAACAAAAACCCTCCCGCCTTCAAATGAGAACGCACCGCTGGATCCACCGAAAACATCGAATAGAACCCGAGTGCGGTGAGCACGTGAATTGCAAAAAAATGAATCTCCTCAATACGTTCCTCCCGATCCGTCCAGCGAAGTTTGATGAAAATGGACGCGAAAATAAGAAGATGGAACAAACAGAGAAACACCGCGCCGGTCGAGTTCAGGTCCGGGGAATAATGCTTCAGAAGCCATCCGACAAAAAGCACACCGGTTCCGATCATGGCGGCGGTGTCGAGGTACCGCCAGTTCCGGTGAACGGAAAGAAACAAAAACCCGGCAAGAAGCAGAGTGACGTAACTAAAAAGGGCACTGGTTCGGGCCTCGCCCGTCGAGACGAGAAGAGGGGTCAGGAAACCACCAATCAATGACAGGTGTGCAATCAACCGGCTATTATGACGGAGACTGATCCAGACCCCACCCACCGTCGTACCGATCATACAGAGCCCGGCCCCTTCCTGTGGAAGAAATTCATAGAATTGAAACGCGGCGTAAAACGAAAAATACAGAATACCGAGCCCGAGGCCGAACATGCCACGGGAGAAATACCTCAGGTCTTTTTTCACGAGCCACTCCCCGAGTGCGATGATGCTCAGACCGGCCGCAACCCCCAGAATCACCCGAAGTTCCTCCGAAATCAGTTCGCGATCCGTAATCAACTTGATCCCGAAACCTACGGCAAAAAATATCGCAATGACACCAATGACCAGGAATCCCCGCCCGGCCAGAAACTGTTCCATCCGCTGAAAAAAACCGGACCCGCTTCCTTCGGATTGCTGGTCTCCGACCGTGCCGGAGCGATCCTTGCCCCGCTCCTTACGACGGTGTCCCCCGGAAACCCCTTTTTGTTTCGAGGTCCCCTTCGATCTATTTTTTCCAGAAGACTTCCCACGGACAACTTCGGCCTCCGGAATCTCTTCCTCCTTCTCCTGCTCCGGTACCTCCTGGGGCTCCGGATCCTTTTTCCGTCCGCGAGACGGTCCCGTGGTCGGCCCCCGATCCTGAAGCGACTCCCCGGCCGGAGGATCGTCCGATGACCCGGACGGTTCCTGCTTCGGTCGTGGGTCCGCGTCCTCCTGCTCCGCCGGTGATGCCGAGGCCGTCTGATCGTCGGTTTCGGAGGAGGAGGAAGTGGGTTCCTCCAGGGTCCGCTGTGTTGGCGTATCCGTTTCCCTCTGCTCTCCGGTGGACATCTCCTCCAGTGTTTGTTTCAGTTCCTCAATCCGGCTGGCATTTTCGTAGACGCTTTTTCGGAGTTTTTTCAGTTTGCGTTTGAGCTGACGAATTTGAGGCGTTCCTTCCTGCCCATCGCTTCTTTTTTCGTTATTCATGTGACTGGTTGACAATGAACGATCAGCAAAATTCACGGGGACAATGATTCCTCATCCGACGCCATCACGTTTGGTCTTTTTCGTTCCGCCCTCCTACTCGTGGTCATCAGATCCACGAACAGATCGCGAGGACGTGACCACGGATAGAAAATTGCAATTCCCATTCCACCTTTAAAATAGGCGGAATTCGGGGTATTTTGACCCGAATACAAAACACCGAATAACATTTCATTCGGTTAATTGAACGTCACGGGAAACGGAAAAAGCCGTGGACAAACCGGATCCCCCGGCCCCCTCCATAGATTGAAACCCCCGAAGACGCCCCATAGAATAATGCCAATATGCCTGAATCAGACGCCAAAAATGTGCTCGGGGAGCAACTCCAGCCCTGCTGTAACGACCCGGTGACCGGATTTTACCGGGACGGCTTCTGCCACACCGGTTCGGGAGACCGCGGCGTGCACGTTGTCTGTGCCGAAGTGACGGAAGAATTCCTGAAGTTTTCCGCCCGGCAGGGGAACGATCTGGTAACCCCGAGGCCTTCCATGGACTTTCCGGGACTGGAACCGGGAGATTGCTGGTGTCTCTGTGCGGAACGGTGGAAAGAGGCAAAAGAAGCAGGTGTCGCCCCTCCTGTGAGACTGGAGTCCACCCATATATACGCCCTTGAGTTCATCAGTCTTTCCGACCTCGAAGAACACGCCGTCGAACAGCGAAGTTAGCTTCCCCTCCGTCTACGACGGTTCATTGGCATTACCAGATGGGTAGATGACGCCAGAAATTCTTACCGTTCTTGCCGTGCTCCTCGTAACAGTGGTTCTCCTGGTTAGCGAGGTGATACGAATCGACGTCGTTGCCATTATGGCAATGCTCTCCCTCGTCTGGCTCGGGTTGATTGAACCCCGGGAAGCACTTTCCGGATTTTCGAGCAACGCCATCATCGCCATCATTGCCGTCATGATCCTCGGCCGGGGCCTGTTCAGATCGGGCGTCGCGGACCGAATTGCTCAATTCATACTTCATGTTGCGGGGCGGTCGCGTCGCCAGATCGTTTCCACCGTCTCCATGACGGTTGGCGTGATGTCCGGATTTATGCAGAACATCGGGGCCGCCGCACTGTTTTTGCCCGTGATGGTCGGAATTTCACAGCGAGAAAAAATTCCGGTCGCCAATTTGCTGATGCCCATGGGATTCGCCGCGCTTCTCGGCGGAACGATGACGATGGTGGGAACAAGCTCATTGATCGTCCTGAACGATCTTCTGGAGGCGCGGGGAATGGAAACGTTCCACCTGTTCACCGTCACGCCGATCGGCATTGCTCTGCTTCTATCGGGTATTGTGTTCTTCTTTTTCTGCGGCAACTTCCTTTTTCCTTCGGGGCCCGAAGTACCGGAGGAGAACGAACCGGAACCGAAAAAACAGGTGAAGAGCCTGATTAACATCTGGGGCCTCTCCGACACCATCTGCACCTACCGGATCGGCAAAAACAGCCCGCTTATCGGGACTCAGCTGCACGAATCCGGCATTGGTGAAAAATACAACCTGAACGTGTTGCGGATCACCGGCCGGGATGATGACGAAAAAAACATCTGGAAAAACGTCGAGTTCAAAGCGGGCCAGAAAATCGTGGTGCAGGGTCGGGAGGAGGACATGGAACAATTCAAAAAGGAACACGAACTGTCCGTTCAGGAGAAGGACGAAAAATTTGAACAGGATCAAAGCCGGGGTTTCATCGAGGTGGTTGTTCCGGTGCGATCGAACCTCGTCGGCAAAACCGTGCGCGAAGTGGGATTGCGTGAAACGTACCGCGCCCAGGTGGTTCTGTACTTCAGCGGCAGTGAAGTGGTGGAGGAAGACATCACGGAACGTGAAATTCAGGCCGGCGATACCCTGATTCTGTACGGAAAATGGGAAAACCTCCGATTTTTTCGGGACAGTGAGGATTTTATTCTTGCGTCACCGTTTCCGGAGGAGGAAGATAAACAGCAGGAGAAAAACCCGGAAAAAGGCTGGGTCTCCGTCCTCTGTTTCCTGGGAGCCATCGCCGCGGTCTTCCTGTCCAACCTTCCGATATCCATCGGGTTCCTGACCGGAGCGGTTGCGATGATTCTCACCGGTGTGCTCAATATTGAGGACGCCTACCGGACCGTCGAATGGAAGGTGGTCTTCCTGATTTCCGGGCTTATCCCCATCGGAATTGCGATGAAGAACTCCGGTACCGCTTCGTTTCTCGCCAAAAACATCGTAAACGTCATCGCCGGAACGCATCCGTTTGTTATCCTGCTGGTAATCGGTGGGTTGACCACCCTGTTTTCCCTGTTCATGTCCAACGTGGCCGCCACGGTACTGCTGGTACCGATCGTGCTGGAAATCGCCACCGGACTTACGGGCGTGGACCCGAGAGCCCTGATCCTGCTGGTCGGCGTTTGCGCGGCCAATTCCTTCATCATTCCCACCCACCACGTCAACGCTCTGCTGATGACCCCCGGAGGTTACCAGGTCAAGGATTACCTGAAAGCCGGCAGTGCACTGTCCGTGCTGTTTTTGCTGGTGGCCTCCTCGATGATCTATTTCTTTTTCCTGTAAACCCTTCGGTAACGCCCACCCTGAACCGCAGGAAAAAGTAACCTGCCCCCGCCCGATCGAAGGAAACCAACACACTTGAAAGAGGTCGGATACCGGCCAGCAGCATCAGTTCCTCCCCTCCAAAGCAAACAGACAACGCGAGTTAACGAATTCTGTTCGTTGCCGAACCATCCTTGTTGAGTGCTCCCGGGCCCGGTCCGCCAGCCCCGCAAACCCGGAATGGCTGCCGGGGTCGATACCCGTTCGCCGCTGTCCTACAATATAAACAGAGTCGGGGGAACACCTTCCCGTCCCGCCCCGCATCCAACGCCATGAATTCAGAGCCGGCACGACATGAATCTCCTCGTGTACCTTGTCCCGTTTTCGGGGGAATACCTGCTTGAACGCCTGTTGGAACATCCCGATTTCCGGATAAAAACCGTGATTCTCTCGGGACAACCCTCCGACGCGTTCGACTCCCTGGTTGAAACCGTTGATCGACAGGGCCTTCCTCATTTCATCCGTCCGAACCTCCAGGCCGACGATTTCCAGTCCACCATGAACAACCGTACACACACCCTGGGCCTCTGCACCGGATACGAGCAAAAAATTCCCTCCTGGTTAATAAACAGACCAGATTGGGGAACCATCAACGCACACGATTCGTTGCTTCCCGACTACCGGGGACCCTGTCCGTTTTTCTGGGTCATTCGAAATCGCGAACAGCAAACCGGGGTAACCCTTCATTACATGACCGAAGAAATCGACGCGGGACCGATCATCGATCAGAAAACCATTCGAATCGAGGACGACGAAACCGTAAAGTCCCTCCTGATCCGGTCCACCGCCCGAAAAGGAGACCTGATTGAGGAAACCCTTAATCATTCATTGGAAGCGGACGAACCGCCGGCCGGTCACCCGCAGGACAGCGGCTCGGACAGGCCGGAAGCCCCCGAGGTCACCGAGGATCACCTGCAGATTGACTGGACCGAAACGGCGGCCGAGGTGGACGCGCTGGTTCGGGCGGCCCATCCGTTTTACGGTGCCCGGTTTGCCCTTGAGGACCGAACCGTGATCGTGGACGAGGTCGAGATCATCGAGGAAGATGCGGAAGAACACCAATTCCCGGGCCATCCCGAAGAATTTGTCCTGTCGGATAATGGACCGGTTGTTCGCTGCGCCGACGGGTGGGTCCGGCTGACAAAACTGTACCTCATGGATGAGGACCGGTCCCTGACGGGAACAGCCTTCCAGCAGGAACACCACGATCTGCTGGAACAGCAGGACCGACTCGGCCCGGTGGATCCTGAACAATGAAAAACCGGCACTTATTCACGTCCGACGAAATGTCCTGCCGTACCTGTTTGCGCCTCCAGAAAAAATAATCACCCGGAACCGAATACCCAAATCCGTGAACCCCCGGGCCATACGTCCGTTCGCGAACCCGAGTTTTTCCGGCGTTCGAAACAAAACAACACCCGCTAAAAACATCAATCGGATCCCCGCTTAACGGGTGAAACGATCTCCGGAACCACGGGACGCCGAAACGGATCCGGGATGGAATGATCCGAACAAAAATTACCCCTCGTTTGAAACCCGTTGGAAATTTTACTACTATTTCTGGCGTTACAATTTTTCAAAACAATCTGGCCCAGCGCGATGAACCGCCAAAAACAAAACAACGAGTTGCACAATTCCGAACGTTCCTCCTTCACGCAGGGGAACCTCTATGGCGGTAGCTGGGCCTGGTCCTGGAGGATGTAACTCCTTCCCGCATCCTCCAATTATCAACACACCACATCCCTGACTCTTCTTCTCTTTTTCTCTTTGGCGGATTTTCCCGCATCGACTTCCGTCTGCGCCTCATCCGCCCGGTGTTCCAACGGCGGTTTTTGAGCGTTTAACGGAAACCGAATACGAATGCCTCCGGTCCGCCTGCAACATCCGCGGGTCCCCGCGGTTTTGGCTTCCGGATTCTGAAGAAGAATTCCGCACCGGCGTGACCCCGTTTATCTCGGGACCTACGGGAGAATCAACATCACGGCGGAGCGATAACCTTATTCATCAAAGCAGGCGGGTAACGGCTGTGACGGGAACCGCCGTTAACCAGCTCGAGCAACCTTAAGAACGAAGCGACTCCCCAACCATGAACGGCATCGAAAAGATAAGTTCGGCAAAACCGGGCACGCTTGTGCCGGTCCACGAAACGCATAATCTGGAAGAATCGGCCCTGGCCTACTTCAGGCGATTATCCAACCGGGGACGGAAGAAGGAGTGTGTGTTCCTGGAAAGCCGGGACGTTTCCGTACCCCGCGGAGAACGGAGTTTTGGATCGGTCCGGCCCTGTCTGACCCTGACGGGCCGGGGAGAGGACTTCACCGTCCGGGCCAGAAACAAAGCCGGCGAACGATTCGTGGATCATCTTTTTCCTCAACTTTCCTTTGTGCCGGACACCAACCGATCCAGGCATCGTATTACGGGAACCCTCCCGCCGGACCGCGGTCAAACGAGTGAAGCATCCCGCATGAACGCCCGAACACACGGCGATTTAATTCGTTCGGTGGCATTTTTGCTCGATCCCCTCAAGAACTCACTTCCCATTGAACCGGGACTGTTCGGGGTCATCGGATACGATTTCGTGGATCAGTTCGAGGAACTTCCGCCGGCCGGGAATTCCCTTTCCGAAGACCCGGACTACGAACTGCACTTCTGCGATAACCTGTTCTCCGTCAATCACCGGAACGACACGATCACCTTCATCACCGGTGCAATGATTTTCGAGAACGAGGACCGCAAACGGGAGCGGAGCCGGTGCCGGAACCTGCTTGACCTTTATCGTTCCCATCTTGACACCTCTCTCTCGGACGTCGATGCCGGAAAACCGTTCAACGAGGACGAAGTCACGACGGATTGCTCGCGAGAGGAATTCAAGAACACCGTCCGCTCCCTGAAGGACCACATCAAACGAGGGAACGTGTTTCAGGTGGTTCCGTCCCGGACCCGGATGGCACCGGTTCGTACGCGGCCGCTGCTGGTGTACGAGGAACTTCGGAACCTGAACCCGAGCCCGTACATGTTCTACCTGTCGGGACCGTCGGGAACGCTTCTTGGCAGCAGTCCGGAAACCTGTGTTCGTGTTACGGGCCAGGGGGAACAGACCATTGAACTGCGGCCCATCGCCGGCACAAGACCGCGGGGAATGCGCAACGGTGACATCGATCCCGACCTGGACGCCCGGATCGAAACCGAGTTAAAAACCGACGAAAAAGAGCGGGCGGAACACACCATGCTCATTGATCTGGCGCGAAACGACGTCGCTCGTGTTTCCAAACCCGGCACACGTTACTGTGACACCGTTTTTTCCGTGGAAAAATACGCCACCGTCCAGCACCTGGTCAGCAACGTCCGGGGCATACTCCGGGCGGATCTGGACGCGGTACACGCCTACCTTGCCACAATGAACATGGGGACTCTGACGGGAGCCCCGAAAATTCAAGCCATGAAATTGCTCCGAAAACACGAACCGTCCCGGCGTGGATTTTACGGCGGGGCGGTTGGATACCTGACCGCCTCGGGGGAGATGGACACGGCCATCGTGATTCGAAGCATCCGGATTCGGGATGGCCGGGCATTTCTGAGGGCCGGTGCCGGCGTTGTTCACGATTCCGACCCGGAAAACGAATTCGTTGAAACCGAACAAAAACTGGACGCCACAACCACCGCACTTAAACAAGCCCATCCTGACCCATGAACATCCTGCTTATCGACAACTACGATTCGTTCACGTTCAACCTGGTGGAGGAGTTTCGTCGGGTCGCCGGTGACGTCCGGGTACACAGGAACGATTTATCGGTGAACCGGGCCACCCGGCTCATCAGCAACCACGACATTGATCTCCTTGTCCTTTCGCCGGGTCCGGGAACGCCGGAAGATGCCGGAAATTCCCTGGCGTTCGTCAACAAGTTCCTGACGGAGGTTCCCATATTCGGGGTCTGCCTCGGGGAACAGTGCATCGTTCGCGCACTCGGTGGAACGGTCGGACCGGCGAAGAACCTCCAGCACGGAAAAAGTTCTGCTGTCTCTCATGACGGACGGGGGCTGTTCCGGGAACTGGAAAACCCATTTCGAGCGGGGCGGTACCATTCGCTATCGGCCCAGGACCTGCCTCCGGACGTCGAGGTTTCGGCCCGATCGGATAACGGGGTCATTATGGGCATCCGGCACCGGGAACACCCGGTATCCGGTGTCCAGTTTCATCCGGAAAGCATCCTGACCCCGCAGGGGCCGACCCTTATCGAGAACCTCGTCCGCACACTGTCACCTCATCGAAACATCAACACACCATGACCAAACAACAAATCATCAGCAACGCCATCGATCAGGCCATAAAGGAGAAGAATCTTTCGGCGGAAACGACGCGAAAAACGTTTCAGGAGATGATGAGGGGGGAAACAACCGACGCGCAGATCGGCTCCCTGATCACCGCACTGCGAGCAAAAGGAGAAACCGGGGAAGAAATCCGGGGTGCCGCACAATCCCTCAAAGAAGCCGCCGTAACCATTGACCCCCGGAACCGCCCTCTGCTTGACATCGTCGGCACGGGCGGTGACGAAAAGAACACGTTTAATATTTCAACGGCCTCGGCGCTGGTGGCCGCCGGTGCGGGAGCAACTGTTGCCAAACACGGCAACCGGAGCGTCTCCTCGAGCAGTGGATCGGCGGATGTGCTTGAGACCCTCGGCGTACACATCGATACGACCCCGGCGGAAAACCGCCGGATCCTGGAGAACGCCGGCATTGCGTTCCTGTTTGCCACCAAACATCACCCGGCCATGAAACACGCCATCGGGCCGAGGAAAGAAATCGGTATCCGAACCGTGTTCAACGTACTGGGTCCGTTGACGAACCCGGCCCGTGCGGAGCACCTGTTGATCGGTGCGTACGCGGAAGGGGTTGCTCAAAAACTCGCCCGTGCCCTGACGGGTCTTGAGGTGGATCGAGCGGCGGTGGTGCACGGATCCGGTTTTGACGAAATCAGTCCCTGTGGCCCGACCACCGTATACCACGTCCGGGGAACGGACCTGAACCGGAACGTCCTGCAACCGGAGCAGTTCGGCTTCGAGCCCTGTACGGAGACGGAACTGACCGTCCGGGGGCCGTCTGAATCCGCCGACACGATCCGCGGTTTGCTTCAAGGGGACATCCGGGATGGCCGGCGAAACGCCGTTCTGTTGAATGCCGGGTTCGGATTGTTCGTGGATGGTCGGGCCTCATCCCCCGAAGAAGGCATCAAAAAAGCCGAAGAAAGCATCGGGAGCGGCGCGGCCCTGGAGGTACTGCAGAAGCTCGTCAGCGTTTCTAACCAGTTTTCGGAGTGAGGAGTAATCCCGATGAACATTCTTGAACAGCTCGCTTCAGAACAGCGCGAACGCGTCCGATCTCTGCTGTCCCGGGACGCCGATTCAACCTCATTTGAACCGGTCGATGAACCGCCGTCTCCTTTTGCCTCGAAAATTTCCGGACGGCGGCGCCCGGCTCTGATCGCGGAATTCAAACGTCGTTCGCCCTCCGCCGGCGTTCTCCGGGAGGGGGCGAACCCGGACCGGTTTTTCCGTCTGTACGACCGGTTCGCCGACGGGATTTCCGTACTCACGGAACCGGACCGGTTTCACGGATCCCCGTCCGATCTCCGCCGGGCTCATCGAGCCACCTCCCTCCCCGTGCTCCGAAAAGACGTGCTGATCGATACCGTCCAGGTAAAACGTTCCCGGGAAATGGGAGCGGACGCCGTTCTTCTCATCGCGTCCCTGCTGCCCGGGGACAACCTGAACGACATGATCAATGCCGCGCATGCAGAGAACCTGGACACACTCGTCGAATGCCATGCGGTGCGGGAATTTCGACGTGTGCTGGCGTCGGACGCCGACATGGTCGGAATAAACAACCGAAACCTGGAGACCCTGGAGGTGGACAAAAACAACGTGCAAAGACTGCTCGACGACGTATCCGGTGTATCTCTGGACGATCGCTTTATCGTTGCGGAATCCGGACTTCAGCATCGCCGGGACATCGAACAGTTGCCCCCGTCCGTGGACGCCGTTCTGGTGGGATCGGCCCTCATAAAAACACCGGTTCCCGGATTGAAGCTCCGTGAATTGTCCGGTCGTGTGTCCGTGAAAATTTGTGGTGTCACGTCGGTCGAGAACGCTCGGGCGGCCTTTGCGGCCGGTGCGGACGTCATCGGATTGAACTTCTTCGAGCCGAGTCCGCGATACGTGAATCCGGAAACCGCTGCGGAAATCTCACGGGCAACGGGTCCGGATCAGTACACCGCGGGAGTATTCGTCAACGAGCATCCGGAGACGGTACGGGACATCAGCAACCGGGTCGGCCTCGACCTTATACAGTTCTCCGGCGACGAACAGCCGGAGGACCTGCATCCCTTCCGAAACACGGATCCGGCAATCATAAAAGCCGTCCGGCCGGGAAGCCGGGAAGCGCTGCGCAACACGCCGTCCTACCCGGCTGACTACCTTATGGTCGATGCGTTTTCCGAGGGATCCTACGGCGGGACCGGAACGCTGATCGATCCGGAGGTGCGCTCGTACCTTTCTCAAATAAATCGGAATGTAGCGGTGGCCGGTGGTCTCACACCGGGGAACGTTTCCGGCGTCATTCAATCCTGTCGTCCGGTGCTGGTGGATGTCTGCTCCGGCGTGGAGGCCGAACCCGGCCGGAAAGATCCATCCCGGATGAAGGCCTTCGTGGAGGCCGTGCGAAACCAGGAATTGACCCTCTCCCGCTCAACGAACCCCTCAAACAAAGATGTAAACGGAGGCACGTAATGAATAACAAATTCGGAACGTACGGCGGTTGTTACGTCCCTGAATTGCTGGTTCCGGCGGTAAAGGAATTGCGAAAACTGTTTCGGAACGCATCCGGCAACCCGGAGTTCGAATCGAAACGAAAGAAACTCCTCCGGAACCACGCGGGTCGACCAACACCGCTGTATCACGCAAAACGGATGAGCGAAACGCTCGATATGACCGTGTACTTAAAACGGGAGGACCTTCTGCACACGGGTGCCCACAAACTGAACAACACGCTGGGCCAGGCACTACTTGCAAAAGAGGCCGGCAAAGAGCGCATCATTGCGGAAACGGGAGCAGGGCAGCATGGCGTGGCGACGGCTGCCGCCTGTGCCCGAATGAACCTGGATTGTGAGATTTATATGGGGGAGAAAGACGTGAATCGCCAGAAACCCAACGTCCACCGAATGAAGCTGCTCGGGGCGAATGTGATTCCGGTGGACAGCGGTTCCCGCACCCTGAAAGACGCCATCAACGAAGCACTGCGCGATTGGGTGTCCAACCTGGAGACCACGCATTACCTGCTGGGGTCGGTGCTTGGCCCAACCCCGTACCCGGAAATGGTCGCGACCTTTCAGTCGGTGATCGGCCGCGAGGCAAAGGAACAGATCCGGGAACGGACCGGACGACTTCCGGATCGAGCCGTGGCCTGTGTCGGAGGCGGCAGCAATGCAATCGGCCTGTTTCGAGGGTTCATGGACGAGGACGACGTGGATCTTGTGGGTGTCGAAGCAGGGGGGGAAGGCATCCAAACCGGTCGGCATGCGGCCCGTTTTTCCGGAAACAGCCATGATGCACCAGGTGTGTTTCACGGAACGAGAACCTTCGTCAGACAGGACAGGCACGGACAGATCCGGGAAACACACTCCGTCGCAGCGGGACTGGATTATCCGGCCGTGGGACCGGAACACGCCCATCTTCGAGAAACGGGACGCGCCGAATACACCAGTGCCGGGGACGACCAGGCCCTGGAGGCGTTTCGCGAACTCTCCCGGCAGGAAGGAATTTTGCCCGCCCTGGAATCGGCTCACGCCGTTGCGGAAGTCCGAAACCGGCGAGACGACTGGCGGGGCGATACGGTGTTAATCAATCTGTCCGGACGAGGAGACAAAGACCTTTCGAACCAGGAAGTGAAATCGTTATTACAGTCATAACTTCATGATCAAGAAAACATCCATCAGCGAAGAAACATTCAGGGAACGGGCCGAAACGGAAAACCGGGTACCGGTGTACCGGACCATCCCGGCCGACACAATTACGCCTGTTTCGGCCTATCAAAAACTGACGCGTGAACAACGCAACGGGTTCCTCCTGGACTCCGCGAAAACCGGCACAATGGAGGGGAGGTACTCGTTTCTCGGGGTGAATCCCCGGATCAAACTCATCGTTCAGAACGGGGAGACCCGCCTCAGCCGAAACGGGGACGTTACGTCGCCCGACCGGAACCCCTATGATCTGCTGTCCGATCTCCACGAGGAATTTGCCGGGGCCTCCATGCCTCATCTTCCTCCTCTCGTGGGAGGTGCAGTCGGCTATGTCGGGTTCCCCGGAGACCCGGGATCCTCCGGGAACACCGAGGGAGACCTGCCGGAATTTGCCTTTCTGTTCTTCGATACCATCGTTTCCTTCGACCACATTCGGAACACCGCAACGGTGACGAACGTTGCGGACGCAACGGACGAACGAAAAACCTCCCGCGTGTATCGGGAGTCCACCCGCACCGTCCGGAAGGTCTGTCAAAAAATAAGCGAGCCGGCCGGGACCGGTTCGCCCAACGTGGGAAGGGATGCGATTCCGGAACCACCGGGCCTCGAACCGACGTCGGACCGGTTCATGGACGCCGTGCAGCAGGGGATTCGGAGGGTCAACAACGGGCTGGTGGAACAGGTAACGTTAACCCGATCCCGGACCACCCGGGTTGACTCCCGGATGGTGGACCTGTTCCGCGGGCTTCGAATGACCTCTCCCGCGCCCTACCTGTTCCTGTTCGAAACCGAAAACGTCGCCGTGGCCGGATCCTCCCCGGAACGGCTGGTCCGGTACAGAAACGGAACCATAACGTACCAGCCCCGTTCGGTCTCGGAAGGAAGTGAGAACCAACTCCGGGCAAATCACAACCTCCTGGTGGATGCCGTACGAAATGACCTCGCCCGGCTGGCAAAGCGGGAATCAATCAACGTGAAACCCCCCGAAGAAGAACAAACATGGGACAACAAACACGTACTCCGAAGCACGTTAACCGGAGAGGTAACGGCGGATACCGGACCCATCGACATCCTGAAAACGTCGCTTCCCGCGTTGAAACAAACCGGATTCCCGCGGGATCAGGCGGTGAACCTGATCGACCGGGTGGAACCCGGAGGACGATCCCTGATTGGCGGAGGGGTCTGTTACCTGGACAGCTCGGGAAATTTTGACAGCTGTACCGTCCCCGGGCTGATCGAACGGAGTGGGGACCGGACCATCGTCCGGACAGGCAACCCGGTCCGGACCGGCCAATCGCCGGAGGAGGTAATCTCTCAATTGTCATCCCGCCTCGAATCATTTTCGTCAGCGATACAAATTTCGGAGGAATTATACCAATGATCATGCTCGTGGACAGCGGAGGAACGAGAACACAAACCACCCAACAGCACCTTGCCCGGACGGCGGAAACGACACGAACCACGCCGGTTCACAACCTGGATCCGTCAACGGATCTCCCGAAACACGTGAGCGGAGTGGTTCTTTCCGGCGGACCCGAAACAGAGGAAATTCGGGAACGGCTTGTGGCACTTATCGACCACCTTCCCCCGCAGATCCCAATACTCGGCATCCGTCAGGGGTGCCGGGCCCTGATCCGTTCTATGAACGGTGATCCCGATGGATCCCGAGTGTCGGATCCGGGCAAACCGAAAACGGTGTTCCACCGGCGGAAACACCTCTTCGATGAACTTCCCCTGCCGTTCAGGGCCCCGCTGCACTCGATCCGGTATCCCGATCGTTCGTCTTTTCCACCCGATCTTCTCGTGGAAGCGGACACGGCAACCGGACAGGTCGTGGGGGTTCGTCACGTCGAACTCCCGATGTTCGGGGTGCTTTTTCACCCGTCCGCTCAGCTCACGGAGGACGGAGAAACGATTTATCAGAATTTTGTTGCCCTGACCGAACGGTCCGAAACACATCGGGCCCTTCACGCTTCGAAATAACCTCTGACCACGAATTGTCACTTCATTTTCCGGAGAACGAACCCATGATACTCGTGTTGTCCAGTGAGACCTCGCCCGCCGACGTGGATCAATTGACCGATCGTCTCGAGTGGATGGGCCTGAACGTATCCCCGCAGAAAATCGAGAACCGTCTCTGTCTGGCCGTTCTCAGCGGGCTCGACGAACACGTACACCCCGAACATTTTCAGCAGTTACCGCATGTCGAGGACGTGCGTGAGTTTTCCCGTCCGTTTAAACTCGCGGGGACGGATCTGCACGACGATCGTCGTGAAATTCAGATCGAGGACGTCACCATTGGTGGAAACGAACTCACGGTCATGGCGGGTCCCTGCAGCGTGGAATCCGAACACCAGATCATGGAAACCGCCCGTGCCGTGGCGGATGCCGGCGCGGAGGTGCTCCGTGGAGGAGCGTTCAAGCCCCGCACCTCCCCGTACAGTTTTCAGGGACTCGGCGAACGCGGACTGGCACTCCTTCACGCGGCCGGATCCGAACACGGCCTGAAAGTAATCACGGAGGTGATGGGAACCGACCAGATCGAAAAGGTGGCCGAGCACACCGATATTTTCCAGGTCGGCGCTCGGAACATGCAGAACTATAACCTCCTGCGCGAACTCGGCAAAGCGGACAAACCCGTGTTCCTGAAGCGGGGATTCTCCAACACGTACCGTGAGCTGATTCTCGCGTCGGAATACATTCTCGAGGGAGGAAACGAGGACGTCATGCTCTGTGAACGGGGCATCCGCACGTTTGAAACCTACACCCGAAACACGCCGGACGTGGCGGCGATTCCGACGCTTCATGAATTGACCAGCCTGCCGGTCATCATGGACCCGAGTCACGGGACCGGCATCCGGCGGATGGTAAAACCCCTGGCGCGGGCCGGTGTCGCGGCCGGTGCCGACGGCATTATGGTCGAGGTGCACCCCGACCCGGACCGGGCGCTCTCCGATGCCCAGCAGCAGTTGAGCACCGACGAATTCGAGGCGCTCATGAACGAACTGCGAAAAGTGGGATCAGCGGTGGAAAATCCCGTTACCGAACGAGCCTGAGATGACCGGCATACACGAACGTCTTCTGAACCTTCGATCATCAAACGAGGGAGCATTTATACCGTTTCTCACACTCGGGGACCCCGAACCCGACTGTTGTTTGCGGGTCATAGAAGCCATCGAGCCGTTTGCGGATGTGCTTGAACTGGGGTTTCCGTTTTCGGATCCGGTGGCCGACGGGCCCCGTGTTCAGAAAGCAACGCAGCGATCCCTGGATGCCGGTACCACACCCGCGGATTGTTTTGATCTCGTCAACCGGACGACCGACCGATGCCCGGATACCCCGGTCTGTCTTCTGGTGTACTACAACCTCGTTCACCATTTCGGTCATGAAGATTTCGTCAACCGCGCGGCAGCATCCGGTGCCGACGGATTGCTTGTTGTTGACCTGCCACCGGAAGAATCGGCGGATTGGACACGGGCCTGCCGGGACGCCTCCCTCGAACAGGTATTTATGACCTTTCCCGAAACAGGATCCGAACGATTTGAGCAAATTCTGGAACACACAACCGGTTTCGTATACGCGGCGGCAGTGGACGGCGTAACGGGGGAACGGTCCACCCTTCAACCGGAAGCGATCCGGTTAATTGAACGGGTGCGGTCCCGAACCCGGATGCCGGTATGTGCCGGCTTCGGCATCTCAAAACCCGATCACGTCCGGCAGGTCGTTGAAGCCGGGGCTGACGGCGTGATCTCCGGATCCGCCGTGATCTCCCGCATCGAGCGACACCGGCAAAACCGGGACCGGATGATCCGGACGATCCGCAACTTCACGCACCGGATGAAAATGGCATCCCGGTTCACAGAATCCGTCTGACCAAACCTCATCTTAAGTGGTGTCCTCAACAAGCTCATCTTCAGGATCCTCTTTGCGGAATATGGACAAATCAAGACCCCAACGGGTTTGTGGCATGACGGAATGAATGGATCATTCCAGAGCCCATTCGGCATGAGGTCCTTGATGTATTCACAGAAAATGGCCGAGTGGTGCCTAAAATTGGGTGGGACGGCCCGTTTGACAAGGAGGGTTAAATTTCATAAGTTTTTGTAACTGCGAATTAAACTTCCGACGAAGAGTGTTTCGAAACGGTCTTAGTCCTGTGATTCACAATCAGAACAAAAAATCGGATAGCCGAGTTTTCAGACGTCAGGGGCGCAGACCGTCTACCTTCCACACCTTCATTTCCCTCTGGTGTTCCAGCTTCTGCTGTCGGGGGTAACACCTCTTTCCACCTCGACAGTCACACAACTCCAGCGTTGATGCATCAGTTGTTTTCTTCGTACGTTTTCCCTTCCGGATCTGTTCAATCGTCCGGGCTCCCTTTTGGTCCGGCATATTTCCGGATTTTGGAGACAGACGTCCTGCCGATTTTCCGAACGTGTTTTCATGTTGGATCAGAACGTGAAAAATCTGGTGGAACAACCCGCTCCGGGTCATTCCTCTACACCGAACCAGATCCTACCTGCACCTGATTCGGATCAATTGATCAGGACGAGTTATCTCTCCCTCCGCAGTTCCCTCCCTGTCTGTCCGTGCCCCTGTGGGCGCGCATAACCACCTCCTTCTCCAGACCTCCTGTCGAACTTAATCGAGCATTTTTTCTGAACGCCTTTCTCCAACCGTCTTTCTGCTATGTCATCCAGAAAAGTAAAACTCGGCGACGAAGATATTTCCTGGGAATTAATCTACAAACGAAACAAAGTCGAACGGCTGAAGAACGAAAAGGATCCCCTTGATGTGATCGATGAACTTCCGGAATTCATCGACAGGGGATACGAGAACATTCCGGAAGACGACATCGTCCGGCTTTACTGGTGGGGGATCGTGCACGACAAACCAAAAGTGGGCAATTTCATGGTTCGCCTGAAAGTTCCCTGTGGAATCGTCACCCCGGATCAGCTCCGGGGCGTCGGGAAGATTGCCGAGCAATACGGAGACAACTACAGCGAGCTAACCACCCGTATGGGCATTCAGCTCCACAAGGTGGAACTAAAACACCTGCCGGACGTTGTCGAGGCCATTCAGGAAACGGGATTGACAAACAAAGGAGCGGAAGGCGATACGGTTCGAAACATCACCGGATGCCCCCTGACCGGTGTGGATCCCCGGGAACCCTTTAATGTCCGGCCCGTCATCGATGAGGTGCACGACTTTTTCTCGGGGAACCCGGATTACTCGGATCTGCCGAGAAAATTAAAATTCACCATCCTCTCCTGCCCCCTGCAATGCAGCGGTCCGGAATTCCACGGCATCGCGTTACTCGGTGTTTTGAAGGACGGCCGTGAAGGATTTGCCGTACGAACCGGTGGCGGTCTTTCCTCCACGCCGAGAATCTCACGGGACCTCCGCATATTTGTTCCAAAGGAAGGGGCGCTCGACGTGCTCCGTGGCTTGACGGACATCTGGAATGAAGCTCTGACGTACCGGCTCAGTCGTCCGAAATCACGAATTAAATTCATGGTGGACGACCACGGACCCGAAAAAATTCGTGAAGTGCTGGAAGAACGGCTCGGCCGAACGTTTGAGGACCTGGAAGCCCCCGAACCCGTCGCCGGTGATCAATCTCACCTTGGATTGATCCCGCAGAAACAGGACGGGCTCTACGCCCTTGGTTATTCTGTCCCTCAGGGATGGGTGATGGGAGATCAACTCCAGGACCTTGGCGACGTCCTCGACGAAGTCGGTGGACATGCCCGTTTCACCCGGGACCAGAACTTTATTCTCGTCGATATCCCGGGGGATCAAATCGAGTGGGTAAAAGAACAGGTCCGGAGGATCGGGTTTTCGTTCGAGGACGACAACAAACTGTTCGGCCACTCCGTCGCCTGCACGAGCCACAAATACTGCAATTATTCCGTGGCCAAAACGAAGGAAAAGGCCCACGAAATCCTTCAGGAACTGGACGAAAAATTCGGCGACCGGCTCGAAGAGGGGGTAACCTTCAAAGTGGACGGTTGTCCTCACGCCTGCGGACAGCACTGGATGGCCAACCTCGGCCTTCAGGGAACAACGGCGCGAACGGAAGACGGTGAAAAAATCGACGCCTACGACGTAACCCTGGGAGGAGGCCTGGGAAGTGAGGTAAACGTCGGCAAAACGGTCCTCCGGCGGATTCCCACCGATCAGATCAACGACGCCGTGTCTCGCCTGGTCAAGGTCTGGCTCGGAAAGCGGGACCACAAAGAGGGAAACGGAACCAGCGGAGCCGCCGAAGACGGCAATGTGTACAGCTTTAAGGACTTCTGTGAGGACCACGATGACAGCTGGCTCCGGTCGGTGGCTCTCGGGGAACACATTGACGAAGTCCATCGGTATGGAAAAGTCAAATTGATTCTGAGAGATCGACTGGAACGTTACGCCGGCGGCATCAGGGAACATGAGTTCAAGGAAGCTCAGGTGAAAAACGTCAATTCCCTGGTAAAAAAAGTCACCCGCCGTTACAGGAGCCTCGGCGAAAAGGTATCCCTGGAAAATGGTGATTGGACGGAAGAGGTCCGGCTATTGTTGAACGACCGGGACGTCCGCGAACTCGACGGTCTTGATACATCCGTCGAGGACGGTGATGAACTGGTCGTGAGCCTGACGTCCTGAGTACCTCGACCGCAATAATTGTTTTCATTCTAATTCTCAAAGACATCAACCATGGTACAACGAGAAATTGTGTTCGACGACGTCGAAATTGGTGAAATTGCAATGGACCTGGACTTCGAACCCCCGCAGGAAGTACTCCGATGGGGCATTGACACGTTCGGGGACCGAATTGTGATTGTCACGTCCCTGCAACGAAACTCCCTGGCCCTCCTGGACATGGCTTACCAGATCAACTCATCCATTTCGGTATTGACCGTCAACACCGGACGGTTGCCGGAGGAGACACTCCGCTTTCTTGACACGGTCCGGGAGAGGTATCCGGAAGCCGATTGGCGAATTGTCCATCCCGATCATCGGGAAGTGGAGAAAATGGTCGAGCGGAAAGGAATGAACCTGTTTTACGAATCCGTCTCCAACCGGTTTCTCTGCTGCCATATCCGAAAAGTGCGTCCTCTCACAAAGGAGCTTGAACAATTTGACGCCTGGATCACCGGCCTGCGCCGGGATGAATGGGCCTCCCGGGCCGCCATTGACAAAGTGGAACTGGACCACGATCACGACGGCATCGTAAAACTGAACCCCCTCGCCGACTGGACGGAAGAGGAAGTCATTGAATACAGCGAAGCCAATGACGTCCCCACTCATCCTCTCTACGAGGAAGGATACGAAAGCATCGGGTGCGCTCCCTGCTCACGTCCCACGAAAGACCGCGAAGAGAGCCGGGAGGGACGATGGTGGTGGGAGGACGAAGCACCAAAAGAATGTGGCATGAACTGCCCCATTTCCACGGGAAATTTCGAACGAGAAGCGGAACAGATCTTCGAGGAGGTGCACGGAAAAGAAGAAGAGGAAAAAACAGAACCGGCGACGAAGGAGAACGGCTCCCCCGTTCAGTCCTGAACCGGTTTCCGAAGGAACATTCACATTTCAAACACGAACTCCTTTTTCAAACAGATAACCATGGTACAGCGAAACGGACGAGAAGGATTTACGCTCTGGTTTACCGGTTTGCCCTGCTCCGGAAAAACCACAATTTCAAAAGCAGTGGCGGAGGAATTTCGGAACCGCAACATCAAGTACGAACGACTGGACGGCGACGAGGTACGCCAGAACTTGAGCAAAGGCCTCGGGTTTTCACGTGAGGACCGGCGGACCAACGTGCTTCGCAACGGCTTCGTCGCCAAACTTCTCACAAGAAACGAAGTTGCGGCCATGGCCGCCCTTATTTCTCCGTACCGAAAAACACGGAAGGAACTGCGGGAACGAACCCCGAACTTTCACCTCGTTTACGTAAATACACCCGTCGAAGTTTGCATCGAACGGGACGTAAAAGGCATGTACGAAAAAGCCCTGAAGGGAGAAATTCCAAATTTTACGGGCATTTCCGACCCGTATCAGGAACCGGAGGACCCGGAACTTGAAATTCGAACGGTTGACGAAACCGTCGATCAGAGTCGGAAACGGGTGATTGATTACCTTGAGAAAAATGACCTCATTCCACCCGCCGACCCGGTGCGGCATAAAGACGAATCGGCGGTTACATCGGCCGTTTCCGGGGATATTTGATGCAAGATCATCCTGATTCGATCGCATTTGAACGGACAGAAGCCATGGAAGAAACCACAATCTCGGGCGTGACACGGCGAAAGAAGCGAGTGGGCAGCACCTCCATCGTCCTGGCCGCTCACGGTTCCCGCAACAATCCCCGATCCAGCAAACCCGTCCGTCGGATGGCTCGCAACCTGCGGTCCCGGGACGGGCTTCGCGAGGTTCAGACCGGGTTCTGGAAGGAATTTCCTTCCTTCCAGGACGCAATTCGAATGGTGTCCGGAACACGAATTTACGTGGTTCCGGTTTTTATGAGCAAAGGATACTTTGTGGAAACGGTGCTGTCGCGTGAGGTGCGCCTCGCGGAAAACACACCGGCCACGAGCAAACAGTCGATAACGACCACTGAGCCGATCGGCACCCATCCGAAGTTATCCGAGATCATAACGGACCGAACCCGGTTGTTCCTGGAGCAACATTCGTCTTCCCCGTCGAAAACAGGGCTGGCCCTGATCGGTCACGGCACCGGACGAAACCCCAAAAGTGCGGCCACCATACGAGCCCACGCCAGAAGAATTCGGAACAGCGGGGCCTTCGGCGAAGTGCAGGCATTTTTCCTGGACGATCAACCGGGGGTTCACCGGACCCCCGAACGGATGGACATATCGGAAATCGTGGCCGTCCCTGTCTTTGTTTCCGATGGCGCCCATACGACCCGTGACATTCCCAATTTGCTCGGGTTTTCCAGGAATTTCAGCAACCGGAACAATCAGGAGGCACTCATTGAGGAGATCAGTAACAAAAAACTCATGTACCTCCAGGCCGTCGGAACCGCACCGGAGATGTCTCGGTTGATTCTCGAACGACTGCCGGAATCGGCCGGGACCACGTCCGAAACTCCTCACGAATCCAGGCAACCTTCGTTCAAACGGGAAACAAACCAGATCGAACCGGTGTACGCCGGGTCTCGATCGGAAAGACGGATGGACCCTGTTCATGGAGACAAAACGAACCGGGTTCAACTCACCGAGGAAGACCTGAAGTTTGTCATCAACAACGCGGCCCGGGGTCTTCGAACACCGGATATAACGATCACGGTGGACGAACCGGATTACCGGGTACAGCTATTCAACCGTAAATACCGGTTTGATCACCGGACGGATCTGGTCAAATTCCTCAATTCCCACCCGGTACCGGTAACGGACCTGGTTTACAGATACCGATCCCTGCACGGGCAAACGCCGGCACAGGTTTCGTTCCTCCGGTGGCTGGAACGAACCGGAACATACACCTCCCGGGAACGATACAAACGACTGCACACCGGCCTCTCCACAGAGTGGGGGGAACTGGTCATTACGGTTCGGCTGGAAACCAACGGAAACCGAACGTTTGACATCCGTCACAGGGCCGACCACGAACGCCCCCGGAACGAACTGATCGAGAAAAACGACCCGGAAGCCGCCTTTGAAATTGCACGAAGAACGGGAAATGGCCAATACCGGGCCATGCCCTTCTTCGAGGACCTCCAGAACGGATGGGTCTTTGCCGAACGAACCCCCGGCGAAGCGATTTCCATACTGAATCATCTTTACCCCGGAGCCATCGAGGACTGGTACCGACAGCGACGGGAAACCCTGGCCGTAACGGATTACGATGCATTCGCAAACCGGCAAACCGGACGGTATCAAAACGTTGGTGACCTCTCCCGGAAGGCGTTGCAAATCGTGATCGAATCACACTGCAACGGCTGTGTTCGAACGCGACGCTGGCAGGGGCCGGGTGTTGAAGGAGAACAACCCCCTGAAAACGGCATCCCGTGCCGGGAACCCTGTTCCATACTTCTCGAAACCGCCCGGGAACAGGCGGCCAATCGCGGAAACGAGCAGGAACCGGCGAACGCGAACAAATAACCAAATCCTTTATTCATCATTCAAACCACAGGAATATCATGAACAACAGAACCAAAAATTCAGACGGAAAAGTGTTTCTTGTTGGGGCGGGACCGGGGAACCCGGACCTGCTCACCGTTCGAGCCAAACGTCTTATCGAAAACGCAGATGTTCTGCTACACGACGCCCTGACGGGACATGAAATTATCGACCTGGCACCATACAGCGCGGAGGTGGTCGACGTCGGCAAACGACCGTCGAGCGACAGTACACCACAGGCGTCCACAAATCAATATATGGTGCGGAAAGCCCGTGAAGGCCGGGAGGTCATTCGGCTGAAGGGAGGTGATCCCAACGTGTTCGGGCGAGGGGGAGAAGAAGCGGAATACCTGGCCGAGCGCAATGTGCGCTTCGAAGTCGTGCCCGGGGTGTCAAGTGTACTTGGCGGTCCCGGTCGAAATGCCATTCCGCTTACCCACAGGGACCACGCCTCCACCGTCACATTGGTCACAGGACACGAGGACCCCTCGAAGGACCAGAGCGCAATCAACTGGTCTGCCGTTGCGGCCAACCTAAAAGCCGGAGGAACGGTAGTAATCCTGATGGGCGTGGGTCGGGTTCACGAAAACACGGAAGCACTTATCGAACAGAACGTGGACCCGGACACACCGGCCGCCGTTATTGAAAAAGCAACATTTCCCGACGAAGTTACCGTCGAGGCAACCCTTGACAAAATCGCACAGAAAACGGACGAACACCACATTTCTCCACCCGCTCTTTTTGTTGTTGGCGGTGTCGTAAATGTTCGCCAGAACGTATACGAGCAGCTGGAACGTTCAGGGACCCGCCAGATTCATTCTGTTTTTAACTAACAAATCAAAACCATGAGCAACAGAACAACACTGAAAGAACTGAACCAGAATGTCATCGGATCCGGCCCTCGTACGGCGGGAGACCTCACACCGGATCAGGCAGAAGAAGCCATGAACCGGATCCTTGATCGGGATCCCCATCCGGCCACGTTCGGCGCCTTTCTGCTTGCCAATCGATGGAAGGGAAACACGGAGGAAGAACTGATCGCTTTTACCGATGCCCTGATAGAACGGGCCGCGGAGAAACGAATCGCCCCGGACGCTGATCCCGTGGACGTTGGATCCAATTATGACGGGAAAGTTAAATCCCCCGTTCTTGGTGTGGCCTCCGGATTGATTGCGGCGTCCGCCGGGGTCCCGATCGTGGTCCACGCGGGGAAACCGATGCCCACCAAGTACGGAACCACGTACCGAACGGTGTTAAAAGGTCTCGGGGGACCAACCGATATAACACCATCGGAAAGTGCCCGTATGGTGGATGAGATCGGATTCGGATACTACCACCAGCCAGCCGTACATCCACCGCTGAACAACCTGTATCCACTCCGGAAAAAACTTGGTGTGCGAACGCTGTTTAATACCATTGAGAGTTTCTTAAATCCCGCAAAGGCGAACATACACCTCGGCAGTTTCTACCACTATTCCTACGCCGAAAAAGCTATTAACACATTATCAGGCAGTGAAATCCTCGACGTGGAACGAATCCTTATGATTCAGGGCATGGAAGGTTACGACGACGTAAGACCTGGCTTCACGGAAGTGGTAGAGTGGGACGGTGACGAGCTCAGCTCCCGCGAAATCGAAACGGCCAGATTCGGTCTCGACGCCGAAACGGATGAACTCCACGTCGAGAACCCCTCCGAAACATCCGTCCGTCTCACCGAAGAATTAATCACGGGGAATCGGATCAACCCCTTCCTTGACGCTGTTCTGTTAAACAGCGCAATCCTGCTATACGCGGGGAAGGAAGTGGATCAAATCGGTGAGGGGGTCGACCGGGCCAGAACCATTATCGAAAACGGAGGGGCGGCTGAGCGATTGCGGGAACTTCAGAACTGGTCGGCCGAAAAAAAAGCGCGGAATAATGGTGAACATCTGACCGTTTGACGAACCGGAAAGAAATGTTAACGTTCCCTGGGTTTTTGCGTTACTTGTTCCTGTAAGCCCAATGAAATACGACTCTCACACAATTTCTCTTCTAAAAGCGGTGACGCATCGACTGTCCGCCACCGCCATAACGTTTTCGCTCGTGTATCTTTTCACGGGGGATCTCGGAGCGTCGTCCAGCATCGCCGTCCTCGAAGTGGTGGTCAAATTGTTGTGGTATTACCTCCACGAACGGATCTACCTATTATTCGCCGTGGAAACGACCGGGGAGAGCACGGAAAAACCCCACCCGGAAAACGCTGCGTATTCCGGTTCAACAAATCCGTCATCCGGACCGGATTCCCGGAATAGCACAGATGCGGAGACGCCCGTTTCAACAAACGGCAACCTCAATTGAGGAGCCGCCAGAAAATTTCGACTAATCTTCATTTCTTTTGGTTTTCACCAGAATTGGATATCGCAAATCGCCATGGGAAAGCGAACCTCATCGCCCGAAAACGGGGCGCCCTCCGTCGAAAACAAGCCGTACCGGATTGTGTTCGAAGGAAACAACTGCATCGGAACGGGGGAATGTGCCTCGGTGTCGGCAAACTGGTCGATGGACCTTGCTACGGGAAGGGCCCGGGCGAACACCCACTTCCTGAGTGAAGAAGAACTGGAAGAGAACCTGAACGCCGCCCGTGCCTGTCCCGCCCGCAACGGTCTCGGCGTTATCCACATCGTCGACCGTCGATCCGGAGAAGAAATTTATCCGGATCCCGAGGGCGACGGCACCCTTTCCCTCAAGGACGGTTAACCGACGGTTCCTCAGAAATTATTCTCCGATTGGGGACCTCAAACGCCGGCCCTCTTCCGAAGCTCGATCCAAACGTGTTTGATGCTGTTCCATCCCCCTGGGCCTTCCTTCACAAACCAGAAGAAATCACGGCAATCTGAGGTTCGAATTGCGTTCCTCTATAGAAAACATCCCGGAGGGTTGGTGTCCCCAACGACGTGCAATCGTCAGCCCGCGGATTCTCCGGGATTTTCGCTGTTTTTCGATCACGTAATTCATATAAGCGTTACGGTTTCCCCGGGGAGAAATGTACGACCTCATTCCAAAATTTCGATTATCTGAGGTTTTTTCATCCCAACAAGTCTGTCCAGAGCATCCAGATGGTAAACCTACTGAACCTCCCTCTTTCAGATGACGTTGAACCACCACTCGCGCCGGGTTCACTTCTGTTTTTTTTACCACCTGAATATCAGAGGGCCGAACGAATTCGTTCGGGGTCCGGGTAATCGTTTAGAATCGACCCCGTACCGTTAATGCGATTACGTAGCTCCGGGACAGATACCGGTAACATTTTCATCATCAGACATCGTCGATCTTCACGTGAAAGCCGATCAACAATCCGGGAAGACCCCCCGATAAAATGGAAATTACCAGCAGCCAGAACAATCCGCCCACCGGGGGAACACCCCATCCGTGCTCAAGAACACGAAGCAAAATCATGGCAACAAACATAAAACCGGTCCCCACAACCCCGCCCATGAACTGCCCGCCCCGAACAACACTTATAAGGAATCCCATCGGTGCCCCGAAAAGGACACTTATGCCAAGGTTGGTCAACAAATTCACAGGATGCAAACTCCCCGGCAGGCCAAACAGCGTGAGCATCGTCGCGTACAGGAGAGCGCCGGCAACGGGATGATCGATGTACATCCGGCGATTCCGTCGCCGTTTATACAGACGTTCGGCATCCTCCGAGGCACTCCTGCTCCGGGTCTTCTCCCCTCGATGAGAATCTTCACGGCCGCTGGCGGATCGGGGGGCATCCGACGTATCTCGTTCCAGGGAGGCACCACAGAGATTACATACATCCGCCCCGGGATCGTTGTCGTAATCACACTCCGGACACGTCACGGTGATATTATCGTATGGGTTATTGTGCACAAAGCGAACCGGAGTGCACGTTTCACATCCCAAAATCTAACCGTATCTGTAAAACAACGTCCACTCCGGGCGGCGTGGGGATCTGCAAGCGGTCAAAAATTCGCCGGCACGACAATGGTCCCATAATTTGCAGGTACCGGTTGCACCGTTCAGGATCCTGGCAACTCGTCGTACCCCATGCGGGATAGCGCGAAGGCGATCCGATCCGCCGATTCCTCAATTTCTTTGGACGTATCGGTGCCGGCGCCGTGGCCGGTTTCGGTCTCGACCCGAAGAAGTACGGGTTCCTCACCTTCTTGCTTCTCCTGAAGCGTGGCCGCAAATTTGTAGGAATGGGCCGGCACCACGCGGTCGTCGTGATCGGCCGTTGTCAGGAGGACGGCCGGGTATTCCGTCTCCTCAAGGTTGTGCAGCGGGGAATAATCATACAGGTATTCAAAATCATCCGGATCCTCCGGGGACCCATACTCCGACACCCAGGCGTGTCCGACGGTAAATTCGTGGAACCGGAGCATGTCAAACACGCCCCGGGAGGCCAGGACGACGGCAAACAGATCCGGTCGCTGCACCATACAGGCGCCGACCAGCAATCCCCCGTTGGATCCGCCGCTTATGGCAAGCCGCTCCGGGGACGTATAATTGTTTTCCACCAGATACTCGGCCCCGGCGATAAAATCATCAAACACGTTCTGCTTGCGTTCCCTCATGCCGGCCTCGTGCCAGGACTCACCGTACTCATTTCCGCCCCGGATGCCCGGAAACGCCAGCAATCCGCCCTGTTCCAGCCAGAGCGAATACGAACTGTTATAGCCCGGCGTCACCGAATTCCGGAATCCGCCGTATCCCGTCATAAGAGCAGGCGTCTGTTCCGACGGGGTTCGATGTTTTCCGTACACAAGAAATATCGGTACACGGGTGCCGTCTTTGCTTTCGTAAAACTCAAGTGATGTCTCGTACTGCTCCACGTCAAAAGGCACGTCCGGATCATGCAGAACGGACGCCTCGCCGGACGACACCGAATACCCATACACCCGGGAGGGAACGGTATAGGAGGAGAACGAATAAAACAGTTCGTCCTGATTTTGTTTGCCCGATAGCGACCGAACGGAACCGTGTTCCGGCAATGATACCTCCGTTTCACGGTTCCCCTCCAGGTCATGTCGATAAAGCCGGTCTTCGCCGTCCTCCTGAAATTTCAGGAACAGATGGCCGCCGGCGAGCACCGCCTTCTCCAGCGGGCGGTCTCCCTCCGGCACCAGATCCTCCCAGTGGTCCGGCGCCGGCCGGTCCACCGGGGTGCGAACCACCTTGAAGTTGTCCGCGTTGCGGTTGGTGTAAAAAAGAAGGTCTGAACCCGTTTTCCCGACGAGGTAGATGGTGTGTTCGTGGGACTCGAGCGGACGTCGAAAGTCCGCGTCCGGGCTACCGGCCCGCCGGTAAAAAACCCGGTTGCCCTTGCCTTCGGGCCCTGCTTCGTAAACAAAAAGAAATTCCTCGTCCTCGGTGGTTGACGGATAAAAAAACCGCCGGGGATGATCCGGGTCCTCAAACACCAGCCGATCCGTCGATTGGTCGGTACCAAGCTCGTGGTAATAAATTTTTGCATTGACGTTCTGTTCGGTGAGTGCCTCCTCCTCCGGTTCCGGAAACCGGCTGTAATAAAACCCGTCGCCCCTCCAGGCGATGCTCATCGTCTTAACCCAGTTTAGTTGATCCTCCAGGTGCGCCCGGGACGAAACCTCCACCACCCGGATGGTCGTCCAGTCGGTGCCCGACCGGGTCCGGGTGTACGCACAGTAATCACCATTTCGTGAGAAGGAAACCTGATCTATGGACACCTGTCCCTCGTCGCTGAACCGGTTGGGATCCAGGAACACCTCCGGCTCCCCGTCCCGGTCCTCCTGCACGCAAAACACCGGCTGCTCCTGAAGGCCCTCGTTCCGGAAGAAGAAATATCGTCCCCCTTCCTTCCGCATGCCGTGGATCCGCGGATAATTCTTGAGGGTTCGCAGCCGCTCACGCAGGTCATCGCGAAACGGAGCCTCTTCAAGAAACGCCTCCGTACATTTTTGCTGTCGACGAACCCAATCCCGCGTTTCGTCCGCGTTGACCTCTTCGAGCCACCGGTACGGATCCGGCACGTCGGTCCCGTGATGGTTGTCCACCACGTCCTCTTTTTTCGTTTCTGGATACGATGCCATTGTATTGCTGGAAATCAGCTGAATATAATGACCGAACAGAACATCATTTCTCACCAGTTCATCATCCATTCCTGAATCATGAACCGATCCGTTGAGACCCCGGCAACCGGATGTTCCAACGTGATTGTAACCGTCCGTTTCCTGAAAGGAAAGACAAAAAAACGTTCTCCAGACCAACAGAGCACTAAATATCAGGATCACCGTTGAATTCGTTTTTCAAAGATATGACCGCCCAAAATAACTCGAACAATCAACTGGTTCTCACCGGGTTTCGGATCGGACGGCGTTTTTGCCGTGTCCTGTTTTTTCTGCTGTTTCCACTCGGACCCGCCGGAATGGTGTATTTTGGTTTGATTGACGTAACGCCATCGATCGTGTGGATCTGCGCCATCACCACGGGTGTTGCGGGGGCTCTGGTGGGCCTACTGTGGTTTCTGGCCCGCAAACTGAACCAGGTGGAAGGATTTTATTTATTGGTTCGGCGGTGGATCTATGCCAACACGTTTCTGGTTCCTCCCGTCACGATTGGTGCCAGCCTGTGGTATGATATCCCACTACTTCCACACCTCCTCTGGTTTGTCCTCGGCACCGCCGCCATTGGCGGGATCTTTACGACCCTGATTCTTACCGACGTGATGCCGCTTACCCCTCCTGAAACCGATGAGAATTCCACTCCGGACTCGCCGTCCCGGTAACCTAGCGGAATGTTTCCTGATGAAATCACCGTGTTTTCCCGAGTGGAAGAATACGCCAGAACACTCAAAGAAAACGTGGCGTACTACCGCAATCTGCTGTCGGACCCGGACACGCCCTGGGCGGCATACCTCCTCCTGAGCACCGGCGTCGGCTACCTCCTGATGCCCGTGGACCTGATACCGGACGGGATTCCGGTGATCGGCTGGTTGGACGACGTGGTGATCGTGCCCGTGCTGATCTGGCTGGGGACACAATTAATTCCGGAAGAGGTACTGGAACGACATCGGGAGAACAACGCCGAAAACCGGTAAAGCAATCCCGACCGAACCACAGAAATGAATTTTTTGTCCGTGGCTGGTGCTGTGTTTTGTCCGGAGGAGGATTCCGGAAATCCTCCCCGGGTTTCCGGCGTTACTTCCGGTTCTTTCTCGAAACCGGTTCGAACGAGCCAACCTCCAGACGAATGTCCGGCGGGAGCGAGTCCGATGCGATAATTGGAAACAGCGGCCCGACCGAAGGTACGTTAAACCCGGTATCGCTTATCCGATCCTCGATGTCTCGCACCGCAATGCCCATCACCTTCTTATCGACAAGAACCACGAACCCCCGGTTATTTTCCTTCCCCAATTTGTTCATTAGGTCTCCATGAGAAAAGGGACGGATCCCAAAATGGACCACACCACCCGGGTCGGAATCAATCCATCGCGGGGTCGACAATTTTGAACTTGAAATATACGGTTCCGAAGCCAGCTTAATCCAGCCGTTTTGTTCATCGGGAACCGACGGCAAAAACCGTCCCGGCACCGGCTTCCAACGGTCGTTCTGTTCCGGGTTGGCCGGCAATCTCCCTTGATCGTCAGCGGAGGCGATCTGATTGATGAGCGTCATTCGCACGTTTTGTTCCCGGCCCGATAACACCTGACGAATGTTTCGTTTCAGGGTCGGGGACAGGACAGGCAGATGAACCCGTAACCGGTTTTCCTTCGTCTTGATCTCGTGACGCACATCGAGTTCCGACAGTCGTTGCTCCAGTATACCGGTCACCATGGCAGTAGCGGTGCCCCCCCCTCCATGGACCACAATCGGAACCTCGTACGCCGGAAAATTTTCCAGCTCTCTCATCTTTTCCGTGATCACTTTCTCGGTCACCTGCATAATTTTCCGATTCATGGCCGACGCCAGCCTGTGCAGTGGATACGGTTTGCCCTCCTCCATAATTTCCCGATAAGATTTCTCCCGATCTGAACCATCTGGGTTTGTGTGGGTACCCTGTATGTCAAATACAAATTCCAGATCGGCGGGATTTACCTCCACGTGAAGCTCCGGTGTCTTTGCACGAAACGTTGGGGAAAACCAGGTGGCTCTCATCCGTCCTGTTCGGGTTTCCGTCACCTCCTTCAGCCCCCATCCGTACGAGCCGTGGTTCCGGAGTCGATCCGTAATACCGTCGGGAAGACGCTTTTTGATCTTTTGTTGAATCTCGTCCTTCAGTCGTCGAACCTTCTTCATCCTCGAATCACCGGGAGCAAGTGGATCGGGCACTCGCTCGACCTCCGGACCGGTAAAGGCGGAACGAATCCGGGCAGGGGACACATTGTTCCACGAATACGTCTCCACTGGCAGGGTGGACGCGACGATTCGGTCCCGCGTCACCATAGACAGGTAAATGGTGATCCCGCCGCCTACAAGGAGAACGACCCCCAGCAGATACCAGATCCAGCTCAATCTTGATTGGTTCTCCTTTGTCTCACTCATTGGTTCTCAATAAATGACCTATCCTATAAAGGAATGAGCTTTCGACGAACGAAATTTCCGGGGGTTCGTCCGTCTTCTAGCCCCCATTCATACTATACCCGCAAGGGTCGTTCGAATATATTCAAAGGCGCGTCCAACCGGATCGACATCCCCCTTCATCCGTTGACCCGACATGGAATGCATACGACCGACCGATTCTCCTTTTCACAAAAATGACATCGACAGAGAAATGACAACATTTGAACTCTGAAAAAATTGATCCTTGGCCCCCGACGCATAACGCATGACGCTCGACGCTTGACGCAGAAGGCGAGACGATTTACGTTTGACGCACGAAGATGAAATCCTATTTGACCGCGGAGAAGAAAAAATGCCAGATTGGAACCCACCGAACATACCCGACCACAATCGGTCACCGGACGATCCCATCTGGACCGATGACGAGCTTGTGGAATTCACGCGACACGGGAAATTTGAGGTACGGGACTGGGCAATCCGACGCCTTTGTCTTCAGAGCCCCGATCGAGCCGAGCAGGTTATTGACGACCTCGAAGATCGCGTTGAAGTCGAAACATCACCCACCGAACGAGTGCTCCTTGAAACCCCGGAGAACCCGAAGAAGTACCGGGAATACGCCGATCAATTGCAGGAAGATTTGATACAGGGAAACCGGCCGGACGTGATTGACGAGTTCGATCGAGAATCAGAGACAAGAACGTTCGCAATTCTTGCGGAGAGACCGGAGTCGGTGCGAAATATACTTGAGGCGGGACAAACCACAATGCACTTGCTGATTCTTCAGCACGTTACCAAACAGTGGGCCGCCGATCTTCTGCTTTCCCGGTTGGACCAGCATCTCTCCGGGGACAACCCAAGACTTGTGTGGGAAACCTTCGAAGAACTTGGCGATCCCAATTCCATCCCGTCTCTTCTTGAGGAATGGAAACCGGGAGAACGACATGCATCACGGGTGGTGAACCATCTTTATCACCTTGTGGGCGCGGAAGAACAGGTCCCCGAACCAATCCAGCGTGAGGTGGATAAAATCAATGAATTGAATCGCCGGATCGGTACCGCCGACAACCCGCAGGAAATGCTGCAAAAACTACAATCCGAGAAACCGTCCCGGTACACCTTAACGTGCAAGGAGTGCGAACGCACGTACACCTACGAGGTCGAAACAATTTACATTCATCCCGATGTTGCCTCGGATGAAGATCGAAAATGGAGCGGCATGTTGCCTGGCCGAATCGTCGAGTGCAAAAATTGCGGAACCGCGGACAGGTACCGGCTCACCGAGGAAACGTTCGATATCATTTATCGTCGTCTGTCAGGTCAACACACAACGTCCGGTGGACCAACAATTCAATCGAAACGCTGGGAACGGCCGGACGGATCACCGCTCAAACGTCCATCGGAAGGAGTCGAGGAATGGAAACAGTATGCTGAAGACCATCCGGAGCAAGCAGATGTATGGAAACAGTACGGCGAATTGGCCTCGGCCTTTTCCATGCCGGAGGAGGCCGAACGCGCTTACCGCAGGGTCCTGGAGCTGTCTTCAGGTGATTTCGAACCTCTCTTCGAGCTGGCCCCTCTTGTTGCAAAAAATGCGGAGGAGGATAGCGACCGTGATAGAGTTCTGGAACTGTTGAACCGGTCCCTTCAAAAATTCTGCGAACTCTCCGCGGAGAATCAGCGAAAACAATCCGGAGCGGTTGTTGAGACGCTTCGGGACATATCCCATACGCTATCCGATCCAATGATCCTTCACGCCGCCTGGACCGGCAAACCCCGGCTGCAATCCGAACGAACAAACGGAGACCCGGACGACGACCACCGGGGTCTTGTGCCCCTTTCAAGAATCGACTACTGGGACGGTCTGAACGAATTTCTTGGTTTTGCCGAACTGGAGCACCTGAGCATCGAAATTGGGGAAGCACCGGAAACAAATACGCCGCTAAGGTCATTTCTTGACGAAATTTCCAGATCTTGAACGGACCATGAGCGACCTCGATATCTTCATGGAATTTCTCCGGAACCATCCCGGTTCTCCGTATGGCTTAACCCCCGAAAAGGTCCGGGAACGGGGCTGTCTTATCGAGGATGACGATCGGCCGGACAAAATCGTGGTGGAAGTGGAGAGACACACCGGCATTCTCGGATCCGTTTATCGTGCCGGATTGCCCATGGGCGCATTTGTCACGTACTGGCCGCGGTACGTATTTGACCCAGATACCGAGGAGTTTGTGGAGGAGGAAATCGAACGCGAACCCCGCGCACACGTCAATGAATGGCGCTTCGTGGAACAGCAGATGGAGATGGTGGAGTTTCATCTTGAGGAGAAGGAAGAAGGAACATACCGATGCAGGGAGGAAATCGGCAACTTGACGACCACCGTCGATGATCTTGAAGAAGCAAAGGACTTCGCCGAACAGGTGGTCCGAAATTGGGACACCAGTTTCTGGGAAGACGAACTTTCGGAATACATGGAGGATGAAGAAGCCGAGGATACCGCCGCCCGATTGCGGGAGAAGAGCCGTGAGTCCGCCCAGGGAAAAATGGAAAGGGCGTGGAAATATCAGATAGAAGAAGAGAATGAATTTTAGTACAACCCTGGACCGCCGGTGCCCTTACCAGCCTTCCATACACCGTTTCCTCATCATTCCGATGAAAATGACCGACATCGGAAAGAAGCAGTCGGTCACAAATAAATTTGGCAATTAAATCTGGACGTTCCGACGCCCTGCAGAACTCCCTCTTCCATCTCTCTACACGGTAGTTTCCTTCATCAACCAATCAACACATAAATCCGTATCGACGCACAACACCAGAAATTTGTATATTCCTGATGCGTGAAATATAGTTTACATGAGGGCAAAAATGGGAAGATAATCGGTTGGTTATTATAAACACACTCAGAGGACGGGATGAAAAAACGCTACACCACCGACAACCCAACCGAAGCACAGACCGTCCGACTCCACTTTGAAAAAAGAAACCCCATAATTGTTTTGTAAATACCCGCCGTCTTGAACGAAAACGACGAACAATCAACCACCTCCGGCTTCCGGGAACGACTGTTCGGCGGCCCGGTGACCGCCGGCCAAATAATGTTTGACCTGATCTTTGGCATACTTGTGCCGGTCGCCTGTCTATACCTCGATCCAATGGTGTTTCGGGACCTTGCGGATTCAAAACTGGAACCGGGTCTCCTGCACAACCACAAAATCACGTTCTACAGTTTCATCGCAGTAGAATGGCTGCTTTTGGTTCTTTCACTGAGTGCCGGTGATCGGCTTTCCAAACTACGACTCTGGCTCTCCGTCCCGCTTTTGACGGGTGGAGTCGTCGCCGCGATGTTCGGCCTCTTCCTGATTCTTCCTGCTATTGGTTTCCCTCCACTTCTTTTCATCCCGGTGGGGATATTGTTTACGGCCTTTGTGTACATTCGAAACGGCTACCGCCCCCTCCAGAAACTCCCGGTTCCGGTCACCGGATCTCGAGATGTCATGATTTCTCTTGTGTGTACGTTTGCGCTGATCGTGGGGGCACTCGGCGCCAATGAACTCGTGCTGCAGGATGTGCGTGCGACCGAGAAACAGTTTGTCCACGGGACCAAATCAGCCCACCGGGCGGCCCGGAAGAAACTGAAATGGTATCGCCGGCATGACCTGACGGATTTAAAATATCTCGTGAAGGCCCACAGTCAGATCGACAGCAAAAAACGACGCGAAGCCATCGATCAATTTCTCAAAGAAGAAACCGGCATGGGGGTGCGCTACTGGAAAGGTGAAGTCCGTATGCCGAACCGGGACGACCGGAACAACGAAAATCAATGAATTGATGCAACCAAACCCGCACAGAGCACAACCACGGGAAATGCGCAACCTGACGAAGTTAATCCCACACCATTCCGAATCCGACGTACCCGATTTCGTCCACGTCCCCCAGATCGTCGACCAGCCAGGTGTACCGGCCGACCAGTTCAAGAGAGAGTCCCCATCGTGTTTCGAATCCGGCGCTGACGGACGGAGTTCCTCCCCATCCCCACTCTCCCGAGGACGTGTGAAGGTCCACCGACAGGGTGCCGTCCAGGTACCACGACCCCCAGTCGCCCCGCGAGTAGATGGACCCCTTCCCCGGCTCCCAGGAGTCTAACAACCGGGTGCCGAGCCCGACGGTCATGCCCACCAGCTGGTCCCCGCGGTGGGCGTCTCCATCGGCGATGTCCATTTCCTCCGACAGCATCCACCCCATCGCCAGGAAATGATTGTTGTCCCCGTAAATCTTCCGGCGGGACACCCCGCCGATGACCTGGTCTACCTCCGTGTAGAACACCCCGAGGGATCGGGCTTTCCTTTGGTTGAACTGCCGGACCATTTCGTGTTCCACGTTTCGAACGTATCCGTACACATCCGGATCCGTCTGGCTCTGGAACATCAGCGATAGGGGGCTGCTTGCTTTTCGGAACCGTGCTTCGTAGAGCGTTCCGTCCTTCACGATCGGAAACCGGAACTCTTCGTCCGGATGGTTCCGACGCGCCACGGGTTTCATGATCGGTTTCACACGGACCACCGCCCGATCGGCCTTGAAGGACACGTCCCGGATCAGCCGATCCGACGCGTCGCCGGAAAACCGGAGGTTCATAGGGGTGGTGATGATCGCAAACCAGGGCCTTCTCTTTCCGATCTTGATGTTTCCGGAACGAAACCCAACTTCGGTTTCGAAGTTGCCGGGTTGCAGCCGCCGGACGTTGCGCGACAGTTCGGCCGGTTTCTTTTCCTGTTCCCGTACCGTCACGTCTTCACCGCCCAGTTCGTTCCATTCGTCGTTTTCCTTCCACCGGAATCGGATCGGAACCGTACCGGTGACGTTGGAGGAAACCCGGAATAACACGTCCTTCCCGCGAACCCAGATCACCGGATGGGTTTCGTCAAAAAGTTTTATTTCCATTTTTCCCGTCCGACGGGTTTCACGGAACCTCTCCGGCAGTTTCCGGTTCAGCGTAAGAACCGCGTAATGACCCTGGACGAGGACCGCCTGGTCCGGTTTTTGGGTGTTAATTTTCGTAATCCGGTCCGGGTATTTGTTCTCGTCGGGTTCCTTCTGTTGTTCGTCGTCGGTGTCCTCGGAATGTTGGGTATTCTGTTTCAGGCTCCGGCGTTCGGGGGCTTCCCGGTCCGGAAGTGTCCCGATTTGGGAACCCGGAATCAGGAAACACCCGGTTGCCCCCGCAGAGAACAGTAGAAGAGCAACGAAGAACAGGAATCTCGAATACGATGCTGGTTTGATCCTGGTGCCCATGAATTGCCCGGGAGAGATTTTGTTGAGAAGGGACATCGATTATGATGATCCGTATCTTATCGAAAATTGATAAGCAAATAAATTATTTGCCGCAAATGAGAAAAGGAGGAAGGGTTCAAGATAAAAGCCGATAGTCGGAAAGAAAACGACAGCCGGAACGCGGAGAAAGAAGGAATGTAAGCGAATATGGGGCGGGCATTCCTGCCCGCCAGAGCAGCTTTGGTGGTCTGATTGACTGCTGGGGAAAAGTGAAATTCCGTTTGAAGAACCCATTTTTTCAGTGAACCGTAAAATTAGCACAGAAACATGCGCTGGCAGGGAGGACCGCGCCAAAGATCGGATGAAAATGATCGTCAACAGACGCATTATTCCCGACACCCGGACGAACAAACAACCCAACGATCCGACGAAATCCGAAAAGACGAAACCGTGGATGAACTCGGATTCTCACGGATCAATAACAAAAAAATCCGATAAACGAAATTCAAAAAAGGAATGACGCAGGACGCCAGACGCTTCATTTTTCGTTGTTTCTGTTTTCTGTATTTTCGTTCGTCGCTCTTAGCGTCTTTGCGCCTTTGCGTTAACCAATCTTATTGTTTTTTTGTTGTTTGTTCCCTATCGCCAATCGGCTATCGCCTACCGCCTGCTGTTTCCACACATCAACGAATCAACTCATAAACCAAAAAACCCAAACACACCCCCATCAATCCATCAATCAACGAACAAACCATCACCGCAACATCTTGTCCCGATACACAAAATCCCGGGGCCCTTGTGCAAAATACGAGGTCACCGAAACCAGTCCCACAAACACATTCGACATACTCAGAAACACAAATTTTAATACCAGGAGCCCAGGACCAAAAGCACCGGTAAACACCATCATAAATTGAACAGCGGCCAGAAGAAGTCCGGGAATTAAAAGCACCGGGACCACTCGCCCCAGTTGACTCACGCTACGGATAATGGTTTCCGGGACAACCTCATCGAACAATTTGTCCTCAAACAAAAGAATGGGAAAAAATTGCACAAACAAGCAGATGACCAGTACATAACCGCCGGAGATGGTAAGCAAATTCAGGAGATAGGACCACTCATCAAGTTTGTTATCGTTATGAAGGAAATGAGCCAGGCCATGGTAGGCGGTCCCGAGAACAAACGTTGCCAGCAAACAACCCCCAATAATATACCCCCACCGCTTTTTCCAGCGGTTCAACAATGTCCACACCGAAATCGAACCCCCCAGGAAACAATACACGTGAAACGTCACGGAGAACAAAACCCCAAGGACGGCAACGGCGATCGGCAAAAGAGATATGAGGAAGCGGGGAGGGGGTACGCCGATAAAAAAATAGCCGGCATACGTAAAATATGGATATTGTCCGGAATCCATCGAATAAAAATAGACCACTGCCACCAGAAAAAACGCCAGCCAGTACAACCCCAGATAAACCGAGAATATGAGGATCTCGCGCAAATAAAGGGAAATATACGTCCAGAGCAGTGACGAAAAGCTTCCGGTATCCTTCCCGTCCAGACCCCGTCGCAACACCCGGAAAAAGAAGTCATCACGTTTCTTTTCGTGTTCACTCATGTATCCCGTTCCGTGCCCGGTGGAATGAGTCATCGAACAATATAAAACAACTTTGCTCAATTCCTCGCCCCTAACCCCTTCCTCCTTACTTCCTCCAGATCTCGCCGTTCGCCAGCCCCCAGTCCGGGCCAAATATCCCGGCCGCGACGACGGAAAATGACTGGTTTTCTCCCTCCTTTTTTCTCTTCCAGACGAACAGGTCGGGAAACGCTTCCCGGGAACTAAAAATGTTGCCCAGCATCGACGCTCGCATTCCGTACGGCCCGGTTCCACCAACGATGCCCACGAGGTGTTCATCGCTCTCTTTCCGGGGCCGGACGTAAAACGTGGAGAGATCCGTGCCCTCAAACGCCCGGTCCCCAACCACCAGTTTGCCGCTACGAACGTCGACGGGGGATTTTCCGATCACATGGCTGAACGCCCGATTGTTGTCGGCGTTTCCGTAAAGAATCACGTTACGTCCACTGTACTTCTCCGGGTCGAACCTCTGGTCGGATAGAACGATGGCCCGTCCATTGCCCCGGTACCACCATCGCTGGGCGTCAAACCGGGCGCGGGCACGGGCGGCCTCCTTCATCTCCTCGCTCCCCCCGGTCCCGTACACGAGCACAAAGTTCTTTCGAAACGACCGAATGAAGGGACCGTAGCGATCCGGCTTTTTCCAACCGTCCGGCACAGGTTGTCCGAATTGTTTCCAGGAACCGTCCTCGTACCGAAAGTGAAGCCACGCCTTCCCGTCCCATTTCACCCGCCGGTCGCTCCCATCCACGGAAACGGTAATTTTTCCTTTCGAAAAATGAAGAGAGGGATCCACCGACACCGACCGGACGTTTTTTGTGGACACGTTGATCCGGCGGTTCCCCGAAGCAACGTTTGCGGTCACCTTGCTCCTGGCCAGTAATTTCTTCTGCAGATTGATTCGGACAAACCGGCGTCTGGCCGAGATGCCCGGGTTCCAGGTCCGAAAAGCCACCTGCTCCGGCACCTCCGTTCGGGGGTTCTTCCGGAAAAAGGAAAAGAGGTCGTTCATGTTCACACAATCCGCACCCTCTGTTCCGTCACGGTCCCACCAGTGGCCTCCCCCTTTCTCCTCGTGGTAGCGGTAATTGTCGTGAAATTTTTTGATTTTGTCGACCATGTTCCGGGCATGAGCAACGGGCACGTTGTCGTCGTCCGAGCCGTGAATCACGAACACCCCGACATCCTTCAGATTCCGGACAAGTGACGCCGTGTCGGTTGGCCCGTAAGACCGTCGAAGAAACTCCCAGGGATATTCCTCGGTTGGCCCGGAAAGACCGTCAAAGCCGAAGTAACTGACCCACCCGGCACTCGGGCTAATGGCGGCAAACCGTCCCGGATAGGTGGTGCCGAGATGCCAGGTTCCGTGCCCGCCCATCGAGTGGCCGGCGAGGTACACCCGGTTCGGGTCCACGGGAAATTTGTCCATGGCAACGTCAAGCACATTCATGCCGTTTTCACGCCCCCAGTCCTCCCAGTCAAAACCGAACGGCCGGCGGTTGGTGGCCACGACGATGTACATGTCGTCCTTCGGGGTATACCCCATCGATCCCCCGTCCTCCCCGACACCAACCTTCACCCCCGCTCCGTGCATCGTCAGGAGAAGACCCACCTTCTCGTCCTTTTTCACCGGTTTCTTCGGCGGGATCACAACATAATACTGGACGGATCCGTCGACGGGAGACGTCATTGTGGTACGGTAGGTTCCGTTTGGCTCCCGGATTCTGAGATCAACCGCGTGTTCGACGCTGGCCATGCCATGTTGAAACCGGAGAGGAAGGGTCAGAGATTTCTTTTCCGGGTTCTCAACCGGTTGTTTGAGTTCAATCGGAAAGGGGACCTTTCGGATAGAAGCGGGGGGAAGCGGGGGAAGGTCCCGGGTTCGCTTTCGAAACGTCTGGCCGTCTCCGGTGGTTACGGTCACGTCCGACAATGTCTGTTGCGAAGCATTGACCGCCAGAATGGCTCCGGGGGAGTGCACGTCCCGGCCCGCGCGAATGTCCGGCACCGTGGTGTCGTGTCCGAGAACAATCAGTTTATTTTCGGGGGTTTTTATTCGAAACCGAAACTGTTTTCGAATGGTTTTCAGGTAAAGATGGTTCGACCCGCTTTTCAGGAGAAGTGGTATAATCGCCGGCCGGCGGTCGTACAGATCGCTTGAGTACCCCTGTCCGTTCAGGTACAGAAAATACGGCGACTGCACTTTCGCAAGAACCACACGTTCACGCGAGGACTCGATGTTTGTGTAGGCGTATCCCCGTTTGAGGCGTTTGTCCCGTACGCGGCCCTTCTTGTTCGCCATCACCTTCGTCCAGGCCGTTGAAAGACCCGGGTATTTCTGACCGGGCTCCGGTGGGGAAGCATGACCGGGGAGAATGTGTTTCTTTAGAACAGCGTCGGCGGTGATCGGTTTGCCCCGGTTTTTCTGGATGGGAACCCCTCCCCCTTTCTGTTCTTCAATTCCGGTTACAAGCCAGTTCTTGATCGGTCGGTATTCCTCCTGAGCACAGAGGGGCCGGACGAAAAACAAAAGAAGGAACAAAAAGGTAAACAACCCGGAGAACACGGACATACGAAAACGGTGGCCTGGGACGTTGAGGAATGCCATATATTTGTCACACGAACAAAACAAAAAACGGTCGGGTCGACGAAGAACACGCGACATCAACCCCCCAATATAACGCAGTTTAGATGGAGTGGCAATAACACCCCCAGGACCGGTTTTTTGTGTCCGTTTCCGGGACATTTTCCGGGGAAGCACAGAAGATCGTAACACCGAATTTGGGGGATTTACATTTCGGAAGTCGTTCAAATCAGGCCGTATCTTGATCCTGCTCTTGATCAGAAATGGATTTACGGCCGAGGGCCGTTTCCGAAGTCCTCACTCCTTACCTTGTAACACTCCTTACTCCCGACGCCTTATTCATATCATTCTTCACGGTCCGAAGAATCACCTGGAAATCCACTCTGTCCAATTGTCCAATGGTTTGAAGGTGGTCCTCCCATTTCTCCACAAAACCCGTTGCCGTCCGGGACGGCACATCCCTGAAAATTGTTTGTGTTTGCCAGCCATTGGAACGGTCAAGATGAATCCGGAAGTTGACGTTTTCCCCGGATTGCCACGCAGGAACCGCCCTGACCTGACCAACGTCCCCCGGACGGTACCGTGTTGTACTCGTTCGCCCGACAAACGTCTTTTCTGTTTCCAGGCCATGGTCCGTTAGCCGGACGTCCACCCGGGCAAACCAGAACCAGAACATTGTATTAATGAGGAATAAATTTAGACCGGTCAGAAAAAGTCGTGCAACGGAAGCTTTCCAGTTATTCCCTTCCGCGATAAGGGCAATAATCAGAAATCCTCCGAAAATAATGAACATCACCAATAATAATATTTCTGCACCCACACTCTGCGGAGGGAACGACATATACACCAATTCTCCGTCCTCGTTGCGTCGAACGCGAAATCCCTCGGCCTCGTGCTTTTCTCCTTTCCGGGTGTGGACCCGGTCCTCCTCCGTTTTTCCCTCCTTCGAGCAATCGCGGTTGCCGTCGGGACGAAACACGGGCACTGGGAACCAGGCGGTGAAGTTGGGACCGGCCACGGGGGCCTCCACGAATAGCTCCCAGACAATTTCATTTTCCCGAGCAAACGTCGATTCCCCTCCAAATACCGACTCCCGGGCATCCCCGGGAATGTGAAACGAAACCGGAATCTCGGTCTTCCCGGAGGCGTGGTTTTTCTCGGACATCGACCGATCCCCCGATCACCAGAGGATGGTTTCGTCGTCAGAACCTGAATCTTCGTCCTGCGGAACCAATTTGCTGGAGAGGCTCACCCGAAACCCGTTTTCCGGTTTCAGATGATCGTCCAGTAAAACCGTTCCCCGAAGCGTTTCTCCGGGAACGGCGGGGACGGTCTCCAGCTGCAGTTCCGCAGACCCAAACCACCGGAACTTCCAGACCTCATAGACGACGACCCCAACAATTGCCAGTGATACCACCGGAAATATGAGGACGAGATGGTTTGGCCACGAGAAAATGGAAGACCTTGTTCCCCCTGAAATCAGAAGGGGAAGCAGTGACATCACGAGAAACATGACGGAGGTGGATACATATGAGCGTCACTCTCAGGGAACTCTGTTCGTACATAACGAGTCCCTCGTTTCAATCCTCCCGCCACTTCCAGGGTTGATCGGGGAACTTCTCCCTGTTTGCCTCGTTGACGTTCCGCAGATTTCGAAGAGGCAGGCCCTGTTGACGAATTTCCGGTGTAAGCGTTCAGAATGATCCGGTCCTGAACCTACTATATGAATTTCCGTCCAGGGAAACACCCAGAAAAATCCGAACCCCGAATTCGAAATAAGAAATACACAAAACAACAAAAGGTAATTCTAATTGTCATCCAGATCCTAATCCACGGTCCGGAAATTGATTTGGCGGATCGTTCTGTCAAAAATTGTGAAGAGAATTTACATTTTTTGCGGTGTAACGTCCGATAAAAAAATCACACACCGAATATGCAAATTTCATGGAAAATTTTCGAATATTTGATTTGTCGCACCGGGAGAAAAACTGGTATGAGATTTGCGCATAATCCCTGTCGGAACGAACCCCGGATACGAATACGAACGGTATGGCGTCGCTGTCGTTTTTGTTCACCACAATTTCCTGCGGGAGACCTTCCATGAACACAATCAAAACACTCGGCATCGCTTTGATCGGGGTTCTGCTTGCCGCCGGATCCGTCCTCGGACAGGACAAAAAACACGAAAAGACAAAAAACCAAATCCGGTCCGCACAGCATCAGTTTCTACGAACGAAATACAAAGAACTCCTAAAACACCTCAAAACACACAACCGGCGTCGGAAGAAATTTACCGACCACTTTGACCGCGACGGAAACGGGAAATTGAGCGAGAAGGAACTCCGTCGGCTCGAGGAACAACTCCGGAACCGGTTCCGCCGACACCTGAACAAAATCAATCAACTCGTGCGGGAACACGGCGATAGCTGGCGAAAACACTTCCGGAAGTGGCTTCAAAAACAAAAAAAGGGGGACGCCGGGAAAAAGGGAAAGAAACACAAAAAGAAGAAGGGCAAAAAGAAACACAAAAAGAAAAAGAAACACCACGGGAAAAAGAAGAAAAAGAAAAAACAGAAGAAGAAGCACAAAAAGAAACGGGGGAAGAACAAGAAGCACCACGGAAAAAAGAAGAAAAAACGGAAACACCGGAAAAAACGAAAAAAGAAACACAGGAAGAAAAAAAGGAAGAAGAAACGGCGCAAGAAAAAGCACAAAAAGAAACATCGTAAGAAAAAGCATAAGAAGAAAAAGAAGCATAAGAAAAAAAAGAAGAACGGCAAAAAGAAAGGGCGGAAACACAGGAAGCGGAAGAAGAAAAAACACAAAAAGAAGAACGGAAAAAAACACGCCTGGGCCGAGGCCTTCGTCAACCACATCCTGAAGAAACACCGGAAGAAGCACGGTGGGAAGAAGAAAAAAGAGTAACCGCCGGTGAACAATCCCCGGGCCCGGACCGAGCCGCTTCCGGTCCCCTGATCCTCGACGCACCATCCGGAACGGGCCCGGACAGGCGGGCGCCGGGTTATTCCAGAGTAGCCGACATTTCCTGAAATCCTCGTGTTGTCCAAAACGACAACGTATCTGGCCGCCTCCGTAGGCGGGGTCCTGTTGCTGGTAATGTTGCTTCTCCACAGGCACGACGGATACCGGACCTGCATACGGTGTTACTCACACAGGAAACACACGTCCTTTTCCGTCGGTTTGGTTGAGGCACGGATCCCGGTATCCCCGGAGATAAACGAGATTGACCATTCACACATCCACCAGAATTTCTACGGCAAAAAGCACATTCACAACTGGCAATTCGGGGCGGAAGAAATAACCGGGATTTTGGGAACCACCTATCTCTGCGGAACAACCCCCGGCAATCATTTTGTGGAATTCTACGAAATGTCCCCGAAATTCAGAGCGTGGATCGACGAACGTCGTTCCTCCGGAGACCTATCGAGAAAGAAGCTGATGAACATGATCCAACACAACCCTTATCCAGACACAAAAACAGAAGGATGGAAGACGCAAAAAAACCGAATAAACCAACTCCTGGAAAATTTTGACGAACGGACGAGAAGGAACACAGAGAGCCAAAAGAAGTAACAGCCGGCAACCGGAAGGCGGAAGCCGAACAGAAGCACCCGGGGTGGTCCATTCAATACATACTCTCGCACCGTTCGGGAATTTCCTGTGTTCCTTCCTTCGTAATTACCCGGGCTTCTCTCCGTCACATTTTGCTACGGCCGGGGCTATGGACCTATTCCTCGAGTGATGGTTGACGGTGATGGACGAGAAAGAACCTATGATTCTTTGATGGTGCCCCTTTTTTCATTATAATTCCAGATTAAAGGGCATGTTATTGCTACCTTGTTGACCGTCATTACCACGAAATATTTCTTTCCAGGACACATGAACACCACCGGAAGTCATGCTATCGAATTTCGGTCATGGATCCGGCCGGCTCAAATGTGTCTGATTGCAATTGTGTTCATGCTCCTCTGTCCCACCTCTATTTGTCCCCAGGAATCACAACAGGAACGCGGCGATCGGGTGAAGAAGATACAAATCACCTACAGTGGCAGGAACGAAGATTCGCGGTTTAACGATATATACAAAAATGAGGAGATTGTTGGCTCCCAAACCGTAGAGATCGAACTTCAGGTCGGTGACCTCGTTCAAATACCGGAACGAAACATAAACTATATATACGAAGGGGAAGACCAGTTACACTTTGTCAGGGAAAGCAATCTGCTTCGTGTAAATGGGGCACCATTCGGGGCCGTTATTTCGGATGACGATGAGCTGGTGAATGTCATAGATTCGTTTGGTGAGAACCCCATAAAACATCTTGTCCTCCAGACGAACCCAGGCGAGGCGGGCTGGAAACTTGTGTCCGATCTTTCACGGCTCCGATCCCTTCACATCAACTCAAAAAACGTGACCAACGAGGGAATCCGATCCCTCAGAAATCTCTCGTCGCTACGCTTTCTTGATCTTGAGGACACGAACGTAACCGGCGAGGGATTAAAGCACATCGGTACCCTTTCCGGCCTTCATTACCTAGAACTTTCATCCCTGGAGTTATCGGACGCCAGTTTGAAACCCCTGAAACCCCTCACCTCGTTGCGTAGTATTCATCTAACGGATACAAACGTCACCGGCACAGGGGTAAATCACCTCACCGAACTTACTTCTCTTCGTATACTTGATCTGGAGGGCACTGAATTAAAAGGGAAGAAACTTAAGAATCTAAGCAATTTTCATTCACTTCAATCGCTCGATCTCGCCCATACCAGGTTCACGGATAATGGATTGAAGAAGTTTCAAAACGTAACGTCCCTTCGTTACCTGGACCTCTCGGACACGAACATATCTGATAAAGGATTAAAATACCTTAAGGACCTCACAAAACTCAAGTATATTTATTTAATAAGAACGGACATTACAGGAGAAGGGTTTCGGCACCTCAAAAAACATAATTCGCTTCAATCTCTTTCCCTCCACTCTTCCGAGATTAAGGATATCGGACTGAAACATCTGGAAAGCCTTCGTTCCCTCAAATCCCTGAACCTCTCCTATACGGAGGTCACCAGTTCAGGTTTGCAATACCTTCGGAATCATACCAATTTGCGATACCTTTTTCTTAAAAACACGAACGTTACCGATTCGGGGATGAAACACCTGAAAAACCTGACCTCCCTTAAAAGACTTCAACTTATGAACACGGATGTTTCCGGCGAAGGACTGAAACACATCCAGAACTGGAATTCACTTGAAAATCTACGTCTTGCCGATACGGCGGTTTCCGATGAGGGCATGAAATACATTGATCGTCTCAAATCATTAAAAGCACTGGGGGTATCTGAAACAGCGGTAGGCAATTCGGGGCTTAAACACATAAAACAGCTCAAATCACTTCGCTGGCTTGATCTCTCATATACAAACGTTACAGGGAAGGGGCTTGAGCATCTCAACGATCTTCCGTCTCTTCGAAAGCTAACTCTTACTGGCACGGACATCAGGGATGAACATCTAAAGCACCTTACGAAATTCTCGTCCCTTCGTGTCCTGCATCTTGACGGGACGAACATTACGGATGAGGGGACCAAACACCTCAAACATCTTTCGGGGCTGGATTACCTAGATATCAGCGAAACAAAGATGACGTTTTTGGGGAAATTGAAACTAACCGTCTTTCTTAAAGAGAGTTCTCATTCCGTACAAATTCGCGGCCTCAACTCCTCTGAGGAAAAACGTAAAATTCGAAAAGAGGTTATGAAGTTTGCCCATCAACATCCCGGGGTTCGAGAACAAAAACCACTTCACCTCGCCACTTCCGTTCTCGTCCAGGATACGTGGGATTTAATAAACGGGTATTTGCTCATTGATTATGTAAAATTTGTTGAAGAGGCGCTGGAAAAGACGGAGCAGTGGAAAAAGGCGTACGGATTTTTAATTGGAATTCAGATGCGCGAAGACAGCCTGGTCGAACAACTTCCCGATCACCGGAAGAAACGACTCCGGTCCTGGATGGGGAACCGGTTGAGACGTGTTGAAGAGGAGTTGTCCGGAGAGTCGTTGATCGAAACCGTCACCAACGACAGCAAAAAGGAGGGGGAGATTTCGTCGGGAACCAGATCGAAAATAACAAACCAGGTAAAAAACCTCTCGGCGAAATCACACCAGAGCCGGCAAGAAGCTACCCAGGCACTGAAACAGCATTCTCCGGAGGTTGCCCGGCTCCTTAACAGTCACCTTGAGGAATCGGACAATCCGGAGGCCCAAAAACGGTTACGAGAGATTCTTCAGTACCTCGCCGGTAAACGATTCAGCTGGCAGGTGTTTCCGGTGAATTTTGACCGAATAATACAGAAGATGGAACGAAACAGAATAATAAAGATGATGGACCTGAAAATACTGGAGAGGATGGACCGGTAACTGGAACCACATTCGAAC
>CAZOLI010000013.1:0-26568 GCA_964580675.1 uncultured Planctomycetia bacterium
GCTAATTCTTATGGTTCGAAAGCGACCGTATATCATATACAGAGACAATGTCAGGTCCGTCATCCGTGATTCGTTTGGTTCATCGCCGGAGGAGCTTTACCCCCTTGTCCGCCACATCAAAAAAGCGCGGTACGTGGACAAACTAATTAACCCGTCGAATGCCGTTTCCGTGGTCCAGAAACGAAGGGAGGAGGACCGTATGGACCGAACGGATTATGAGTTTGTTGCACGACTCGCGGGGGCAAAAAGAGTTATAGAAAACCTGAATCCGCAGGAACTCATACCAATTCTGAAGAAAGGTGTTGAAGACCATCCCGACGTATTCCAACTCCAGGAACGGTACGCCGACGTTCTGTTTCTCGGAGACAACAGAAAAGAGGCGAGGAAACAGTACGAACACCTCTTGAAGGAAAAGATCAAACGGCGGAAAAACAGCGATAACGGCCTATCGGAATCCAGGAGCACATCGCGTGGTTATTCCTTCCGTCATGCGGAAGAATGGAAATACGAACCGGAGGATCCGCTGGAATCGTCCTTTTCCCCATCCGACAACGAAGCGTTGAAATACGCAAGAACCCTGCGGAAACTGGGAAAGCAAAAGGAAGGACGGAAATTGCTCCGTGAATACCGCGAACTGTTCGGCCAGCGGGCTCCCAACGACATGGCCACTGCCTTTCAGTTTGTCGGGGATGACGAAACGGCGTTTAAAATTCTGCGAGATCGGCTACGGAACCACCTGGATGATCGATCCAGGTATCAACTCTATCATATCTCGAAACCCCTTCTGGATTTCCTCGTTTTAAACGAGAGATACAATCAGGCTTTTCTTGTGGCCCGGACCGTGATGAAAAAATTCGGAAATCCGGATCGTGACATACACAATCGATTACAAAATCGGTTACAGACCATTCAGGACCACATAAAAGAACAGGTCTCCCTGACGGATATCGTGAACAATTATCTGAGCAACCAGGATACCGACTCTCTCTCGGACGAGAAGCAAAACGAAATTCGGAACCTGGTCAAACAGCTGGGGAACCGGAGTTACAAAAAACGGAAGAAGGCCATGAACAAGCTGACCGAATACGGGGAAAAAGCGGTACCCGTTCTGAAAGAATTCCGGGATAGCTCCAACGCGGAGGTCAAGAAGCGCGTGAACGACCTGATTCGGAAAAACGCGATGGAAAATCTGCGCCGGGAGCTGTTTCCCGAGGAAAACACGGAGTGACGTTGCCCCCGTCGTGCAGTTCGAACCGGTTTCCCCGATCCCACTCCTGAACAAAACGAAATATCGTACACAGAAGAACCGGGAACGTGTCTCGGACGCTACCTCTGGTACCCCTCCTGGAACAAAGTAATGACCACCTATTCCCGGTGCGGAAAGTTATGAAAGCGGATCGGGGAGGGAAAATTCCATGTCTTCCTCGGCGACCTCAACGGACCTTGTCCGGATCCCGTCAAAGGTCCGTTCAAACCATGAGATCACGTCGGTGATCAGGTCTTCAGGCGCCGAAGCAGCCGCGGTCAACCCGACACGATCTACGCCATTGAACCATCCGGGATCAAGGTCGGACGCCTCCTCGACCAGGGAGGCCGAAATGCCCAGATCCTTTGCCACCTCGACGAGCCGATTCGAGTTTGAACTGTTAGGTGCCCCCACCACTAGCATATACCCAACTTCACCCGCCATGGCTTTGACCGCATCCTGCCGGTTCTGGGTGGCGTAACAGATGTCCTCGCTGGATGGTCCGACGATGTCGTCGAACACGTCCTCCAGCTCCCTGACAATTTGGGCGGTGTCGTCCACACTCAGCGTGGTCTGGGTCAGATACGCAACAGGTGCATCCTCGCTGAGCGGAAGTTCCGGGATCTCCTCAGCAGATTCGATGAGGTGCATTTCAACAGGTATTTGTCCAAGCGTTCCAATAACCTCCGGGTGTCCTTCGTGACCTATAAGAATGATTTCACGCCCCTGTTGATGGTATTTTTCCGCTTCCAGATGAACCTTTGTGACAAGGGGACACGTGGCATCAATGGGAAGAACATCCCGCTCCTCCGCGCGATGCCGAACGTCTTTCGGAACACCATGAGCACTAAATATTGCCACCGCCCCGTCCGGAATCTCGTCAAGTGTTTCCACGAACACCGCTCCCTTCTCCTCCAGCCGCTTCACCACATGGCGGTTGTGGACGATTTCGTGTCGAACGTAGACCTCGCGATCCGGAAAGGTTTCCAGCGCAAGGCGAACCACGTCAATGGCCCGGTCCACACCGGCACAGAACCCGCGTGGGTTGGCCAGCAAAATTTCCTTTTGAGTTTCGGCCGTTTTCATGCCTGAACCACCTCCTTCTCGCGTTTTCTTCGTAATTTTTCGACCTCCTCCATGAGAGCATCCACGAGGTGTTCCTCCTTCACCTTGCGCACTTCCTCCCCATCGCGGTATATATATCCCCGCCCTCCCGCTCCGGCAACACCAATGTCCGCCTCCCGGGCTTCACCAGGTCCGTTAACCGCACAGCCCAGAACACTGATCCGTATGGGATCCGACATGTTCTCTTCACGAATCCGCTCCTCAACTTCCTCCACCAGGGATTCCAGGTCAATGTTTATCCGACCGCAGGTGGGACAGGCCACCACTTCCGGTTCCGTGATTCTGCGCTCCGTGGCCTTCAGTATCCGGTAACACGTTTCTATTTCTTCAACGGGATCTTCGGATAACGAAACGCGGATCGTGTCTCCGATTCCCTCCAGGAGTAATTGTCCCAGCCCCACCGCCGATTTGACCGAACCGTATCCTTTCGACCCCGCCTCGGTCACACCAATATGCAGAGGGTATTCGGTTTTTTCGGCAAACATCCGATTTGCGCGTATGCAGGTCTCGACGTCGGTGGATTTCAGGGACACCACAAGATCCGTGTACCCCATTTCCTCACAAATTCGAACGTGTTTCATGGCGCTTTCCACCATCGCTTCGGCACTGGGATAACCGTATTTCTCAATCATTTCTTCTTCAACAGAACCGGAATTAACCCCGATCCGCATCGGAATGCCTTTTTCTTTCGTTCGTGCCACCACCTCCTCCATGTCCTCACGACCGCCAATATTCCCCGGGTTAATTCGTATTTTGTCGATTGGAAACTCGAGAGCATACTTCGCAATTCGGGGGTTAAAATGAATATCAGCAATGAGGGGCAGATCAATTCTTTCGCGGATTTCTCCGAGTGATTCCACCGCCCGATTATGGGGAACGGCCACGCGGGCCAGTTCACAACCGGCCTCGTCCAGTTGACGTATCTGCTCAACGGTTTCGTCCACGTTCTCCGTTCTGGTGGTCGTCATGGACTGAACCGCAATCGGATGATCCCCTCCCACACCGACATCACCGATCTTCACAGCTTTCGTTTCCCGTCGCTTACCAAACATCGTTAGCACCCCTTACGAAATGGAAAATAGGTGGTAAAGCACACAATACGAGGTGAGGGTCCCACACTTTTCACCAAAAATGGAAGAGTCAGAATACGCAAATTAGACGTGTGGCTCCCTGATACAGGAACCTTATCACACTCCGGAAGGCCACTCAGTTCCGATCGTTGTGTCCCCGGAGTATACGTTTATAATACGGGATCATGACCCTCCGGGCCTGTTCCCAGTGCTGTTCATTGTGCATGTCGTGAAGTTCGACCCCCAGTGCATATCGGGCGGCTTCCGGACCAAAACCGTGTTCCCCGTGTTTGGGTTTTTCCGGATAGGAAGGATTTTGAAGAGCCGCTCTCAATTCAAACACCTGAGCCTTCTGAATCGGTGTCCAGTAATCCTCCCCCACTTTGTGATTCCGCCAGGCAATCGTCGAGTACTTTGCGTATCGGGCATCAATGCCCGCTGCTTCCGCCCGCCGGGCAAAGGCCTCTTCCACGGGATCCCAATTCGCCTGCTCAAGATTCTCCTTGTCGATGTTTCCCTTCTTGAACGACGAAATTTCGACCCGGTCTTTGGCCCAGAGCGCGTCCACGTAGGCAACCGCAGCACTTCGGGCCTTTTCCTTCGCAAGGTGGGGAAATTGAAGAAGATCCACGTCCGCAAACGCTGCGATGGCCTTTTGCCGGTTCCGCTGATCGTGGTGCCGAAACCCCCAACACAATTGTTCGGCCATAAACGAGGCCGTTTCCTGAATGTTGTCCCGGGATCGGGAGAAGCTTCCCGACGGAATTCGCACCCTTCGATCGCTATCCTGATCAACCGACGATGTGGACGGTTCGGTACGCATGATTACACCCCCATAACCTGAACAACGACTTCGCGTTCGCGGGCGTGATCAAGTTCCACAAGAAAAATTTCCTGCCACGTGCCGGTCATCAGCCGGCCTTCCGAAACCGGAAGCTGCTCCGACGGGCCAATGGTCAGGTGCCGACAGTGAGAGTGACCGTTTTCCTGTTCGTCCGGATGCATATTTACTGTACGTATTTCAAAATTATTGTGACGATAGCCACCCTCCTCCGGCGCCAGGTCCTCAAGAAATTCTTCGAAATCCTCCAGGAGTAGCGGTTCCTCTTCCTGGATCACTATTCCCGCCGTCGTATGCCGGGAAAACACAAGGACCCGACCCTCACGATACCCGGAATTGGTCACCACCTCCTGAACAAGGTCCGTGATGTTGATAAATTCGGGGCCTTCATTTGTATGAAAGGAAAGGGACTCCGTGTGAAAACCCACCGCTCCTTTTGTTCGTGCCGGACGGGCCTGATTGGAAATATTGCTCATATCCGATTCGTCCCCTGAACAAGGTCATATTCTGTGCACGACAATTCCTCCAACGTCTCGCCGTGTTCATCCGTTCCGCACTTGATATTGAAGCAATTGCCGTTCCAGAACATGATAAAAAATATAATCATCGGCTTATCCGGCCGTAATCACCGGAAATAAACGTAATATTCTCAGCCATTTTCAGAAGGCCTCAGAACAGAACCCCCCCCAATCCGACAATAATATCCCTCAGATTTCATCAAATCACGAAACCCACTTTACGATAAAAACTAATAACATATATAAGTATAATATAATTAATAACTTACAAACCTTACACAAACTTGACACTCCATCTGACGAAATGGACGGTGGGTTAATCGGAGTGGTATTTATAGAGTGTCTGGCGGGAGATGTCGAGAAGCTCCGCAGCACGGGATTTGTTGCCGTTTGTGGCGTCAACGGCCCTTGTAACCAGCCATTCTTTTTTCTGTCGGGGAAGGTCCTGCCAGTGGTCGCGGCTGTATTTTTGTAATACGTTTTTACCGGGACCGGATTCCCCTCCGAAGGAATCCTGTTCCTGAATCTTCAGCAGATCTTCGAGGGTGATCTCCGTTCGATACCGGGCGTACACGGCAAGTTGTCGGACGGTACTTTTTAACTGGCGTATGTTCCCGGGCCATTGTCTGGACATTAATTCACGCACCACGCGATCCGTAATTTCTTTTTTCGGTGTTTCGGTTTCTTCCGCAAAGTTCTCGAGAAATTGATCCACGAGAAGAGGTACGTCCACCATTCGCTCCCGCAGCGGCGGGAGGAGAACTTTTGCTTCGTGCAACCGGTAAAACAGATCTTCCCGGAAGGCCCCCTCCTCAAGCTGTTCATCGATGTCTCGATTCGTGGCGGAGAGAATCCGAACGTCCGTTTCCCGTTCCTGTTCCCCGCCGAGCCGGCGAAAAGTTCCCTCCTCCAGTACTCGCAGCAGCCGTCCCTGCACTTCCGGTTCCATTTCCGTGATTTCGTCGAGAAAAAGCGTGCCTCCGTCCGTGACTTCAAACAGACCTTCCTTATCCGATTTCGCCCCCGTAAATGCTCCCTCCACGTGCCCGAAGAGCTCACTTTCAAGGGAGGTATGATTAAACCGGGCACAGTTCACGGCCGAAAACGGTTGATCCTTCCGGGGGCCGTTGTAATGTATCGCTCGGGCCACGAGTTCTTTTCCGGTCCCGGTCTCTCCCTGTATCAAAACGTTCAGATCACTCGGCGTAATTCGATCGAGAACCTCAAATACGTCTTTCATGGGTTCAGAGGTTCCCACGATGTTATCGTAATCATACCGGGTCCGAAGTTGTTTTTGTGCTGATTTCAGCTGCTGACGCTGATTCTGGTACCGATACGCCTGCTGCAGAAAATCCGTGATTTCCGCGGCAATGGCCTCCACCAGATTAAGATCCTCCTGGCCAAACCGGCGGACCGTAGCGGAATTCTCAAGATATATGGCGGCGGAAACTTCACCGGCGAGGGAAACCGGTACAACGAGTACTGATTTCAGATCCAGACGTTGTACGGTCGAATATTTGCGGAACATTTTATCTTCAGACGCGTTTTCGATCAGTAGACCTTCGTCTTCTTCGATGGCCCGGTCGACCACTTTCCGGCTGACGGCTTCTTCAAACAGAACGGCTGTGTCGTCGTTCTCCGATTGTGATTCTCCGGCATACCTGCTCACAACACGATATTCATCCTGATCGTGAAGAAGGATGAATCCACTACGGGCGGCCGTTACGTCCACGGCCGTTTCCAGTGTGACGGAAAGTGTTTCCTCAAAATCCAGACCCGCTGACGTAATTCGTCGTAGGGCGGACAGAATCACCACACGCTCTCTCGACAGCAGGGACGGATCGAGGTGAGACTCCGAAAGTAATTCCCTCTTGCCCGCGATTATCCTGTTTTTCTCCTCGTCCTCCATTTCCCCTGACCGATGTCTCCGGGATGAGGCCCCGTCCAGTTTTTGTTTCGCTGCTTCAAGCAGATCCTTCATCGTCTCTCCCTCCACGGGCGTGGAGACCACCTCCATTTCTACCGATAGAACGGTATTTTCTTCTTCATCCTCTCCGGGAGACATGTTTCGTATCTTCTCCCGAATGCTTTTCCCAAGCTGGTTTGCACGATCCTGTCGGCCCGAAACAAGAACGGCAAACTCCCCCCCGCCCAATCTCGCCGCCAGAAACCCAACCCGTTCATCTTTATGCTTCCCCCGGTTCCCATTCTGTTCCCCAAAGGTGGTTTTCGGTGATTCCTCAATGATGCGACCGGTCTCCGACACAATCCGATCTCCTTCCGCATATCCATACCGTCGATTGATTTCCTCCAGTTGATGAACTCGAAAAAGAACCAGGGACCAAATTCTCCGATTTCCACCACCGGACGAAATAAGCCTATTTCCCTCCCGGACAAACGACGCTGCCGTTCGAAGCCCCGAAACCGAATCGAGGTTACGATTCCGAAACACATGGGTCGTTTCGGCCGTATCTGAAGTGCCTGCAAACGATTTTTCGGGGCCTTCTTTACCACCAGCATGCCCCCGAACCTTCTCAAACCGTTCGACGAGGGGACGGACGTGTTTCTTTTTTAGGTGCCCTAGGGCCTCCTCCATTTTTTGCCGGCCCGATGGCCGATTTCGGAAGCGATATTCGAAAAGGCCTCGAAGAAAGCAATATTCCTGAACCCGATGAAAGGGAAGCCGATCCGGCACAGCGGCCTCAACCTCTTCCAGGAGTTCCTCTATTGTTTTCACGGTATCCGGAGATTCCTGCGATTGCAGGTGAAGGAGGAAGGAAAACACCTTACCAAGTTTCCCCCGGAAGGGAAGGGGACCAGGAGTTTCCAGCTCCTCAGCCCCTTTAAGGTATGCGTCAAATGAGGCACGTGCCTGTGACAACCCTTCATGCCAGGCGAGGTTCCTTGCAAGTAACTCCCGGCTTCTGACGCTGGCGAGGGGCCACTGAAGTGATTCCAGAATGGTTCGTCCCTTTCGGACAACTTGCAGGCTCCTCCCGTAATTTCCTTTCTCGTAAAGATATCTCCCCCGGGCGTAATGAAACCGATATTTCGTCACGTTCCGATCCGTAGACGACTGGATTTCGTCCAGTTCATCCAACCTGTTCTCCGCTTCCGTAAACCGTCCTCGTATGGCATGTGCAATGACGAGATCACGGAGCGTGGCTGCCACGGAAAAGGTTTGCTGTTTTTCCCGGAATATATTTAGAGCCGATCGGCTGTGTTCGAGACCTTCCTGGAATTTACCGATTTCGGACAAACAACGGCCAAGGTAGCGATCGGCCAGGGCCATATTCGAATGGTCCCCCACCTTCTTACAATGCGCTTTTCCGTCCTGCAGCAATTCCACGGCGTCATCGTATTGATTCCGGTTGTATCGTTCGACGGCCTCTTTTATGCGGCAAAGGGTAATTTTGTATTTGTTGCCAAACTCTCGATGAACCTCCACAGAACGGTTCAAGCACTCGAGGGCGTCTTTTCCTTTCCGGGCCTCAATCAAAATAGCGGATTTGGACCGGAGAATTCCCGCTTTCATTCGTCGATTCCGGTGCGAATTTCGACGGTTCAATTCCATGGCTCTTTCATTTACCTCCAGCCCTTTCTTCACCCTTCCTTTCTCAAGGTAAGCAGTGGCCAGTGTAATAGCCGTGACAGCGGCAATGTGATAAAACCCTTCGTTTTCGGCCGTTTCTATGATGTCCTCAAATTGATCAAAGACATTTGCGGAACCTTCTTCCCGTTGAAATTGATTAATCAACCGGTGACGCCTGGTTCCGAGGATGAGCCGCTTTGCTTTTGCTCCTTCGCAGTTTTCCAGGTACGACAGCGCACGTTGAAACAGCTCGTCGGCCCGGTTCGGGTCAAGATGGTTTTTGTATAGAATATATCCAAATTGCTTCAACAAACCGGCCACCTGTAATCGAAGCGTTTCGTTTTCGGAAATGTGATTTTCCGGAACCTGGTCCAACATATCCTGATACAGTCTACCGGCGGCCGAGGAAGATTTTGCCTTTAGCTCCAGCTGGCCCTGCTTTCGAACGATACGAACCCGGTCCGCCAACGATAGCTCGGGGTCCTCTCGAAGGACCTCATAATACCTCCGACTCTCATCAAACCGGCCCATCCTGCGTGAAAGATCTGCCGCTTTTTCGAGAAACGTTCGTTCAAACTCTTCAGGAAGGTCCGGTAGTTGAAGCAAATCCTCATAGAGCGACAGCGCCTCTTCATAAACAGCGTGCTCCTCCGCCCTCTCCGCCGCTTCCCTTCCGTAGATCCGAAACTTCTCGGTCAGACCCGCATTTTGAGCCAGCCTTGCCAGACGCAGAAGATGTTGTTCCCGGTCGACGCTCTGATGAGACTTGACCAAGTCCTCAAGATTGTGAAATACCGTGTTGCAAATATCCTTCTTTTTTGCTTCCGGCAAATTCGACCGGATCACCTCCCCGATTCGATCGTGAGATAACTGAAGATCATCGTGCAAATCCTCCTTTTTCCGCCGAATCAACCCCTCCTTTTCCATGTCGCGGACGGTCATTTGATCCGGGACGTTTGCTTCACTAAACAACTCCCCTAGATGAGCCTCCCGAACGTTCCCCTGCCACATGGCCAGAAATTGAAGAAAGTGCTTTCGGGTTTCCCCAACCTGTTCCAGGCGGCGATCAATGACGGATTCCACTTTCCGAGGAATTTCCAACTGATCCACGGGCTCCTCCTGAAGACGCCAGGTGTTGTTTTCACGTTGAAGAAGCCCCCTGTCGAGAAAGTCTCTTACAAACTCCTTGACGAACAGAGGATTTCCACTCCCTTCCATACTGGATAACAAATCAATGATATCCCCCTTTGTCTCTCCAAGAATTTCCTGCACAAGCTGTTCCGTATCATCGCCGGTCATTGCCGGAAGACGCCTCGAATTTACAATGTTCATATCCAGCAATTGGTTATAAAAATGTTCCGGGACGTCCTCCGAAGACGTCCGAATGGCCCCAACAAAAAATACGGAGGATCCGTCTGAATTGGTTTCCAGCTTTCGAAGGGTGGAAATCAGAATCCGTCGGCTGAACAAATCCATCTTCTGAAGATCATCAAGAATGAGAATCATTGGCCGTTCCCTGAACATTTCCCGAAGGAACTCCGAAATATTGTCGGCCAGTACATCCTGCTTTATTCTGGCCGTAACGGATTCGGCCTCGTTTTCCGTCGGGTCGTCCTCAAGGGTTACAGAGTTCGGCAGGGGTTCTTCGGTCGGAATAATTCTCTTGAGATACGGTCCATATCTCCCGATCAAGTTTTGAAAATTATCCGGGAGGCCCGTGCGTTTGGAATGAACCTTCCTCAAAATGCCGGTTATTAGCGTCCCGAAAACAACAGAACCCTGTTCATTGGTTCGTTCGGGATCCAGATAAAGTACCGGCTTTCCATTGATCTGTGCCCAGACCTTGAACTCCCGGAGCAATCGACTCTTCCCGATGCCAGCCGGCCCCTCCAGGAGACCAAAACAGGCGCCTGACTTTCCCTCCTCCACATCTGACCATTGATTCCGCAACCAGGAACGTTCTTCTTCGCGACCCACGAACACAGTTCGGGCCACGTAACTTTCAAGGGTTTCCTCGGTTTCGACCTCATAATGTTGTCCCGTTATCCCTGATATTTGATCTATGACCTTATTCGCCGAGGCCGGTCGATCGGTAGGGTTTCTCAGTGTTAATTTGCTTATTAAATGAATGAATTCCGACGGAATTTCTTCGGGTATTTCCTTTCTGTTTATGGGATCCGACGAGAGATTTCGTCGAAGGACCGACGATCCCTCCTTCTCGGCATGGGTCCGACCTGTTGCCAGTTCACACAGCGTAATGCCGAGCGAATACAAATCTGCCCGGCCATCCACCGAGCCCCCTCGAATTATTTCCGGAGCAATGTACCCCGGTGTTCCCCTGATGACCTGTTCCTCCCCCTGCCGATATTCCCCGGCGAGCCCAAAATCAATAAGAACGGGTTCCGGAAGGCCCTTTTCGGAATTCGCATGCGGAACCACTACGTTACCGGGCTTTACGTCATGATGAATCAAACCCCTCGAATGCAGAAATTGCAAACCGCGAAGAACAGGAACGGCCAATTCCAGTGCACGACGCCAGTCCCCCGGTTCCACCACCTCATCAGTGGTTGTGCCATCAACGTAAGCGCACGTGAGAAAAAGAGAATCTTTCAGCTCCCCCGGCCCGGAATGTACAGCACCGTAATCGTACACCTCCTCAAGATTGGGATGACTCAGATTCGACAGAACCTGAAACTCATTTCTGAACGCCTCCCGTCGTTTCGGCGAAAGTCGGTCGGGCCGTATGGCTTTTAACGCACACTCCTGGCGAATATCCGACCGATCCCTCACAAGAAAAACCCATCCCATTCCCCCCTCTCCTTTCTGCTCGAGAATTTCGTACCGGCTATTGATGACCTTCCCTTTCAGTTCATTTACTTTTGACAACCCTATCTCCGTCAACGTCACGAGAAATAATGAAGGTGACGAATTCCAAACCGAAATATTTCATTTTAGGTGTCGGAAAAATGGGTTTAAAGAATATTGCCGGTCCTCTTCTTCCAATCAACCAAACCAACCCCCCTAAAAACCCCCCCCCCCTCTCCTGAAAATCCCCCCCCCCCCCCACCCGAAAACCAAATTTACAAATTTCCGCATTATTTTACCTCCTTTTTACAATTTTACGGTTGGTGTCACACCCTGAATCAAACGTATTGTGTTGGTTCTTGGGGTAAAAAACGAAGAATTCTCGATTATTGCTCTGGCATACAAATTGCTCCTGAAACTGGTGAACAATTGCAATTTCGGAATCGTTTTTTGTACTCCGTTTCAAAACTGGGATTGTTATGAAACAGAAACAACTTCATTTCATATTATTTCTGGGCGCTTTTGCCCTGATTACCGGTGTTCAACCGGCGTTCGGCGGGAACATGCGCCCGGATCAACCGGTGGATGGTCAATGGTTCGAAAGCAGCAAATTTGGCATCAAAACCATCAAACCCTCGAAGGACAATACCTGGACGTTTACCCGCGGTCGTGCCCTGAAGGCTCTTGAAAAAGGGGTGGATCCCGTTGCCGCGCAACTGAAGCGCTGGGGGGATGATCAATCACCGGATTCGGGAACACCACAGGTAGTGATAACCTGGCGGACGATGTTGAATTCCAGCCGTATTTCGCCGTCCAACCCGGACATGGAACAATTTAAAGCGAGCAACCACAACAAACTGCTGAAGGAATTCAAACATCGGGTCAAAAAGGATTTCGACAAGGTGGAAAGCGTTGATCCCTATAAAACCCGGATGCCCTTCTCCGATAACGTCAAGGGATTCAAAATGAAAGGAATCCGAAAAGAAGGGAACCAAAAGAAGGATTATTACGTAAATGTCTTTGCGTTTAATTTCCTTCAACAAACCTGGGTGGGCATTGTGCAGGCAAACGACGGCTTTCACAAAAAATCCACCTTTGGCAAGGACATGAAGTACGTCCTTACCCACACCGAAATTAGTGTGGGAGACGCCGCCAGGGGCTCCGCCAGCGGAGGAGGCGGTGGAGGCGGCTGATAACTCGCTCCCCCTCCGGAGTTTCCGGAGTGAAACGCGAATAAACAGTCAGTAAACACCACCGAATTTAAAACAGGAAGGCCCGGTGCTGGTCGCGGGGCCTTCCTGTTCATTCTTTTTCTTTCCTTCGTGCCGCCGGTCCCCTGTTTCACAATGTTGTCGGTAGTGAATTCTGTACCTAAGATTCTCCGTATACAACCATGAACAAAGCAACCTCCATTCTGATCGGCTTGACCCTGACCGTTCTCATGGTCAACCTCGTTCCGCTCGCGGCACAGGACGGTGAAAAGAAGAATGACCGGGAAAACAACCAAGAAAAAAACAAGGAAGAACAGGAGAACAAACAAGAAGAAGGAGAAATTTTCTCCAAAACCATTGCCCGTGACAAACTCGATGACGTGGTGATTCTTCTGGACACGTCCGGAAGCATGTACTACTGGGACAAAAAGAATGATGATTCTGACAAAAAGGATTCCATCGAACTTCCGAACGGAAAGACCGTACAAAAGACCGATCTCAAGGAACATCCGCGATCACGCATTGCCCGTGCGAAGTGGGAGTTAATGAAACTCATTCTTGACATCCCCGAAGGTAACGACTTTAACCTCGTGTTTTTTAACACTGAGGTGGACATTGCCGTTGAAGGAAAAATGATAAAAGCCACGGACAAAGCTCGATTAAAAACCATTGAAAAAGTGGCCGGGATGAAAGCCGAAGGAGGCACGAGGACTGATAAAGCCCTGAAGAACGCATTTCAGATCGACGAAACCAAAAACATTTACCTGATATCAGACGGAGCACCGATGGGGCGAAACGGTTATCTGAGAACAAAACGGATCCTGAAACGCGTGAAGAACTGGAACAACGATAGAGGGGCCCGTATTTACACTCTTGGATTCGACGGGACGCCCGTTGTTCCAAAGCGCATGGACGACAGGAGATTACGGAACGCCCTGAAACGAGAGCTCCCGAAGATCAAACGGAAAATGGATCAGTTCACAAATTTCATGAAGACTCTTGCAACGGAGAACAACGGGGATTATACATCCATCAAATAATCCTCCCTGGTCAAGGAAAAAATCGGAGTTCCCCACCAGGAACTGGTGCGGAAATGCCACAGAGGACGGGGAGTTTGCTGCCGTGGTGATTCGCCAACCCGGTAGCACCTCCCCGTTATTTTTTTATTTTCCAGGGATCGATTGATAACCTATCTTCAAAACTCCCCATCTCTTTTATCCTTCGTTCGAAAGAAGTCATGACATCTACAGAGCAATATCCTCGGTGGGTCGTCCTGGCGATTGGCTTTATTCTTCTTTTTCTGGGGGGAACATGGAAAAATTCTCTGAGTCAGGACGGGGAACAATCAAATCAATTGGCCCCACTTCTAAAAAACATGGGTGAGTGGGAACATCACATTTCCACGGACAGTAAGAAAGCACAGACATTTTTTAACCAGGGACTGAATCTGGCATATGGCTTCAATTTCGGCGAGGCCAAACGCTCCTTTCTTGAAGCGGCGCGACGTGATCCGGAATGCGCAATGCCTTACTGGGGGGCCGCTCTTGTTCTCGGTCCCAACATTAACGCAACGATGTCCAAACAGCGAACCCGTGAAGCCTGGCGATATCTGCAAAAGGCCAAATCCCGTATGAAGAACGCCACGCAGAAAGAAAAAGATTACATTAAAGCCCTGGAAAAACGATATGCGAAACCGCCGGTGAACAACCGGGAAAAACTCGACCGGGCGTATGCCAGAGCAATGAAAAAGCTCGCCGAAAAATATTCGAAGGATCCGGATGCAAAGGTTCTGTATGGTGAAGCCGTAATGAATTTGCACCCCTGGAATTACTGGACGGACGCAGGAGAACCAAGGGAAAAAACGTCTTCGATGCTGGCGGCCTTCAAGTCGGTGTTAGAAAACCATCCGAACCATCCCGGCGCCAATCATCTGTATATCCACGCTGTGGAATCACAACATCCCAAACGTGCACTTCCTTCGGCCCGACGGCTTCGAAACCGGCGGTCCGGAACAGGTCACCTTCTGCACATGCCTTCCCATGTGTTCCTGCGGATCGGCCGTTACCACGAAGCCTCCGAAACGAATGAGGAAGCCATTAAAGCCGACAACAAATATTGGGCTCTCTGCAAACAAAACGGTTATTCGGTACCGGGAACCTATCCCCTAACCTATCGACCTCACAATCATCACTTCATCGCGTATACAGCCATGATGGAAGGTCGATCAAACCGGGCGATCATCGGGGCGAGGACGCTCAAAAAACTCACGGATCGGCAGGTGATGCGCCAGAAAGGATGGGGGACCCTTCAACATTTCTACACCATAGAACTGTATACCATGGTGTCCTTCGGCCGGTGGAATCAAATTAAAAATGACCCCAAACCCCCCGAGGATCTCATCTATCCCCGTGCCGTTTGGCGATACGCCCGGACCATGGCACATCTTCGAACCGGAAACAGAAAAAAGGCCACAACGGAATTCAAGGAGTTACTCGTACTTCAGAAACATCCGGAGCTCAAAAAGACTGGGATCTTCAAAATCGGACCGATCAAACAACTGGTGGACATTGCCGTCCTGATCACGAAAGGGGAACGAGCAGCCGCCCGTTCAAATTACGATCAGGCGCTCGAATACCTGAAGAACGCAACAAAGAAGGAGGATGATCTGGGCTACGGCGATCCCCCCACCTGGCCCAAGCCGGTTCGCCACAACTACGGGGCAATCGCCCTTGAGGCCGGAAAACCAAAACGAGCCGAACAAATTTACCGGGAGGACCTCAATCAATTCCCGAACAACGGATGGTCCCTTTACGGACTTGCCGAAGCTCTTCGCCGGCAGGGCAAATCGGAAGAGGCAGAGAAGATAGACGGCCGATTTAAGAACGCCTGGAAACACGCGGACGTCACGCTTTCCTCGTCCCGGTTTTGATTCTCAGAAGAACTCCCGATTCCGAGAAAACTGCCGAACGCCGTGACACAGCAACTAATTTAATCCCCCGGTTACCTGTTTTCCTGCCTGAAGTACTCCGGCCAGGTTGCACGGAGGTCCTTCCGTACTTCCTCCGCCCAGGACCAGGTTTCAAGTGCTCCATTGTTCTTGAGAAACGTTAATCCCGGCAACCCGAGAAGCCCCGCGTTCTGAATCGATCGCATCGCGGATTCCCGTTTGTTTCCACCGGCTTCCGTAACGGACCTGGCCAGTGATTTCATGTGGGAGACGAGTTTCTTTTGATCCAGAAGAAACGAAAAAAAAGGAAGAAACTGATTTTCGTAACTCGAAACCCGGTGGGCAATTTCGTTCCAGATTTCCACGGCCCGGGCCACTTCGTTCTTTCTGATCATCTCATAGATACGAAGACATTCATCCATTAACATCCTGATCGGGGTTTGATCGTTACCGGGCCAGTTTTTCAGCAAAGACCGGGCAGAGGCCACTCCCTTATTGTTTAATGCTTTCCAAACAGAACGCACACGGTTTTTTGCGGGGGAAGGAATTGACGGTTTCACGGTGCCTGTTCGTCGAGGATTTCCACAGAACATCGGCCAACTTTCGGGGGGTATGGATACTTTTGCCGGAAATCGAAGCAACGTTCCATGACGCCCCCCGATAAAAACGCCACCACTGACAACGGCCGGCGAGGAGGAAATCGGTTCCCCGATTCGGCGTGACCAGATGTTGTTGCCGGTCTCGGCGGAAAAACAATAAAGTTTTCCGTCATGACTTCCAATAAAAACCCGATTCCCTGAAACGGCGGGAGAGCCGGTTATGGGAAGCTGTGTGCGAACGGACCACACTTCGGTTCCGGTTCCCGCCCGCAAACAATAAAGGTAATGGTCTTCTCCTCCCACGTACACGCGTCCCGCACTCACGGCCGGAGACGACGAAACCGGTCCATCTGTTTGATACGTCCATTCCACGTTTCCATTTTTGGCTCTGAAACAGTACACCCGATTCTCACCTCGCCCGACGAAAACAAGTCCTCCGTGAACAGCCGGTGTCGAATAAACGGGAAGCCGGTCACGGTGTCGCCAGACTTCCTCCCCGGTTTCGGCGTTTAGGGCATAGAGGGTTCGATCCCGACTTCCAAAAAACACCCGGCCATTCGCTATGGCAGGCGAACCGTAAATAATGCGTCCGGTCTGATGAGACCAGATCAATTCCCCCGAATTGGCCAATAGGCAGTACATCTTTCCGTCGTCACTGGCCACGTAAACACGCCCGTCCACAACCACCGGAGAGGAGATTATCGCTGCCCCCGTCGTATGGGACCAAACTTTTTTTCCGTCCTTTGCCCGAAGGCAGTAAAGCCTCCGGTCCCCACTCCCAACGTACAGTCGTCCCTCCACAACGGTGGGCGTCGAATAAATACCCTTCCCGGTCTCAAACTTCCAGGCCAGGCGGCCGTTCCGGACGGAAAATGCAAGGAGGTCCCCCGCAAGAGTTCCCGTGAACACCATTCCGTCCGACACCACCGGTGAACTGTAAAGAAAATCACCGGTATCGGTCCTCCAGGTTGACTTCTGTCTCGGCTGATTTCTCTTGTCCTGTTTATTCCCCTGCGCCGAGACCGGCCAATTGCTTCCAAGCAGCCCCAACAGAAACATTCCCGCACAAAGAAGCCGAACCTTCCAGATTCCGTACGGTGAGAACGGGCCCATAACATTCCCCAAATGAACGAAAATCTCTCGATTAGAGCGCTATCGACCTCTGAATGCGAGACGTTTCCGGGCGAACCACAACACGATGCACACAGTAAATCGTACCTGTCGTCAAACCTGTGAAACCCTTCCTGAATATTCCTATTATATGATCATTAGGTCGGGAAATTCATGTTACTTCATTTTTTCCCGTTACCAGGAAGATGTGCTGCCCCAAACACATTTCGGGACTCGGTTTTTTCCTCCTCGGTGCTCTTCTGTTGTTCACCGGCTGTGGGCGGGATCCCTCTCCAGATGAACCCGGGAAACAGAACGGGACCAAGAGCAAATCCGCTGACCTCGCCGTGAAGATCACACCACCCAAACGAATACTGCAGGGGGATCCGGCAACTTACAACATAAAAATACAAAACAAATCGGACCATCCATTACTCCTGAAAGATCTTACCCCCGTCCCCCGACCTCCCCGGGTCAATGGGAAAGCACTTTCCCCGCAGAAACCCCGGGAACCAGCTGTTCAGAAATGGATTCACAATCCACATGGCCGGTTAACGTACAACCAGAGAGCCGATCGTTTCTCCTTTTATGAGTCGGGAAAATCCGCCTCGGATACGTCGGATTGGCGCCTGTATAGCGGATTGCTTTCTCCCGGAAAGAAGACCACTGTTTCTCTTCACGTACAGCACCTCCGCACAGGAACCTATGACCAATCCTTCAAACTGCGGTTTATCAAACCCAGACAGAGAACATTGACGGACGACATTTACGTCCCCGAACAACCACCATTTCGAATCAGGGATGGTTCGACGACGTTCATTCCAGCGAATTCTCCACCTCAAATGGGACGGGTTTTTTGCCTGAAAAACCTTCCGGATCTGGAGGAACGAAGCGAAACAAGGAGAAAAACGAAAAATGTAAAGGTCCGACCGAGGCCGTATCGCCTTCAGGACGCGGTGGGTCGACTGCAGGAATTAAAAGAACCTCCACCAGACGTAACGGCCGCCCAGTGGGCACCGTGGTATCTGAGCTGGTTTCTTTACGAAGGTGCTGCTGCGAACCAGCCCGGCGGCACCGTCTGGCGCGTTTCGAAATGGGAAATAGACGAGGTCGTGGGCCTTCCCTATAAGGACGTCGTAAAATTAAACGCCGGATCCGGGGATCTCCTTTTCATTCTGTCCGAGGACCTTCCGGACCAAACCGTACTTACTTCGGTATTCCCTCGTCAAAACAACTTCACTCGCGATCAAATTACGCCGGGAAGCTCTCTTTCGGTGAACAGGCAGACAGCTCTTTCCACCTTACGAAACGTGCGTCGAAACGGTGCCGTCTCCATGGAATGGTTCCGGCTTCCGATGTCAAACCAGCGAGCCGTAAAGCTGAAACCGTGACGGCGACCTCTTCCATTCACGTTTCGAGTGTCTCACGGAAGAATTTGAACAATGATCCCCGGAGATGCCGCTTTGGTTACGTCTTCATCCGCAGGAGACACCGGTATCTCTCGTCCTCCTCCGGCCAGACATGAAACGCCACCCGATCAAATCCCTCGGTTAATTCCAGCCCTTTCTCGAGGGCCTCATGAATGGAAGGCATCTCGAAACAAGATCGCCTGTCTGTTTTATCGACGGCCATAAAAGCAGTAAAGGCCCGGAAGAAGTCCGCTTCGGATATGATGCCGGCCACGCGGTGATTTGGATCCACGACCGGTAGACAGGCCAGTTCGTGCTTGAGAAGCAGGGTGGCCGCTTCCTCAAGAGCCTGGTCGGGGAAGCAGGTGATAACCTCCTCCGTCATCACGTCCTGAACGCTCATTTCCTCATCCCCTTCCCCGGGTGATCGATCCGGCCGGGCCTGGTGCAGATCCGTGCGGGAAACAATCCCGGCAATTTCTTCATCCTGAACCACCGGCATTCGGCGAATGTCATGTTTTAACATTCGTTGCCAGACGGTCCGGGTCGTTTCCGAGATGTCTGCCGTTACGACATCGGCCGTCATCCAGTCCCGAACAAACATGATGATTACCCCTGCTCAATTGAACATAATTAATTCGCTTTCTTTTTCCCTTCCAAAAAACCAATGTGGGCGGCGTCCGGAATCGGGAAGATGATCCCGATATTTTAATATTTTCTTCTTTTACCAGGTGTCGTCGTTTTCCGGTTCGTCCGATTGCTCCTTTTCTTCCTCCTCACCGGAAGCGTCTTCGTTCTTCGGAGCCTCCGGAGAAGCCGGACGCGGAAACGTGTTTCGATGCAGCTGGTAAACTCGACTCAGTTCTTCAATAGGGTTCTTGTGATCGTCCACCCGGAGATCCCGGAAACGGTCGTTGAACCCGCCGTATCCCCAGTCCTCACGAACAACCAGAAGAGCAGCGGACTGTTTGCCCCGGCGGTCTCCCCCCCGTTTCTGTCCGGCCTGAAGTGCTTCGATCATGCGTTCGGCAAGTGGACCGTCTGATGTTCGGAACCTCTTCGCCATTGCCCGAACGACGTCTTCTCCGGCAAGAATGTTTCCCTGTACACAGAAATGATCACCTTCCACCCCACCCGCCCAGGACTGGTTTTCTTCCCCCGTAAAATTTGCGGATCGCCCCTCCGCACCCACGATACCGATCTGACGGTGTTCGCTTCCCTCATCCCGGGAAACAAGACGGCTGACCACGTCCTTCGGCGCCTCGCCGTTCTTAAGAAGCTCGAGTCCCCGGGGCCCAAACGTGGTATTGGCCCGGGCCTGCGTCGCAATGGCCCCCACCCCGGCCTCCGCCCACGGAACCACCGATCCCACGGCGATGAATTTAGACTGGACAGCCACGCCCAGTTCCCCGGTCTCCGGATCATGAGCAACAATCGAAAAGGTGGCCACATCAGGCCATGCGCCAGCCTTCATTTGTTTCTCTCCCGGGCTGTAACCGCAACCAATAACCCAAACAACAAGCAGGGAAACCCAACCGATCGAACGAACAACGTTTGTACACATTTTTTAGTATATAGGATTTTTTTATCAAAACCGGGCGAGGATATCACCTGGAACACCTTTCAATCGTATGGCAAGGATCCGTTTCGTTGAAAATCAAAATAAAGAGGAGGAACACGCCGAGCAACAATCGCGTTTGACATGGAAATAGAATATTGTTATATTATACTATAACAATTAAAGGGTTATCCAGGACTTGACCGGTTTTCGTCGGGTTGTTCCGGAGAAATAAACACAGAAAGCAATCACACTGACGATTTGTACATGAATACGTCAAAAATCAGTACGAAGAGGTGACCAAACATGAACCAGAAACAGAACACAGACCAAGACAACACCGGACCATCGTTGCTTTACCTGATTTTTTCCGCGTTCTGCCTGTCCATTGTCATTGAGTTGCCTCTCCTCTTTATTGCGCTCAACACGTATATTTCGCCGGGAATGAACGAGACGATTCAGAAGTTCACAGAGGACCTCCCGGTGATCACAAAGTTGGTAATAACAGTTTCCGAACTGTTTTATGCCTATCCCGTTCTGTACGTGATCACCGTGGCTCCATATCTGGGCTGGCACTACCTCCGTGTGAGGGAAAAACCCATCTTCCTTTACACATTTATTGTGATGTTTTTGAACGTGGCCGTGATCGGAATTTATGTTTTGGGATACCTCATGCCGCTCATTCAACTCGTCCAAAATGTGCAGTAACGACCCATAAGAGAAGGGCGGACAAACAGAACATCAAGAATTTGTTTCACGTATAACGGAAAACGAACAGATGTATTTCAACATAGAACCGTCAAGTTCGGTTCCGATTTACCGGCAGCTTATTGATCAGATTCGGCTGTCCGTGGCCTCCGGTCGTCTTCAGCCGGGTCAGAAATTGCCCGGGTCACGAAAACTGGCCGAACGGGTTGACATCAATCTTCACACGGTAAACAAGGCGTACCAGGAACTGGTACGGGAAGGAACACTGAACCAGAAACGCGGGGTCGGGACGTTCGTTGCCGACGAACCGGCGGTTCTGAAGGAGGAAAACGTGGACGTGTTGCTGGAGGACGATCTGCAGAAATTGATACAGAACGCCAAAGCATACGGTCTGTCCAGAGAAGAATTTAACAATCTCGTCGAAGAATACTGGGACGAGGATTCGTAAACACGGGAAAAACAAGAAATGAACACTGACAGAGAACAACTTGACGCGAAAACCCGGAACAGCCCGCTGGATTGGGTCCTCTGGGAACAAAACTTCCTGAGCAGTTTGATAATCCGGTGGTCGGTGATTTTAGCGGTGTCCGGTCTCCTTGCTTTCTCCAAACAGGCCCAACGAATGAATCATTGGACTATTTTTTTGATAATCGTTGCCTTATCTCTTTCTGCAGGAGAAATTCTTTCCAAACTGAACGACCGGAATTTAAATTATACATGGATGTTTTCCCGTGGATGGACGCGGGGCATACACCTCGCTCGCCTTCTCGTACGCATCTCATGGAAGTGTTTTTCCTATTCATCCGGGCTGGTTATTGGTTTGATTCTTCTGTCGACATTATCGGATCTTTCCATCTTTTCCCGGAACCCCTCCTTTATCGAGATGATTTACCACCAGGGGAGCCCTATATTCCTCGGCACCTTTTTCGGGTGTTTCTTCCTGTTTGCTCTCTTTTACCTGATCGTTTACCACCGGCACACAACAGCGGTACCGGACTTCGTCAGGTATCTTAATAGAACACACCCTTACCTCTACAGTTTCATTCAGGCTGCTGGAATACTGGGGGGGATTATTGTTGCAATATGGCTTGGTGTGACAATACACGGTGCACATGGAAACCTTCCCGGTAACTGGTTCCTTTGGCTTCTTCCGGCAGTTCCTGGATCAATCATTTTCCTTTCCGTCTGGGTAATGGGGATTGAATACGGTGTGTTTCCGGGCCCGGTCGTGCAATGGCCAAACACCCCTGACAAAAACAGGGGGAAACAACGGAAAAACAATTTATTCTCCTCAAGAACCGATCTGTACCGCTCCGTACGCCCCTTCTCTTCCGGGAAGTCCAGTAACCTGTTCGTAAAAGCCATTTTCACCGTAAAACGGTGGGTGAAAATTTTCGGCCTCATAGTCCTCACCCTGGCCCTTTTGTTTCTATTGATTCCTGCCATTTTACAGGAGGAAGCTCTTTCCACCTTATTTATTCAGGGAACTATTCTGGGAGGGACATTGCTTTTTTCTGTGGTTCTCCTGCTGAAACCCGATGAAATATTTGTCTGGGACCCAACCGATAACACGGGCCGGTGGCTATACCGAAACGGTGTTTCTCTATCGGCCCAATTTCGGATACTCCTGATCATCGTTCTGTTTCTGTCACTTCTCGTGGTTGCTGGCACATGGTGGATCTGGCCGTCTTTGAATTCCCCTCTTCTGTTTTGTGCTCTACTCCTGTCACTTATTTCGGGAATGAGGATCTCTCCGGACGTTTCCGTCCAGTGGCTCGGGAGCAACAGCATATATGGCCTGCTATACGTATACATCGGATTCCAAATATTTCCAATGTTCATCGATTTTGAATCCATTGGTGAATTGCTTTTTTCAATGTTCAAGGTTATTACACCTCTGATAATAGGGGTAGCAACGGTTATTTATACCTATAACTTCATACTCACCTTCAACGAAGACGCGCTTCAGACAAACTTGTTTCATTCACAGGGAGAAAAACAATGAACACCGTCATTTCGATGGAAAACGTGTCCAAATTCTTCGGCAACACAACAGCCCTTAACGGCTACAGCATGGAGGTTCAACCGGGATCCGTGGTCGGTTTGATCGGTCTAAATGGGGCCGGGAAAACCACGACGATGAAACTGCTCACCGGTTTGCTAAAACCGAACAGCGGGTCCGTGGAAGTGATGGGGGAAGACCCGTGGCACATGGGGTCCACCCGCCGGAAGAACATTGGATTTCTTTCCGAGGAAGATTTTCCGTTTCCGGACATGGACTTCGGGGAAGCCGCCCGATTCAACTCCCGGTTTTACAGAAACTGGGATGAAGAATACCTTCGGAACCTCATTGATTTGCTGGACATACCACTCCACACTCCCTATACCGACCTATCCCGCGGGGAACAGCGAAAATTTCACCTGGTCCTTGTACTGGCCCCCAAACCGGATCTCCTGCTCCTCGATGATCCCGCTTCCGGCCTCGACGTCACCGTTCGACGGGACTTCATCAAAAGCATTCTTCCGCTCCTTGAAGAACAGAAAAGCACCGTTCTGTTTTCGTCACACATCATGAGCGACGTCGAGCGCATTGCGAATTCAGTGGCCATTATCCACGAAGGGAGAAACATTCTCCATCGATCACTGGATCGCTTAAAACAGGAGATCAAACGAGTCGTGGTTACGGGTCCGTCTGTTTCTCCTCCTCCGGAAGGAACAATAAAGTCGGAACAAACCAATGGCGAAACGGTATTGATAGTCGACCGGCCTTCAGACGAAGATCTGGATCAACTCCGTACGGATCCTCGAACGGTCACCGTGCATTCCATGAACCTTGAAGACATCTTTGTGGAGATTGTGGAAGGACAGACCCCAAACAAAAGAGCCGGTTAAACCGTCCTGCGTTTCGTCGACACCTCCGAGATTGACGAGAACCGGCCACTGCGATATCATTACAGGTTCTTCTCATATCTGTATCCTGTGAATTGAGAGCGTATACAAACCCGGGAACGCCCGGGAGACCGGGCTCCTGGCTTTTCTGCCATCTTTCTCGTTTTTGCCGACAAATCATGAACCTCCTGCCAAACCCCAAACTTTTCGTTTCCCGGATCGCCATCGTTCTGTTTCTCGTTGTCGGAATCCTGATGGTCCCCCGAACCGAGGTCCTGACCTCTCAGGAAAAAGCAAAAGACCAGCCTCCGGAAAACCTTGAAACACATAACGTAACGAGCGGCACGTTTTTGATCCAGACTTCCTTTCGGGGACGCTTTGTTCCTGCCAGGGCAACCACGGTTTCTCTTTCCCCCCGAAAATGGAAGAAGTTTTATCCGGAAATGGTTGTCCCGGAAAACGAAGACGTCGAGAAAGGAGACGTTCTCATAAACTTTGAAACAGACCGTCTGGAGGATCGAATCGCCCGTGTCAGGAGATCCATCCACAAACTCGAATTGGACCTGGAGGTGGCTCGCGCTAAACGGGACACACTGAAGGAAACCATTCCAATAAAGCGAAAACGGGCTCGTTTCAGGAAGGAAAGAGCGGCCGATAATTTACGGTACTTCAAGGAAACAAAGCGAGCCCTGCTTGAGGAAGATGCCCGAAAAGACTTTGAACAGGCAAAGGAAAACCTGATGTACGAACTCGAGGAACTCAAGCAGCTCAAAACAATGTACGATCAGGATGACATTACCGAAGAAACCGAGGAGATTGTGCTGAAACGTCAGAAGAACCGCGTGAAGCACTCCCGGTTTCGAAAGAAGCGGCAGAAAAAACAAATGAAACGACGGTTGAACACCAAAATCCCCCGCAAAGAGAAACGGCTGAAATGGAAAGCACAACTCAGATCCAGTCAGTTGGCGGAAAAAGAAGTCGAACTGAATCGAAGGTTGCAGAAGAAGAAGATACGAATTGAAAACCTTCAAACCAAATTGCGAAGAAAGAGACGGAAGCTGGAGGACCTCCGGCACGACCTGGACCTCATGACCGTCAAAGCCGACCGGGCCGGAACCGTGTACTTCGGGCATTTCAAAGGCGGAAACTGGCAACCGATGCACGACGGCGTCCGCGAGAAACTCCAGAACGGGGAACGGGTAAATCCCAACAAAATCAGAATATCCGTGGTCGAGGGAGAAAAGCTGAGGGTGGCCTCCTCCGTTCCGGAAAAGAAATTATACGCGGTCCGGGCCGATGCCCCCGCCAGTATTGATCCAACCGGGTTTCCCGGTCCGCCACTGGAAGGCACGGTTCATCAGGTAAAACACATCCCGGACCGAAACGGACGGTTCCGGACCACTGTTCACCTGAAGGACCAGAACGAACAACTTCGCCCCGGCATGACCTGCACCGTTGAAACCACCGCGCACCGGTCCGAAGACGCCGTCGCCATTCCTCAAAAATTTCTCCACAACCCCTCGGACGACGATCCGTACGTCCGAATACAGACGGAGAACGGCCAGATCAAAAAGAAAAACGTACAACCGGGAGCCTTTGATCGTTCGCGTGTCGAAATCACGGACGGGTTAACATCGGGACAGACAATTGTCCGGGAGAAATAACCCCTCGAAAAATCATGACCAAACAACATCTGGATGCACTCCCGCGTTTATCGTTCGACAGTAAACGGGTTCGGTTCGGATTATTCGTACTCCTTCTTCCTCTTCTCCTGACGGCCTGTGCCGGTACGGGATCCGACGGGGAAGAGTCCCGGCGCGAGGCCCCCGACCGGGAAACGGTCGAAACAAACTCGGAAGGCCCACGCATCGAACCCCCATCGGACCTCTCTCCCCTTGAAAATCCTCCCGCAAAGACCGAGATCCAGAAAGCATTCAAACGCGGCAAGGCCTTCCTGATTAAACATCAAAATGAAGACGGGTCCTGGGGAACCCCGGAAAAAACCAAGGAATTGAACATTTACGCACCGGTCCCGGGAGGGCATCACGCGTTTCACTCGGCCTCCACGGCGCTCTGTCTTATGGGGTTGCTGGAAGGATCTTCGAATGCGTCGGGGAAGGAACAGAAAGCAATTCATCGTGCCGGGAAGTGGCTTCTTGATTTTCTGCCCCGTCTCCGCCGGGCCACACCGGACGCCATTTACAATGTGTGGGGGCACGCTTTTTCCCTGCAGGCCCTTGTTCGGCTCCTTGATGCACCCTCCTTTGCCGAAAAGTACCGCCAAAAAATCCGGACGAGAATCAAGCAACAGATCAGGCAATTAAAAAATTACGAATTCGTTCGTGGGGGATGGGGATATTACGACTTCCGGGTGGGAAGCGATAAACCGGCTGGCCAGCCCAATAGTTTTACGACCGCAACCGTTCTGATTGCACTCAAAGAAGCACAGAACGCAGGATTTCACGTGCCATCCCACCTTATCACCAGGGGCCTCCGGGTCATCAAGCGACAGCAGAACCCGAATTTTAGTTATCTGTACAGCGCGGGGCATCAATTTTATCCAATGTATGACATTAATCGGCCCGCCGGAAGTCTCGGACGGTCACAGGCCTGCAATGCGGCCCTCCGAATGTGGGGAGACGAGGAGGTGACCGATCGGGTTCTTCGGGCGTGGCTGGATCGGCTCTTTCTCCGAAAGGGCTGGCTCGACATCGGACGAAAACGTCCGGTTCCGCACGAATCCTGGTTTGCCGTCGCGGGATACTTCTACTATTACGGCCACTTCTACTCCACCTACTGCATGCGGCAGCTCCCCCGAAAGGACCAGACCCTCTACGCAAAACACGCGGCAAAAATGTACCTAGAAAAACAGGAAGAGGACGGGTCCTGGTGGGATTATCCACTTTATAATTACCACAAATTTTACGGAACCGGTTTTGC
>CAZOLI010000013.1:26668-60720 GCA_964580675.1 uncultured Planctomycetia bacterium
ATTGCAATCCGGAATTTCATTCTTTAACATCGGATCTTCTCCGATTTGTTAATCGCGGACTTCTCCGTTACGTTACGGGAAATCGGGAAGTAAGCAGGGAATCTCCGAATAAAACAGAACCATGGCAGAAATAACGGGTGTATGGGCGAGACAGATTCTTGATTCCAGAGCAAACCCCACCATCGAAGTGGACGTGTTCCTCGATGACGGCACGTTCGGCCGTTGTGCCGTTCCATCCGGTGCTTCCACGGGAAAACGAGAAGCCATAGAGCTTCGGGACGAACACGAATCGGTCTACCATGGAAAGGGAGTTCGGGAGGCTGTGGAAAACGTGAATGAGACCATCGCTCCCGAGTTAACGGGCCTCCTCTCACTGGATCAGGAAAAGGTGGACCGGACCCTCATTGAACTGGATGGGACGGACAACAAATCGGAGCTCGGGGCCAACGCCATTCTCGGCTGCTCCCTGGCCACCGCTCGTGCCGGATCGGAGTTTTTGCAGCTTCCCCTGTTTCGACACCTCGGGGGTGCCCTATCCAATCGGCTTCCCGTTCCCCAGATGAACGTCATTAACGGGGGAGCCCACGCTTCCAACAACCTCGTCATGCAGGAGTTCATGATCGTTCCCCATGGTTTCCCGGATTACTCGACCGCGCTTCAGGCCGGCGTGGAAACCTATCATTCGCTCCGATCTCTTCTGATTGAGATGGGGGAGGAGACCTCCCTCGGGGACGAAGGCGGGTTTGCCCCGGACCTTGACAACCATAAAGCGGTTCTGGAGTTGCTTATAGAAGCTGTTGAATCCGCCGGTTATAAGCCCGGTGACGAAATTTCCCTGGCCATAGATGCGGCAGCCGGTGAGTTTTTCGTTGATGAGAAATATAATCTGGAGAAAGTGGATCGAGGTCGAATAACCACTGGGGAGCTCCTTACCCTGTACGAAGAATGGGTCCAGGATTACCCCATTGTCTCCATCGAAGACGGATTCTCGGAAGATGATTACGACGGATGGAAACAAATGAAAATACAGCTCGGGGATCAGGTACAAATTGTGGGGGACGACCTTTTTGTTACCAATCCGGAAATCATCAGGCGGGGAATCCAGGAGGACTGGGCAAACAGCGTACTGATCAAACCCAATCAGATCGGAACACTGACGGAGACGGTGGAGGCCATTAAATTAGCCGGTGATGCGGGATACCGAACCGTTGTTTCACACCGGTCCGGTGAAACATCGGACACCACCATAGCCGATCTTGCGGTGGGCTTGAACTGTTCGCAGATCAAAACGGGAAGCCCGGCGAGATCCGAACGAACGGCCAAGTACAACCGACTTCTCCGAATTGAGGAAATGCTGGAGGAATCGGCGTCCTTTGCGGGGGATGATCTGTTTTAGTCCTTCCGCAGATTCGCGGCGCAGAAAACACTCAACAATGAATTTCAGAGGGGACCAAACAATGACACGGACTGCGTTATACGTCCTTTCGCCGGTACTGATACTTATGCTCATCTCCGGTTGTGCCGGAACATCGGCGAAAGAAGGGGAATACGTAGTGTATGCCGTGAAGGGTTACAACCCGGAGAACAAGAAGGACCGGGAACTCGGCCATTTCAGCACGGATTCCGGAGCCCGCGCCCGGCGTTTGCTAAGAAACATCGACGGGGTACGAAAAATCCGGTGGAACAACAAACGAACATTTTTTCTGGTGACGGCCGAGCCGCATGTCACAAGAGGGGACATCCGAACCGTGTTTGAGGAGATTCCGGATTTTCAGGAACCCATCCGAATTAAGACCATCAACCGCGTCCGGACCGTATCGGCAGATAACGGAGAATCGTAACATACGGCCCCGGCCCGTGGTTTCTCCCTCGCCTCTCAGGACTTACCCGCCACCGGAGGCCCGAACGTTTGTGGCCGCTCCGGCTTCTTCGTCGTCGGATTCCTTCTTGATCATAAAATCGACCTCGAGTCCTTCGAAGATGTCGTCGAAGTTCAGGTCAAACATGAGGTCGCTGAGGTGGAAGAAATAATCTCGTCCGTTCTCGGCCTCGATAAATCCATAACCGCGATCCGGAAATTTCTTTTTCACCTGACCGGATTGTTCACGGTTATCCGCATTGGACTCCGCGACGGAAGGAGAGGGCGGAGTACTGGATCCACCGGTCCCGTTCGTTATGTTCGCCCGTGAACCCGTCTGTTGTTCCTCCTGCGGTTCCCTTGCCGGTTCTGGTGCATCCGGGGTCTCCGATGCAGGAGTACCGGCCTGGACGGACTGTCGGGATTCATCCTCCCGGGAACCTTTCTGTTTCTCTTTGTACTTCCGGCGACACTCATCGCAGTAAAATTTTTCACCGTCTTTTGGGTGATACGTGGTCCACACCTCCCGTTCTCCCTCATGCATCGGCGACTGACAGACGAGTTTGTGCCGGTCGTAGGTAAGTTTGATTTCATCCACGAGATCGTCGAGCCAGAGAACCTCAAAATCTCGCAATCCGGACTGATCGGACTCGTCCATAATCTCCGGAGCACAGGAATCCCGAATACTGGCAATAGCCACCCGATTTCCAAGACGCCGCACATTCTTCAGCGCCGGTTTGAAGTCACGCTCACCAAGAACACATAGAGCGATATCGTAGGCATTCGGTATGGCCGCATTGTACACGAGCGATGAGGCCAGGGAAATATCCACGCATTTTTCCCGGGGCTCAAAGTGATCGCCTTCATCCCGGTCCTCTTTACTCAAACGACGGCCCCGGAAGTCAATGGGAAATACTTCCACTTCGTACTGGTATTTCTCACGAAGCATCTCGAAAAAATTCAGCCGCTTTTCAACGGCTTCCTCATCCCTCTGATCATAATTCGTTGCGTAACTGCTGAAGAAGTATGTTCGCACAAGATCCAGATCAAGCCGGGGATGGTTCTGTTCAAGCTCCTGTACCAGGATCCTCGGCAGTTTGCCGAAGTCAATACGAAAATCAGATCCTTCGTTCAGTTCGGCCAGTTTGGGTGTGTTGGAGTACAACCACGATCCGTCTATAAATAGCATTACCTTTTGCATGGTGTTTCTTGATTCCGTCGAAAGAATAAAGAAAAGTGAAAACAATTTGTGACGGCACCGTTAATCGGCCCCGGTCATTTTGCCAGCAAACCTGATCCTTATACCCCTCCAGCCTAAATTCCCCTCCGGGAAGTGCCTGATTTGAAATTCGGTGACGAACTCACAAAACAGGCTGATGTGTGACGACGGGAGGATTCCCCGAAACGCCTAAAATAATAAGCTGTCAGGCAGCAAAAAAAATTGTGTGTTAATTATTTAGAAAATGAATCATTTCCAGTTCGTTCTGATACCCCTTCTTATAGTTGTATGATATTTCATCCATTATACATTGCATGAGGAAAATACCGAGCTTGTGCCGTCTGGATTCTTCAAGATGCTCCCGAATATCCTGATCACCAACCTCGGGAGTTTGCCCATTCGTATAGTCTTCAATATGAGCTCTGAACCGGACCTCATTTATGTCTATTTGCACCACCACCTCCCCGTCGCGATCCGTATCCTGTGCATGATGCACAATATTTGTTACGGCCTCATCCACGGCCAGGACAAGAAGCCGCGCCTGGTCTTCCTCGATGTCGGATTGGGCACAGATCTCTTCTACCCGGTCCCGTATTTCCTTTAAGTGCTCCGAATTAGACGCAATACGGAGTTCCTGATTTATGACTTGTTCACTCATAAATATTTATTATAACCAAAAACCCCTCCAATTCGTTTTATTATTTACAAAAATGCCGAGCACAATGATGGCATATTGATTTGACCCCAGATGTTACCAGAGAACCCGGTTCGTGTCAAATATTCTTCGACACGATCTACAGCAATCATTTAGAGGAACTTCTTCCGGATGAAAGGGCATTTGGACATGTCTTTGCCCAGGGGGGAATTGAGGTTGCCCGTACCAGGAACGCCGGCGTGATTGATGACACCCCCGGAAAAAATATAACGGAGGATACAAAAACCTGTCCCTCGTTCAGGAATCAAGAATTCGATTTAAACTACCGGTCTCGTAACCCCTCAGATCAACGGTCACGTACGTATAACCGAGTTCCTCGAGGTGATTTTGAATTTCCGTTCGTACTTCGGGCTGCGTGATCTCACGAAGACGATTCGGGACCACCTCAATCCGGGCGATCTCACCGTGGTGGCGAACCCGGACCTGTCGGAATCCCTGTTTTTTAATAAACTGCTCCGCTTTTTCCACCTGTCTGAGCTTTTCCTCGGTTATTTCGTGGCCGTACGGGAAACGGGAAGAGAGACAGGCAAGTTCCGGTTTGTCCCAGTTCGGAAGGCCAAGCGCTTTTGACAGTGTTCGCACATCTTTTTTTCCGAGGTCCGCCTCGGAGAGTGGGGCGTGCACTTCGTGTTTCCGTGCCGCGGCCTCGCCCGGACGATAATCCATGCCAGCTCCGTCGGTTGCGTTTTCGCCGTACGCTATTTGCTCAATGTCCGCCTTCCGGGCTATTTGGTTGAGAACCTCAAACAATCCGTCACGACAGATGAAACATCGATCGGGATTGTTTTCCGCATACCCTTCCAGATCCAGCTCCGAAGTGGGAACAACCCGGTGATTGAACCCGAATTCCTCGGCAATCTTTTCCGCCTGGCGACGCTCCTCGGTGGGATATGTCTCGGAGGCCGCCGTCACGGCCAGGGACTGGTCCCCCAGCTCCCGGTGGGCCACATAAGCGAGAAGAGTACTGTCCACGCCTCCCGAAAATGCCACAAGCAGGGAGGAAAACGAGGAAATTTTCGACGACAGCCGGCGATACTTTTCCTGCAGATCATCCTCGAGTTCCATAACCGCATCCGGAAGCATCGAGTTTCTCCTGTGCATACCGAATTCTACCGGATAAACTGTTCCGAAAACAGCCGACGGAAAAAGCATACAGGAACTTTTCACCCCTTTCAAGATCTGTTTCAATATCATGCACACCAGACGGTTTCTTCCCGGGTCCCCAATCATCTGGTTGAATAGCGGTTCGGCCACGTTCCCCCGAGTCACGCCATTCCTCCCTCGTCAAACCAACCACTTCACTGACCGCAATTGGTTTTGATTCATCAAAGTCGGACTGGTATAGTAACGGCTTATGTCCTTATTTCTTGCGATTCACACCGTCCATCCGGTTCCCGATCGTCATGGAAAATGATCTATTCTTAAAAGCATGCAGGGGGGAACCCGTTCCAAGAACACCCGTCTGGATTATGCGCCAGGCCGGTCGCATTCTGCCGGAATACCGTAAAATACGTGAACACATGTCCTTTCCGGCGTTGATTCGATCCCCGGAGAAGGTGGCGGAAGTGACGGAGATGCCCATCCAAACCCTTTCCGTTGATGCCGCCATCCTCTTTACGGATATTTTGATCATTCCGGAAGCCATGGGCTTAACCCTTTCGTATCAATCGGGCCCCATGTTTGAAAACACAATTCGGACCCGGTCCGATGTGGAAGCACTGTCTTCCGCAACCCCGGAACAGGATCTTGATTACGTGCTGGACGCTGTGGACGCAACGCTTTCCCGTCTGGACGGTTCCGTTCCCTTGATTGGCTTTGCCGGATCCCCCTGGACCCTGGCCTGTTACATGGTTGAAGGCACCAGTTCAAAACGTTACCACAAAACACGCCGGATGGCGTACGATGCCCCGGACGTGCTCCACGACCTCCTGAAATCCCTCACCGCCGAAGTAACCTCCTTTCTTCAGGCCCTTTTTGATCGAGGGATTCATGCACTGCAGATCTTCGACACAACGGCAGGCGTCCTCTCACCCGCACTGTACCAGGAGTTTTCGCTTCAGTACGTACAGGACATCATCTCCGCACTTCCCGACGAGGTTCCCCTGATCTATTTTGGGAAGGGAACCGGTTATGACCTGGAAGGGATGGCCGAAACCGGTGCAGACGTGGTCGGCCTGGATTGGCGAGTGAATCTCTCCGAAGCCCGCAACCGCATCGGCGATCAATGTGTGCTGCAGGGAAATCTCGATCCGGCGGCTCTATACGGATCCCGTGAACGAATCCGGGAAGAAACCTGCTCCGTACTTTCCGAATTTGGAAATGGTTCGGGGCATATCATGAACCTGGGACACGGGGTTTATCCAGACACCGACAAAGAGAACGTCCAGCATTTTGTGGAGTGCGTCCGTGAGGAAAGCCCCGGGTATCACGAAACATCAGGTTCGGTTTCCAGTGGATAAACACCGGCATGTCCGATTACGACGTTGCCATTGTTGGTGGTGGAATCACGGGACTCTCCCTCGGTTACTACCTCCAGAAGAACGAACATCAAACCATCGTCCTGGAAAAAGATTCCCGACCGGGAGGCGTGATCCGAAGTGAACGGTGCGGACCGTTCCTGTTTGAACACGGCCCGAACAGCATCATGTCGTCCTCCCCGGCGATCCGGAAACTTGTGGATCGTCTGTCCTTAAATGGTGAAAGAGTTCCGGCTTCCGAGGAAGCTCGTAACCGGTATGTTCTTCGGAAGGGCCGTCTGGTTCGGGTCCCCACGGGAACGGTTGAATTCGTTCAATCGGATCTTCTTTCCCTTTCGGGGAAACTCCGGGGTCTTGCCGAACCGTTCGTGGGTCGTCGGAGCGGGCAGGAACCGGAATCGATTGCTCATTTCGCGAACCGGCGGTTCGGCCGGGAGGTTCTGGATTACCTGATGAACCCGTTCATGGCGGGGGTCTACGCAGGGGTTCCGGGGGCCCTGAGCGTCGATCATACCATGGAAACACTCCGTGAGCTCGAGGAAAATTACGGAAGTGTACTGCTCGGAATGATTGCAAAATCATTTTCAACGGACACCGGTGAGAACAGTGAATCCGAACTATCCGGAATGGAAGAGGACGGGAACGGCCCATCCATGTTTTCCTTCCAGAACGGCCTCACCACCCTTCCGCAAAAACTGGCGGCGGAACTGGGCTCCTCTTTTTTATCGGATCATCATGTGATTGAACTTCGCTACGGTTCTCCCGCCGATGGAGAACCCATTGAACTAACCGTAGAAACAGACGGCCAAACGAAGAAAATATCGGCGCGACACCTTGTCCTTGCCACACCGGCCCGGGTGACGGCAGAATTACTTGATTGGAGCAACCACAGACTCACAGACCACCTCGAAAACATACCGTATGCTCCCCTTTCAGTGGTGTTTTTTGGATTTTCATCGTGGGTAAAATCGAACCGTCCACGGGGATTCGGATTCCTGGTTCCCCGGGTGGAAAACCGGGATATCCTGGGTACCCTGTTTACCTCGGACGTGTTCCCGGCTCGTGCCCCGGACGGTGGTACCGCACTTACGACATTTGTGGGCGGTACAAGACAACCCGAACTCACCCGTCTTCCCGAAGAAGACGTGGTTCGATTGGTTCAGACGGAACTTGAGGATATTTTCGGATTGCCGGGTAATCCGGACCTCGTTCGTGTGCACAACTGGGCCCGGGCTATCCCCCAGTACAACCTGGAGCACAACCGATTTCTCTCGGCATTATCGTCATTCGAAGAGGATTTTCCCGGCATCACCATTGCGGGCAACTACCGGGGAGGGGTCTCCGTTCCGTCCCGGATCCAGTTTGCCCGGAACACGGCCGAGGAACTCACAGATCACCGGCTCCAGAGGCCATGAATAAAACATTGTTTTCCTGAATACAAAACACCTGGAGCCGTCCCGATGAATATCTTCAAACTAGTAATCGGACCTGCTATAATGCTTGCCCCGGTAAATACGGGGGTGGAAACGGGATATATGATTCCCTTTTCCTCCATCGCATCCATCCATTCAACTTCTGGATCATGATTCCTTTGAATTGATCAAATGAACGTTCCCGAATTTTCACCGGACAACTTTGAGCCGAAGTGGCAACGGTACTGGGAGGAACAGGAATTGTTCGAGGTGGACACCTCGGATCCCGAAGTCTCCGACGACAAGTATTACTGCCTGGTGATGTTCCCGTATCCCTCCGGCTCGATGCACGTTGGACACGGTCGGAATTACATCATCGCCGATGCACTGGTTCGATACAAAATGATGAAAAGGAAGAACGTCTTATCCCCCATGGGATGGGACGCCTTTGGACTCCCGGCGGAGAACGCGGCAATTGAAAAGGACATCCATCCGAGCGAGTGGACCAACCAGAACATCAACGGCATTCGGGATCAGCTGAAACGATGGGGTATCGGATACGACTGGTCCCGGGAAATCGCCTCCTGTCATCCGGGATATTACCGGTGGACCCAATGGTTGTTCCTGCAGCTTTACCGTGAGGGGCTGGCTTATCGGAAAGGTGATCTCGTCAACTGGTGCGAACAATGTCAGACCGTACTCGCCAACGAGCAGGTGATTGACGATCACTGTGAACGTTGCAACTGCCGGATAAGGGAAAAAGAACTCGAACAGTGGTTTTTCCGGATCACCGACTACGCCGATGAACTTCTGGAGGATCTCGAGGACCTGGACGACTGGCCCGATGAAGTCAAGGAAATGCAGCGAAACTGGATCGGTCGAAGCGAGGGAGCGGAAATTACGTTTCGTATTCAGGAACTCGACGAAACCGTCACCTGCTTTACCACTCGTCCGGATACGCTTTTCGGGGTAACATTCATGGTCCTGGCCCCGGAGCATCCGGCCGTAACGAAACTCGCCGAACTATCCAATCGAGAAGCAGAAATTATGGACCTCGTTGATGAACTCCGATCGGAGGACCGGAATAACCAGCGAGGAGGGAACGGTACGAAACGAGGCAAATTTCTGGATGCTCACGCCATTAACCCGATTAACGGGGAAGAGGTGCCCGTATACGTTGCAGATTACGCCATGATGGAGTACGGGACCGGTGCGGTCATGGCCGTTCCGGCCCACGACCAGCGAGATTTTGAGTTCGCACAAAAACACGGCATCAAGATTCGCCCGGTTGTTGAACCGGAGGACGAACAGCTCGACGCCTCTGAAATGGAGGAGGCCTACGAAGGACCGGGCGAACAGATTAATTCCGAATCATTTAACGGAATGCCCAATGACGAAGCGGGCGAGAAAATTACGGATCAACTCGAAGAGGAGGGAACCGGATCGGCGTCCGTTCAATACCGTCTCCAGGACTGGCTGATATCACGTCAGCGTTACTGGGGAGCCCCGATTCCCGTTATATACTGTGACGATTGCGGAACTGTACCGGTTCCCGAAGAAAACTTGCCCGTTGAGCTTCCGGACGTGTCGGACTTTAAACCCACCGGAGACTCCCCACTTGCCGAAAAACGTGCGTTCCGCAACACCACCTGTCCGGAATGCGGTCAGGGGGCAGAACGAGAAACGGATACCATGGACACCTTCGTCGATTCCTCCTGGTATTTTCTGCGATATATCTCCCCTCGTCTTGAGGATGCTCCCTGGGATCGGGAGGACGTGAATCGATGGATGCCGGTGGACCAGTACATCGGTGGCGTGGAACACGCAGTGCTGCACCTTCTGTACGCCCGTTTTATCACAAAATTTCTCCGGGACATTGATTGGGTGCAGGTGGATGAGCCGTTTTCCTCTCTTTTCACGCAGGGCATGATATACCGCCGTTCCTACAGGTGTCCCGAGTGCCGCCAATTTCTGCCGGAGGACGAAGTGGAACAAACGGGTGAGAAAACATGGAAACACCGTGAGTGTGGTTCGGAGGTGGATTCAAAGATGACCAAAATGTCAAAGTCCAAAAACAACGTGATTTCTCCGGATCAGTTGATTGATGAATACGGAGCGGACGTCGAACGGCTTTACACACTGTTCATGGCCCCTCCCCAAAAAGATGCCGAATGGGACGACGAGGCCATATCAGGTTGTGACCGGTTCCTTCGGAAAGTATGGCGAATCGTACACCGGAAAACAGACCTCATTAAAGGATCCAAGGGAGAAAACGTCGATCCGGAAAAACTGGAAGGTGACGTGAAGGACCTGTACCGTGAAACCCACCGTACCATCAAGGAGGTAACGGGAGACGTCGAAGACCGACTTCACCCGAACACCGCCATTGCGTCCTTAATGGAATTCGTCAACCAGCTTCAGAACACGGAACTGGACGACGGAAGCGAAAACAGCGTTGCCTGTTTTCGGTTTGCGCTGGAAACACTTGTAAAACTTCTTTCACCGTTTGCCCCGCACACGGCAGAAGAACTCTGGCAAACCATGGGCCGTTCCCCCTCAATACTGGAAAAAGACTGGCCCCATTACAAAGAAGAACACACAAAGGCGGAGGAAATCGAAATTGCCATCCAGGTGGACGGGGAACTCCGGGACACCATACACGTGGACGTGAACATCGAAGAGGACGACCTTCGGGAACGGGTCCGGAGCAACGAGCGTGTCCAGGAGTACCTGAACGGATCGGACCCGGAGCGAATCATCGTGGTTCCGGAAAAACTCGTGAACGTGGTGACGAAATCGGAATAAACCACGTCCTGAATTCCCCCGTTATCCCCCTTCTTGAAATACAAATTACGTCTATATATACTTTTTAGGTTATTAATTCGTGGAGGGGATGAGGGAGTGGGGCCTCCCGATGTTTCCTAATCCCCGCCCGGGGTCTTTTTTTATTTTTCATGGAGTCACTGGAGGTTTTTGATGAAAGACGTCAAAACCGAAGAGGACGTCTATAACGTTGTGGACGAGCGGGACATCGACATGATCAAACTCTGGTTCACCGATATCCTCGGTTTTCTGAAAGGGTTTACAATTACCCGAAAAGAACTGGAGAAAGCCTTTGAGGACGGAATGGGATTTGATGGCTCCTCCATCAAGGGATTTGCCCGGATCGATGAAAGCGACATGGTCGCGCGGCCGGATCCGCAGACCTTTAAAATAATCCCCGATCTTCTGCAGGAGGAACCCGAGGAAGAGAACTCCTGTGTGATGTTCTGCAACATCACCGAGCCGGACGGCTCTCCCTATGAAGGAGATCCGAGATACGTGCTACGCAGAGCCCTGAAGAAGGCGGAGGAACTCGGCTATACGTTTTACGTGGGGCCGGAACTGGAATTCTTTTACTTCGAGAACGACGAAGAGCCAAAAGGCCTTGATCAGGGTGGGTACTTTGATTTCATTCCCCGTGACGAGGCACACGGCCTCCGGCGTGATACCATCAAAACACTTGAACAGATGGGCATCGAGGTCGAATACGCGCACCACGAAGTCGCACCTTCCCAGCACGAGATCGACCTCCGGTACACCGACGCCCTTACCATGGCTGACACCGTCATGACGTACCGTTACGTCGTGAAGGAAATCGCGTACCTGAACGACGTGTACGCGACCTTCATGCCGAAACCGCTCGAGGGTGTAAACGGATCCGGCATGCACACTCACATGTCCCTGTTTGAGGGTGACGAAAACGCCTTCTTTGACAAAAACGACGAGTATCATCTCTCCGACGTCGGCAAACAGTACACGGCGGGCATCCTCAACCATGCCCGGGAGATCACGTCCGTAACCAATCAGTGGGTCAATTCCTACAAGCGGCTCTCTCCCGGATACGAAGCACCCGTTTACGTGACCTGGGCACGTCGGAACCGTAGCGACATGATCCGCCTGCCGATGTACAAACCCGGCAAGGAGAAATCCACGCGGGTCGAGTTCCGGAGCCCGGATCCCTCCTGCAACCCGTACCTGGCGTTTGCCTCCATGCTCCGCGCCGGTCTCGCAGGCATCGAACACGGGTACGACCTTCCCGAACCGGTCGAGGAAAATGCCTACGACATGACCGAAGCCGAACGGCGTGAACGAAACATCGGGACCCTGCCCGGCAACCTTTACGAAGCCATTACCGAAACGGAGCAAAGTGAGCTCGTCCGGGAAACGCTTGGGAAACACGTCTTCCAGAACTTCCTGGAAAACAAGGAGTACGAGTGGGAGGAGTTTCGTACGAAGGTGACGGACTACGAAGTCAGCAAGTACCTGCCGCTTCTTTAAAAAAGCGGGACCCAAACATCATTCCGGGGAAAACCTCACTCAAAAAATGGGGTGAGGTTTTCCCTCATATACGTTGATATCGGATCGTCACCATCGACCCGACGGAAGTCGACGTACTGCCCTTCCGGCAGGGCTTTCTGTGCCTGGACTTCCGCCTCCGCCATGATGGAGAGCAGGTCACCACTTCCTTTCACACCGATCACCGGGTGCGGCGGCTGTTCGGTGGAGGGCACATAAATCTGAGCAATGAAGGCATATTCAATCGTGGCGTTGCCGGAAAACAGCGTCCGGAGCGTGTCCTCCAGTGACGGGGGATGCTCTTCCGACGGCCCGATCCACCCTTCCGTACCATCCCGTGTTCGAAATGAACTCATTTCCCGAAAAGACGAACCATCCAGCAATCCCTGAAGCGTATCGGAAGAAAGCGGGGTGGCGACGGACGTCCCCGGGTTCAGAATAACAGACTCCTCTTCGTCCAGCACAAGCAGCAGATCCCGGGCGTAAATCTGCACATACGGTTTCTCACCCGAAATGCTGTCCTGAAGGTGTTGAAGTGACGTAAACACCGGAACGTACCAGCGGTCGGAATATCGCCACTGCTCCAGGTTCAACTCGGTGTCCGAATCCAGTTCGACAAATTCGTCCTCCTGATTGCCGCGTCCGAACACGTACAGGTCATACCGAAGGAACGCTCGGTAAAACGCGTCCCGGGATCCGTTCCTCTTCCGCCATGACACCAGACACTCATCCAGCCGGTTAAGCGGCTCAAACGTCGAATCGGAAAAAGTGTCCCGCAATCGATCGTCACGACGACGGTACCAGTACCAGACCCCTCCCCCGGCAACCAGAAGTACAAGAACGATGATCGTAACAAAGTCAGTCATGCAAATGCCCGGAACAATTGACGGAAGTCGGCCGGAATTCTAGGTTCTTCCCCCTCCTCCAGATGGTTCAATGAGAGGATTTCTTCAGGACCACATATATTACCCCACCGCTCATGATCCATCAAACCGGTCCCGGTATCTTACCGGCCTCCCCCCGAATCCAGCGTGATCAGTCGAAATCCCAGTAGGCGCTCTGCGTCTGTTTTACCGAATCAATAACGTCCGAAACATCCGGATTGCGCCGGGGAGGTTCATAAATGGCCGGCTCTCGCACGTGGCTGGTTTCCAGCTCCGCCATCGCGGCGATGACTCCGGTATTGGTGTAGGGAAGACCTCCCTCAATGCCGTATCCGCCCGCCTGTGACGCCATGAAATATCCCCCGGTGAGCTCCTCTGCCGTCCGAACGGCGACGTTCATCAACGACGTGTACCCGCTGGCCGTGAGACCAAGGTTCGTTATGGGATCGGTAAAATGATTGTCCTGTCCGGCCTCGATGAAAAAGAAATCGGGGTCAAACTGGTGAGCAACGGGCACGAATATCTCCTCCACGACACTCATATATCCCTCGTCGCCTGTTTGCGGTGGAAGGGGAACATTGATGTTGTATCCTTCGCCCTCGTCTTTTCCTACTTCATCCACGAACCCGGTTCCGGGAAACAGCGTTCGACCGTCCTGATGCGTGGAGATGGTGAGGACCGAGGGATCTTCGTAAAAGATGGACTGTGTGCCGTCAAAGTGATGGGCGTCCCAATCCCACAGCAGAATGGAATCTATCTCGTCGTACCTGTTCTGAAGATGGCGGAGCGCAACGGCCGTGTTGTTCGTAAAACAGAACCCGTGTCCGTGATCCGAAAAAGCATGGTGACCTCCCGGTCGGGACATCACGTAACTTCGTCGGTGGGTTTTCTCCGCAATGCATTCCCCGGCCTGCATAATGCCACCGGCCGCGAGCAACGCAAGATCCCAGGTATGCTCCGAGATATGGGTGTCCAGACTGAGGGAACCGTGTCCTCGTTCGGACATGTTCTTGAGGGATTCCAGGTACGATTGCTGATGAACACGAAGCATATCTGCCTCCGTTGCCGGTTCCGCCTCCAGGCGATCGATGACCGGCATGTCGAAGAACCCTTCCTCCTCCAGCTGATCCATGGTGTAGGAGAGGCGTTCTCGCCGCTCGGGGTGGGTGGGGGAATGCTCGTGCAGCAAATAATTATCGTGGTACACAAACGCCAGAGGTTCAGCCGTCATGGGAGTTGTTCTCCTGAAGTGTAACGTATCCCGGGCGAGCCTGTGCCGTGATGTCCGCAATCTGTCCTTTAACGTGTGCACTCTGGACCACGTTAAAGTGACGGAGGTGCGTAATTTCACAATCGGCTTCGGGAGTTCCTCCGGCAGATTTGGTAACGCGCCGGGCTTCCCGTTCTCCAATTTCGCGAAGCTCATCTCCTTCGAACGTTCGACCTTTCTGGACGTGTTTCTTCTGCTCTTCTCCGGTGGCCGAAACGCTCATCGTTCCCTGTGCCGAATCAATGTGTACGTCCGTACGCAGACTCACTTCCGCCGCCGCGCACCCCGCCGCTCCCGAAACCGGTGCGTGCTCCGGAATCTCCACGTCCTGAATTTCATTCAGTTCCTCCACCACGCGGTGGGCGAAGTATGGAGCGAGAACCCCCCCGGCCACCAGGGTATCCGGCACCGATTCCGAAACAAACTCACAAACTTCCCCCACAATCCGATCCGTGCATTCCTCGAGGATTCTGGAGGCAACCCGCTCGGGAGAACCGAGGGATGAAAGCGCGTCCCGTGCCGCTTCCACGTCTCCTTCCGTAAACTCTCCCGTTACGTGAAGAGCATCCGTTGGGGTGGGTTCCGTTCCCCCAAAGGCCACCGCATCTCCCCGTCTTTCACCGGTGAGACCTTCCTCATCCACCGCCGTATCCCCGCCGACAGCAATGTCCCGGGAATCCACAACGCGGTAAAACGGATCCAGTTTTCCTTCATTTTCCGTGGTATTACCGGTGACGGGAAATCCGCCGTCCAGCCTGCTCAAATCAGTGGTGGTCCCCCCGATGTCCATACAGAGTGCTTCTTCTTCTCCCGTGAGGGCGGCCAGGCCAAGGGAACTGGCAGCGGGTCCACCATACATCGTAATCGATGGAGCGGACTGAGCCACCTGACCGGAAACCATCGCCGCGTCCCCTTTCAGATAAAACACCGGACAGGACAGATCCAGTGATTCAAGCGTTTCCTCCACCTGTCCGGAAAACGTTTCAAATATAGAAGCGGCCTTTGCGTTAAGCACCGTCGTTCGTGCTCTTGCCGGAAAGCCCAGTCGTCCCCCGGCCCGGTGCCCGAGACGAACGTGATCAACCGCCGAATTTATCCGATCCCGTGTCTCTTCTTCCAGCCGGGGATTTCGAGGGGAAAATTTGGCAACAACGGCAGCTGTGTCATGGTCCGGAGACGGGGGAGAGTTCAGCTCTTCTGTTATTCGACCACGGTGGTCAACACAACCATCCAGCACAATGTTCTGATCCGCGAAGAAGGCCAGATCCGGATCCAGTCCCGGACCGGGGATGAGGTAACCGGTACAACCGGGAAACCGGTTCTCCACCTGTGCATTCAATACCAGGGTGGAGGCAATCACCAACCGGTCTACGTCCCCCGTTTCTTCCTCCCGCAACAGATCCTCCAGAACGTCCGTAAGCGGTGCAAATGTCCCGGTCTGAGGAACCTTCGCTGTCCGGAGAACGTTGTCCTCCTTTACCAGAACCGCATCCACGTTTGTTCCGCCCGCATCGACACCGACAATCATCAGATCGAAAGAACAATGGTTAACAACTCGAAAACGAGTACACCATGTTAATGTAAAAAACCGGCAGTGACAAGTTTTGTGTTTGGCTTTATTAATCTATGCGAAACCGGGGGAATCATACGGAGTAACAATCTAAATTATTCTTTCCCCTTCCAAACACCATTGATAATTATCCTGAGAGAATGTGCCCAGGATTCTCAACCGGTCCGATATTTGAGGTCACAAGAATCCCTTCTTTTCTGTCCTGCAGAACTTCGGGGGGTTGATCAATCGACAAAAAACGGTACATAACCGATAACCAGTTTTCTTTTTTTTAAAGGATGTTGCCGTTAACAGACGTACGAAAATCACCGTTCCGGCAATTTGCCCCACCTCCCGATCAATTCGCAACGAAGTATCAAATTCCCTATCATTCAGAGAGGTCAAACCATAATCAATCTTGGAATTCCGAAAGATCACTCTTGGATATCCCCCTTCTGGTCTGGATCGTCGTTTTTAGTTTGCTGGGCAGTGTGGGGGCCATCGCACTGGCAGGCTCTCTGCTTTTGATTCCCCGGGACCGGCGTGAATGGTTCCTCCCCCTTCTGGTCAGTTACGCCACGGGAAGTCTTCTGGGGGCCGCCTTCCTCGGCCTCATCCCGCGGTCATTGCACCGAATTTCTCCCCACCGAGGTCTGGCCACGGTGCTTCTGGGCATCGTTGTTTTCATCGTTCTGGAACAAATTATCGTGTTCCATCATTCCCACGGAGAAGAAGCGGATCACCAGGGCAATTCGGGGACACTCATTCTCATCGGAGACACCTTCCACAACCTGGTGGACGGTGCCATCATCGCCGCAGGATTCCTTTCCTCCACGCAGCTCGGCATCGCCGTATCCCTCAGTGTCATTGCTCATGAAATTCCTCACGAAGTGGGCGATTTCGCCATTCTCCTCCGAAGCGGCTTTCGGACCGGACGTGCTCTGCTCTACAACATGCTTTCCGGTCTTGCTGCTCTCCTCGGGGCCGTTTTGGTATATTTCTTTATCGCGGAAATTGAATCCGTGCTGCCTTACATCATGGCCTTTGCCGCCGCCAGTTTCATATATATTGCTATAGCGGACCTGGTTCCGGACCTGAAAAAATCCGCCGGGTGGAAGGAATTTTTGCCCCAGTTTCTGACCATGATGGCCGGCATCGGTACCATCGCACTGTTTCATTTCCATGGATAGATACCTCCGGGAACCTCCATGACCGACCGATCCAGAAAGAACCGTTCACCGAATGAAGCAACGGAAGAAAACAGCAGGAGAGAGGAACAGGAAGGAAATTACCCGGTGGGCGAGAAAAACCATGAAGAAAGCTTCTGGAACCGGTGGAAATACGTTTTTCTCCGGGTAGGTCTACTGTTTTCAGGTATCGGTCTGGTATCTTTCGCCGTCGGCAGCTGCTTTTTCTCCATGCCGGGTTCTCCGCAGGCCCCACCGCTTCCTCCCATTTCCGAAACGGAATCCCGGATCCAGAAAAGGGCCAGAAAGGATGTTGAACGTCTTGCAAAAAACATCGGTGACCGGAACGTATACCGGTACAAACAACTCACACGTGCCAGAGATTACATCCAGAATCAGTTCCGGGAAGCGGGATACAGTACCCGAAAACAAACGTTCACCGCCGACGGCAAGGAGGTGGCAAACGTCGTCGCAGAGAAACCCGGAACGGAACACCCCGACCACCTACTCGTGATCGGCGCTCATTATGACACAGCGGCCAATCCGGGGGCCGACGACAATGCTTCCGGGGTGGCCGGGGTTCTCAATCTCGCCCGAGAACTGGCGGGCACAAAAACACGAAAAACAATTCACTTCGTCGCGTTTGTCAACGAGGAACCCCCGTACTACAAAACCGAACAGATGGGAAGCCGGGTGTACGCCAGACGGGCGTCGGAGAAAAACAAAACACTGGAAGGAATGATGTCCCTCGAAATGATTGGATTCTACAGCGAAAAGGAGGACAGCCAGGACTACCCATTGTTTCTCTTTGATTGGTTGTACCCCGACACGGGAAATTTCATCGCGTTTCTCAGCAATTACGGCTCCCGGAACCTTCTGTATCAATACATCGGAACGTTCCGCGAAACAGCCACCATTCCTTCCTGGGGGGCGGTGATTCCGGGTGGTAAACCGGCTGCGGATCTCTCCGACAACTGGTCCTTCTGGCAGGAAGGGTATCCGGCCATCATGGTGACCGACACGGCGATGTTCCGAAATCCGAATTACCACAGATCCACCGACACCCCGGATACTCTGGATTACAACCGGATGGCCCGCGTTGTGGTTGGATTAAAACACGTGGTTCTCGAACTGGCGGGGACGAAGAACGAATAAATGAAGGAGTTTGACCTCCACAAAACGGCTTTCTTTTTTTGTTCACGGGTATCGGTTTAACGGTTTGCGAACCGTTCGATGACGTCCGCATAAACGTCGGCGGCGCGTCGCACGTTTGAAACCGGCACATACTCGTTTTCACTATGAATGACCTCCTTCAACCCCGGGCCGAACGTGACGGCGGGGATGCCGGATTCGGTAAAGAAACACACGTCGCTTGCTCCGCGGGCCACCTTAACGTCCAGATTGTCCACAACTTCCTCAAACACTGAGACGATTTCCTCCTCCGGAGACGTATACCCCGGTGGTGAAAGACGTTCGGTAAACTCAAAGGAGCATCCCGAAAGACGTTTCTCAAGCAGGGATTCGAGTTGTTCGTGGAGACCGGGCGTGGTACGCAGGTCCCAGGTCGTTTCGCAGCTACCCGGAAATTGATTCGGAGAGGAGGGGGCACTTCTGATGCCGGTCAGGGAAAAAGACGGATCCCCGAGGTTGTCGTGACGAAATTCCGGGATCACTTCCTCCTCCAGTTTTCTCATACGACGGATCATCTCCAGCGCGTCGTCGATGGCGTTGGGTTCCACGCTTTCGGGACGAGTGGCGTGACCGGTCCGGCCCTCGGTACGTATTTTCAGATACGCCGTTCCTCGATGACCGATCTCTATGGTATCCAGGTTGGTCGGCTCCCCAACCACCGCGGCCAGCCGGTTGTACCGATCCTGATGTTCCTGTTCGAACTCCTTGAGAAACTGCCTCGTTCCCCGGCCGTCCAGTTCTTCCCGGGTGACAAGAACGATGAACAGATCCAGATTCAGTTCCCGGTCGCCCAGTTCGGAGGCCAGCAGAGAAAAGGAGGCAATGGAGGCTTTTGCATCGCTCGCCCCCAGACCGTACAGTTTTTTGTCCCGAACCATTCCCGCATCCGGACCGGTCGGCGGCACGTCCCACCGATTCTCGTTCCCCGGCGAAACCGTATCCATGTGAACATTCAAAATCAACGCGTCGTCGTGACCTCCGTCAAAATGAACCACGACGTTATCCCCCCACTTTTCCACGGGCAGGCTCCGGTCCTCGTAAAACGAAAGGAGGTAATCGGCGAGTTCGTCCTCTTCGTTCGAAAGGGACGGTATCCGTACAAGCTGTTTGAGGTGCTGTTCATAGTTCATTATTTAATCTTCCTCTTTGATAATCTTATGAACGGTTTCCTGCAATTTTCGAAAACTGGTCGCTACCTGTTCCCTTCGCTTCTCAATTTGTTCCTTCAGCTTATCAAGCTGATTCGAACGCTCCGTCAGCAACCGATCCACTTCCTCCGGTTTGGTTCCCCCTACGTGAGATCGTTCATCAAGCACCCGCTCCGGATGATCGGCCAGGTCCATCTCCTCCGACTTCGGGTCCAGGTCCACGTTCAGCTCCCGGGCCTGTTCGGCCACTTCTTCGGCCGTTAAATCCTGCAGGGATCGGTCCTCCTCCCGAAGGTCCTGAACGAGGTTGCCCAGGATGCGATAGGTGGTTCGATAGGGAAGATCGTGGTTTTGAGACAGCACGTCGGCCAGGTCGGTGGTCAGAGCATACTGATCCACCACGGCCGATCGGGCACGATCCTCATTTACCTTAATCGTTTTAATGGTCGGGAAAAAAGTGTTCAGAAGATCCTCGATCTGTTCCAGTCCCTGTACCGCCAGTTCCTTGGTTTCCCGGCTGTCCCGGTTGTAACCCGTTGGCAAATCGGAAAGAACACCGGCGGCCGTCCGGTGAAGTCCCGCAAGCCGTGGTACCGTTGCTCGTATGAGTTCCAGGGCGTCCGGGTTCTTTTTCTGCGCCATCACCGAACTTCCCGTCGCGGGATTCATCTGACGGGAAACCTTTTTGCCCAGTTCGACATAGTTGAATTCATCGGTGGTATAGAGAAGGAGATCGGAAACCCCTCTTCCCGCAACAACCGATATTTCGTGCAGTGCACCAAGCAAATTCAGCTGAAACATGCCACGACTTGTGATTGCGTCCTGCGGCAGTTCCCAGACCCCCTCAAACCCGAGCAGCTCGGCGGTTCGATCCCGGTCGATGTTCCATGTTGTGCCGTATGATTCAACGGCCCCGAGGGGAGACTGATTGTACCGATCGTACACTCCCCTCAACCGTTTCCAGCCGCGGCACAAACCGTCAAAGAGTGCGAGACACCAGTGACCGAACGTGGTTGGGCGAGCGGGACGCATATGTGTGTACCCCGGGAACACGGTGTCCCGGTGCTTCCGGGCCTGTTCGAGCAGAGCGGCAAGAACCGAGACAAGATCCTCCAGACGGTCCAGAACCTGCTCCCGAAAATACATCTGTTCAGTAACCATTACCTGGTCATTTCGGCTGCGAGCCGTATGGACAGATCCGGCGGCCTCAGCTCCAATTCGGTCTTCAATGGCCTGTTCCAGGGAAAGGTGCGCCCCGAGCTCGGGATCGATTTCGTACCTTCCTTCGTCCCATTCATCCCGGATCTCCTCCAGAGCCCGAAGTATAGCCTGTCCATCCCGGTCCGAAACGATCCCGGACTCAATCAACATAACCGTATGGGCCTGGGTGCCCCGAATATCGTAGGGAACCATGAGGTAATCCAGGCTTCGCTGCTCGGATGATATGATCCGATCCTTTACATTCTCATTGAGCTGATTTTCCTCCGTCATCTCTTGACCTCTCCTCGAAATTGACACGTTACCTCAAATGATAAACTTCACTGATTCACAACGATGGTAAATCGAACGGAACCATCCGTTGCAACGGGCAAACCGGTTATATTTTTGTGGCTCTCTTTGCCCCTCCATAATGTTTTCCTGCCACGACCCCACGGAACTGCAACTGATTTTGTTGTCTTCAAAACGTTATGATTCGTCAAACAGATGGGTCAACAAACTCATCTGGGCCCACATGCGATTCTCCGCCTGTTCCATGACGATTGATGCATCGCTGTCCAGAACATCATCCGAGACCACAACGTTACGCCGGACGGGCAAACAGTGCATGAACCGTGCGGCGTCCGTTTTCTTCATCCGGCTGCCGTCCACTATCCAATCCCGGTGTTTTTCGCGCATCTCTCGTTCCTCCTCCGCCCTTCCAAATTGATTCACACCCGCCCAGCTTTTGGCACAGACCACCCGTGTGTTCTTCATGCCCTCATCCATATTGTTTGTTTTCCGAAAATTGCCCCCGTTTTTATTGGCCGTCCGGGAAACGTTGTTCAGTACGTCTTCATCCAGATCCCATCCCTCCGGATGAGCCAGGGTTACGTTCATACCGAGAAGCGCCGCAGCACGGAGCTGTGAGTGGGGGGTGGCAACCGGAAGCGGTTTGGGATGGTACGTCCAGGTCATCAGATATTCAGTTCCCACCGGTTCCGGAAACGTCTCCCGGAGTGTTAACATATCACCGAGGCCCTGACATGGGTGAAACCGGTTGGATTCCATGTTGATGACCGGAACCGTGGCATGATCCAGAAACGCGTTCAGTATTCGGTCCCGTTTCCGATCCGACAATCCCAGAAACGGGCCTTTCTCCCCGTCCCCGGCGAAGAGGCGACAGGCCCGAATTGCAATTCCGTCTCCGTATCGGGATAGCACACCGGCAGCTTCCCTGATGTGTTCCGCCGTGGTTCCATCCATTACAGTACCATCCTCAAATTCAAAATCGTAGACCGATTTTCCCTGCATATCGATGGTCGAACTGGCACCGCCGGCTCTTCGGATGCCCACTTCAAAAGAGGTTCGCGTGCGAAGGGACGAATTAAAGAACAGCAGAAGGAGCTCGCGACCCGACAGCGGCTTCCCGACTTTTCGATCGCCGGATTTCCAGGATTTCGCCCGCCGGATCAACTCCTGCAGCGTCCGTCCCGGAAGGTCACTCAGTTGATAAAAATGGGTTCCGTTTTTGCTCATCCGTAGGATTCCCCGTAATCGTCGTTCCCGAATTCTTTTCGCGAAGGGTCCCGATCCAATCGGCTTCGTCTGCCTGTACTCCCGTAATGAATACCTGATCCACACCGTTCCCGAGAGCGTAAGCGGCCGCTTCAATTTTTGGCAACATTCCTCCTGTGATCTGACCCTTCTCAATCTTTTTCCTGGCCGTCGAAAGGGATAGATCCCTGAACACCTCCGATGAATCAGGGGCCGTTCGAACGCCCGGGGAGGACGTGACGTACACAAGGTCATCAGCCTTCATCTCGGCTGAAACGGCCGAGGCAACACTATCTGCGTTCACGTTATATACCTGGCCATCAGAATCAATGCCAAGACATCCGAGTACCGGCACAAATCCGCCACGGAGTTGCGCCTCCACCGGCTCGGTGTGGACCTGTTTTACGTTACCCACGTATCCAAAATCCACCTTTTTCGTACGGCCGGATGGCTCCGTCATCGTTACCGGCGGCCGCCGGGTGACTTCCAGCAGTGATCCATCCACTCCGGTCAGGCCAATGGCCGGTACGCCATGGGCCTCCAGCAGCGACACCAGCCGTTTGTTCACTTTTCCCCCATACACCATCTTGGCAATCTCAAGAGCGTCACGATCCGTTTCTCGACGTCCGTTTATTTTTCGCACCGGCACGTCCATTTTCTCGTGCACTCGATCCGCCTGCCGGCCACCGCCATGAACAACAATCACCTCCGTCCCATTATCGTCCCGAATGTTTTGCACCGCACCGGCAAAGGCCTCCATACCGTTCCTGCTCTGGAGCGGTTGTCCCCCAAATTTCACGATTATTGTCTTCGAATTACTCATCCCTGAACCTCCTCATGATTTACACAATATGACCGGGAGCTTTCAGCCCCTCCGTTTCCTCCCGACCAAACATCACGTTCAAATTCTGAACAGCCTGACCTGAGGCACCTTTCACCAGGTTGTCAATGGCGCTTGTGATGATGACACGATTTTTCCGTCGGCTCAACCCGATATCACAGAAATTTGAACGAGATACATTTCGTGTTTCCGGACGATTCACCCGCCGCACAAATGGCTCATCTTCGTAAGCCGCCTGATACATTCGTTGAACCGCTCCTTTCTCCAGATCTTCGGTCAAACGAACATAAGCAGTTGTGAAGATTCCCCGCCGCATAGGGGCCGAGTGAGGTGTAAAGGTGATGGAGAGGTCCGCTGTATGTCTCCGGTTTGTTTCCTGCTCCATCTCAAACCGGTGCCGGTGATCAAACAGTCCGTACGCCCTAAAATTCCCCGATCGTTCCGGATGATGGGTGGTTTGACTCGGCGTGCTCCCCGAACCGGAAGAGCCGGTCTTGGCATCGATAATCACGTCCGACGAGAGAACCTCCTCCTCCACAAGGGGAAGAAGGGCGAGAAGACTTCCGGTCGGAAAACATCCCGGACAGGCCACAAGTTCGGCGTCCGCAATCTGTTCTCGATTGTGTTCGGTCAACCCATAAACCGCCTCCTCAAGGAGATCAGGTGCCGCATGGATTTCATCGTAAGCCTCTTCATACACCGACGGTCGATTCAGTCGGAAATCCGCTGACAGGTCAATTACCCTGGTATTGGAGCGGTTCACCTTCTGAACCCGTTCCGCGCTTTCACCGTGAGGAAGAGCAAAAAGAAGGATATCCGACGTTTGTTCGGCCCGTTTCAGGTCCTCTTCCAGAAACTCCTGATCCGTACGGCCCCGAAGGTGCTCGTGGACCGCCGAAACGGGGGTGCCGGCCCGTGATCCGGAATACACACCGGATAGCTGAACGCCGGGATGATCCAGAAGAAGGCGAATTAACTCACCACCGGTGTAACCGGTGCCGCCAAAAATCGAGGCATCAATCATGATTCCTCCGTCCGGCGATGATCTCCGGCACCCCATAAATACTGCAGAACCCTTCCGCGTCCCGGCCGTCCCAGAGATGGTTCTCCTCACCGTAAACGGCCACGTCCGGATCCATCAGGGAATCAGGGGAATCCACCCCCTGAACCTCCGCCGTTCCCCGGTGAAATTTCAGCCTGACCGCGCCGTTTACCGACTTCTGGGTTTGATCGATGAACGATTCTATGTTTCGCATTACCGGATCAAAGTAATGACCTTCGTGAAGATGATCCCCGTATGTCTCACAGAATTCCTTCTTGGCCCGGAGCTGTTTGTTCGTCAGTGAAATTTTTTCGAGTTCCCGGTGAGCCCTGATCACCGACAGCACACCCGGTGCTTCAAACGCGATACGACCTTTCAACCCGAGAATGGTGTCGCCGATATGGATCCCGCGACCGAAGCCGTGTTTCGCCCCGATCCGATCAAGCTCACTCAGAAGTTCCGGCCCCTCCATCAACTCCCCGTCAAGGGATTGGGGCAGTCCTTCACGAAATTCAAGGGTGACGACCCGACCATTCTCCGGTGCCTCCCCGGGAGATCTTACGTCCCGCCAGATTTCCTCCGGAAGTGTTTTCCAGGAAGAGGTGGTTTCCTTTCCCCCGATTGTGGTCCCCAGCATGCCCCTGTTGATGGAATATGCTCCTTCACTTTCCCCCGGTATGGCAACCCCCTCCTCACGAAGATACGCCACTTCTTCTTCTCTCTGAAATTCTTCCTCCCGCACAGGTGCTTTGATTTCCAGTCCCGGATCGAGGTGCTGAATTGTCACGTCAAACCGTACCTGATCGTTCCCCGCTCCCGTGGAGCCGTGAACAATCGTCGAGGCCTCGTACTCATGGGCCAACTTCACCAGCTCCTCCGCAATGAGGTATCGCTCCGGACCCGCACAGAGCGGATACACGTCCCCCCTGAGGAGGTTTCCCGTTATGACGTACCGGACAAATTTCTCGTAGAAAGTCTGTTTTCGATCACGCAACTCGAAGGTTTCCGCACCGAGGGCTCGGGCACGATCCCGAAGTGTGTCTTCGTTTTCTGCCAGGCCACCGGTATCTACCGTTGCGGCAATAACCTCATATCCCTGTTCCCGCAGATACGGAATACAGAATGTCGTGTCGAGTCCTCCGGAATAAGCAAGTACAGCTTTTTTCATAATGTCCTCCTGGGAAGAAAACAGCCCGAGTTAGAAGAACGAATTCAGCGATGGGGGGTTCAGCAATACATCCCGGTCGGGAAACGGACCACCAATAGGCCCGGCGGCGTCAAGAACGCTCGCATGGAGGGTTGAACAACAACCTGAATCAGCAGAACCGGGATCAACAGGTTACACGAAGGGGAGGGGGGGTCAGGACCATCTGAACCGGTCCGTGAGATAACTCCAGAATTGTTGATCCCGTTCAGGCATTCCTGTGATATGGATTGGATTTGTGATCACAAGATATATGATCCGAAAATTTTATCGAACAAACGGATCCGTGTCAAGCGGGTTTAAAAGTCTACCGCTCCCCGGATCTGTTTGGCCAGCATGGAAATTATTTTTTCCTCTCCGGTTTTTAGGCGGGCTTTCACGGTCATGCCGGGTTCGAGACGGTCGAGGTAATTACCCCGATCCATTCGTACTTTCACAAGGTAACCGGCCCTTTTCTGACCCTCCTTCATCTTCAGATCCGGCGAAATAAAATATACCGTTCCTGTTAATGGTTGGTACTGTCGTTCCGGAAATGAACTAACGGTCATCGACACCTCCTGATCCGTTCGTATTCGATCCCGCTCGGATTCCGGCACAATCAAATCCGCCCGAAGTTCATCTACGGATCCGATCCGGCATATTAACTGACCCGGTGAAAGAACGTCCCCTACCTGCGGATTGCCTTCCAGAATAACCCCCTTCTTCGGAGCGGTGATCCTCGATTTCGATTTCCGGTACGCCAGCAACTGAATCCGCTGTTTGAGCTGTTTCAGTTTGTTTTTCACGTTGTTGATGTCCATCTCCGTTTTCCGGATTCGGCGGGTTAATTTCTGTCGTTCGATGTGTCGGTTGGTCCGGGTCTCGTCGATGTCGGACTGTATTTCTTCCTTCCGCTCCCGGGCATTTCGGTATTCTTCCTTTGAAATAACGTCCTTCTCCAGTAGTTTTTTCTTTTGCCTGACCTCCTCTTCAGCCTGGTCCAGTTCTCGCCGAAGCCGTTTCAGACGCGTTTTGTATTTCTGTTCATTCAACCTTCGTTCCTCGACGAGGGATTCCCTGTATTTGTTTAAATCCTTCAGCCTCGTCCGTTTGTTTTCCCGCCGGAGTTTGACCCGGTTGAGGTCGTTCTTAATCGACTCGGTATCCAGCTGGATGAGCAAATCACCTTTCGAAACACGATTCCCCGGCTCCACGTTTTCTTTATCGATGGTTCCATCCGTCGCGGACTGGACGGACACCGGATCTTTTTGAGGACGTATTACCCCCGAAGCACGTACCACCGTCTCCACCCGATAGACGCTGGCCCAGATCAAACCTCCACCCGCCATACCGAGGACCAGAAGCAAAAATGCGCCGAGGTAGGCCGGGGAATCACTTCTCATAATTTCGTTCACCCGGGACAGGTTTTTGAGCTCAATGTTTGTGCCCTGATCCATTGCTTTTTCTGTACGGGGAAGACCTGAAAACTAAGCTTCGGAATTGCCGGTCTGCATTCGCCAGAACCGCCAGTATTCTCCTTCCTGTTCAAGAAGTTCTTCGTGTGTTCCGTCCTCAACAATCCTCCTGTCCTTCAGCACAAAAATGTGATCCGCAAGTGTGAGGGTACTGATCCGGTGCGCCACGAGCACGACGGTTTTTTCCTGAAGATCCGTCTGGAGGTTTTCGTGAATCGCCCGCTCCGTATCCGAATCGAGATGGCTTGTGGCCTCATCAAAAATAAAAATCTCGGGATCGTGTAACAGGGCACGTGCAATGGCAATTCGCTGTCGCTGTCCCGCCGATAGATTAACCCCTCGTTCACCAACCATCGTGTCGTATCCTTCCGGAAGTTTTTCAATTAAATCATGCAGGACGCTTTTCCGGGCCACTTCTCGAATGTCACTCAGAGACGAGGATCCCGTTCCATATGCGATATTCTCTCGAACACTGCGATTGAAGAGGAATGGTTCCTGCTCCACCATGCCAATTCGAGACCGCAGGGACTGAGCGTCGTAATTATTGAGCGGGACGCCGTCCAGAAGAATTCTCCCCTCCGTTGGCTCATAAAGACGGGATATCAGCCGGCACAGTGTTGTTTTCCCCGCTCCGGACTCCCCCACAATTGCCACGGTTTCCCCCGCTGAAATATCGAGGGACACATCACTTAACACATCCTCTCGATATCCGTAATTAAAGGACACGTTCCGGAACGAAATACCTTCCGAAAGCTTCTGGAACTGTTCGGGCCGGTCGGCGGTTGTTTGTTCCTCCGGTTCCAGTTCGAGAAATTCGAACACCCGATCCATCGCGACACCCGCGTCCTGAAGTTCCGAAACCACGTTCACGAGCCGGTTGAACGGATCCAGGGCATAAGCCAGAAGGGAATTAAAAAAGATGAGTTGTCCCACCGTAAGCTGACCGTCGAACACCCGGTACGCCCCGAACCAGAGAACGGCGATGGTGGCCCCGGCCGTAAGGAGGGTACTGGTGACCGAGTGGCCGAGCATATATTTCTGGACGGAGACCTGTGAATCCAGCATGTCCACCAGATCATTTTCACAACGATTTCGATGCTTCTCCTCCGTCGTAAACAGCTTGATGGTTTCCATGCCGTTGACGGTCTCGACCAAACTTGATTCCAGCTTGGCCGCCCGTTCCATGGTCCGGCGCTGATGCCGTCTCATGGGTTTCAAAAAAAGGTAGGTGACAAGAACGAAAAGAGGCACAAACGAACTCGCAAGAAGAGCCAGCTGCCAGCTATAGAAGAACATAATGAAAAACGTTCCGGTCACAATGACCGTGTCGATCACCACCGATATGGAAACGGACCCCACCGCATTTCGAATTTTGTACGTGTCCATTACCCGTGAGAGAATTTCCCCGACTTTTCTCGTGGTGAAGAAGTGATAGGACACACGAAGAATGCGTCGCAGAAACGTCGTTATCAGGGCAACGTTCAATTTCCGCGAAAGCATAATGAGCAGATAACCCCGAAACGTGGAGAACAGGGCACGGAATCCAAGTGCCACAAGGAGACCCAGAGCAAGGATGTTCAGCATCCGCGTGTCCTCGTAAACCAGAATGTTGTCAATCAGAAACTGAATAAAAAAGGACGTGAGAATGCCGAGCAACACGAAGAAGATGCCCGCCAGAAACGCATATAGAAATTCGTTGAACCATGGCTTTACCAGATCAAATATTCGGGCGGTGTAGGATGATTTTTCGGCCACGTCCGTCAGGGAATCCGGGGTCAGGGTTAGCACGTTTCCGTACCACATTTCCTCAAAATCCTCACGGTCGATGGACCGAATTTTCCCGTCCTCCGGATCCCCGGCCACAACGCCGGCTTCGTCGACTTCGTAAACAACAATGAAATGGGTGAATCCATCCTCCCGCTGGACATGGGCAATAAACGGAAGTGGAGCATCCGAAAGTGCCTCATATGAACCACGGGCGGGACGGGTTGAAAAACCGAGTTCCTCGGCTCCCCGAATGAGCCCCTGCATGGTCGTCCCGGAAAGGGTGGTTCGCGTAATTTCCCGAAGTTTTGCGGTGTTTATCTGTTTTCCGTAGTGACGGGCCACGGTCGCAAGTGCTGCGACACCGCAATCGGACGGGTCATTTTGTTTGACACATGTATAACTCATTGAAATTTATAATTCGGTTGCTGGTGCCAAATTCACCCTTCAGCACATCAAACAAACACGGTTATCGTTCGTATTTTACGGGTTGAGCCCCCTAATTTGAATGCTGAAGAAGGAATCTTGAGTGAGAACAATCCCACATTCCATCGGAGGGGAATCATGCACCGAGTTTTCCCCTTCACCTCCTTTCTTCTCGGCGTTTTCCTTCTGGTTCCCCTCCTATCACCATCGGCGATCACTCAGGAGGAAGAGAATCAGAAACGATGGAATCGGCTCCAGAATGTCAAGAAAAGCCTGAGCAATTATTCCCTGAAAAAACTACTTTCGCCGGACCCGAACCTGGCCAGGCCGGGTTACAGCATTGGTTGGTCCTTCGTCCACGCTATGGCGGACGCGGAAAAGGGGAAGTACTCCGACAACCTGAAGGAATTCATCCGATGTTTCAGACCCACGAAGCCGACGAGAAAGATATGGTGGAACTGTTCAACGAAGTGTTTGAGAAATCCACCATGTCGGAAGTGGAAAGCACATGGAAGGAATACACCAAAAACCTCTCTTCAGGGGATGCGCATCCAACTCATTAAGAGGGCCCGACCGTTCCGCCGTCAGGTTTTTTGAAGAACCCCTCGTTTTTCCTCGACGAATCGATCTCCCCGTTCCTCCCGGATCAACTGCCAGACTTCGTCTTCCTCCAGGAGACGGTCCGCATTTTTCCCCGCTTCAAACAGCGCACTGACGAGGTCGTCGTCGGGTTCGATGTCACGGCTTTCCAGCCAGTATCGAACGTTTGACTTTCCGCTCATCGGACCGATTCGTATTTTCTGTTCCCGGCCGAGTTCATTCGCCGGCACCCCGGAATACACCCGATCGGCCAGCCAGTCATCCTCCTTTTCAATGGCCTTAATCACCGCCGCCGCGTGAACCCCCGTGGCCGTCTCAAAGGCGTCCTTTCCGATCATGGGATACCAGTCAGGAATTTTGCGCCCGACTGCTTCGGCAACAAGGTCACAGTATTCCGGAAGTTCCGACAGGTCCTGATCAATCCACCCAAGTAGTTTCAGGTTCACCAGGAGTTGATCCATCGGGGTGTTTCCAATTCGCTCGCCGATGCCAAGAGCACAGGCATGAACCTGGTCCGCCCCGGCTTCGAGGGCGGTGATGGTGTTCGCAACGGCGAGGCCACGATCGTTGTGGCCGTGAAAATCCACGTACACGTCCTCGCCGGATGGCTCGACGATCTCTTCCCGCGCAAACCTGATCAGATTGTGAACCCCTTCCGGTATGACGTGACCAACCGTATCACAAAGCGTTATTCGGCGAGCACCGGCTTCAATGGCGGTTTTGTATAATTTTTTCAGGTCCTCCGGCTGTGCTCTCGTGGTGTCTTCGGTTACGTACATAACCGGAAGGTCCGCCTTCACACACATCCGTACCGCATCTTCCGTATGCTCCAGCAACCGGTCAAATTCCCAGTCCTCCGCGTACTGCCGGATGGGACTTGAACCAATGAAGGCCGCCACCTCGATGGGAATTCCCACGTCCTCGGATATTTCAATGATCGGTTCAATATCCGCGGCAAGAGTTCGGGCGGCACAGTAGGGCCGGATGTCCATGTTCTCCTCTTTTATTTCACGGGCCAGTGCCCGCACTTCCTCCTGCACGTGTTCCCCGGCTCCCGGGAGGCCGATATCCGCAGTATGAATCCCCAGATCCTCCATAAAATGGAGAATCTGCTTCTTTTCCTCAATGGACGGATTTTTTACGGATGGTGATTGCAGACCGTCCCGGAGGGTTTCGTCCGCGAACGTGAACTCCTGTTCGGGTTTATGGGGGGTTCGTTCCCCTTCCACGTTCCAGTCATAAATGAGATCCTCTCGCTTGACCATGTTTCGAGGGTGTCGGAATTCGAGGCGGAATCAGTTTGCGATCAGGTCCTGAACGATCTATGTTCAGGCATACTTCTTCCAGGTCAGAGCCATCAGGTCCACGACACGATTGGAATACCCCCACTCATTATCGTACCAGGCAAGAAGTTTGAAGAATTGATCACTTACTTTCTGCGTCGAGGTGGCGTCGAAGATGCTGGATTCCGACCGTCCAACGATGTCACTCGAGACAAGGGGTTCCTCGGTGTACCCAACGAGTCCTTTTAACTCCTCCTTCGACGCTTCCCGGTACGCTTCATTGATTTCGTCCACCGACGCCGGTTGTTCGAGACGGACGATGAGGTCCGTAATCGAACCATTTGGAACCGGAACCCGCATGGCCATTCCATCGAGTTTGCCATCAAGCTCGGGGATTACCTCCCCAATTGCTTTGGCCGCCCCCGTCGTGGTGGGAATAATGTTTTCGGCGGCAGCCCGGGCCCGTCTCGATTTTTTGTGAATCTGGTCGAGGAGATTCTGGCTGTTCGTGTAAGCATGAACGGTGGTCATTAATCCTTCCTCGATGCCAAAAGCATCGTGCACCACTTTGGCCATGGTGGCCAGACAGTTGGTGGTACAGGATGCGTTAGAGATGATCTCGTCCTCGCTGTTTAACTCCTCCTCATTTACGCCCAGGACAATCATCGCGTCAATTTCGTCCTTTGGAGGAACCGTAAGCATAACTTTTTCCGCACCGGCCCTCAGATGTTTCTCCAGGTCCTCCCGATGACGGAACACACCCGTTGACTCCACGGCAAAACCAACTTCCATTTCCTTCCACGGCAATTCCTCCGGATCCTTCTTGTTCGTGATCCGAACCTTCCGTCCGTTTACGAGAATGCCATCCTCACGAACATTTACCTGACCTTCAAATTCACCAAAAACCGTGTCTCGTTTCAGAAGATTCGCCAGGGTCTCCGGATCGGAAAGATCATTAATAGCGACAACGTCCATGTTCGGACGTCGCTCAATGATTTTAAATACATTTCGGCCGATACGCCCGAATCCATTTATAGCTACGCGCATGATTCGTCTGACCTCACAAAAAAGAATTCACAGGCAATTGCGGATGTGAGCACAGACCGCGTTCCGGCATCTGGTCTGACCGTTGTCATGAAGACATACAATGAGAACAGTATATTTTACATATTACCGGTGTTTTATCAAGACAAATCTTCCTTGCATGACTTCCGAATAGGTGGGATAATAACAGGTCATACCGTGCTTCTTTATACTACCCGGGACGGGAGGCCAAATTCTTCAGGAGGTTTGCTGGGGATCCCCGGGAACTTGGTTCTTTTCGAAACAGACCATTCTTGGAAGACGAAACGGAAGACGGCAATACGAAAATTACACCGGTTCACTCCCCGGAGGTGGAACTGGAAGCCCCTCCATCAAAAGCATTTACCCTGAGGGGCCTCTTTCTGGCCGCCCTCGCGGATGGCTCCTCCGTCCTCCGAAACGGCCTTCACGCGGATGACCAGAAACACGCAGCCCGGGCCCTCTCCACTTTTGGTCCGGACCTGCAATACGACGACGGGGATTATGTCATTATGGGAACTGGAGGGAAACTAACAGCACCGGACGAAATCGTGTACACGGGAGATTCAGGAGTGACAACTCGATTCCTGATTCCCGTTGCCGCACTTGCGAAAGGACGGACGAAAATTGATGGAAGCAAACAGATACGGTCTCGTCCGATCGGGGATCTCGTCGACGCCATGCGGGAGGCGGGTGTGAAAATTGAAACCGAGAATGGGGGATTCCCCGTCACCGTTACCGGCAAATCCTTTGCCTCGGACAGAACCTCCATCGCCGGTTCACGCAGCTCTCAATTTCTGAGCGGACTGCTTATCGCCGCACCGTACATCGGACCCCGATTTCGCATTGACCTCAAGGACGAACTCCGCTCCCGACCGTACATCGACATCACCATTGATTGCATGAATCGATTCGGTGTGGATGTAGAGCGGTCCGGTTATCATTATTTTGAGGTTCCTCCGGACCAGAGGTACCGACCGATCGAATACCGCGTGGAAGGAGATTACACGTCGGCATCCTACTTTTTTGCGGCGGCCGCCGTCACGGAAGGAGATGTACGGATCACAAATTTGAACCCCGACTCCACACAGGGAGACCGGGCTATTCTTTCCTACCTGGAGCAGATGGGTTGTCGAATATCCAGGGGACCCAATTTCGTGGATCTTGAGGGCCCCGAAGAACTCCGTCCGATTCAGGTGGATATGTCAAACCATCCGGATCTGGTGCCCACCGTTGCCGCCGTTGCTGCGTTCGCACGGGGCGAAACCATTATCAGCAACGTTGATCACCTCCGTTACAAGGAAAGCAACCGCATCAAATCCATTTCGGTGAACCTGAACAGTTGTGGAATCAACGCGGAACCGACGGAGAACGGACTTCGAATCAACGGAGGGAATCCGGAAGGAGGCACCATCGATCCCGCCGATGATCACCGAATTGCCATGGCCTTTTCCATACTGGGCCTTGGGGGCGAGGAAGTGATTGTGAAAAATGCCAGCGTTGTAAACAAAAGCTTCCCCGGTTTTTTCGATCTCCTCAAAAAGTTTCAGGAACACGAATAAGGATCCCCCTATTCAGCCACGGCGGCGGGCCGTCAGGACTCGTCCTGATGAGTAAGGTGCCTTCTCGTATGGGGTCGCTCAAAAAGAACGTAAAACACCCAGATACAAATCCAGTCAAACACGGCCAGAATAAGTCCTTCCACCGATAGAAACAGGAGTGCTATTCCCAGAAGCGGGAGGTATCCCGCGCCGTACATCGGGTTTTCCAGGTACCGGTACACCCCTTCCTCCTCGTAATTTGTCTCCTCCGGCGGACAGAAAAAATTATACCAGTACCATCCTTTCTCACCGATAACCCGATAGGCATCCCACTTCACGAACCCCCCAAAAACAATCAGGACGATCCCCAACAGTATGAGGTAAAAGTTCGATATGGATGCCGGCAGGAATGACGATTGAAACAATACGGATCGAAGAGAAGATTGCGACATCAACAATCCCGAACTTGCCAGAACGGCGGCAAAGAACGTCTGTGAATCAAGCTGCAGAATAAGGGAGGCCCGGTCCTTAAAGGAAGTCCATTCATCGAACTGGGCCCGGGTTTTTTCTCGACCGGTCTGGCGACGGAGAACCCCACCGATGTAAAACACGTAAAGAAGGCGAAAGAGGACGTGAGCGGTTATGAAACCATATAAAAGCTGTTTCACAGCATCAGTCGGAGGAGATTCTCAGGCGGAGCGAACGATTTCGTTGTCATCGTTCAGAATGTATATGGACGGTTCAAACCCCTCTGCTTCCGAGGGAGTCATGGAGGCAAAACTGAGCACGATCAGTTCATCACCGGGTTTGCCGAGGCGAGCCGTCCCGCCATT
>CAZOLI010000013.1:60820-83276 GCA_964580675.1 uncultured Planctomycetia bacterium
CAACGGGAAGGTAGTGTACCGATCTTCACGGGCAATTCAAACAGTTTTCCTGAATGAACAACCAACCCTATCCGTAATTTCGCACCAGGCCAAGAACAATTCCCTGTATCTCCACATTTCCCTCTTCCGTCCGGATCGGTTCGTGTTCTGGATTGGAGGGTTCAAGAATTATTTCACCATTTTCACGGTAATACCGTTTCAGGGTGGCTTCCCCATGCTCCAGAAGGGCAACAACCATCTGCCCTTCACGGGGCTCTTTCTCCTTCTTGACGAGAACGAAATCCCCCTCCTGAATGTTGTCACCAACCATGGAATTCCCTTTCACCCGGAGCAAATAACAATCACTGTCCTTACCAACCAGCTGAGAAAGAGAGAGTTCCTCGGGGTGTTCAATGGCCTCAATGGGTTTCCCGGCCGCTATATAACCCAGCATGGGAAACGCCTCCCCACTCCCGGCTCCGGAGGTATTTTCTCCAGAAGCCGGTACTTCGTTCCGTTCCTCCCCACCTCCACTTCCCGAATGTGTCGGGGTTTTCAACACCTTTATGCCCCTTGATACATTTGATTCTCGCTCGATATATCCCTTCTCCTCCAGTTCATTCAAATGCTGTAGAACCGTAACACGGCTTATGTCAAATTCCTCCCCTGTTTCACGGAGCGTCGGGGCATAGCGGTGTTCATCGATGAACGCCACAACAAAATCAAGAATTTCCAGCTGTTTGGGTGTCAATGACATCTGTGTGTATCTTAAGGGGAAAAAACATAATACAAACGGTTTTTCAAAAGAATCTTTCCTGGCCGAAGATATATGTTAGTAATATATTAGTGTCCTTTCAACGGGGCATCAACCCCTTCGTCACCGGATCGAAATCATTTAACACAGCCCAATGGCTCCTATATATTGATACGTTATCTCCGGGGTATCTCCCAATTGATCACGCACTCTCTCACAGAACTCCGTTTTGATGTTCCGCCGCTTGTCCGGATCTAGATCCGAAAGACCGGCCCCAATTGATTTCTTCATTAACTCAAACACTTCCTCCGGGGAGGAAAACGATACGGACACCGATCCGTCCCAGGCCCGCTCCTGGCGAAATCCGTTTTTCCGAAGTAGAGATCGAAATGATCCGGCATCCGAGAGGAACCCCCTGTTTTCCAGATCGGTCGTTCGACCGGTCACCTTCCTTATGGAGTCACACATGAGGTCAATGGGTTGTTCGGGCGTGCCGTCCTTCATGGACACAAAGGCCGATTTGCCGTTTTCGCTCAGCACGTTTCGGAGGACGGGCAGCAATTCATCTCCCGGAACCGTACCGATCATCCAGGCGGATACGGTAACGTCGAATGTGCCGTTCGGAAAGGAATCCAGCCGCTCCAGACAGTTGCTGCGAAAACAGGTAACGGTTTGTCCTTCCTGCTCCGGACCATCCGACACTTCAAGGGATTTCCGGGTCTCGTCATCCATACCGGGATCACACAGAAACATCTTTCGAAACCCTTTTTCATCACGCCGGAGGGATCGTCCGAATCGTTCAAGGGCCGTGCCCATTACCCAGATAAGTTCATCCCCCTCTCGATCCAGTCGATCAAGAAGATCAAGGGGCGGCTCTTTTAACGCCTCCTGAAATCGATCCTGAAGTGTTTTGGGTTCATTCCCCATGATTCTTTCCCGTAAATTTTGTTAATTGCTCCGGTGGAACAAAAACGTTTGATCCGCTGTTCCGACAAGGAACCAGCTGGAACCGGCCGAACACTCCACGACGGGTGAAGCAACCGCCGCCTCAAGCACAATCTCCTCCCGATTCACGTTTATTACGTGAACGATGTATCCACGACTGTTGTCCCCACGAGAATTGGTCGTCTGTGTTATGAACAGCAAGTCCCCATTGAGGTGAAACTTCCGGTTCGACAGGGACGAACCGCTCAGGGGAATGGTCCCCCGAACCGAACCGGTTTCCGGAGACCGTTTCACGATGCCGGCTCCGGATTCTTCAATTGCCCCGGATGGCCTTCCTGAACCCTTTGAATTTCCTTCGCTCTCACCGTATGCCGAATAATAAAGCACCCCCTCTTCAACGGTCAGGAAGTGACCGGACGCATCCTGTAGTTTAAACGAATTCGCGTACTCCCCCCCGGGAATCCGAACGGTGTCAAAGAATTCGTTTCGCCAGCTGTTTACGTAAAATTTCTTCTCCGTTCCCCCGGCAATGTACCCAAGCTTATCGAACAGAAAATTACCCGATTGACTGTCGTAGACCTCAATTCGATACCGGGGATTCGTCGTGGGTCGTCTTCGGAGAAGAACGGCACCTCTGAGAGGAAACAGGCGTGTGATGCGAGCGGTGTATTCCCGGTTCTGCTCTTGCTCTCGCAAAAACGTCTTTTTCGTGTGAACGGAGCCGTTTTCCGGACGAAGCGCAATCGCCCGGTCGTGATTATAGATCCAGAGAAACGTAGGTCCTGCGGTGAGCAATGCTTCCCTCGTTGGTAATGATTTTTCCCAATGCTCACGACCGGCGCGAAGATCAACGGCGGAGACCCTGCCCGAGGGCTCGTAAAAAAACAGTCGTTCTCCCCGCCGGATAACCTGTGTTTCAGCCGGTATCGTTCGGTTCCACAATTCCCTCGACGTTTTCAGATTAAGCATTCGAATTTGCCCATTCGAAGACAGGAGAAGACGGTCCGGTTCCACAATGAACGGGAGATCGCTGTCGAGAAACCAGCGTGGATTTGTGTCCGAACCTTCCTTCCTCGCCCCGTGAAGGCGATACCCCGACGCAAACGAAAAATCCGGATTCGACAATCCCCGGAACTGTTTCTGAAGAGAGACCCCCTCCTTCCGTTTCCTGATCTGGATGGAGGAAGTTTCTGAATTCCCGTTCCTCGCGGGGGGATCCTGGCAGCCTGAAAACACCAATAACACCAAAGAAAGGCCCGCGGTCCCCCCAACAAAGAACCTGTAACATGGCAAAACACAAGCCAGAATCAGATCCCCCATGGTTCGGTTCATTTTGGCCTTCCTCCTTTTCGGTTTCCCCCGAAGTTCATCGCCCAGTACATCCCCGCCTTCCCGGCGCCCGCAAATTGATAATTCTGTTTTAGCATGTTTCGATGGTGATCCGGTGATCGAATCCAGCCGGTCAAAATGTTTTTCGGCGAGGTCCGACCCAGTCCAAGATTTTCGCCGACGGGTTCTTTTTTGAACCCCTCCTGCAGGACTCGATCCGACACCGAATAATTTTCCTCCACCGGCGAAAAATGAGAAAAATATTCCCGCTCCTTCATCTCGACCGCATGTTTTCTGGCTGCCCGGGAAAGCTTCAGGTTCAGACGAAGTCGCCGAAGACCGAACACCTCCCGATAATTGTTCACCTCCCGAACCAGCTGATATTCCTCCGGTTCGACGTGTTTCTTTTTTGTTTTGTTTTTCTTCTTCACGCTTTTGTTCTCTTCGAGGAACGGCTGGAGCGAAGGGTGCAGACCAACGGAATCCCGATGGAGAATAGACCGGGCCTTCTGGTATATTACCAGAATTTTTGCCGGCGTTCCTTCCGGTTCGTCCGACTTCTCCTTCCTGTTTCTGTCCGTTTCGGACGGCAGGTCCGGATCGATGTACTCCACCAGAACCCGGGCTCGAAAATATCGGATCCAGATGTCCGACTGTTCTCGAACGTAATAACGGAACGGTTTCCGAAAGAAAGATCGGAGTTTGGCTGCTTTTCTTGCGATTTTCACCCGCTCCGGCCGGGAAGTCCATTGCTTTCCGTACTTTTCTTTGTCCCGGATTCTTGAGAGCAAATTAGAGCGAAGCTGTCGATACCGGTTTCGAAGGTCGGGCAACACCTTCTCCCGCAACCGATCCGGTGCAAGTTTCTTCCGCAATGTTGCCACGTCCGACTCGAGAATCGGCGAAATAACATCCTCGGTTTTGTTTTCGAGGTGATCAAGTTCGTAAAGAATAAATTCCAGGGTGGTCTTCTCCTTTCTGTACTTCTGAAATAGATTCCGAATTTTTTCTGTTTCTTCATCGGCAGACGTCTGCCCGAAAAGGTTTCCCGGTGCCAGAAAAAGAATCAGAATTAAAGAAAACCCAACCCGAAACAACGGGATCCGGTTTTTTACACCCGGATATGTGGCAATCATTGGGGGCTCCTGAAGATCTCCAAAACCAGAACGCCTGTCGGGGCTCCATTCACCCGGTTTCAAGAGGCGAAACGCATTCCTTTACATTATCCCACGACCGGTCCAAATCCAAGCGTCATCGCAAATTCTTGAAACAGGGAAAAGGCTGAATTACCATGGATGACCCCGAGAAACCAGATTTCTGCTGACGAACACGGCAATTACTTTCGACGTTTCCCCTCATGAAAAAAGACGTATACATTCTTTCCGCAACCAGAACACCGATCGGATCATTCACGGGATCGCTTTCCTCCGTTCCCGTCGAGGAGCTTGGCGTAACCACGGCGGAGGCCAGTCTCGATCGCTCGGGCGTGTCCCGAGAAGACGTGGAGGAAGTTATTTTTGGCAATGTATTAACGGCCGGTGTGGGACAGGCACCGGCGAGACAGGTACAGCTCGGGGCCGGCGTACCGGCACAGGCAGGGGCACTGACCATAAACAAAGTCTGCGGCTCCGGTCTGAAGGCCATTGTGCTCGGGGCCCAGGCCATACTTCTTGAAGACCACGACGTTGTTCTCACAGGAGGAATGGAAAACATGTCCCGGGCTCCCTACCTGATTCCGGAACTCCGGGACGGGTTTAACATGGGAGATGGTGATCTCGTGGACTCCATGATTCACGACGGACTATGGGACAGTTTTAACGATATTCATATGGGAGAAACGGCCGAACGGGTGGCCGAAAAATACAGCATCTCCCGGAAGGACCAGGATAAATTTGCCTACAATAGCCACAAAAAGGCCGTAGAAGCACAGGAAAACGGATATTTCGACGAGGAGATCGTGTCCGTGTCCGCCGGACGAAATGGAGAGGTCACGGAGGATGAACGACCAAGGCCCGACACGAGCGTGGAATCACTCGGGGAACTTTCCCCGGCGTTCCGACGGGACGGCACGGTAACCCCGGGAAACGCTTCCGGAATCAACGACGGAGCCAGCAGTCTCGTCCTGGCCTCGGAGGAAGTCGTCGAAGAAGAACACCTTGAGCCTCTGGGACGGATAACGGGATACGCAACCGGCGGTGTCGAGCCGGAATGGGTCATGGAAGCACCGCTTCCCACAATTGATAACCACCTCGAGAAAAACAACCTGACACTGGATGAATTCGATCTGATCGAAATCAACGAGGCGTTTTCGGCTCAGGGGGTTATGCTGCTGGACGAGCTGGACATTCATCCGGAACAATTCAACGTACATGGCGGGGCCGTCGCGCTGGGTCACCCGATCGGCTGCACCGGAGCGAGAATTGTTACAACCCTTCTGCACGCACTTCACACACACGGAGAGCAAACCGGACTGGCCGCACTCTGCCTCGGTGGTGGAAACGGCGTTTCCCTCTCCGTTGAAGCAATTTCGTAATTCATTGTTGTATCGGAGGTAAAAAATGACCATTTCGGCGGAGGACGTTTCAACGGTGGCGGTCATTGGCGCTGGCACGATGGGTCATGGGATTGCCCAGGTATTCGCCACGGCCGGCTACGACGTTATTCTTCGAGATATCGACGAAGACCTGCTTTCGGACGCCAAATCCAGGATTAAAAATAGCCTGTCCAAACAAGCGGAAAAAGACAAACTCGGGGGAGCAGCACCGGAAGATATTCTTTCCCGCATTTCGGAAACAACGGACATTGAACAGGCCGGAAAGGCACAGTTTGTGGTTGAGGCGGTCGTTGAACGGGAAGACGTAAAAAAAGAGGTCTTCGGACAGCTGGACAAGGTGGTGGACGAGAAGGCCATTCTAACCAGTAACACCTCCTCAATCTCCATAACGGAACTTGCCTCCGAGACGAATCGTTCCAATCAATTTGCCGGTATGCATTTCTTCAATCCGGTCCCGGTGATGAAACTCGTCGAGGTGGTTCGTGGAATGGACACCACGGACGATACCATTGAAACCGTTACGAACCTCGCCGGAGAGGTCGGGAAAACGCCGGTGACGGTCAATGACTTTCCGGGATTCGTGTCCAACCGTATTCTCGCACCGATGCTTAACGAAGCGTTTTACGCCCTGATGGAAGGTGTGGCCGGCATCGAGGAAATCGATGAAATCATGAAACTTGGAATGGGCCACCCCATGGGACCTCTTGAACTGGCGGACATGATCGGACTCGACGTCTGCCTGGAAATTCTGGAAGTTCTGCACGAGGACCTTGGGGAAGACAAATACCGTCCCTGCCCGTTACTCCGAAAAAAGGTGGAAGCCGGTCACCTCGGCAAGAAAACCGGAAAGGGATTCTACGACTACGAGTAAGGGAAGTGTTTATTCTTCCAGATGTTCCCGAAGGAGGTTCCGGGTGGTTTCCGGATGGGCGGATCCATTCGTCTCCTGCATAACCTTTCCCATAAAATAATCAATTACATTTTCATTCCCCTCCTGGAACTCCTGCACCTGTTCCGGGTGGTCATCCAGTACATCTCGAACAATGGGCTCAAGCTCGTCCTCCTGCTCCACCTGTCGGAGTCCCCGGTTATCCACAATATCCTCCGGATCGGTTCCCGTTTCAACCATTTCTTCAAACACCTCATCCGCCGCAGCCGTCGAGAGGATCTCCCGGTCGATAAGCGACACGTATTCGGCGAACTGGCCGGGTGACACGGAAAGTTCCTCGAGCGGAACATCCTTCTGCACCCGCATCAGGTCATTCACAATTCGACTGGCAACGGACTCGGGCCTGTTGTGTGTCTCAATGGCGTCTTCAAAAAACCGGGTCAGTTCCTTATCCCCTGCGATCACGGCGGCGTCCTCACGATCGAGGTGAAAATCCTCAATGTAACGCAGAAAAACCTCCTGTTGTTCATCGGATAATTTTTCCGCCGGATCCGTCTGTCCTTCCATTGACCGTTGCCGGTGCCGTTCTTTTTCCCGTCGCTTCTCTTGTTTTTTCTTTTCCATGTCCCGGCTCTCCTCATCACTCCACGTATCTCGAAGTGGAACAATCTGGTTAAACACCAGGTCCTCCGGCGCCGAATCGACGGGATCCTGCCAGAAATAGCCCACCCGTTCAAACTGATAACGCCGGTCGGGAGGATCCTCGGTGACGGACGGCTCAATAAAACCATCCGTTTTTTGGAGAGAATCCGGGTTCAGAAAAGCGTCAAATGGTTCATCCTGTTCGTCAGGGGCCGGAACACGGAATAACCGATCACAGCTTCGAACCTCCATCGGTATGGCGTAATCGGCCGATACCCAGTGGAGCGTCCCTTCCGGAGACCGTCCGTCCGGGGCCTGTCCTCCTTTGGTCTCGGGATCGTAGCGGCAACGAAGTTCCTGTATCTCTCCGTCTTCCCCACGCAGGACGTCCGTGCAGGTGATGAAGTACCCAAAACGGAGGCGGACTTCCCGACCCGGAGCCAGACGGATAAAACCATCGGGAGGATCGTCCCGAAAATCATCACGATCAATAAAAAGAACCCGGGTAAACGGCACTTCTCGATACGCCTCTCGATCCACGTTTCTTGGCCAGTATGGGGCCCGGAGCCACTCCGTTTCCTCCTCCGGATAATTTTCAATCACCACTTTCAGGGGATCCGTAATCCCCATGACACGGGGGGCCTGTGTCTCAAGCGTATCCCTCAGCTCGTGTTCGAACCGGGAGATTTCAACACGACCCTGGGTGCGCGTAATGCCGAGGTCCTGGATAAAACGACGAACGGCGTCCGGTGGCACACCGCGCCGTTGCAATCCTTTGATGGTCGGCAGGCGCGGGTCGTCCCATCCCTCCACACGGTTTTCCTCAATGAGCTTCCGCAACTTGCTTTTGCTCATTACCGTGTAACCAAGATTCAGCCGGGAAAACTCATATTGGTGGGGCCTTGTTTCCAGTTCTTCCTCAGGCAAGCAATGTTCGAGCACCCAATTATACAATTCCCGTCGGGTGTCGAACTCCAGGGAGCAGAGGGAGTGGGTAATATTTTCGATGGCATCCTCAAGCGGATGGGCGAAATCGTACATGGGGTAAATACACCAGTCATCTCCGTGCCGGTAGTGCTCCTCGTACAGAATACGGTAAAGCACCGGATCCCGCATAATCATGTGGGAGGAGGACATGTCAATGCGAGCCCGGAGCACGTGTTCCCCCTCTTCAAACTCCCCCTCCCTCATGGCCCGAAACAGATCCAGGTTCTCCTCTATGGATCGGTCCCGGTGGGGGCTTGGTTTCCCCGGCTGGTTAATCGAGCCCCTGTACTCACGGATGGTTTCCTGGTCCAGGCTGTCGACGTAGGCATCCCCCTGCCGGATCAATTGAACCGCGAACTCGTAGAATTGCTCGAAGTAATCCGACGCAAAATAAAGGTGTTCCCCCCAGTCGTAGCCAAGCCATTTTACGGCGTCTTTGATGGACTCAACGTACTCCTGGCTCTCCGTTTCCGGATTCGTGTCGTCGAACCGGAGGTGACAGCGCCCGCCGTACTCCCGGGCCAGTTCAAAATTCAGCACGATGGATTTGGCGTGGCCGATGTGCGGATAACCGTTCGGCTCGGGGGGAAACCGGGTAATCACGGTGTCGTAGGTGCCGGCCTCCAGATCACGATCAATGATTTCCCGGACAAAATCTCTGCTGTCCTCATTCCCCGAACGCCCGGAAGCAGTTTCCGAAGAATCCCCGTCCCGATCGCTGGAGGAGTGGTTATCAGCGGTCATCTGTCGTTTCTTTACCCGAACCCGGGAACAGGGACGTCGGACTGAGGCTCGCGGGAGGCGGGAACGGAGGGCACATTGTCATTCACGAAATCGTTCCAGCTGTCCCGGGTTTCGGAGGAGAGGGTTTCGTTTAATTGATCAAGGCAACTTATGCACATGACCATTGGGGAAAGGATCATACGATCACCCGAGCAAAGGGCGGCAATCATGTGTTCCCGTCCGGTTTTCACGGGTTCCTCACAGAGGTGACATTGGTCCTTGGCATCGTCCTTCATGTCCATCCGGGAGAGGAACTCCTGTATATTATCGAGGGATTCCTCCGAGTAATCCTCGACCAGTTCATCACCGCATTCGGAGCAGATGGCGTGCTCCCAGATGGCGCGGTCATGTTTGAAAATCTTCTGCACTTCGTAGAACCCGTCAAAGGAATCAAGGTTGCGATCACAGTTCAGACATTCCGTGAACGGTCCTTTCTCGTACTCCGAATAAAGAATTTCAGGGACGGGATCCTCGATATCACCCAGCGGATTCAGAAATTCACTCATACCGGCAGAAGATCAAACGGAGAAACCGAACGAAATAACATTAAGAAACAACAGCCACCGTTCCGAAAAGACAGGTGAGGCACTCTCCCTTTGTCAGGAACGGATAACAGGCCGCTAACAACATTTTTATAGTAACAGTATTTCGATGGGGAGTCAATCTTTGAAATCAATTTTCTCCATCTTCTATAATGTTTGGCAACTCTCAAAGCGGGGATCACGGAACGTCCTGAATCACCGCTTCGAGAGGGGAGGATCATCCGGAAAAACCAGCGAGTCCGGGACCGAAGCACCCGTCCATACCGGACGGGTGTTCCCGATCCTGACATGTTCCCGGTTTTTCCGTGTTCTCCCTCCCAATTTCACATCGTTGTTCATCGGTGATGAACACCGTCCGAAAACGGAGCAAACTGCTGTTTTTCCGTGATCTTCCGCTCTGTTGAAAACCGAGAAAAACGTCGTGATGAATCAAACTCCAAAGGAGAACCAACATGCCTACAACTGAAGAAATAGACTCAAAAATTCGGGACATCGTCTGTGCACAACTTGGCGTCAGCGAGGAGAACCTGACCTCGGAGACGTCGTTCGTCAACGACCTCGGCGCGGACTCCCTCGACACCGTCGAGTTGGTCATGGAAATTGAAGACGAATTTGAACTGAGCATCCCGGACGACGACGTCGAGGAAATCGAAACCGTCGGTGCCGCCGTTGATTATGTTTCCGGAAAGCTTGAGCTTGACGAGGAGGGATAGTGACTGACGCACGTGTCGTTGTTACCGGACTCGGCGCCCTGACCCCCGTTGGGGTAAGTGTGGATGAAACGTGGAATGCTCTCCTGGAAGGGCAGAGCGGAATCAAAAAAATTGAACGGTTCGACACGGAGGACTTCGACGTAAAATTCGGGGGGGTTGTTCGGGATTTCGACCCTGAGAAATACCTGGAAACAAAACAGCTCAACCGGCTGGATCGTTTCGTCCAGTTTGGTATCGGGGCCGCCGAACAGGCGATTGATGATGCCGACCTTGACACGACATCCGTTCCGGCCGACCGCGCCGGTGTTATTACGGGATCGGGAATTGGGGGGCTAAAAGAAATCGAAAAGAACCATCGCCGGCTGTTCGAACGGGGGCCATCAAGAGTCTCCCCGTTCTTTATTCCGAAACTCATGATGAACGCGGCCCCGGGTCAGATCGCGATGCGATTTGATTTTCAGGGGGACAACTACGCCGTTTCCTCCGCCTGTTCGTCCGCCAATCATGCCATTGGCGACGCGCTTTCCCTGATAAGACGAGGTGAGGTGGACGTCATGGTCACGGGAGGAGTGGAAGCTGCTTTAACGCCCTCCTGCCTCGCTGGATTTTCCGCACTCAAAGCCCTTTCCACCCGAAATGATGCTCCCCGGAAAGCAAGCAGACCGTTTGACGAAGATCGGGATGGGTTTGTATTAAGCGAAGGAGCCGGTCTTCTCGTTCTGGAATCCCTCGATCACGCTCGCGAACGAGATGCCGACGTATATGCGGAGGTCCTCGGATTCGGGGCCACAGCGGACGCACACCACGTTACGGCTCCGGAACCGGAAGGAAAAGGAGCGTCAGCAGCAATGAACGACGCCCTCGACGACGGCGATATTGATCGTGGAGACGTACGATACATAAACGCACACGGAACCTCCACGGAACTGAACGACAAAATGGAAACCAAAGCCATACGACGGGTTCTTGAGGACCGTGCGGACGACGTGCCGATCTCCAGCACCAAATCCATGATCGGGCACACGCTTGGTGCCGCGGCGGGCATTGAAGCACTCGTCTGCACACTTTCAATACACGAAGGAAAAATCCACCCAACGGCCAATCTCGAAAACCCGGATCCGGAATGCGACCTGGATTATGTTCCCGGTGAGGCCCGGGAAATCGATGAAGGGGTCTGCCTTTCAAACTCCTTTGGTTTTGGGGGACACAATTCCTGTCTCGCCCTCGGGCCGGCACCGGTGTAAATCCACGGAACGCCATTCACTCGCCAGTTGACCGATATTCTTTGTAACCGAGGCCCTTTCGTATTATTATAATCGGTCAATAAAATTATTATTTGCGCAATTAAAAGATTAGTAATGCCAGATCATCCCGATCTGTTCCGGAAATGTGAAGAATTTACCGAATCCCGGGAGGTACAGGAAGCCGGACTTTATCCTTACTTTAAACCGATTCAGTCCGGACCGGGCACCCGGGTCAACGTTGACGGTGAAGAAATCATCATGATCGGCTCAAACAATTACCTCGGGCTGACGAACAACGAAGAAGTGGTGGCGGCCGCCCGGGAAGCAGTACAGAAATACGGAACCTCCTGTACCGGTTCCCGTTTTTTAAACGGAACACTGGATCTGCATGAAAAACTCGAACAGGAGCTTTCCGATTTCATGCAGATGGATAATTCCATTGTGTTTTCAACGGGATTTCAGACCAATCTCGGCATTATCCCCACCATCGTAAACAAAAACGACACGGTGGTTATCGACCGGGAAAACCATGCCAGCATCTACGACGGCTGCCGTCTTTCCTTCGGCCGCACGCTGAAATACGAACACAAGAACATGGACGATTTGAGACGGGTTCTTGATCACGTGGACGACGATTCCGGCATCCTGATCGTCACCGACGGCGTCTTCAGTATGGAAGGAGATCTGGCCCCTCTTCCGGAACTCGTCGAGATAAAAAACGAGTACAATGCCCGTCTCATGGTGGACGATGCGCACTCCATCGGGGTGATGGGGGAAAATGGCCGGGGCACGGCGGAACATTTTGGTCTCGAAGACGAAGTGGACCTCGTAATGGGAACCTTTTCAAAATCCTTTGCTTCCCTTGGGGGATTTGTCTCCGGTGACGGCGAGGTCATAGATTACATCAAACACAATGCGCGCTCCCTGATTTTTAGCGCAAGCATGCCCCCCGCCACCATCGAGGCGGCCCGGAAGGCCCTCGACATCATTCGAAGCGAACCGGAACGGCGGGAGAAACTCTGGGAGAACACAAAATTTATGCGTGAATCCTTCGAGGAACTCGGGCTGGACACCGGTCAGAGCGCGACCCCCATCATTCCGATCATCGTTGGGGAAGAAACAAAAACCTTCAGCCTCTGGAAGGAATTATTCAAAAACAACGTATACACAAATCCCTGTGTCAATCCCGCCGTGGAACCGGGACGTTGTCTGATCCGTACCAGTTACATGGCCACTCACTCCCGGGACGAACTCCAGCAAGTCGTGGACGTTTTTGAACACGTGGGCGAAAAATTCGGATTAATACCCAGGGACGTGACCACTTCCTGAAGCTTCTCCCCCGTTTTTTTCTCGACCTTCAAATCATCCCGCCATTTCGATCGACGTCGTTGAAGTTCAGAACCCGGCTCGAAACAGGGAGTTCCTTCTCCTTCCGTACCACATCTATGACCACGAATCCCCCTGGGTCCCGCGGTTGCTCTCCGACGTGAAGGAACAGCTCGATCCGGATCGTTATCCGTTCTTCGAACACTCCCGGGTTCGTTTCTTCCTGGCACGAAAAGACGGACACCCCTCCGGCCGTATCGCCCTGATTCACAACACCCGACACAATGAATATCACGACGAAAAAACGGGGTTCTTCGGGTTTCTCGACGTGAGCCGGGACCGGGAAGTGTTTGATGCACTGATGCAACGTGCTGAAGAATGGGGCAAATCCAGGGAGTTTCACCGTCTTCGTGGACCGGCTTCGTACTCAAGCAACGACATGTGGGGGGCGCTTGTTTCGAACTTCGACCGCCGGCCCCGTCTCTTTATGCCGTACAATCCTCCGTACCTTCCGGAATTCATCGAGAAACGGGATTACGAAGTCGCCCGAACACTACTGGGTTTTGAAACGGACCTGGACAGTGTAAAACTGGATTTCCTTGAAAAAATAAGCAAACGCATTCGGGAACGAACGGAACTTCGCATGCGAACCATTCGAATGGAGGACTTCGAACACGAGGCAGCCAAAATTCGAGATCTTTACATTTCCTGCTGGAAGGATAACTGGGGGTTTGTCCCACCGACCGAGTCTGAATTCATGCACGCAGCACAAAACTTCAAACAGATCGCGGTACCCGATCTCGTTCTCTTTGTGGAAGACAACGAGGGGAACGAGGTTGGCTTTATTATTGGTCTGCCGGACGTCAACGAAGCGCTTCAACACCTTCGAGGCACCTTACTTTCCTGGCGGGCCATCCCGTTTTTCTGGAAACTCCTCGTAACAGGAATAAGCGAAATGCGTGTTCTGCTGTTCGGCGTGCATCCGGAACATCGGGGAAAAGGACTTGAAACATGGCTAATTCATCGTTTAATTCAGAATGGCAGGGCTCAGGGCATCGAACGGGCGGAATTGTCCTGGATTCTTGAGGACAACCAGAACATGATTAAGATCCTAAAAAAAATTGGATCGAAGGAGGCTTGTCGATATCATGTGTATGATCGCGTTCTTTGAGGACATTTTCAGTTGACGGGTGTTCGGCGATGAAGATACTTATATCAGGAAGTTCGGGCTTGATTGGATCCGCGCTTCAGAATCACTTTGAGGAGGACCACGACCTGTTTCGATTGGAACGAAACCGTCCCGTTCAGGAGGACACCGAAATCTACTGGAATCCCTCGAATGGGGAAATGGATGCGTCTCGATTAACCGGCTTTGACACGGTTATTCACCTGGCTGGAGAACCCATTGTCGGCCGATGGTCTTCGTCCAAAAAAGAACGGATTCTAAACAGTCGAAAAGAAGGGACCCGGATGCTTTCGGAGGCATTGGCGGAAGTGGATCAACCCCCCGAACTTCTCGTCTCGGCGTCCGCAATCGGTTATTACGGGGATCGCGGGGACGAAGTACTCGATGAATCGGCGGGACCCGGGAACCTTTTTCTCTCGTCGGTCTGTCAGGAGTGGGAGGAGGCCACCGAGCCAGCCGCCGAAGCGGGCATCCGAGTGGTGAACACCCGGTTCGGGGTTGTATTAAGCACAAAAGGTGGCGCACTCGCACAGATGTTGTTTCCGTTCTACCTCGGCCTCGGTGGTCCTATCGGAGACGGTGAACAATGGATGAGCTGGATTTCCATCACGGACGTCGTTTATGCCATTGAACACGTAATGAAAACGGAGGAGGTGGAAGGCCCGGTAAACGTGGTGGCCCCGAACCCGGTTCGGAACAAGAAATTTACGAACGCCATGGGGGATGTGCTCGGTCGCTGGACCCCGTTTCCGCTCCCCGCCTTTGCCGCCCGCCTGCTCTTCGGGGAGATGGCGGACGAGCTCCTTCTTGCCAGCACTCGTGTCCGGCCGAAAAAACTCCGGGAAAGCGGGTTTGAATTCCGTCACTCACAAATACGCGACGGATTATTAAACGTCATTCAACACGAGAAATAAGGGATGGAACGAATCTTTTTTATCATTGGTTGTGCCTCTGGAGCACTCGCTGTTGTCGCTGGCGCGTTCGGCGGACATCTCCTCGAACAGCAACTGGAAGCGGACCAGCTGGAGGTGTTTCGTACCGGGGTCCGATATCACCTTGTGCACGCCCTCGCCCTACTCGCAACGGCGTGGGCCCAGTCCCGCTGGCCCGGTTTGATGGTTCAGAGTGCTGGCTGGTGTTTCGTGGGGGGCATTCTTCTGTTTTCCGGAAGTCTCTATGTACTCTCCCTAACCGGCCTTCGCTGGCTGGGGATGATCACTCCCGCAGGGGGCCTTGCGTTCATCGCCGGCTGGGGATTACTGGGCATCGGGGTTTACTTCGGGACCTGATCCCGGAACAATTCGACAGCCGAACTCACCATATCCAACGCGATCAGACGTCGTACTCCTCCAGGTCTTTCTGTTCTCCCCCTTCCACCAGCGATCTCGACAGATCGTACCATTCTTTTGGTGTCAGCTGCTCCGGACGCTTCTTCAGAAACAGGTCCACAAAATCCCCGTATAGGTCCACGTCCTCCACCCGGTACTCCTCGCTGAGCCGGATGTTGTTCCGGAGGGTTTTTCGGGGATGACGAAACAATGTCTGAACCACCTTCTTGAGTTTCTCGTACGCATCCCGGGAAACGTCGACGGTGACCCAGTCTCCGTTTTTTTCCACCCGGCAGAGCATGGACGTCACACGGGGCTGCGGCCAGAACACCTCCTTCGGCACGGTCCGTACTTCCTCGAGGTGGCCCACCCACTGAAACAGCACGGACGGAATGCCGAAATCCGATGATCCCGGATCCACGGCAAGTTTTCGTGCCTGCTCTTTTTGGAGGACAACGTGACTGTTTTCGTCCAGTTCAAACGAGGTCTCAAACAGGGATATCAGGATGTTCGGCCCCCGTCGATAGGGGAGGTTGGACAGCAGCGTAAGGGACTCGGATCCGGTGTCTTTCAGAACATTTCTCATCACCACCTGCACCTCCGGATGAATATGTTCATCCGACATCACATCGCCAACGTACAATGACAGCTCCTCCGGGTCACCGGTTTGCTTCCGGCAGAGTTCAGCAAGGTCCTCGTCGACCTCGACACCGACGACGCGGGCTCCCCGCTCGAGCAGCACGTCCGTCAGATGTCCCGGACCGGTTCCGATCTCAAATATCACGTCGCCGCGCTCCACCTCCGCCTTGTCCACCATATATTCCAGGAAATTTCGATCCGTCATAAACGTCTGCCCGCGACTCTTCGTGGGCTTTTTTCCAATGTTTGACAGTTCGTTTTTAAGGGTTTCTCGAGACCACATCGCGAATATAATCACAGTTGTGGGAAATATTGGACGACAAAGGTAACCCCCTGAATAAACGCCCATCCGTAAAACCCGAGGAGGGAGAAGCAAAGAAACCAGCAGAATCCCTCGAACAACCGGCTTTTCTCGGCCGCCGATGCCGCGGCACCGGCCACGATCAGGGCCGTTGTGATGAATCCTCCCACCAGTCCTCCGATGTGTCCGGCATTATCAATCCGGGGAATCAGAAATCCAATGACAAGGTTCAGTACGGTCCAGAACAGAAGGGGGCCGAGCAACCGGTCCCGAATCTGTTCGGGCATACCTTCCTTTTCGAGAATTGTAACGGCCAGAGCCGCACCGAGAAGCCCGAAAATTGCTCCCGAGGCGCCGGCCGAACTCTGATGGCCGGCAAACTTCCAGCTGGCAATACTTCCCGTCAACCCCGATATCAGATAAATAATGATGTAATCCCGCCAGCCGATGATGTTTTCAAGCAATTTTCCCAGGATCCACAGACCATAGCAGTTTAATAATAGATGAAGAAAACCAATGTGCAAAAACGTGCACGTGGCGAGTCGCCAGTACTGACCTCGGGGAAAATCGGGGTTCCCCTCCGATCCCTCCCCAAATAGAGCAACCAGCCTGGACTTCAACTGTTTGAACTCCTTCTTCGAATACTCATCCTCCGCCGTCTCCTGTTTCTCGTTGTCCGTATTTTCCGATTCCATTTTCTCGGCCTGCTCCGCAAGCTTCCAACGTTCATCGATCATGTAATCAGCCTTCATGCCAAACACAATTAGCACAACGGGATCCTTCGTGGGGTTGGCGTCCTCCAGCCCGGCCGGGCGGGCAAAGATATACATAAAAAGGAAAATCACACCAATGATTGCTATGAATACCGTTGTTGCAACCGGAACCTGATTTATTTTTTCAATGAACCGACGAACCTCCGGGGGAGGTGCTCCTGCTTCATCACCCTCTCCCGGAACCCCGGTCACCTCGGTGGTGGCTGAGCCCGGGTCCGGCTGTACAAAGGCCGGTCGGCCCTGTCCGGGTTCAACGGAGGTGGTTTGACGGAGTGGATCCGCGGTATCCTCCTTCTCCTCAAGCTCCTGCATTCGTCGGTCTATCGCTTCTCGCCAATCCTCCTCATCCGGTTCCGTTTTTTGCCGGGCGGTTTCAAGCAGTTCCCGGGCCTCCCGATATCGACCGATTGACTGCAATCCACGGGCTTTCCAGTACGGATAAAACGGTTCCGGAAGCTGTTCCCCCCAGCGTCCCATCATCCGTTCAAGCTCGACCTCCCCCTGCTGGAGATGTCCATCCAGCATCTCCACCGCCATCCGAACGGTTCCGGCGGCCATTTCTTCCTGTGTGTTGAGCTCCCTCGAAAAGACCGTATCCAGCAATCGTCTCGCCCGGGAACATTCACCAAGTTCCGCATATGCCCGCGCCCCATGAATTAACGTGGCATTCCACAGAGGAACCCGTCCCTTTTTGTTCAGCTGTTCAAAGCGGCGAACCACCTTCCGCCAGTTTGAGCGGTTTCCGCTTATCACGACCCGATGCTGCTGGATTTTTTGCTCCACCTCCTCCGAAAGATGATCTCTCTGTTCCAGTCGATCCAGCATTTCTTCCGCCTTCTCGACGTTGCCCTGAATTACCTCACGGGCGCTTCGCGAAAGTAGCAATGAATCCCGTTCCGTCCGGGACCAGACCAGGTACGTGACCAGTCGCTGAACAGTAATTGCTAGTTCAAACTTTCCCCGCCGGTAGAGCGAGTCCCGAAGATGGGATAATAAGCCGGGCACAAGAACAAACACCGCAAACAACGAGATTAACAAACCCCTTAACACTGGATTTTCGTATGCACCGGAAAGAAGCAATCCAATGGCGCCCGCCAGAATGGTTCCGAGTACATACAGATACGGGCGGTTCGCCTGAAAATCTTCACCGGCGCGTCGAAGCAGGGTCAGGCCGGTAAGAACGAGTACGATAAGGGTGACCAGAAGAGACATGCTGTTCGTTTTGTCCGTGAATTTACCGTTCTCGAGAATCGTGCCGGACCATGGTCGCGGCAAGATGAATGGCATTCCGCAGAGAATCATCACGCACCTCCTCCCGACCCGCCAGCTCGTACGCGGTGCCGTGTGCCACGCTCGTTCGTACCAGGGGCAGTCCAAGTGTGAGTGCCGCGCATTCGTGCAGTCCCCTGGCTTTAAGGGGGACCAGACCCTGATCATGGTACATGGCCACAACCGCATCACAACGGGAAAATCCATCTTCTGTGATCAAACTTTCTGCGGATCGAGGCCCCTCGACGAAAAATTGTTCCTCCCCCGAAAAGGACGAGACCGCAGGCGAAATCATTTCTTCCTCCTCCCGCCCCAAAAGTCCTCCTTCTCCGGCGTGAGGATTGAGACCGGTAACGCCGATCCGCGGATTTTTATAACCCAGCTTCTCCTGAAGGCCCCGTGCTGTTTTCCGAATGGTTCTCGTGATCAGGTCCTCCGAGAGGTTCATCGGTATCTTCCGGACGGAAATGTGACGGGTAACCAGTGTGACCAACCAATCATTCCATTTCATTCCCATAATGGGCCACTGCTCTCCCAGTTTTCGGGCCAGCCACTCGGTCTGTCCGTAAAATGGTTCTTCCTCCGTGGAAATAACCTGTTTGGAAACCGGTCCGGTAACAATACCACCCACGCGGTCCTCGCTCCACAGTGAAAACGCTCCTTTCAGGTACGAAAATCCGGCTCGTCCGGACGCAGTAGTTCCCGTTCCCCGGTCCCCGGGAGAAAAAGAAATCGAAGACGGATCCCAGATGTATCGATCTCCCTCGTTCACGGGCTCATCGATGGTCTCCCGGACCGAAAAAGATGAATTTTCGACCGCGGATTCCCCGGCGGCGTAATTCAGTACGTCCGGAGAACCAACAAGAACAACCCCTATCTCCATGTCCGGTGGATCCATTAAAACGGAGGAAACAACGTCCGGACCCACACCGGCCGGGTCTCCTGCTGTTATGGCGAGTGAATGAGGAAGCTCCCTGGACATTTTCCTGTCATGTACGAAATCGAAAATAGATTATTGGTTGCATTCCGGCAACACCGCCTCCTTCCGCAGGTGTCGAAAAAACGGTCGTTCTGTTCCCGTCCCCTGCTTCACCGGAATGCGTTGCCATGTTACCGGGTTCCCCGTAAAAAACCAAAACCCTTGGCCCACCTTTCTCGTTATACCGGACAACGCACACAATGGAAGGAAACGGAATCACCTATTGGTCTCTACCTGCATTGAACCCGGCACACCTCAGGAGGAATTGGTTTGCTCGAGGTTCGTAAAGACCTCTTCCACGTCCCGGTAATCAAGAAGTTCCTCCTTTAAGGACTGGAGATTCTCCCTTGATTCATGACCCACGTTTACCCGGGTTCGAGGAACGTGCGTGTAACGGGCTTCCGTCAGGGTGACGTTCGACGAGGACAGCTGGTTTCGAATCGATTCAAAACGATCGGTCGAACCAAAAATTTCGTAACGGTCCTCTTCTTCCCGGACCTCCTCCGCTCCGGCATCTATAGCAAGTTCCAGGATTTGATCCGCCGAGTAACCATCCTTTTCGATTCGGAAACAGGCTCGGGACTCAAACAGGTGTTTTACACTTCCGGCGTCGGCGAGGGAACCGTTGTGTTCATCGAAGATTTGATTGACATCGGCATGGGTCCGGTTCCGATTTTCGGTAAGCGCCACAACAAGGACCCCCACATTACCCGGTGCAAAACCCTCGTAAAAAACCGTTTCCCTCGGGGCCTGGTCCTCCAGTTCACCGGTTCCCTTCTTGATTGCGCGTTCAATGTTCTCCTTCGGCATGTCCGCCTCGCGGGCTTCCTCAATGGCCCACTTCAGTTCCACGTTCTTCTCGGGATCTCCTCCCCCTTCACGGGCGGCCCGAATGATCTTCCGGGAGAGTTTCGAGAATTTCTTTGCCCGGCGACGGTCCGCTTTCCTCTTGTCGTATTTTCGATTTGCCCACTCGGAATGACCGGCCATTTTTCCATGAAATAGAAATACGACGGATGAAAAACAAACGCCCCGTACACGTTCTTAGCCTAACAATTCCCCCTATTTCTGTCAATGAAATTGTCCCACCCGGTTTGGCCGTCACCTCGGTCCCGGAGCCCCTCATCGTTGAAATGAACCTCCCCTCCAATTCCTCGTTATAACTATTGGACGGGATGAAGAAAGACAAACACTCGTTCGATAGAAACAATTTTTTCACCAGAAATTACAAACACAGGAGATTGTCATGAACGAAGCATACCCGGAAGAAACGTACAACGAAGAGGAGTTTGTCGAAGAAGAGTACCACGAGGAAGGAGAATCCTGGGTGGACAACCTCACCCCCTACCTTGGCATATACGGATCCTCAACCATCTTCCACGTATTGCTTCTTGCACTTCTTGCCGCCATCGCCATTGGACCGGGCGCCGAGGAGGAGGACGCAAATATTCAGGTAAAAGCCCCCGATAAGGAGAAACAGGAGGTCGAGATGGAAAAGCTCAAGAAAAAGCGAACCGTCGAATCTCCTGTAAAGGATGATAAAGTTGTCGAACAGCCGAAAATCGTCAAGGAAGAGTCCGACCACAACGAAGAAGACGTCGACAAGGAATTAAACGAGGACAGGGGCGAGAGCAAAGAATTTCATTCGGACGCGAATATGCGAAAAGATAACGTCGGAGATACCGTCGGTCTTGGGGGCAATGCCGGTGGTAACTTCGGCAGGGGGCAGGGAGGAAATGAAAACCTTGGAACAAGAGGATCCAGCGGCAAAACACAGCTTGCGGTTCTCGACGCCCTGAAATGGCTGGCCCGCCATCAATCCGACGATGGACACTGGGACATTTACGGATATCGCAACCAGTGCAACAGTTCATCCACTCCCTGCAAACGCTACGTGGAGGAGAACCGGTCGATTCACAACGTTGGCGTGACCGGACTCGCACTTCTGGCCTATCTTGGATCCGGCTTCACGCACATGAACAATAATGTATATTGTGTTGATTGTGACGTTCTCCTGGAAAAACCGGAGGATCTGGAAAACGAGCACAAAGGCATCAACTTCGGAGATGTCGTGAAAAAAGGCCTGTTCTGGTTAAAAAACCAGCAGAACGAGAAAGGTGCGTTCGAGACCAACGGGAACAAGCCGATGTACGACCACGCCATTGCCTCAATGGCATATGCGGAGGCCTACGGCATGACCGGTTCCAATGTTCTGGAAAAATATGCACAGAAGGGCATCAACTATTTGTCCAGGGCACAGAACCCGTACAAAGCCTGGCGTTACACCCACCAGAGCGGTGACAACGATACGTCGGTAACCGGATGGGCGGTCATGGCCCTGAAATCCGGCGAGATTGCCGGGTTGAATGTGGGGGCAAGTTCGTTTGAGAATGCCCTGAACTTCATCAAGGAAGTTACCGAAACCGAATACTACAGGACCGGTTACCGGAAAAAGGAGCAGGCCGGCAACAAGGTACGCGTTGAAGGGAAAAACGACAGGTATACCAACCACCCTGCCCTCACCTCCATCGGCATGCTTGTGCGGATGTACGCCGGAGCCGATCCCGGATCCGAAGCCCTGAAAGGCGGCGTGGCCCACCTGATGGACGATCTTCCGAAGTGGGAGGACGGCGCCAAACCCAACAGCAAGGGCAACCCGATCGACTACTACTACTGGTACTATGGATCTCTGGCCATGTACATGTATGCCGGGCCGGACAGTCCCAACGCCAACATGGGCAACTACTGGAGTGAGTGGAACGACGCGATAAAAACGGCCCTTCTTCCAAACCAGAAGAAACAGGACGCCGGGTGTGAATACGGTTCCTGGGAACCGATCAGCCGGTGGTCCTTCGAGGGCGGCCGCGTCTACGCCACCGCCATCAACGCACTGACCATGGAAGTGTATTACCGGTACGACAACGCTTTCACGGGTATGGCCAACAAAGAGTAGTCTCTTATCACGGCATAACGAAAACACCCCGGGAAGAACATTCGGAGGCGCTGCGAGAGCGGCGCCTCTTTTTTTGTGGTCTTATCCCCACGAAATAAGATCTATAATCATCGAACCCGAAACGGTCCTTTCCACAAATTGATTCACGAAATTGAGTGAACCTCCTGGCAAAATTTTCGTTCTAATAACTGGTTGGGAATCGCAGCGAACGTTTCGTCAGTGCTGCGTTTGCTCCCCGGCTTCGCGACCTGAAATTCTAGAACACAAATTTTGTTCAGAGGACGTTATGGCAAGAGAAGACGAATATTACGAGGACGAGTACTACGAAGACGAGTATTACG
>CAZOLI010000014.1:0-80386 GCA_964580675.1 uncultured Planctomycetia bacterium
TATAAGAAAAACTCGGACCATTTCGTTCCCAACCCAGGATCACCAACCATAAAAAAAATTTTTTATAAAACGGACTGGGCCTAGAGGAGTGTAAAGAATACTCCCATTTTGACATCCCTCTCTGGACCGGTATAATTGAAGTTCACTGAGAAGATCCGTCAAAAATTCATTGGTTTGCAGGAGATCCAGTTATGGCTGAATACAAGACAGTTGCCAAGAAGAACGAGATATCATCCGGCACGGGGACAACCGTCGACGTCAACGGAAAAGAACTTGCTCTATTTCAGATTGACGGCGAATTTTACGCCATAGACAACACCTGCCCCCACGCCGGTGGCCCACTCGGCGACGGCGAACTGGACGGGAACGTCGTCACCTGTCCATGGCACGGGGCCGAGTTTGATTGCACGACGGGCGAATTCCTCTCCCCACCCGCACCATCCGGTGTGGAAACGTACGAAGTAAAGGTGGACGGCGATGACGTAAACGTCAAACTGGAGGATTGATTCTTCTCCACCCCTCCGGATAGGGGAGTGAATTCAGGGTTTGATGTACACGCCCCCGGTGATCTCGGCCATTTTCTTCATAAACTTTTTGGCCTTTTTGTAGAATGCACCACCGGTCCGATGTTTTTCCGGGGGAATGACGGTGTTGATCGTGATATCTCGATAAAACTCCATTAACCCGACCCTCGTCAGCAGCGCTTCTTCATCGTCCACTTCTCCTCCCGAAGGAAGTCCGTCCGACAGCAGATAGATCGTGTCCGCGGCGTCACGAAACCGAGGGGAAAGACCCGGTCGATTGTTTAACCGGTAGGCTTTCAGGAGGGCCCCGTACATGTTCGTTCCTCCACGCGGACGGAACCGGTTAATAAAGGAATACGCCTTTTTCTTTGTCCGATCGCTTGCCGGTAACAGACGATTCCCGGACAGCGGATGAATGCCATTGTTAAAGAAAATGACGTCGAAGTAGTGAAGGTCTTTCAATCCATGAATAATCTTTTTTAGTTCAAATTTTGCCACCTCCAGTTTTGAGGGATTTTCCGGCAATTTCGCGCCGGTTTTCTGGTGTACGGTCTTTTTGCTCTCCCCGCGATTTTTCATACTTCTGGACACGTCGAGGCAGAACACAATTCGCCGCTTTTCAATTTTCTTCCCATAGAATTTTGTCCGTGTTCGGTACCGGTTATTCTTCCCGGATCCGTTCTTCTTCACGTTCTTCTCCGGAGGTACTTCGAAGGAGTCTCTGTGTTTCTGCCACCACTTTTTCCACCGTTCCCGATCCGTTCCAAAATTCATTGTGGTTGTCTTTTGAAGGGCCCGGGCAATGACCTCTTTCTTTTTCGGTCTGCTTTCCTCCATTTTCTGAATCAGCGGATTTACTGCCTCCGCCGATCGAATGCGCCCGAGAGCCTCAGCAGCGAGAAACTGTATTTGATCGGCCTCGTGGTCGAGCAGGTCAACCAGGGCATCGGTGGATTCACTCACACGTTCCAGGCCCGCGGATTGAACCAGCTGTTCGAGCACCTCCGGGTGATCTTCTTCCGGAAGCCGGCGGTATATCACGTCGCCAATATGGGTGTCCGGAAGAGATGTCAGAAGTCTGACGGCCTCGAGGCGAAGAGACGGAATATCCGCCGATACCTGTTTCGTTAATTTCTGCCGTATGCTGGACCGCATCGGTGTGCCGAGCACCCCGGTGTAAATTTCATTCACAACAGTTTGGAGCCGCTCCAGATCACGATTTGCGACCGCTAAATTTATGCGGTTTTCAACGAGTTTCTTCCGGTCGCTGGGTCCGTAATCAAGACGCTCCGGTTGTTTCGCCCGGGCTTTCATCACCTGATTTTTCCAGGATCCAATTCGGTACCATACATCCATCGAGTGGAGGAACACCTTTTTCAGAACGTCGTTTCCAAACCCCATTGACCTGCGGGTGTACCTCCGGACCACCCCCGTTTCCGCCAGAAGATGCATCCGGTACAGTCCCTCTTTCTTTCCTTCCTTCACGGAAGTATTCAGCAGGGACCTCATCACGGGAACGGATGCCACCGTCCGGAACTGTTCTCGAACCGCTGACACGATCTGTCTTTGTTTCTCAATTTCCGCCATGCGGTGACGCTCAACGGCATTCTCCATTTCCTGGTCCAGTTCCACGTTCAACAGCATCCGCTTCTGGGCTCTTCGATAATTTCGACGGACGCGGTAATATGATGCCAACCAGTGATCGGCCAGCACAAACAGGCGATCGTAAATGGTTGAATTCCGGATCGCTCCGAGACGCCGAATTAATTTCTTAGCTTTACCGGCTTTGCCCGTCAGAAATGCTGTTTCGAGCTGTTTGAACGACTCTTTGATGTAGCTTTTTCGCCACTGTTCATCCAGATCATTCCACGAGGCCCATTGCTCCCGGTCGGGTCGGTACACAAATCCCCCATCCGGTATGTCCCGGTTTGACCATTCCGCCAGCATTTCGTATACCGCCTGCCACTTTTCCGGATTTTGATAGAGAAGTTCATCAAGAATCCAGTGCTTTCGAGCATCGAGTGAATGGCTGTGACAGAATCGCGCAAGTGTTAACCTTTCGTTCGCGGAAAGAACACTCTTCAAAAAATACGAGACAAGAATGTCCGGATCGACGTCATCCCACCGCAGGGAACGTGAACCGTTTGCCGTCCTGAACGTAACCGTTCGGGAGGAAATGGACGTCATTCGAAGGTCACGATTTCCTTTGCGTTCAAGGTATCCGGAAATAACCTGGTCCTGAAACGAGGAGATTAATTTTTCCTTTAACTTCATCAACGGACGGATTTGCCGCCGCAATTCCCGCCATCGATTGATGAGGCGTTTCTTCCCGGAACGCGAAACAAGCTCCGACATGTTATTGAGCACAGACATCGCCTGCTCGTACATCAATCGCCCCGCAAGCTCCTTTGCCCGGGCGAGCCCCTTCGCGCCGTTCGCGATTTGACCGGGCTCCGGAACCGCTTCGGATGGCCCCTTGTGGTGTTTCCGCCGGGCATCCGCAAATTCGGATTCATGAGAGGTTCCCTGGAAACGCGGCTGCTGAAGGCGTCGGAGTTCGGCTGCTGATTGGATTTGATTACCGGAAACCAGTTGTTTTTCCGTTCTCCGTACGTATTTTTTGTACCGGTCCATGACGTCCTGAAACAAGGACCTGGTGCGGGAAATTTCCTCCGATGGTTCCTTCACGCCGTAACGTTTTAACACCCTGTTCATCCGGGCTTGCTCCATTCCGAAGCTCCCCTCGATAAACGGTGGATGATCCTCGCCCGAATGAAGGAGTTGGATGCGTTTGCGCAGGTCCGTCACCTCTTCCTGAAATAACCGGACGATGTGTTGAATCGCCCGAACCGGAGACCGATAACCAGACGGAAGGCCAAGTGTATTCACAAGTTCGGGATGATTCGCAAGAATGGTGCGGTACCGGTGAAGAAGGTTCGACCATTCCTCTTCGACAATTAGACATTCAATGAGGGAAGCGGCACCGGTTGGCTTGGTAACCACAGGTGGTGAAGCAGGAAGTTCCCGGGCGTGTTCAACCAATTCTCGTTTCCGTTTCCGAACCTCCCGAACCGCCCCGATCAGTGATTGGATCGAGGTGCCCGTTTCGTCGTCTAGTCTTCTGCCCGATTGTTCCCAATTCGTCAGTAGCGATAACGCTTTCCGGTGTTGATGATTCCGGTGTAACGAACGAGCCCGGGAAAGAAGAGTTCCGTTCTTCCGGGTGGTTCCAGAATCCGACGAAGGGGAGGTTAACTGTTTACGATCTTTTTTTTTTGGGCGCCGGACCGATCCGGGACATCCGATTTATTTAATTTCCCCCCCGGGTGATCGGAGGTATTCTTTGTAACCTCCACGTCAGCCACCATATCGCTGTCCTCGGAGGTCCATGAACCAAAGTACGCCGGAGCAACCGCCGCGAACGCTCCGACAAATCCGGCGGAAATAATGGACACCAGCACGATGAAAAACGGAAAAAGACCGGAATCGGACGTTTTGTTTTCCCGGGATTGGTTTCGTTCCTCGGACGATGAAGGTTTTTCTTCCTCCTCGTTCACCTCCTGATTTTCCGTTTCCTCCTCGTCACCGGATGGTGATTCCGGGGAGGCATTCGACGATAAAGGAACCCCGTCGTGACCGTGAGGCATCCCGTCCTGACCGTTAGGAATCCCGTTACTGCCGTAGGGAAAAAGAAACGGACCGCCGTCGTCGGTGGAATGAATGGAAATGGACGACTGCTCGAAGAGGGAGGATTCACTTCCGGAATCCCCCGGATCGGAACCCGGTTCTCGAAAGCGATCCCGGTCTGGCGGAAACGTTCCCTCTCCCGAATCTTTCTTTTCTTTCCTGACCTTCTTTTCCTCCGACGGTTCCCTGGCTTCCACGAGGACGTGAATGGTAATCGGCCCAATGCGAAAACGATCCCCGGATGCCAGTTCCATGTGTTCAATGGGCTCCCCGTCCACGTACGTTCCGTTGAGGGAATCAAGATCAAAGTAAACAAGCGTTTCGTCCCGCAGAATAAGGAGGCCGTGCTGTCGGGAGATGTATTTGTTTTTAATCGTGAAGTGACAGCTGGACGATTTCCCGATGACCAGCCGGTCGGAGCCGTCCCACGAATAGCTCGTGATTTGATCCCCGTCCTTTGAATACGCCGTTAACGTAATTGTCTTCATGTTTCGTTCGGCCAGAAAAGGATCCGGTCAAATTGCATCAAAAAACCGATTGTGTTCCCCACATCCCGCCGGATCCGGCCAAAAGGGTTGGAAACAACAGAGCAGGCTTCCGGAAATGAATTGTTTTGCTCTGACCAGAACAGCTCTATTCTATCGTTTCACAAACACCGGTCAATTTCAATTACCCCTGTTCACAGAGGGTCAAACCATCAAATTTTGACGTTTTAATTCGATGCTTGCACGTTGAGCAAAGAACGCTTGACCGGTGAGGACCTCGGTCCTTCAGTGTTGATCCAGAACGTGTTCCGGAACGGGGCCCCCCCATTTATTCGAGTTCGATGAATGAATCAGAATTCGATGGGAATTCCCCCGGTCCAATCCACCTCCTCTGTTGTTAATACAATCCATTTAAAATATAATTCAATTTCTGAATATTTGCGAATTCATAAGAATATGAACCCGACACCTGTCAAAAGGAGGCAATCACCCATGAATCGAACCAGATACACGTGTTCTCTTCTTCTTTTTGGTGTCCTTCTTCTGCTGGCCGGAAACAGTCCGATGACGGCCCAGGTTCAGGCGGACTCCAAAAAAGACGCGAAAAAAGCGATTGAACAATTCGAGAAGGACCTCCAGAACGCAAAAAAGGCCAGTGACATTATCAGTGCCGTGAACAGCCTCACAACCGTTAAGCACCGGATGATCACGGAAACACTTATCGATACGGCCAAACGGTTCAGAAACAAGGAAGACCTTGTTTCGGATATTTTAAGCGAAATCGGTGATTATGGAGATCCGTGGGCAACCGAGGAACTCCAGAGGTTTCCTTCGTATTTCAAGAACAAACCGGATGCGTACGAAGCCCTCATGAAAGCCATTTCGGATCTCGAAGATCATCGTCGACAACCCCTTCTGCTAAAAACGGTAAAAATCTCGAATCATAAGTTTCTCGGTGCCTGCAAGGAATCGGCAAAGGGACTGAAGAAACTGGAATCGTGGTCCGCCGTCGAGCCCATTTCGACTTTTCTGGTTCGACTAAAAAGTGCTTACGAAAACGCGAAGGAACAAAGGAAGAATGCTGGCACCGGAAGCGGTTCCGGTGGGACGGGGAGCGGAGGCGGCACCCCCGGGGGAACGGGAAGTAGCTCCGGCGGCAGCGGCACTACCTCCAACAAACAGTACCAGCGAACGATCACCCGGTACAACACGATTGCCCCTATCCTGAAGGAAACACTTCAACGAACGACGGGGGAATCCTTTGACAAAGAAAAAGAATGGAGCCAGTGGGTAAAGAAAAATCAGAGAAAAATTAGAAAAAAAACCAGGAAACAGAAAAAGGAATTCAATGAGGACCTGCAGAAACGTCTCGACTCCTGGACGAAGTAACGCAGACTTTTGATTCACATCGGGAGATGGGGACAAACCATCCCCCATCCCCTTCCACATGTCAATCAGGGACAGGGGAGATTCCTCTAATTGTTTCAGGAGACGCACTGCGCTGACAGTCAATTGGATTTCGAAACGGATTCTTAACGGAAGACCATGACAACGGAAAGAGGACGTGACATCTTTGATGGACTGGCCGACACCATCCATCGGGACACACAGGAACACGCCGATTCATGTGATCTCACGGTAAACTCCGTGTATGAAGTAACCGGCTCCGGTTCTCTGGATTTCGGTGGAAGTGAATTTGTGGAGGCAGACCAACACCTTATTGAACCGGAAAAGGAGGACCCGGAGGATGATTACGGATGGTGGCACCTTAACGAGGGGACATACCTCGTCGAATACAACGAACGACCGGACAACGTGCCTAACGGGGTCGCCATTGTGTTTCCTCACGAACGCCTACTTCGTACCGGCAGTTCTCATCCGGCGTTTCTGGCCCGCTCCGGCATTAAACTAACAACCCCGCTAAACGTCGGAGAAACGGGCTGTGACATCAAAGAAAACGCGCGCATTTCCAAAATGGTTGTGGTCACAGGCTAAAATTGCACCATCTAAAAAGAGGGTTGAGTTTCTGCCTTCCATTTCTGGAGGAAGAACTGGGAATCTCGGGAAGTGGACGCCGCATAAAGATGGCTTTATACAAATACACTTTTAAGAACCGTACGAACACATGCCAGACAATCATTTCGCGGATCGTCTCCGGGCCCGAATCCGAAAAACGGAAAGTCTCCTCGCGGTTGGACTTGATCCAAGACCCCTCTGGTTTCCGGAAGAAGTACGGAAGAACTACGACATGGACGAACAATCCAGCCCGGGAGAAATCGCCAGGGCCGTGGAACAATTTGACGAACTAATCCTGGAGATTGCCGCCGACCTCGTCCCTGCCGTAAAGATTCAGATCGGGTTTTACGAACAGCTCGGGCCTCCGGGCATCCGGGTGTTTCGCCGGACCCTGAACAGAGCAAGAGAGGCCGGGCTGATCGTCATTGCCGACGTAAAACGATCGGACATCGGCTCCACCGCATCGGCGTATGCACGTGGCTTTTTCGGATCCGCCCCCGGTGACGAGGAGGATCCGGAAGTCCCCTCATACGACCCGCCATTCCCCTGTGACGCCGTGACCCTCAATCCATTTTTCGGACACGACGGTATCGAACCGTTTATCGATTCGGCCGATCGAACCAGCGGGGGATTGTTCTTCCTCGTGAAAACGTCAAATCCCGGATCCAGGGATATTCAGGATCTCGAAACCAATAATGGCCCCGTGTATCTTCGCATCGCCAATCTTCTTGACGAATACGCCGAAGAACGCAGGGGCAACTGCGGGTATTCAAACATCGGTGCGGTGGTTGGGGCGACTCAGCCCGAAGCGTTCGATATCCTGAGAAACACCTTGTCGAACAGCATCCTCCTCACACCGGGAATCGGTGCACAGGGAGGTTCCTCCGAACGACTTGCCTCCCTGGTGGACGACGATGGAATGGGTTGTCTGGTACCGATGGCCCGATCGATCATCTATGCATACCGCGATCAGCCGGAGAAGGACTGGAAACAGGCCATTCGAAATCGGATTCATCACTGGAACAGAACGTTCCAAACGCTCCTGTGACAGAGGGTGTCCAACCAATAGCGGGCTGGTGGATTATCGGTGAGTGACAGGGTGATAGTGTCTGTTACCGTATCCTCAACATCAGCACGGTCAGAATACCGGTGCGCGAAGAACGATCCGGTTTCGCTGCCTCCTGATTCCTCTCTGTTTCCCGTTTCTCGCCAACCTGTCCGGAAACGGCCCTCTTCAATGTCTCCGGTTTAATGTGCTCGAGGTTCTTGATCCACGCCCGGACCAACTCCTCGGGTTTCGCTTCCCTGTCCGGGACATCGACGCTGATTTCTCCTTCCTGATATTGATCGGCTCGCTGGCAGAAATTGCGGATCCGCCAACTCATTAACGATGCCCGTTGTTCCGAAAGTTCGTTCTTTCCGCTCTCAATTTCCCGATTTTCTTCAGGTTGACTTTCCCTTTCCGGTTCTTCTCCCTCTTTGGCCAGCTCTTTTCGCTTTTCGGCTTCCCGTACATTCTGCTCCATTTCCAGCCGGGAATAAGCAAGGAGCAGGTTCAGTGTTTTTAGAATTCGGCGCCGGGTCCGTGTGGGTTTGTCCTCGCGTTTTTTCCGATATTCGCTCAGAACCTTCCGCATCTTCTTGCTGGGATGTGCAAATCCAATGTAATAATCCTCCGGATCCGTGTATTTGGTTTGCCGGCTCAAATGCTGAATCAGGTGTTTCTGAAGATTGGGCCTCAGAATCATCGGTGCAAAAACCGTGGGATGAAAACCCTGAAACGCCATGGAACCCAGCAGATGTTTTGCCTGATTCAAATTCAGGGTCAGGGTCAGGTGAAGGATCGGTGTGGTTTCTTCGTCCTGCTTTTTTTCTCCGTTCTTCTGATCCTCTTCGCGGGTGTTCTTCTTGGCGGTGGTGGCTTCCTGTTCATTCCGTCTGTTCTTTTTCACGGTCCCCAGGTGATCCACAAGCGTGGCCATCTGCTTCTCGGACCCTTCACCGGTTAAATCAATCGTTCGCAGTTCCTTTCTGCTCCGGTCGCGAATTGAAATTTCCGTGACCCCAATTCTTTTCAGCGACTTTACCAGTCCGTTTTTCATTCGATCGGGTTCGTCAAACAGTGCAATCATACAGGTGGCTTTTGGCAGACTCTTCTTGAGTTCCAATTCGTTCCCGTTGTCTTTATCCACCCGACCTTTTCTAAATCCGCGTTTTGCTTGTTTTCTCTCTTCCGTCATTCCCAGCCTCTCGTTCGATGCGGACCCTGTCTTCTTTTTGTTCATTTTCTTATCTTTCTCTTTTACTCCCTTCTTCTGCTGAATAACTTGTTCATTTTTCACACTTTTCCTGGCCCCTGATCTGTTCCCCTCTTTTTCCTCCGGAGAATCCGCCGTCTCCGTTTCTTTTTCCGATTGGGTTCTGCGTGTTTCCGGCAAAATCCGGTTACCTCGCTCCGATTCATTCAGGTCCGTGCTGCCGGCTTTTGACTGATCCGATGCTTCGTATGGTGATTCCCCGGTTTCGGTTTCAGTTTGAGCGACCTTCTGAGAAACCTCGTTTGATTTTTCCACCGAATCGATCCCCTGAAATACAAGAACGCCGGTCAAAAGGACGGAAAGAAGAATGCCCGCTGCGATGGACCCGAATTTCAGGAGGGAACCCGCTCCGGGCTGGTTGTCCGGTTCCTCGGTCGATTCGGCGGAGGCCTGTCCCGACGGGGATCCGGAAGAGAGGTTCCCGTCTCCGACCGGGGATTCGCCGTCGTTGGTCTGCTGTTGTGTTTTTCGCCGGACCTGGAACAGAAAACCGTCCGGGGCCGAACGCCGGGACGCCGAGGAAGCCACGTTCTGAACGACTCTTAATCCGTCGTGTACTTCCTGACAGGTCGAACAGCTGCCAAGGTGTTCCTCGATTCGTTCCGCTTCCGATTCCGGGAGTTCCCCGTCCAGATAAGCGGAAATTTTTTCTTCCTCTATGTCACAGTCAGCGGGCATATCGGTTTACTCGTCGTTATTGCTGTTATGATTTGATTTCTCCCTCAACTCGGGCTCGATGCTTTCCTCTCCCTCTTCTCCTGAACCTCCACCGTGCCTCCGTAGTTTCTTCAGAACGCGTAATTTCACCTTTTCCCGCAATTTTTCCTTATTTATAAGCGATTCAATCAGTTCTTCCCTGACTTCCCTCAATTTTTCGTAGTCGTTATTCTCCCTTGCCTGCCGGGATTTGCAGACCAGCCTATGTATTTCCATCATCTCTCCTTTACTGATGTCCTTACCTGTTAAACTACTTCTGAGCTTCTCCTGCAGTTCCCGTTCCATTTTCTTTTTCACCTTATCCGTCTCTTCCTCTTCGAGAGCTGAATTGCGGAAGTTTTTATTCCATTCCCGCTCCTCTGATTGCCCGGTTTCGCTTTTTTTGGGTTCCTCCTTCTCACGAGTCTGGTTTCTTCTCTCAGACGTATTTTGATCCGGCCCAACCGCCAGGTCCGACTTCTCCGATCCTTTTTCCTGGTTTTTCTCCACACCGACATCCAGCTCCGCAAACACCTTTCCCTGAAGATCCTTCGCGAATTGATCCCTTGTGTTCTGTTGAGGTTCCTGATTTCTGGTGCTCTCTGAAACGGCAGCAATTGCCCTCCTTTCCGAACGCTGGAGAACCTCCGCGAGCTCCCCGGACAGAGAATCCATAACCGGAAAAATATCCGACGTGTCGCCGGTTTTCTGTATCGTCGTCAATTTTTTGAACGACTGATCCCCACTGTTTAACTTAAAGACCTGAACGGGGATCCGAATTTTATCTCCCTGAATATAATACCTTCCTTTCACCGCAACATCCGCCCCCATTTCAACAAGAGCGCGGACTTCCGCTTTTTTCAATCTCGTCGAGGTTTTTCCCCTGTCTTTCGAAATTCCCGGTTTCTCAGAACGATTTTCTTCCGAAAGGGCACTTTTTACTTCCGCGCGGGAATACAGTCTCAGGCTGTCCACCTGCGAAAGCTGGGAAATTAATAGATCCGGAATGCCAATCTCCATCCAACTCTTACTTTCCTTTCCCGTCCCATTGTGAAAATCAAGGATCGCAATTTGCACACGCTCCTTTTGACCTGCCGGGCCGTCCGTGCTACGGGCGGTTCGATTCCCGTTTCGATTTGTTTGATCCGGAGAGGTATCAGTTTTCTCGGGGCTCAGTAATAACGGGACCACAAGGAAACCGAAAAGAATCAATGCCGCCGGAATGGCTATCGAACCAAGAATTTTGAGGCCGGAATTCATCACCTGTCTTTCCTGCTCGGATGGGCCCTCTCCCCCGGCCGAAACAACTTCATCCGTTCGCGATGAGGCGGACTCCGAATCGAGAAGCCTGTCGATCTCCGATATCACCTCCCCCGCATCCTGAAAACGATCATCCGGATCCCGAGAAAGCATGGTCCGAACAAACACGGTCACGTCTTCCGGCACCGAGTCATTGAATTTTTCAATGGGGCGAGGTTCACGTTCCACAATCTTCTTCATCATGGAAAGAGGGGTATCCGCCTCGTGGGGAATCTCACCGGTCATCATTTCGTATAAAACGGCACCGAGGGAATAAATATCACTTCGCTCGTCCAGATCATGGGACTCACATTGTTCCGGGGAACTGTAAGCCGGGGTGCCGAGGTATGTTCCGGTTCTCGTGATTCGGCTGTTGGCCGAAACACTGCGGGACAGTCCGAAATCCGCGACTTTGACCTCACCTTCCCCGGTGAGCATGATGTTGCTGGGTTTGATGTCACGGTGAATAATGCCGTTATTATGCGCAGCCTGAAGAGCCGCGGCCACGTCCCTTGCAATACGGAGCGCCTCCCGATATTCAAATTGGCCCTGTTCCTCTATGACCGCTTTCAGGGTCCGTCCCCGGATGAATTCCATCGCCATAAAGACGTAACCGTCTTCCTCACCGGCCGAATACACCTGGACAATATTCGGGTGGTTCAGGGAGGCAGCGGAACGGGCTTCACGGATAAATCGCTTCCGGGAGGATTCTTCGTCCGCCAGGTTCCGTGGAAGCACTTTCAGTGCCACTTCCCGTTCAAGTGACGGGTCAAAACCACGGTACACAACAGCCATTCCCCCCATACCAATTTCTTCCTTTACTTCATAACCCCCTACAACATCACCACTTACAATGGACGGGCGGACGAAATGCTGTCCCTCCCCGGAACCTCCCCCGAGAGCTCCCTCAAGGTTTTGAGTTGTTTCCGTTTCATCCGGTTCCGAGTTATCGTTTTCCGAGGTCATGGCTGGTTGAACCGTGTTTAAAAGACAACTGTAAGAGGATAGGACCGATCCTCCTTCAAAGACATTTATTAGATGGATAATTCGTTGAAAAGTTCCAACAACATCGAGGCGTCACCATTATAACGATACGAATATCAGCAAAATTCCGTTAGATCTTCGCCCAACCGATTCTCCAGGCGATCCTGCAATGCCGATCGGGCCCGGTATAGACGGGACCGAACGGTTCCAACGGGTACATCAAGCATATCGGCAATTTCCTCGTACGGATGATCTTCAATTTCGCGAAGAAGAATTATATCGCGAAACTGCTCTTTCAGCTGTTCAATTTCCTCCCGGACAATCTCCTGCCGCTCCCTGGTGGTAACGCTGTCTGCCGGATTGGTTTCGTGCTGACCGGGTTCCGGAAACGAGGACTCTTCCCCGTCATTTTGCTCCCGGAAGGTTCCGGAAGGCGTTTCTCGATTTCGGCCTTCCCTGCGATGATGGGAGTTGCAGAGATTTTTTGCGATCCGGAAAAGCCACGTTTTCAGGGAAGATTCTTTCCGAAAATCACCAAGCCCCTCGTACGCATTCACAAAGGTCTGCTGGGCAAGATCCTGCACCGCCTCCTCCGAACTCACATTATACGACACAACATTGTACACGTAATCTTTGTACCGGCGAACGATTTCGTTAAACGCCTTCTCGTCTCCTTCCTCCTGAAATTGATCCACCAGCTGACCGTCGGATAGATCAGCGTCGTTACCGGGTCCGGACGTTGGTCCCTCCTGTTCACTCTTTTCCGTTTCCGCCGGCATATCACGTGTATATTACTTATTCACGGCGAACACACCGAAAACCGACCCCGTATATCCGCACATCCGGTCGATGGCGGACCCGGTTTGACGGTCGACATTCCTTCACGGGATACAAAAAGGATCCCCCTTTCACAATTCGGTACACGACGTTGTTTCCTTCAAGCCGAATGATCGATTTTGTTTTCGTCCACTCCGATACATTTCCGGTCATGTTTAACACGTTGAATTCGCTTCGACCGGCCCGGTAGCGATCAACAGAAGAGATTTGGTCCCGACCGGACTCAAGCGTATTGGCCGGTACGGACCCCAACTCGTCTCCCCAGGGATATCGGGAGCTGTCCGTTCCACGGGCCGCAACTTCCCATTCCACTTCGGTCGGGAGACGTTTCCCCGCCCACTCCGCATAAGCCCTGGCATCGTTGTAACTGACCCCCATCACGGGATGATCCCCCGTACCTTCGGGGAATTTGTCGCCGTCCCATCCCGGTGGGCGTTCCCGATCCGTTTCACGAAGAAAATTGTAGTACTGTTTATTGGTCACTTCGTAACGATCGATGTGGAATGTGTCTACTTTCACCGTTCTCGAGGGGGAACCCGGAACGCGATCCTCTCCAATACGGTATGTTCCTCCGGGAATCTTCACCATATCCTGCAGTACCAACTTCTCCTTTGCTTCCTCAAGTAGTGCTATGGCCTCCTCCCGTCCGGGCAATCGCCGGTTGGCGTTTTTGGCAAATTTCCGAACCTCGGACCAGTTCTCCTCCTTCTTTGCCCGCCTCGCTTTTTTCATCCATACCCTGTACAGTTTCCTCCGGTTGCGAAGATTTTCCCGGGCCTCTTCCATCTTTTTTTGCACGCTCTCTTTCTCGTTCGTTCCTGGAGCATTTTCCAGCAACTTCTCGTATAAGGAGATCGCCTTCTTAAATTTTTCGTCCTTCATTAATTCCTCTCCTTTCTTCATCCTTTTTCTAAATTTTTCTTTCTCCTTGGCCAGATTGATCTCTTCACGCAGCATCCGAATCCGGTTTCTGACCTCTTCGTCCTTCCGGTACGAAAGTGCTTTTTCCAGGTATTCTATAGCTGCTTCCCGATCCGGTGAATCACCTTCCAGAACCGTTCTCGCTTTTTTCCTGAACTGACGGAACCGATACCGATCCGCCTTTTTCCGGTACCCTTTCTTCTTATCCTCCGGGAGGTTACCGGACGCAAGTGATTCATAGAGTTCAGCACTCTTTTTCCAGTTCTTGTTCTCGGCATATTCTTTCGCCCGCTTCGTCACCTCCTGACGCTTTCGATCCTTTTTGACCTTTTTCTCCAGTATTTGAAGTTCACGAATCTGCGCGGTGTCTTCGTTCCCGGAGAGGTGAGACCTGGCCCGGCCAAGCAATTGCAGAGCCTGTTTAAACTCTTCGTTTTGCCGTGCCTCCCGGGCCGAGTCGATCAACTTCTGAACGTTACGGGCTTCTCCGGAATCCTCCGTCGTCTGCTGGCCGCCATCTTCGGGGATCGAAACCTGCTCACGGTCCGTATTTTGTGCGGACCGATACTTAATCACAACCCAGAATCCAAACAGAAACACCACCGCCAGAATAAGAATGAATCCCCGATTTATGCGACCGCCTTCCTGATTCATATCCTGATCCCTTAATTTGTAATATTCCGTGGGCTGAGCCCGCTCAATCGATTTATTATCACAGGAACCCCCAGTGCAAAACAAATTCGATAAAGGGTTTTGTCGATAATATCATGTACATGTATCGGTCATTGCGAGAAGAAACCTGTTTGATGGTATTCTGCCATTTATTCATTTTAAATAGATCCTACAATTTACATACGAAAAATAGAACATAAAGTTGGGATGAAACCCATTTGTTGGGGGCTGCCGATGACATTGACAGGGCGACTCCGTTACCCTGGTGAACACCGGCGAACATCAGCGTTTTTAATATACGAATCTTCATGCGATTCACGAAAATTTTAAAACCGGAACGCATCCGAACCGATATGGAAACAGAACCCCTTCCGGCCGAGGAACGGGAAACGATGGATCGGGAGGAAATTCTTGAGCGAAACCGGAAGGAGATCCTGAAGGAACTCGTGGAATTGCTGGAAGGAGCACCGGAAGTTTCAAACGAAAGCAAACTTTACGACGACCTTCTGAACCGGGAAAAACGAGCATCAACGGCACTCGGGAATCAGGTTGCGCTTCCTCACGTGCGGACCATGCAGGCACGGGACATGATCATGTCCATAGGGCGTTCGGAGCATGGATTTGAGTTCGACGCGCCCGACGGCGAACCGGTCCGACTCTTTATCTGTATCGTTGCTCCTCCATACGATGACTCGACGTACCTTAAAATTTACGAGCGGCTCGGGGATATGCTTCAGGACGACCAGCTCGTCGGTGACCTCCTCTCGGCGGAGGCTCCCGGAGTAATTCTACGGGAGCTGAACCGGTATCAATAAATACAGCGATACCCTACGAATTGTCGGTATGTCGCCGTTCGTGTTTCAGAAGGGCGGTTTTCATCCCTTCCGGGCCCGAATAATTGCCCGTCGAACCATCCGCTCTGATAACCCGGTGACAGGGCACGAGAACCGGAAGTGGATTTTTGCGACACGCGGCCCCCACCGCTCTCGCCGCTCCCGGTCGGCCCACGCGGTCCGCAAGCTCACCGTACGTTACTGTCGTTCCCGGTTCCGTGGCAAGCAGTGCCCGCCAGACGTCCTTTCGGAAGGAAGTACCCCGGATCGCCAGAGGCAGCTCCGGCCAATCCTCAAAGCATCCCCGTCCATACGAGAAAAACCAGTCTATGAGATCGGGCGTCCAGGTTGCGGGGCGAAGAATTGTCACCGAATGAGGAGCAATAGAACGGGTAGATTTCCCTCTTTGAGTCACCGTTTTCTCAATCTCCGAAACGGTGCCAGATAAGCAGAGCCCGAACACGCCATTCCGGATTCGAACCCGCACGTGGGAATTTGTACTGGACACCGAAACGTACTTACAGTAAAAGAAGTGAGCAGTTCAGATATGAACTCCCGGTCGACTGCATCGTGATCCGGCCCGGCATTCGAAGAGAAATCACTCGCCGGTCGGATCCACCGAACGTTAATTTCATTTTATCAATCCATCATGGAAATTGAACGTAAGGGCGTAATTCTGGAAGCCACAAAGGGAGACATCATAAATCAACCGGATATCGAGGCTATCGTCAATGCGGCCAATGCCCAGCTTCGCACCGGTGGGGGCGTGGCCGGCGCCATTCATAGCGCCGCCGGTTACGGCCTTGAACGGGAAACCGAATCGCTGGCCCCCATCAAACCCGGAGAAGCGGTCATAACGGGTGGACACGAACTTCCGAATGAATACGTGATTCATTGTCTCGGTCCGGTCTACGGCAAAGATGACCCCTCGGATGAATTACTGACCGATTGCTATCGAAATGCATTCCGGCGGGCCATTGAAAACGATGTGCGATCCATCGCCTTTCCGGCGATTTCTACGGGAGCGTTCGGGTATCCTCCCGAAGAGGCCTGCGAGATTGCTCTGAACACCTCGAAGGAAATGCTGGACCAAATGCCAATGGACCGGATTCGCTTCGTCTTATACAGCGAAGACGATTACAACCTCTACTGCGAAAAGATGGACGCCATATTTGGGAAATAAGCCGTCCCCCGTGTGATGAAGACATCACCGCAGAGGCAATCTGCGGAAGAGAAATATACCCCCCAGAACGGTATCGTTGCCCGAACAGTATTTATGGAAGGCCTGTTGTGTGGAAACAAGCGGGGGAGACAAAAGGTCCCTGAGGTGTCGTGTTCGAACGAACCGGAAAATGCGCTAAAAGGGAATGTCCTCAAATTCCTCGTCGTCCGATTCGTCCGGATTGCCGCCGGGACCTGCGGCCGGGCTGTTCTGCGCCTGAGTGGAGGCTGTGGCTTCGGCCTGTTCGGGACGACCGCCGCCCCCACCCGCACCAAGAAACTGCACGTTCTGGGCCACGACTTTCAACTGACTCCGACTTTCGCCGTCGTCGTTTTCCCATTCATCCATCTTTAATCGGCCCTCAATAATCACCTGGCTACCCTTTTCCAGGTATTCGCTGCAGTTTTCCGCCTGACGCTGCCAGACGGTTACAGGGGCAAACAGGGTTTCTTCCTGCCGTTCGTTGTTATCGTCCCGATAATACCGGTTAACGGCAAGACTGAGATCACAGACCGCCGTTCCACCGGGGGTGTACCGGAGTTCCGGATCACGGGTCAATCGCCCCTGAAGAATAACGGAGTTGATGTTCCCGGCCATTTCGACACCTCCTTACAAAAGAAAAACCCAGTAAACGGAATAAAAAACGCCGGGCTGACTTTCCGGTCCGGGAACAAAAATGCTCCCTCTCAACCGGAAATTTCCCCTCCTTCAGCCCAGAATGTTCATTTCAACAGATTTGGTTGAAGTTTTCAAGGCCGAACCGGCATTGGTCTAACAGGCGAAATGGAAAAAGCCAGCCAGGCGTTCACGCCCGATCGACGATTGACGGTAGGGTCTGATAGATATACATGCGGCCTCCCTCATCAACAGCCCCGTGATCCCGGACGACAAGCCGAGCATTGTAAAGGTTGCCAAGGCGGGTGGAAGCTGTGTTGTGCTCAAGGTCAAACGTTTCGGACAGTTCCCGGGCCGTTAGCTGACCGCGTTCGTTAATCAGTTCCAGGACATCTTTGAGGTAACGGTCAATTTTGCCCAGCTCCTCGAACTCCTCACGTTCGGCCCGACGACCGATCAGACATAATTTCTTCTGCTCCAGTGCCACGTCGACGTTCTCGTAATGGCTGTCGGACATCTCGTCAAGCAGCATATAGGACTCTTCGTACTCTCCCTGGACCATCCGGCCGGCCGTTTTGGCAAATACCTCGTCCGCACAAGAGTAATCAACGATGCCCACGTCCGAGAAAGACACGACAAAAACCGTTGGTTCCTCGGCTTGGTCCAGTAAATCCTCCAGACGGCGGCGAAGCTGTTTCCCGGTCTGACGCGTTACGAGGTTCGCCTCTCCGTCCTCACCGGATACCTCTTCGGCAAGTTCGGCGAGGTTCACTGTTCTGGACTGCATCGATGTTCTCCATGCGAATTCTAGACCTTTTTTGGGGAACCGGGCGTCCGACCGGTTGCCCGAATCTTTCACAACACCAGTTCAGCAGTTCTCCCGGTCCATGCCACGTTCGTATGGTCAATGTGTCCCGGAATTATAACCACAAATAAATTCTGTTTCAAATAAATCAATAAAATCGTTCGAATTCAAAAAAGATATGCTGAGACGTTGCTCGAATTTCCATCATGTTTCATCCCTTGCTCGAACCTCATCATACCAAGACGGTTGACCAACGTATTATTTCCACTCCTACAAAGAATTTATTTTTAATTTTTCATAATTTATTAATTCCAGGCGGGTATTTTGTGCAATCTGGCGTATTTTTGTAAGGACAATCATTGATATCAACAACTGAGTAGATATATAATTAACAAAAGATGATTTTAGGGGGGATAGATCCGCCAGATACTATTTCTCACCCGTCTTTCCTGACGTCCAAACCTGGAACTCGGTCGGGATTTCCAAAAGCACTTCCATCTACGGCCGAGATCGGATCGACAGGTACTACTTTCGCGCTTTACCGTGGAATTCAGTATCTCTACGTCAGTTAGGCCATGAAAGAACTCTTTCTGCTCCAGAAAGCACTGCGTACTTCCACAAAAACGCCCATTATTGACAATCTGGCCTGGGAGATTGCTCCGTTTATCCGGGAATATTTCGGCAACCGGTACAACGGCGAGCAAATCCTGACCGAATACGACGAGGACATCAAAATCTGGGTTCAGCTTTCGGATTACATTGAATCCAACATCTTCTGGCAGGGCGTAGAAGAAGAGGATCGGGGCCAGGTAAAGTTACTGAAGAAGATGCTTTGCCCGGACCAGGTGTTCTTTGACGTAGGAGCCAACGTGGGGGTGATCACGATGCTGGCCGCCAAGCGGCTTACCAATGGAGAAGTTCACGCCTTTGAACCCAGCGAATACCACCTCGAAAAACTGCATCGAAACCTCCGTGTGAACGATTTCGAAAACGTCGTCGTGAACGGCTTCGGGCTCTCCAACCGGGAGAAAACCAGTGACCTATACATCCCCCGGGACAACGGAAAAGACCTGCACAACACCGGTATGGCCACCATCCACAAAGAAAACGGGTCCACCGGAGACAACGGGAAGTACCGGACCGAGAAAATCAACACCCGGAAGCTTGACGATTACGTCGAGGAGAACGACATTCAGCGACTCGACGTTCTGAAGCTGGACGTCGAAGGAGGCGAATTAAACGTTCTCCGCGGCGGACTGGAAAGCCTGGCCTCCTTTCGTCCCGATGTGCTGATGGAACTCAACCGGGAACACCTCTCTCGCGCGGGCGAGACCCCTGGTGACGTGCTTTCCTTCTGGCAGGAACATAACTACGACGTGTACCGGATCGGATACGAGGGCGAAATCATTGAGGTCACCTCCACCGGGGAATTCGACGAACATCAGAACATTTACTGCTGCCCGAAGGAATACCAGTCGTAAGGAAGGAACCGCCGGAAGAACAAGGGACCTGTGCCGTCCGAAATTCTTTACCCGCCGTGGTTCTGGAGTTGCTTCAGGGTTATTTCCATGTCCTCGGGGCGTTCCGACGAGAGGGAGACCGGTTCGGTTTCCGTTTCCACCGGGAACGTTGCCTCCGACCAGTGAAGTGTCAGTCGCTGTATGAGCGGTCGCTCTTCCTGAAACGGTTTTTCCCGGTAATCCTCCTTGAACTCGGAGAGCATCAGTTCTTCCCGGTAACCGTACTCCGGATCAACCGAAAGTGGATGGTGTATGTACTTTGAGTGAGCTCGAACCTGATGGTCGACGGCCGTCCGGGGAACAATTTCTGCGTGGGTGAACTTCCGGAACTTCTCGACCGGCCGAATTTCCGTTTTTGCCTTCTTCTCCCCCTCCTGATCAACCACCCGGATGCCGGGATCCCTCGAGGACCGAATCAGGGCTTCCTCCACAATTCGTTCCTCGCTCATGCGTCCGTCGAGAACAGCTTCCCCAACCACCCGGCAATCCGGTGTTCCCAGCTGTTCCCGGAGTTCGTTTCGCCGACTTTCGTTCCCCACAAGCACCACAAGGCCACTCGCATATATGGGAACGGAAAACAGCGGATAAACAGCGCGGTTCGGCGGTAGCGGAAAGGAGGCGAGAAATTCGTCCGGAAGCTTCTGGTTGACCGGCACCGTTCCCGCAACCTCCGTGCCGATCTTCTGTCCGGGATACTTCTCCACCACGGCTACCTGCTCATCATGCCAGATCGTTTCCGGATCCGGATAGGTGGGTTCGCTCGGCTCCCGCTCCGGCTGTCCCACCTCCACACGGTCCCCGGCCTTCACACGAAAATTCAGCGGACGCGTTTGTCCGTTCACCTTGACAAGTCCGCGATCGACCAGTTTTTTCAGGTACCGGTCCGACTCCGTCGGCACATAGGCGTGGAGAAACTCCTGAAGCGGGACGTTGTCAAAGTACGATTCGACCTCAAGTTTGAAGCCACCCTGAAGTTCCTCGGGAAGTTCCTGTTCCATCTGTCATAAATTGAACGAATGGCATGTACCGAAAATTTGAACGACAAAAAATATTTTAGGTTCCGTTATTCTTGTTGTAAAGGAACAGGAAACACGAGGCAGTTTCGGCCTTCCGTTTCCCCAACGGCGGACGAGAAAAACCCCCCTCCGACGCATCCCCGCACGACACGGCAAAGCTCAATCCCGCCCGGATTTAAAAACGAACGCGTATTTTCCGAATAAGGAACATGAACAGTCAGAATTCCGTTCGAACGAAACACCGGAAACCGTTCCGGTTTATGGGAAAACCTGTGAACGTCCAGTCCCATGGAACCTCAGCTCATGACGGTAGCAAGTGTAACGGACAGGCTCGCCGAAATCTCCGGTTTTATCTGGGGACCCTACTGTATGATCCCCGCGCTGCTGCTTACGGGGGTCTTCCTGACCATTCGCCTTCGGGGTGTGCAGATCCGGAAATTTTTCCATGGTCTGGCCTGCATCGCCGGGTACTACGACGATCCGGAAGACGAAGGAGAAATTAATCACTTTGAGGCCCTCTCCGCTGCCCTTTCCGCGACCATCGGCATCGGTAACATCGGGGGTGTGGCAACGGCCATTCACATGGGCGGACCGGGAGCGTTGTTCTGGATGTGGATCACGGCCGTGTTTGGCATGGCCACGAAATTTGCCAGTTGCACCCTTTCCCTCCGGTACCGAACGAACCAGGAGGACGGTTCGATCATGGGCGGACCGATGATGTACATCGAACGGGGCCTCGGGGCGTCCTGGAAATGGCTTGCCGTGGTGTTTTCGGTCTGTGCGGCGGGCGCGACCTTCGGCATCGGCAACATGGTCCAGGCCAACAACGCCGCCGCCATTCTGAAAGACGATTTTCGAATTCCGGTTCTCGTCTCCGGTCTCGCCATCGCCTTCCTGATCTGGCTTGTTATCGTGGGAGGCATCAAACGCATCGGAAAAGTGGCCAGCCGGCTCGTGCCGTTTATGGCCATTCTTTACGTGCTTGGCTGCGTCGCCATTCTTCTCACACACTTCAACAAAATTCCGGGAGCGTTCCGCATGGTGTTTCACGACGCCTTTACGGGAACCGCCGCGACGGGTGGATTTCTTGGTGCAGGTTTCGCTCTGGTTCTGAGGTACGGTGTGGCCCGGGGATTGTTCAGCAACGAATCCGGTCTCGGCTCCGCACCGATCGCTCACGCCGCAGCGCGAACGGAGGAACCCGCTCGGGAAGGACTCGTCGCGATGATCGGGCCATTTATCGACACCATCCTGATCTGTTCACTGACCGCATTAACCATTATCGTCACCGGAACCTGGGAAAAGAAATTTTACAACCCGGACCTCTCTTTTGGAGACGTAACGGTACTTCAGCCGGTGGACGAAAACCGGCTTGACCGACAGGCCGGCAACTTTCTTGAAGACGCGACAAAATACTCCGGAACCATTCACGTCGAAAACGGTGAGCCGGAGGAAAATGTGGTCCTCGTCTTCAACGAAGGCATTGCAGGCGCACCACCAAAAGAGGATCTTCCGCCATCCATCCAGCCGGAAGACCGTCCCGAAAAACCCCTTATTGTTCGGACCAGCGGGCCCGGTCTATTTAAACGAATACTTCTCCTCGGCGAAACGGAACGTGAACCCTTCACGGGAACCGTAAAGATCTCGGAGGGCACCCTGGAGACCAAAAAGAACCTGACCATGTACGCGAAAACCCTGAAAAATCAGGTTTCCCTTACAAGGGTGGCGTTTATCACCGGATTCCGGCGGATGGCCGGGATCGGATCCATCGGAGGCTTGCTTATTACACTGGCCGTTGTTCTGTTTGCGTTCTCCACGGCCATTACGTGGTCCTACTACGGGGACCGATGTGTGGAATATCTGTTCGGTATCAAATCAAGAATGGCGTACCGGTGGATCTTTGTCGCTCTCTTCGTTGTCGGTTCGCTGGTCACGATACAATTCGTCTGGACCCTCGCCGACGTGCTGAACGGGTTGATGGCGCTTCCAAACCTGTTTGCCCTGATCCTCCTCTCCGGAACCGTCGTCAAAATTACAGGAAATTATTTCTCCAGGCAGGAAGATTAACGGTCCCTCCCGGCGTGCAGACGTCCCGAAACCAAAACGGGAGATAATCAGCAATGACCGGTCCGGTGTTCAGGCATCGGAACGAAGCTGAAGGGAATTTAACATGCCCCGGGCTTTTGTTTCCGTTTCCCGGAACTCCTCAGATGGATCCGAGTCCGACACAATACCCCCGCCAACCTGAAAAAACAGATGGCCGGAGATCCATTCCATGGTGCGGATACAGATGTTCAGTTCCATGTCCCCGTTATCCCCGATCCAGCCCAAGGATCCGGTATAGACCTGCCGCTGTGTTGGTTCAAGTTCGTCGATGATTTCCATGGCACGGATCTTTGGTGCCCCCGTTATGCTGCCCCCCGGAAACGTGGCGCGGAGAATGTCACGAATCGATGCGTCCCGTCGCAACGTCCCGGTGACCGTCCCGACCAGGTGGTGTACTTCAGGATACGTTTCAACGGTGTGCAAATCGGGTACCGTCACGGTGCCGTACCGGCATATGCGGCCGAGGTCGTTTCGCTCCAGGTCCACAATCATGTGAAGCTCTGCCTGATCTTTTTCACTGCTCAACAGTTCGTTCTTTTTCGCCCGATCCGCCTCTTCGCTCGACGCTCGCGGCCGGGTTCCCTTAATCGGCCGGGTCAGAACCTCATCTCCACGGACCCGTAGAAACAGTTCGGGGCTGGAACTGAACACCGCGAGGTTCGTTCCACGCAGGTACCCGCTGTACGGGGTTGGATTAACATCCCGGAGACGGAGGTACAGGGAATCCGGATGATCAATTCCCTCAAGGAGAAACCGCCGGGAGAGGTTGACCTGATAAATGTCCCCCTGCCGTATGAAATCCTTGGCGGTACGCACGATGGACTCGTATTCGTTGCGATCCATGTTATGTACTGGAGAACCGGACGGGGAGGGAAGAGACAGTTCGGAACTTCCGTCCTCACGGTGACTCCGGGCCCGGTCGAGCAAATCTTCCGACGGCGAGGTCCGACGATTCCGCCCCGGACGGTGAATGTGCCAGAACTGGTTATTCACCCGATCAAGTGCCAGCAGGTCATCGTAAAAACCCCAGTACAGCTGGGGAAGTGAGGGGTCGCGCCGGCCCGAATCCGGGACATCTTCAAACGCTCGTCCGACGGGATAACCGAAGTAACCAACCCCTCCGCCGGGAAACGGAACCGGGCATTGGGTTTCTTCCGGAATCCGTTTCTCGAGAAGACGCTGCAGACAGGAGAGGCCCGGACCGGAAAATTCTTTCCTGCCGGACGACGGCTCCGTTACGGTGGCTTCGAAAACATCTCCCTTCAACAGGAGTGAAGGTCGCCATCCCAGGTACGTCCAGCGGGCGTACGGACCCGTCGGACCGAGGCTTTCCAGCACGAAACTTCCCGGTTCACCGAGCAACTCCCGGATCAGTGCGGGAAGTAGTTTTGGAGGGGTATCTATCCGCTCACACGAAATACGACCCATGTCACTTGATTGTTGATGGGGTGGTCCTCCGGGGCGATGAATTTAATAGGGACTCGATCGTGTCGTCCCGATCATGGAAAGGGAAGGGAACCTCAGGTATTCTTCCCGAAAAATGAACTGTGCAGGGCCCGAACAGTCTTTTCCATTTCCTCTTCATCAACGATAAGTGAAAGGTTAATTCGCCGCTTGCCCTGCGTGATCATCTGTGGTTCGATCTCCTCCGTCCGCAGCGTGTCAAACACCCGATCATTTACCGAATTCGATGCTTTCATGCCTTCCCCGACGATACAGACGATGGCCCGGTTGGGAAAAATACTGACCTCCGCGAATTCAGACAATTCTTCCCTGGCCCGGTCAAGATTTTTTCGGGAATCCGTCGTGCACGAAACGGAGACCTCGGATGTGGATATCATGTCGATAACGACGTCGTGGCGGCCGAACACCTCAAAAATCTTTTCCATGAATCCCGGCCGCTGCAACATGTGTGTGGTACTGATATCGATCAGGTGAATGCCCTCTTTACAGACGATGGACGTCACGTCGCGTTTCGGTTCACAGGATTCTACGATGACGGTTCCGTTCGATTCCGGATCAAACGTATTCAGCATTCGAATCGGAATGTTTTGTTTAACGGCCGGCACGAGCGTGGACGGGTGAATTCGTCCCCCGTAATACGCCAGTTCACTGGCCTCGGGAAAGGACATTTGATCGATTGATTGGGCGTTTTCCACAAGGGATGGAGCGGAGGTCATCACACCGGAGACGTCGCTCCAGAGCTGAATTTCGTCCACTCCGACGGCGGCACCGACGAAGGAAGCGGTGTAATCGCTCCCGTTCCGACCGAGAGTGGTTACGTCCCCCTCACGATTTTTCCCGATGAATCCGGTGATCACCGGAATGGTGTCGAGGTCCTCGAGGTGATCTCGAATTTTTGTGGCGGCGGTTGGCAGAGGACTGGCCTGGCCAAAATTGGAGTCGGTAATCATGCCGAGATCATAGGCATCAAAGGCTTTCGCATTCACCCCGTTTTCGCGGAGACGGGCGGCAACCGTCCGTGTTGATATTCGCTCCCCGAACGAAAGCACGTAATCGAGCGTTCGGGGGGTGAGTTCCTTCACCATGGAAATACCGCGGAGAAGAACATCAAGCTCATCGAGCAACCCCTCAACGGTTTCGGTTAGTTCCTCGTCGTCCATCTGCTCGAGGATATCCATGTGGCGCTTTCGGATCCGATCTCCCGGTTCCTCTCCCTCCGACACACGATTTGCCTCCGACTCAAGCATATCCGTCACCCCCCCATGAGCCGACACAACCAGAATGGGTTTCCGGTCCTCATGGCTCCGGACGATGTCCACCACCCGGTCAATTCGATCCAGATTCGCGACGGAGGTTCCCCCGAATTTCATCACAATCATGGTTTCATCGTTCCGAGTTTGGTTTAGCGGGAACTGCGGTTCTACGTTTATTGTACCACCGCCACCCCAGTAAGACCAGCGTAATCCGGACGTCCTGTTCCAGCAACTGATATAAACAGAGATTCACCGGAAGGAATTTGCTTTTTGAAGAAATCATTTAGCCCACGCTCACCGATCTCCCTCACCGGGAAATTCTCATATACCCGTGATCAAACGGTAAACAGTAGGTCCAGGCGAAGTCCAGGGAACAGTTCCTTCTATCCAACCATGGCCGAACCAGAATTTCAATAACCGACAGGAGGTTAAGAACCGACGGAATGGGGCGGAAGGGCACGAGTCAATATCCGTGGGAAGCGATCTTCCATTCTCATCATCCAGTACCGCACAGTTCAAACCAATTCAACAGAGGCTCGAATTCGTACCTTGACAGTTATTGCACAAATAAAATATAATAATTACACATCTTTTGAGGACTTTTCATTTACGTTAAGTTCTCCATGCAGATTTTGTCCGTCGACAGAACTTCAGTTACTTGATGATTTTCAGGAAATGCCGGTAACAAAACAAAAATACTCCGATGCCGAAATTCAGGAAACCGCGAATCGCCTCTACGAGAAAGTAGACGGGGTAAAGACAAAATTTGAATGCAGGGCTTACGCGCCGCTCATTCTTGAAATAAAAGAGCTGAAAGAGAAGAAAAACGCCGTCATTCTCGGTCACAACTACCAGGTGCCGGAAATATTTCACGGCATAAGCGATTACACAGGAGACTCCCTCGGACTCAGCAAAAAAGCCTCGGAAACGGACGCGGAGATAATCGTGTTCTGCGGAGTACATTTTATGGCCGAGTCCGCCAAGGTGATGAATCCCGATCGAACGGTTATTCTCCCGAGCATGGAGGCGGGATGTTCTCTCGCGGAAAGCATCACGGCGGAGGATGTTCGTGAACTAAAAGAAGAAAACCCGGGGGTCCCGGTTGTGACGTACGTGAACACATCAGCGGCCGTCAAAGCGGAATCCGATGTTTGCTGCACCTCCGCCAATTCACTGAAAGTCATTGAATCGCTGGATTCCGATCGGGTGATCTTCATTCCGGACGAATACCTGTCCGAAAACGTGGCGAAGAAAACCTCCAAGGAAATCATCACCTGGAACGGTCGGTGTGTGGTTCACGAGGAATTTACCGTTCAGGACATCAAATACCACCGGAACACGTTTGACGACCTCGCGGTTCTCGCTCATCCCGAATGTTCCACCGATGTGGTTGAGGAAGCGGATTTCACGGGCTCGACCTCGGCCATGATGAACTACGTCGGGGAAATCGATAATGATCGCATTATGATGGTCACCGAATGCTCGATGTCCGACAACGTAAAAGAACGGTACCCGGAGAAAGAATTTATCTCCACCTGTGTGACCTGTCCGTACATGAAAGAAATCACCCTGGAACGAACCCTCGAATCCTTGAAGAACGAGGAACCCAAAGTGGAGGTACCACCCGAGGTGCGCAAAGGAGCCCGGAAGGCCCTTGAACGCATGATGGAAATAGGGCGAGGGTAAATAGATTTGAACAAACGAATACCGCCGTTTGTCGTACATTAATGAAGGAATTTTCCAGCTCCTGTAAACCCCGTATTTTTGAGAATTGCGTTTTACATTCGTTCACTTCCGTTTCTGGAGAACAACATGAAAAAGAACATCGCCGCAGCGGGAATGTCCCTCCTGCTTGTTTTCTTTGGCTTTCTGCAGACCGCAACGGCTCAGGACGCCGGTGTCTCGATCATTGCCGAGGAGGCGACGGACAAATCCGGTGAGGAATTCTGGATTCAGGCCCAGAAACTGGTAAACTACGCGGAAGAAAACCGGGATACGCTCCGGAGCATGATTACCGGATCAAAGCCAAAAGTCCGGATTGTGTCGGCGTTTGCCCTTTACACACAGGCCCGACAGATGGAGGCCGATAACCTCGATCTTGAAAAAAACCTGAAACGGGAGGCTCTCAAAGCACTCACCGACGTGGTGAAGAAAAATAAAGGGGAACCGCGCAATCTTGCCGCAAAAGCCATAACCACGTTGACCCGTGAAGACGCCAATTACGGCGATGTGGATCCCTATATGACGAATCTGAAGAACATTCTTAGTGACACGTCCGACAACAGATCAAAACTGGAGGTGGCCCGGGCATTGTTTGCCATTAGCGGGTTCAGCATAAAGGCGGTATCGGCCGTCGAGGACGTCATGAATAGCACGGACGACCGCATCCTGAAATTCGACGCCGCCGTGGCTCTGACCAACATGGACAAGTACGACAAAGCGAAACCGATCCTGAAGGAATACAGCAAACTCCCGTCCGAAAAAGGAGACACGGCAAGGATGCTGCTCAACCGGATTAGCCTTGCGGAGGACCTCGAACGGTTGCAGTCCGGTTCCGGCGGCGGAAGTTATCCCCTCGTGGACGAAGTGCTATCCAAGATCAACAAGTTTTACGTGGACGAGGACAAAATCTCCAGGCAGGAACTGATCCAAGGGGCCGCCGAGGGGATGATGAACAAACTCGACCGGTTCTCCACCTTCCTGGACAAAGAACAATTCAAAAGCCTGCAGGAAGATATTAACCGTGAATACGGGGGTATCGGGGCCATTGTAACCATGAAAGACGGGTACCTCACGATCGAACGCCCCATTTACGACGGTCCGGCGTATGAAGCGGGTATTCGAACCAACGATCAGATTGTGGAAGTAGAAGGCAAATCCACGTACCAGAAAACACTTTCCGAACTCGTGGACAAACTTAAAGGGAAACCCGGAACAGAGGTAAACGTAAAAGTTATGCGCCGGGGCTGGACCGACGCCCGGAAAATGACCATCACCCGGGGAAAGATTGATATGGACACGGTTCGACACCGTATGCTGCCGGGGAAAATCGGATATATTTCTATCGTGACTTTCGGGGACGGCACTACCGAAGAACTGGAATCAGCCGTCCGCGACCTGAAGCAAAACGGCGTGCAGTCCGTCATTGTTGACGTTCGGCGGAACACGGGTGGATACCTGAGCGCTGCCGTTGGTGTCTGTGATGTGTTCCTGAAAAAAGGAGAAAAAGTCGTTTCCATCAAGGGCAAGCTGCGGAAACGAGAAAAATTCGCGAGCAAGGAACAGCTATACGACGGTCCACTGACCGTTCTGGTGGACGACGGAAGCGCCAGTGCGAGCGAAATTTTTTCCGGCACAATGCAGGACCACAACCGGGCAACAATCATCGGTCAGAGAACCTACGGAAAGGGGAGTGTTCAAAAACTCGAAAAATTAAAATCGCTCGACAACAAGGCCGCCATCAAAATCACCTGGGCAAAGTACTACCTTCCGTCCGGTCGGGAAATTCACAAGCCCAAAGAAAACACGCCGAAATCCGAAGAATGGGGCATAAAACCGGACGTGTCCATTGAACGGGAACAGCGTGATTTCTGGTTTGCCTACGCGTCCCAGAAACTCCTGGACACCAAAGCCCCCCTTGAATACTTCAAAAAGCACCGGGACGAGCACCTGGACAAATTCAAAAATCTGGCCCAGTTTGACGGGTTTGAATGGAAGAAATATCCCGACTTCGAAAAATTCTACAACGGCCTGGACACGAAACTAAATAAGAATTACGTCCGGAAATTGCTCCGGCAGGAAATTCGGAGAAAGGTAGCGGACATCCGGGGACAGGCCTTCATCTACGACCTCCAGGATGATCTTCAACTTCAGCGCTCGGTGTATGAACTCCTGAAGGGCCGGGACGAAAGCCCGGAGGACTACACCCAGTACAAACACTTTTCCGACAAATTCACGGAAGGGAATAAAAAAGAGGACGAAAATTCCGGGGACGGAAATTAACCGGAACACAAACGCCAACGAACCGGAGTGCCTGTTTCCATAATTACCCCACAGCACCTCCGCCCGGGATTCGCCAGCGTGTCATCCATAAAACCACCGGCCTCTACGTATCCATCAATCCTTCAATCTGATGTTGGACGATAAACAGGCCGATCGATACAGCCGGCAGATCGTTCTACCGGAGGTGGGCGGATCGGGACAGGAACGGCTGCTAAATGCCTCCGTCCTGATTGTCGGTGCCGGTGGGCTCGGCTGTCCCGTTGCCACGGCACTTTGTGGCGCGGGTGTGGGGAAACTTACCATTTATGATTTCGATACCGTTGAGCTTTCCAATCTCCACCGGCAGACGCTCTTTCGTGAGGAAGACATTGGTCTACCGAAAGCCGACGTGGTCCGGAACCGCCTGAACGGCCTGAACCCGGACTGCGAAATTAGATCGGTAAACGAAACACTGGACGCAGGCAAGCTGGAGGAGGAGCTCGAAGATCACCACCTCGTCGTCGAAGGCTCCGATGCCTTCGACACGAAATTTATGGTGAACGACGGCTGTGTGAAACAGGGAGTCCCCATGGTCCTGGGCGGCATCCTACGGCACACCGGCCAGGTCCTGAGCGTGCTTCCCGGCGAATCCGCCTGTTACCGATGCATTTTTGAATCTCCGCCACCGGAAACGGAAGTGCCGGACTGCAGCGAAGCCGGTGTTCTCGGAGCACTTGCCGGAACCATCGGCAATCTTCAGGCCTACGAGGTGAAAAAAATTATTCTCGGGTTCGGTACTCCCCTTTTCGGTACACTCCTGGAAATCCACCCCGATAAGATGGATTTTCGAACCGTTCCGTTCGAATCAAATCCCGACTGTCCGGCCTGTACCGGATAAATGAATTTGACAGTCCCCCGCCTCTGAAAACTCCCCATCAAATATACCCAGGTGAACTGGTCGTAACCGCCGACGGAGTCTCCGTGCAAAGAAAAGGACTCCGTCAAACTCAACTCTTGACTCTTACTCTTCCTCAAACGTCTTGAACTTCTGTTTTAGCCGGTCTCGCTCCTCATTCGTCCAACCCTCCGGTTCGGTGAGGTGATACCAGGACTCAAAGTAATCCACCGCCCGGTAATTGTGGCCGTATCCGGGAGGGGCGTGTCCAAATGCAATATCCGCCCCGATTTGAAACCCCGTAACGACGGGAAACCACCGTAGTTCACTCGATACATCCGGGCCGGTTGTCCCCTCCATCCAGGACGACGTCCGGTAGAAAATATCCGGATTAAAAAACGTGACCGGGTCACTTGCATACTGCAGATACGCAATACGAAACGAACCCCACGGGGCCTTCCCTTCGTCCAGTCCCCCGTTCTGATTTGCAAAGCGAACGACGGAGCCATCACGAAACCGTGGTTTCCAGGCCAGTGATTCTGGTTTTCTTCTTTCGGTGATGGATTGCCATGTTTCACTTCGAAAAGGAGGGCCCGCCCATAGCACACCGCTAAAGGGTTCGTCAATGATGTCGTAGAAATCGAACGAACGGTCGGAATTCAATGCACCGAGGCTCAACCCGAACAGGTATAACTTCGGACGTTCCCCCTCCGGTCGTTCCTTCCAGTACCCGTACACGCTCCGAAACACCTCCCGGGCGGTCTCAACGCCGTACGATTCTCTGGTCCAGAGGGCAAGTGGACTGGGGAGGTATGAATACTGGGCGGCTGCCGTGGCCACGTCTCCACGGTGAAGGTACTCAAGCGGTGCAATGGCTGATTCATCCACCCATCCCGTACCGGTCGGGGTAACCAGCACAAGGATCGACCGATGAAACGCATTGACCCGTTGAAGTTCCCGAAGAACCAGCTCGGCCCGCTCCTCGGGTGTCTCCCCATTGTTTAGACCGGCATAAACCCGAATAGGGGTTTTGACGGGTTTATTGGTAAACTCTTTTATGTCCGAGACCTTCGTTGTCCGTGACACAAACCGCCGTCCGCTCCGACCCATTCCTTCCCATTCCAGGTGCGATGCCGAGCTGCCGGGGTGTATCGGGGTCGACGGGCTTTCCACCTCCGGGTCCATCACCGAATCAAAAGCTCTGTACGTGCTGTCAGCCACCCGGAGGAGGAAGGCAAAAAACACACCGTTAATAACAATCCAGAACAGGGCAATGGCGGCCCCCAGACCGAGTAGGTTTGAAACAGGCCTTGAGATGAACTTCTGAAGTTTTGTGGATAACAGTTGAAAGGTCCGGCGAAATATAAAGGCCAAACCGAGAACCAAAAGAAAAAGACCAAGAGACACCAGCCCGATCACCAGCTGATGAAAACCCGCCGTTTTCTCCATCCCCATGAGTTCCCGGATCGAGTTCTGCCAGCCGTTCGCCCACCACAGAAAGAAAAACGCAAGAACCGTACAGAAAACAGTAAAAATGACTTTTAGGTTCCGGCGCAGTTTTCCCTTTATTTCCGGCAGGCCGAGGTAATTCCACAGCCAGTTACCGCCAACCCCCAGACCATAACCCGCCGAGAGCGAACAACCGGAAATAAGACCCTGAACAAAACTTGTCCGGGGCAGAAGACTGGGGGTTAGAGAAAAAGCAAAAAAGACCGTGCCGGTCAGTAATCCGGGCGTGGAATACCTGCGATCAATAAAAAGGAGAAACAATTTGATGTTGTCCCAGACTGATTGCATGATTCCAGACCAATTAATGATCGTTCAGAACGTCCCCATCGTTCTGTTTGGGTGGGTAATACCACTCATACCACTCGACGCCAGCGATTGCCCAAAGTACCGTAACTGTCATTTCGGATGACAATTATAAAGAATATCCGGTCCTGACAATAATGAATACCCAGAACTCCCTCATTTTTCGAGGGGATTCAGTTCTTTTTCGGAAGACATCGAACAGATCGAGGAGAACTTTTCAGGCCCGGGCCCGGGTCCGGGACATGGCTTCTGGCAAACCGAAAGAACACGCTTCCAATGAATCCAATACCGGGCCCTGCCAACAATTGTTCTCGAAAAACCCTACAATGAGTAATGTAAAAGAGATTCTCACATGGACAAACCCATCCAGGTTTGCGGTCGAAACCATTCCATTTTAAAAACCATCATGAAACTTTGAACACAGGATCAGCGTGACTGAACCGAAACACACCATACTTCTGGCCGGCGCCACGGGATACATCGGTGGATTGCTTCTGCCGCGACTTCGGGAACGGGAGGAACGGCTTCGCTGCCTGGCCCGTTCGCCCGAAAAATTACAGCACCTGTTTGGGACGGACGTGGACGTGGTCCAGGCAAACGTACTGAAACCGGAAACCCTTCCGGCGGCGATGGAGGATGTTGACGTTGCTTATTACCTGATCCACTCCATGGGTACCGGTGGTGATTTTCACGAGCGGGACGTCACCGGGGCCCGGAACTTCGCGGAGGCAGCGGAGGAAGCCGGGGTACAGCGAATTATTTATCTCGGGGGTCTTGCCCGGGGGGAACCGTCCGAACTCTCCGATCACCTGAAGAGCCGAATGGAGGTGGGGAATATTCTCGACTCCACCTCAGTGCCTGTTACGGAACTTCGCGCATCAATCATTATTGGTGCCGGCAGTGCGTCGTTCGAAATTATCCGGGATCTGGTCGACAAACTACCCCTAATGATCACGCCGAAATGGGTAAATTCCCGATGCGAACCGATTGCCGTAAGGGACGTAATTTCCTATCTTGTTGGCTGTCTGGACAACGGAGAAACAGCGGGGATGACCCTGGAGATCGGAGGCGGAGAGGTTTTTACGTACGCGGAGATGATGAAGATCGTCGCGGAGGTGATGAACCGGGCCGTCTACATGATCACGGTACCGGTTCTAACCCCTCGACTTTCGGCGTACTGGCTGAATCTAATTACCTCCGTTCCCATGGAAATTGCGTATCCACTCGTGGATGGCCTTCGGAACGATTCCTACTGCACGGACCACAGAATTCAAGAACTTATTCCGTTCGAACGCTTATCGTTTCGTGAGGCCCTGCGAAGGTCATTTGAACAGGAATCGAATGAAACAATCTCATCCCGATGGACCACGGCCAGCCATCGGAGTACCCCCACCGTCGAAGCCGGGCCGGATCGGGCCACGGATCCCCTTCGAGATCGTCAGATCATCAACACGACGGCCTCGCCGGCGGACCTTTTTCACGTCATCTCCCGCATCGGGGGAAAATCGGGTTACTACTTCGGAAATTTCCTCTGGAAACTTCGAGGGTTTGTGGATCGGCTGCTGGGAGGACCGGGTTGCCGACGGGGACGCCGGCATCCGAGCGAATTGAAGCCCGGTGACACCATTGATTTCTGGCGCGTGGAGGTCGTGAGGAAAAACCGGTACTTACGTCTTCGAGCGGAAATGAAATTGCCCGGGACGGCCTGGCTGGAGTTTCAGATTACGCCGGAACAGGAGGGATCAACCACGTTCCGACAGGAGGCTACATTTGCTGTTCACAACCTGCCGGGATACCTGTACTGGTTTGTCCTGCTACCGATCCACCTGGTTCTCTTCCGAAACCTGGCCAAACAGATCGTCGCGAGAGCGGAGGGAAACGCATAATCTCACAAAACCCTCCCCTCCACTGCGATTTTTGTCCCGCGAACACTGCCCTCCGAACGGCTCCGTTTCGTCTATTCCCGTAAATTAGGAAACCCGTTTTCCTTCCAAAGCCCTCTGATTAATCGGGCAACGAAACTGAGGAGGGATCGTCAAACAAATTCCATTTTTTGGCGGGGACGTCACGAAAGGCGTTCCGGAATCGTTCGGATGAAGGGTCTTCATCGGTTACGTTATGAATCAGAATACCGTCGACCCGGTCGGGGTATCTTCGAGCAATCTCGCCATAGATTTCCGGATCTTTCTCTCCGGCGTCGCCGACCAGCACAAACTGGCGTTCCGGATACCGCTTTATGTACGTAAGAATACGGGGTGTTTTCTTCTCTTCAGAGGACGCAAACAGGTTTCGAATTCGGAAATCGTCGAACTGAACCCGAAGGAGATCAACGGGACCTGCCGGAAAGTCGTGCTTGTTCAAAAACGGCTCAAGGTGAGGATATAGCTGCCATGGACTATTGGACAGATAAATAACGTCGGCCCTATGTTCACTTCGCCACGCTTTGTAACGCTCCGACATCCCCGAAACAGGCCTGAATGGCTTCAGGAAGGTGTTTTGGAGTAATTTTCGGTGATTCGTTACGTTCGAAATTTTAATGGTATCGTCGATGTCGCTTATGACCGTCAGACCGGTGGGTCTCATCAGATGTATGGACCCGGAATAGGTATTATCGTTGGCTGCACCTGTAATCACCCGGTACGTAATCCGGCCCTGATTCGCGTGTTCCTGCACTCGTTCCTTCGACAATTCCAGAACCGTGTCCACGTGTCCATCCCCGTCGGATTCCGGTAGAAGAAACTGCTTGCCGGCGATTTCGATCGTCAGTTCCTTTCCCCCTTCGTTGTCCGCAAGAAACGGACGGACCCGACGGCGGAGACGACGCTCTTCCTCTTCACTCAGGTCGTCTTCCTCAATCGCTTCCTCAAATACTTCCGCAACCTGATTTCGCGCGAAGCTGCCCTTTTCGGGTTCGTAAATCCAGGCGTGAACGGGAAGGTGCCACGTTTCTCCATCATCGGAGAGCCAGCCGGCACTCGAAAACAATTCCACCCGTTCGTCGGATTTGACCCGGTCCTTCTTCGGGATCCTCCTTGAGGATTTTCGACCGTTATCCGGTTTGCAGACCGTCAACGAAATGAACAGAAATACGACAAGCCCTCCCTTTATCGCCGTCGAACAGTACGCAGATAAATGGTTTACTCTCATCATTTGACGGAACAGGTCTTCGTTCGGACTCTCTCGAAAAAACCCTTCATACCACCCGGTAAAGAGGCCGTCGACATGAACAATTGTTGCCGGAGTACAATGTTCAGACTTTGCCCTTCGGTTTCAAGAACTGATCAAACCGAAAATGCACCGGACGGCAAAAAACACCCACGGAACGTCGTTGCCATCAACGGCCTGCTTCATAGAGAATGTTTGGCCCGAAGGTTCAGGAGGTCAACTGGATTAGCTTCATCCTGTTCATCCCGTCAAAGAAAATGCTGTCTAAAACAAAAATCATTGAACGGGTTCACCAGCGGGGTTCTATAAAGCATGCTACCTCAAAACCTTTGATCTTGCTGTTCGTCAACGGGTTTATATAACCGGGCGCACTCGGTATAATATTCGGTGTGGCTGAAGTTTTGAGGAAATAGCGCCCTTAGCTCAACTGGATAGAGCACCGCACTACGGATGCGGAGGTTCGGGGTTCGAATCCTCGAGGGCGTATCATCCCCTTGAAAATTTATACGATGAGGAAGGGAATCCTTCTTATCTGCACGGTTCTCCGGGGATGTTGTGAGGTGATGCCCGGTCATTGCTCGATCAATTCTATCGCTCGAAATATCCCGGTTTACGGGGGACCACGCGAACCATGTCATTCCCGGCGTCAGAAGATGAATTAACCACTGCGGTCGACGTATCGATTGTCGTCCCCACGTATCGAGAAGTGGACAATGTTCGGGATCTCCTACCGGCCATAGACCGGGCAATGTCCCGGGTAAGCGCGTCTTACGAAGTCATCATCGTGGACGATGACAGTGGTGACGGCATCCCGGAACTCGTAAGGGAAAAATCAAATGAGTATCCGGTTCGAATCATCATACGAACGGAGGAACGTGGACTGAGTTCGGCGGTTCTCCGGGGGTTTCGGGAGGCAGACGGATCGGTTCTGGTCTGCATGGACGCGGACCTGAGTCATCCACCGGACACACTGCCGGAGATGATTCAACCCATTCTCCGGGAGAAGGCGGACTTCACGATCGGAAGTCGATACCTTGAGGAAAGCAAAACGGATGAAAAATGGGGCCTTCTTCGATGGATCAACAGCAACGTCGCCACCCTCCTGGCCCGCCCCTTCGTTTCCGTGTCGGATCCAATGTCGGGATTTTTCGCGCTGTCGAGAACGGTTTTTGAATCCTCGGACGATCTAAATCCCGTGGGATACAAAATTGCCCTGGAACTCCTTGTGAAATGCAACGTGACCAATTTGCGCGAAGTGCCGATTTACTTTCGACAGCGGAAACACGGGAAAAGCAAACTGACGTTCACTGAGCAGTTAAAGTATTTGAATCACATACGGCGGCTCGCCAACCACCGTTACGGCCGCACCTCACAATACATTCAATTCGCCGGTGTGGGTGCAACGGGCATGGTCGTGGATCTCGCTCTGGTTAACGTACTTCTCCTCCTTCTCCAGCTCCCCTCATTGGTTGCCCGGGCGGCGGGAATCCTTACGGCCATGACCTGGGAACTTTTTCCTGAACAAAATGATTACGTTTGAAGAACGAGAGGGGAGTCGAATGGCTTTTCAGTACGTCCAGTTTGTTCTTTCAAGCGGGGTTGGGGCGATTGCCAACATGGGTGTTTTTACCCTACTGTACGATTACTTTCCGAACACCACATACTTCAACTACACCGCGGCCGTAACCGGTATTCTTATTGGCTCCGTCATTAATTCCTCCTTTCGGACATAATTGTATTTCGCGATAACACGGAGGCCAGCAATGCCGGTTGAGCCCTCGGATTCGAATGATTATGAAATGACCGGCACAGAGGTCCGGAAGGACTCCTCTTTCTGGCAGACGCGAACCGGTCAATGAACCTTCCTCCTTCTTCTATTTCTGGTGGCGCTGGCTCCACGGGTATACGCCGCCATACCTGTGTGCGTCATTTATTGCGGCGCCGTCGTTAATTCGGTACGAGGCCTGGCTGCTCGTTCCGGTCGTTCTGGGATGTATTACCTGGAAACAAACGAATGGACACTCGACCGATTTCTGCACCTTCTCGGCATTGGGGCGACCTTATCAGTCGGGGCTTTTCTCTGACACCTGGTCGAGCTGATCTGCTATGGAAACCTCATGAAATACTACCTGATCCGGGACAAGTACATCGTCTTCGTGTACCGGTTTTCGCCGGAACTGAAGACGCTCGGTGTTCAGCAGATTCTAACCGATCTGGGGCGACTGTTTTTTTTTTACGCCGGGGCCCGTGTTTATAGTAGGTGCCGTGAAACTGCTGTTTGTGTATCTTGGTCCGGAAAATGAGATGAGTGAATCGGATCGGAATGATTTTGCCCTTGTTTCGGAAGGGCTGTTTTTCAGCGTCCTCGCCGGGTTCATTCTTCTTTCGTATATAGCCGGATTTCAGCCGGAGTAATGGGTTCGTTACGGGCTGGTTCTGTTGGTTTCGAGCTGGCCGATGGTCGCAACGGGCCTGCAGGAAAGCCTGCGAAAAAACCGAACCATCGGACAGTGTCTGTGGACAATTGCGGGCGTCTGCGTGCTGATTCAGACCCCGGCCCTGTGGAAACTGTGGGAAACACGCACGTCACCCAACCCGGGACGTGAAACTGGATTAATCCGTTGCCCAAAAAATACCGGACCTCGAGGAAAAACAGGGGCCCATCCGGATCTTCTGCGACTGGCCATCCATCCGGGTGCTTTCCCGACTTTCGGGAAATCGAATCTTCACGGGATACGACGCGCCGGACGGAAAAAAACCGTTTCTGCGGTTTCTTCGGGAAAAGAAGATCCAGTATGTCGTGTATCTGCACGCGGAATACGGGAAAATGGGAACCCTGTTTCCAAAAATGCGCGATGGGGCCGGCCAGGGATCATTTCTTCCGATCATGACCGCAGAACTTCGAAAACAACAGATGGAAGGATACCCGGCGATATGGCTTTATCGGTTCAAACCGTCGGAGTCGTTTGATGGAGAACGGGATTAATAAAAATGTGTTCCTTACACCCCATCCAAAAGTGTTGGGAGGTGAGGGCGTCCGGATTCCTGGGGCGACGGTGGTGGGGGGATGTCATACGGGAATGGTCCAGGAATTAACAACAGCTGGTCGTTCACCCTTGCTCGGGGGTGCGCATTTTGAATTCTTTCTGGATCAACCTGTTGTCGATGTCCACGTCCGCGAGACGGTTGACGATTCGTTCCGGGGAATCTGGTCGTTCGTACGGGTTGCTCATGCCCGAAAGGGAATTTCGAAAGTCCGGGTCGAGGGCGCGCTGGAGGGTTTCCTCAATCTCCATTTGGTCAACGGCGGAACGCAGCACGTTATCCCCCGCCTCACGATGTTTCTGTCGCGAGCCCACGTTCACAAACGGCAATTCGAAACAGGGCGCCTCAATCAGGCCGCTTGAGGAATTGCCGGCCATCACGTCCACGGCACTCAACAAGCCCCAGAACCGGTCGTGTGACAGGTTTGTAAACTGGCGTGCTTTCGGGTTTGACGACACAAACCGATCGATTCGTTCAACAATCTTGCTGTTTTCCGGATCGGCGTTGGGGCGAATGAAGATCGGTTTCAGCTCCACGGCATCCAGTGCCTGAAGCAGCTGATCCACCTGGTCCGCCGGATTCCCGGGATCAAGGGTGACGGGATTGTAAATAACCAGTCCGGTTTGGCCGGAAAGGTCCAGGCCCAGGTCGTTTTCCAGCTCTTCCCCGGAGGGTAGGTTCGTATTCCGGATCTGTTCAATCACCGGGGCCCCGGTGGTCTCGATTCGCCAGTTTTCCTCCCCCATCTGACGTATCCGGTCCGCCGCGAGGTCGGTGGCCGGGAAGTGAAGATGGCTCATCTTTGATACGGCATGGCGTATCTGCTCATCCATAACACCCACCGTGGATTCCCCTCCGTGGACATGGGCCACCGGCAACTGACGGGGAAGGGCGGCTGTCACCGGTGGAAGTATATCAAATCGGTCACCGAGCACGAGAAGCATGTCCGGATCCCGATCCTCGAACAACGAGGCGAACTTGACGGTGCCCAGACCGATGGCGGTGCCCGTTGCCTCCGCCGTATCCGATGAGAGAAGCATGTTCACCCGGGCATCGATCGCGATGTTGTCGTTCTCGATTTCCGTCCACGTCTCGCCGTAGGTGGCCGACAGGTGGGACCCGGTAACCACCAGCTGGAGAGAAAGGGACGAATGATGCTCGATTTTTCGCAAAACCGGTTTCAGGTGACCGTAATCCCCACGCCCACCGGACACCACGCATACCGTTCTTGCCATGGCAGTTACGATCGAACGTCAAGAACCCGAAACAACAAGTCGAAGTGTTCATCCCCGTCATATTAACTCAGTTTTCATTGGTTAACAACTCGACGAATACACTGGGATTTCCGAGTTCGGCAGAGATTAAACCGTCTAAAACCCAACAACCATAAAGGACCGCCAAACCGCATAAATTTATATTCAGAGCTTCCGTTTTCCCTGGGGAGGGAAGCACACCCGGGTCCCCTTTTGCTTATCCAGTGCCGTCTACGGCCGTATATTCCTGTTTCTGGCCTTTTAACGGAACGTTTTTACAAGCAGTAAATTTTTCACGCCCTCAATTCCGAAATGTTATATTCGGCCTGGATATTTCACCGGAATTCTCCAAGAGGGAATAACCATGACTGAACAGCAGATAACGACTCAACCGGATCGGGACGGAGTAATCACAAACATCGAAGACCGTGACCTGGAAGAAAAACTGTCGGAAAAGGCATACCGTACCATGGTGGAAAAAGACACGGAGAAGCCCTTTTCCGGAAAATATCATGATCATCAGGAAGAGGGTGTTTACACCTGCAAAGGGTGTGGAACGGAATTGTTCTCCTCGGAACACAAGTATGATTCCGGATCCGGTTGGCCCTGCTTCTGGTCACCGGCAAATGAGAATGCCATTCGAGAACAGCTGGACACGTCCATGAGCATTTCGCGAACGGAACTGGTATGCGCGGAATGCGGCGCACACCATGGCCACCTGTTTGAGGATGGTCCCGAACCGACCGGTCTCCGTTATTGCGTGAACTCCGCCGGGCTGGAATTCAAAGAAGCATAAGGAAAGAATTCGGTATTCGTACCGGGCATCCGAATCAGATTGCAATCCCATACGTGAGAGGATTCGGAGAAACACCGTTATATTTCTACAAATTTTTCCAGAGAACGCTTTCCTGAACCAGTGTCCCTGCCGGTTACGATGAATTCCCTCATATCATAAAATATTGGTGTTGCCGGGATAAATGGTTTCGGTCCCGAAGGAACCGGGAAGTTCACGACGGTGGTTTTATCTGGATAACAACCCGTGTTCGAGGTGTTAAACAAGTCGGATGATGAGTTACTGGAGGAATGCCGGGTGGACGTTTACCGGTCCTCCGGACCGGGGGGAACAAAAGCCGATACCACGGAGTCGGCCGTTCGCATCACTCATAAACCCACCGGCGTACAGGCATCCGCACAGGATCGACGGTCCCAGCACAAGAACAAATCACTCGCACTCCGGCGGCTCCGGATCAACTACGCCCTGAAAGAACGCCATGACATTGATCCCGAGCAAATAGGGATACCACCGGCATTGGAGGAGTACACGAAGTCCGGGCTAAAAATAAACACAAGAAACCGGTGGTACCCGTTCCTCGTCAAACTTGTACTGGACGTATTTACCGCGTACAAAGGTTCGGTTTCGGATACGGCGGAGCGTCTCGGGGTGTCCACCGGTCGTCTCGTTTCGTTTCTCAAGAACGATGAACGCCTTTGGCGGAAGGCAAATAAGTTACGGGATGCATTTGACCTTCACCGGCTCCGATAAGGAATAACCGAAACCGAACGGGACAGAGGTCAAAAACCGAGGTTTCGAAACACCTCGGCGGTGCTGTTAAGGAACTTCACCAGCTTCGGATGTTCGAAGATGGTGATATTGATAAACGCCACAATTGAGGCTTTAGCGTCCATAATTTCCGAGATCGTGGACTCCGGGCCGTCCCAGACTTCTTTAATTTCCTCGTACATCCGTTCACGGGCCTCATCGGAGTCCAGGTTGATGAGTTGATCTTTCAGATAGTCGACAATTTCCTGAAACATGCCCCGATCAAGCCACGTTCCCTCACAATCCGGACAGTAATCAAGAAGAATACGGTCCTCTCCGAACTGAAGGGTGAGGAGTTCTTTGTTCAGACATTTCGGACACTCCCTTCGGGAAGGCATGGCGGAGGCAGTGTTAAGTTCCTCAACCTCCTCATCGATCCACCGCAGGTCCGTCCAGTTTCCCTGTTTCACACGGTCCTTCAGCTGTCGCAATTCATCCGGGTCCAGCCAGATCCCTCTGCAGGTCGGACAGCTCTCAATGGTAATGTCGTAGACCTCGTACTGGTTCAGTTTTTCGTCACACGAAGGACAGAGGAAATCGGTCTCACCAACTTTTTCGCCGTGTTTTATCGGCGGGGTTTCCTCCTCCGTTCGACGTCCTTCAATGTTCATCTCCCAGATTCGGTTCTGCCAGTACGGCACATGGATACTGTTCACAAAATTTGAAAACCCGGTTGATTTTGTCGGTAGAATTTTTCGCAGTTCCTCGTTTATTTCGTTTAACTCTCCCACGTCGAGCCAGAACCCCTCGCATATCCGGCAGTAGTCCAGAAGGATGTCGGTGAACTCGAGGAAGTACACTTTGTTCATTTTTGTGTTTTCACAATTCGGGCAGTTCCGGAGGGGCTCCTCCACTTCCTCAGCCGGCTCCCGACTCGACATCTCCACGTCGGAGACGTCCGTTTCGGCCATCGTGTCCAGCTCTCCCCTGGGCATCCACATGCTCTCACACGTCCGGCAGATAAAGTACGACACCTCCCCTTCCATCGTGCGGACATAATGGTTGATCAAATCATCCTTGCAGTTGAGACATTTCATGCGTTCCTTTCGTGGTTAACTGTCGAAACGTATCTCTAAAATATGGGTGGATTATAAACTGAGCCTCATGGATATGAGAATAGCAGGTGGGGATTTCCTTTTAAACTGGATATCCAGATATTTCTTTTCCATAATAAAGACAATCATCGGAACAGAAACAATTTGTACGAAAGGAATTCGACATCTTAAATTGATTGGAAACGGAGGCACTCATGGCGAACATACCACTGGTTAAACCGGACGACGCGGAGGGACAGGTCCAGGAAATTTACGATGCCATTGAACAGAATTTCGGTCAGGTACTGAACCTCATCCAGGTAATGGGAAACAGCCCACCGGCACTGAAAGGATTTGCAACAATGATCGGATCCATGGATGAGTTTGAGCTGGACCCGGCGCTCCGGGAACTGGCCTACCTGAAAGCATCGGAAGTAAATGGTTGCAAGTACTGACTGCACTACCACACCGCCTCCGGTCTGGAGGCAGGACTCGAGGAGGATCAGATTCAGAACCTCTCCAGTTTCCGTGACAGCGACGCCTACAGCGACGCCGAACAGAGTTTGCTGACGTACGCCGAACAGTTGACCAATACGGCGTCCGTTGAGGAAGAAACGGTGAACCAGATGAAAGAACATTTTTCCGACCGGGAATTCCTTGAAATCTGCGTAACCATCAGCGCGGCAAACTTCGTCAATCGCATCAACCACGGGATGAACGTGGAAATTGATGAATAAAAACCAATTGCTTTTGTCCGTCCACCTTGTTCCCCTCGACGTGATACAAAGATGAGGAAACAGATTCATCCATATTTGATTACTCTTCTTCCGGTTCTCGGTGGATTCCTTCTATTACTTCCGGGATGTCATACGGCGAACAAGCCGGGAGGCGAAATCATCAAACTTGGAGAGCTCCTCACCAAACAGGAAACGGCGATGACGAGGGGGACGACGGAACAAACCGATCACCTTCTGTTTGTTGCAACCACAAATGATCGGGGTCATCCCCAGATCCTTCTTTACCGAACGTCGAAAAAGGGTCTGCTAAAATTGCTCGCATCCCGCAACCTGAAATACGAATACCGTTTGCGAAACCAGGCGTTTCCCGATCAAGACGATCCCGAACCCCGGCCCGGACGGCCACCGTTTAACGAGATGAAGAATGTACTCGGTGAGGAGAAAACAGACGTTTCCTTTCTGAATCCGGAAGAACCGGTTCTTGTCAACCGGCTTGCAACAGCATTTGGCCGCACGGGTTCGGAGGGAGGGGTTTTTTACGTGGTGGGAGAGGATCCCGACGGCCGTCAGAACCTTCTTGCCTACCGGGTGACGGAGGATCAGCAGCTTTCACTGGTGGCCGTCCGGTCCATGGAATACGACCGGCAGCTGACCAACACGGTGTTTGGAAAAAAGAAAAACCGACCCAGTCTGCCGGAAGTACTGGACCTGAAAGCGGCCACAACGGACCGGGATAATTCCAAATCTTCAAGCGAGGAAATCAGCAACAACCTAACTTCCGAAAAACTCGGTGTGGCCACCGCTGAAATTTCGGACAACCACGATGGTCTGTTCGTTCTAACGTACGGCCCGGATGGACGTCCCCGCCTCCTGCTCTACACGGTTGATCGGAAAAACATCCTTTATCTTATGGCCGGTCGGGAAATTACGTACGACCGAAAGATTTTCAACGTGATGTTTCGTTCGGGCCAGCCACACGGAGGGGGTTTTCCCACCGCGAAATGGATGTATAAATTCGTAAAGGAAAAGGGATACCTGAAGGAACGGGCGAAGACGAACGAAGGGAATTAGAAACGAACCGTCTCCCGGATAGCGGGAACAATACGATCCGCGGTGGGGAGATACTCGTCTTCAAGCTTGTACGGGAATGGGGTGTCGTAACCGGTCACACGCTTCACCGGGGCTTCCAGGTAAAGAATGGCTTTTTCCGAAATTAGCGCGGCAAGTTCCGCCCCCGGACCAGCGGTTTTTGGGGCTTCGTGCACGATCACAATTCGACCGGTCCTTTCAACCGACTCCAGCAGCGTTTCTTCATCAAGAGGAAGCACGGTTCGTAGATCAATCAAATCCACCTCGATGCCGTCTTCTTTCCGAACCGTCTCCGCAGCCTCCTCGGCTTCGTGGCGCATGGCTCCGTAGGCCACAACCGTGACGTCCTCTCCCTCCATCACCCGGTTTGCTTCCCCGAGGGGAACGGTATAATCCCCTTCCGGAATTTCCCCGGTTTCCGACCGGTAGATCAATTTCGGTTCCATGAAAATCACCGGGTTCTCGTCCCGGATGGCGGACAGAAGTAGTCCCTTTGTATCGGGTACGGTGGAGGGAATGACAACTTTTAAACCCGGTGTATGCATGAAATACGCCTCCGGACTCTGACTGTGATAATGTCCACCACCCACGCCACCTCCGTACGGGGCGCGAATCACAAGTGGACACGTGTATTCTCCGGCCGAGCGGTACCGGAGTTTCGACAGCTCCGTCACAATTTGATCAAACCCCGGATACACGAAGTCGATAAACTGAATCTCCGGTATCGGTATCAACCCGTTCATCGCCATCCCGATCGCAGTTCCGATGATGCCGGCTTCCGCAAGCGGAGTGTCCACGACCCGTTCTTCTCCGAATTCCTCCTGTAAACCGACGGTGGCACGGAACACACCGCCGAACTTGCCCACATCCTCCCCGAGAACCACCACGGTATCGTCCCTTGACATTTCATGGTGAAGTGTATGATTCACCGTCTGAACCAGGTTCTTCGTCTCGTTGCTCATCAGGTACTTACTTGATATGAGGTTGTCGGTCGGAATGGACGGGGCCGTATGGCGGGTGCTGGCTCGGAAGTGTTAATGGACCGTTTCAGATGCAGTTTCCGTTTCTTCGGGATTCACCAAACCGGACTGCGTCGCCGTTACAATCTCCGGTTTATACTTTATTCACAAAGCCTGTTGCTATTCTGACTCACGTTCTTCGAGCATGTTCATCACGAAATATTCGCCGGCCCGGTAGGACGATCGCACAAGGGGACCGGAAGCCACAAAAGCAAATCCCATCTCTTCCCCCTCCTCTTTCAGTTCTTCAAAAACCGACGGTTCGACGTACCGATTCACTTCCTTGTGCTTGCTGGAGGGCCGGAGGTACTGACCGAACGTCAGGATGTCACATCCAGCATCCCGGAGATCACGCATTGTCTCGCGAAGCTCTTCACGCGTTTCGTCGAATCCCACCATGATGGATGATTTGGTAATCTGATCCGGATCCTGTTTTTTCGCGTATTCAAGAACCTCAAGGGACTGTTGGTACCCCGCTCTTGGATCCCGAACGTCGGGTGTCAACCGTTCCACGGTCTCCACGTTGTGGGCAAGCACATCCGGATCGGCGTCCAGCATCCGGTCCAGCGCATCGCGATCTCCCTGGAAATCCGGAATTAATGTCTCCACCCGCACCTCCGGATCGAGCTCGTAAATGGTTTCGACGGTTCTGGCAAAATGATCGGCACCGCCGTCCGGTAGATCATCCCGGTCGACGGAGGTAAGTACAACGTAATTGAGGTCAATTTCCGAGATGGCCCGGGCCACTTTCATCGGCTCGAAGGTATCCAGTTCCTTCCCCGGATGACCGCTGTCTACATCACAGAAACGGCAACCGCGCGTACACGTATCTCCCATCAGCATGAAGGTTGCCGTTCCACCTCCCCAGCATTCGCCAAGGTTGGGACAGGACGCTTCCTCACACACGGTGTGAAGATTAAACTTTCGGAGGGTTTTCTTAATGTGAGAGAAGTTTTCTCCCCCCGGAGCCTTTACTTTCAGCCAGTCCGGTTTGGGGGCGTGAGGTGCCTGAGTCATTTCAATGACCGGAATGAATCAATGACGAAACGCATAATCAGCGAAATGAGAACATCATTTTCCGACAGATCCGTGGTATTTTCAAGGATAATTAATTCCGGTTTCCCCCAATAATTCCGGCTTCCAGATTTGCTCTTGGTGGAAAGGAGACGGTGGTAACACGAATCCCCGATTTCCGGAAGTCTACTCCTCCATATTTATCAGGACGTAACGGATCCGGCTCGATTTTCCGGTCCACTCGATCCAGGCCATACCCGTTTTGTTGTTTATTAACGGCACAAGCCCGGGATTGCTCGCGGGTCGATGGAACGACGAAACCACCACGGGTAATTGCTCTTCAGGATCTTTTCCGAAGCGTTTCAGCAGAATTTGCTGTCGGGTTGTGGCGAATCGAGGCTCCCCCCAGCCCACCAGAGGTCTTTTCCCGCTTCGTTCTCCTGACCACACCACCGATGGGCTCCACTCAAATCCCGGCCCACCCGTTACGCTGGTATGCTCCAGGACCCTGCCGGTGTCGGTGTTCATCTTAAGCCGTAACAGGTCCGAACCGGTCAGGTAAAATTGGGAATAATCGTGGTAGATCAACTCGATCCGATCTTCTCCCTGAACCTGCATGCCGGCTGGATACCCACCTCGATTGCCTTCCGGAACGAATGAATGGGATTCCGGATCGGCCATGGAATCCCTCGATCCGACCAGAATTCGGGTGACGTTCCCCGGGACTGCGGGCGTTCCCCAGGCAACCAACAGATTTCCGTTTTGATCGAAAGCAGCCGATGTCCGGGACATGGTCCGGTGTGGCTCAAACGACGGAAGAGGTCGGATCAAAAACCTCGCCGTACCCACCCGTTCCCTGTCCAGATGTAATCGCGCAAACACGAGATTTCCGCCGATGACGTTCCCGTCACGAAACTGAAATTCTTCCCAGACCAGAACCGGATCACCGGTCGGATTCGGAACAATCGTGGGGCTGTGGGGAAACGTTTTTGGCACCGGCTGTATGGCCATCTGTTTGACCGGTTCTTCGTTCATCGGTTCGTACGCGGCGATCTGGATACCGCCGGATGGTGTTCCGGTTCCGTTCAGGTAATTCTGTATATCTCCGGAGTTCTTACCCGTCACCCAGCTTGTCAGGATCAGGTTGGACCCCGGATCCCGAACGGTATGGGGGAACACGGCGGAGTCGTCCGTAACGGAGATTCGTTTTCGGACGCGACCGGTTCTGTGCAACCAGCAGGCCCGGAGGCCATCCGGTACATTACCGTCGTTCTGATCCGTCGTACCACTTCCCCAGACCATAAATGTCCCTTGATTTGGTTCCGACACGCGATCCTCCGGGTCCGGTCCGTCTGTTCCTCCCTCCCTCCGAAAACCCGCCACATCCATCATGATTGGATGCTTGTTTTCGTTCACTACTTTTCGGTTTTGCAGGATGGGTGATGAGGATCCATGGAGACAACCGTTTGTACGACACTTCGGTTCGTCCTCACACGGACAGCGACCGGACACCATCCAGCAACGGGGCGCATCTTTGATCCCATGACAGGCCAGTGTGGATGGTTCCCGGTTACCTTCCGGGGGTTCGCCAAGCCACTGTTTCGGCACGTGGATGACGCGACGAAAAAACCGGTAAAGATCCCGGTTCGAGAGACGGTACTCGTCCTCTTCCGGATTCCCGTTTATGAGGTTTTCCGACAGGGCGGAGTCGGGGAGCCAGAACGAAGGCGTAATCGACGGTACTTCTTTCAGTTGGTTTCGAATGACCTTTCGAAGTTCCTTCCGGTTCTCCGCATTGTCGGGGTTCCGACCGTTTCGTCTGAAACGAACTGGCACGGCAAGAATCCGTGAAACAGCCTCCGAAAGAAAACCGGCGTGTAGATCCTCTGATAGCTGGGGACCGTAATCCAAAAACAGATCGGTTCTCCGGTTCTGCCGGCGCACAAGGGCCGACGCTGCAGCCGGATGACCGGTTTCGAGAAACAGGTCGTAGTACGCGAGAAACAGTTCCCCGAGAAAACGCCGAAGGATTCGTTTCGTTTCAGGTTTCGACATCGGGATCCGTTGATCCTTACGCAATCCCGTGGACACAGTTCGAAGGTGATCCTCCGGAACCCGTAGAATATTTTGATGTTCGTTGTAATCCGTCACCTCATCTGACGATCGTTCCCGGATGCGAAACAGGGGATGCCGGAGCACGGATCGTGCCCAGCCCAAACCATCCAATTCCTTCATCCACTCCGGTGGTTGAAAGGACGGACGCTTGTCCGGATGACCCGGGCCGTACGGATTGGAAACCGGACGGAAGGGTTGCCCCAAAACGCCGTTACCGGCAACGGGAGTCCTCCTTCCCCTTACCCGGAGAAGCAACCAGGGCGGCACCGTTGCCGGATGATGAGAGGAAGGAGAATGAAATTGCTCCGGGGTTTCAAGAAGGGCACTCATCCGCTTGATAAATTGACGATCATCGGATATCTCACTGGACAGCCCGTTTTCCCGGCGCCTCGTTTGCCGAATCAGAGCCTCAATGTTTTTTGAACTATTCACGCCTTTGACCGTTCCGTCCCTGACGCGGATAAGGTATTGTACCCATTGGTTCTCCCGGTGGTAATCCGTTACCAGATCCGAAAGATGCTCATGAGCAGGTTCGTACTGTGATCGAACCGACCGCGAATTCGTCGGGGTCTCTTCATTCTCTCCGTTCGTTTCCTGGGCGGGGAGAAGAGGTGAGATGGACACAAAAAACAGTCCCAGCACGAAAAAAAACGGAATTCGTGTGAATCCATGGCGTGCTGTTCCAGGAAGTTTCGCCCGGAAGATGTGCTGACACATCATGTTTACCGGCACCTCAATACGCTACAAAAGATCCTCAACTTTCGGGCTTCCGCTTACGTTTACACAGACATCTCCATTTACCCAGGTGGCAAACAGACGATCCGATATTTGTTTGTACTCTTCCTGAAAATTGCCCGCGTGCTTTTCGCCTAGGGACGCAATGGAGATTTCAATGTTAAGCTTATAGAGTTCACTGCTGAAAACGGTCCCGTGTCCGGGGGCAAGCAACAGTTTGTACCTCAAAGATTGGTTGTTCGACAGATGGGTAACCACCTTGTTCAGTTCTCGTTTTTCGAGGTTGGCGAGGAACAGTACCTCATCCCCCTCCGAAAATGCGAGACCGATTCGATTGATCGCCGTTGTCAGCTGTCTTGAGGCTTTCTGGGTTTCCGGTGGAAGCTCACTGTTTTTTGCCGAAAATGAGGTCCGGTCAAGAGTGGAAAGGGTCCCCTGTCTATACCGTTCGAACAGATTAAGATCCGCCACGTAATCATACAGGTCGGCAAGCTGCGGATCCGTTTCCCGGGCCTCCCGGAAGTATTCCAGGGCATTGGTTAAACTGTCGGCCGTGCCCGAATCTCTCAGATCCTCGGGGGGCCAGTGGGTTTGAAACACCGAGTCGCCCACGGTAAGGACATCCCCGCGATAAAGAGGATAAAATTCAATACGCCCTTCAAAAACGCCACGGGCGGCCATTGAAACATCGGTTACTTCCTCGTTCTCCCGGCGGGCCGCTTCCCTTCGAAGGGAAACGGCCAGACAGGCATGAAAAAACTCACGGTCATCATCGAAAACAGGAGGACCGGGATAGTACAGTTCCGACATGTATAACCCCCGGTTATTCGATTCCTCACGCCGGTTCAAAAAATAGGTTCCCTTCTCCGTCCGGTTCATCATATGAAGGAATCCGTTGTACCTGTACGGGTTGTGACCGGTGAGGACGAACGAAACGGAATTGTTGCGATCTATTAGCGTATGTTCGGAAAGTGCCGATAGCAGCTTATCGGCTGATTTACGTCCCCCGTTCTGATCGCCACAGTCCACGACGAGCCCCGTTCGATGATCAACGCCAACGGTACAGTTCCCGTCGCCGACGTCTCCCACAAAATATTTCTTTATCTTTCCCATTCGTTTGTCCGCCTCACTGATTTAAGAAATTTCACCGTCACCGAATTATAGGACACCTGGTCGTTCGCTAAAATCCGCATTTCGTTCGGAGAGGTCGGTTACACGGAGATAAAGTCCGGCAGCAGTTCAAACAGGTGCAATTCCAGGGGAGGTTGAACAGCAACGACTTCCAAACCTTCCCTGCTCATGTGCCGCCCAATTTCCGTTTTCCGTTCCGATCGGATCCGTTACAATATTGATCAGACTCGTTCTTCATCACCATTATCCAACATCCAAATTACAGGAGGACGTTCATGGAAACGCTTACGGGGAAAACCGCCATCATTACGGGCGGCTCAAGAGGAATTGGCTTTGGCATAGCGAAACAATTTGTCAAAGAGGGCATTGATGTCATGATTTGTGCCCGTGGTGAGGACCGTCTGAACAGAGCCCGTCAGGAGCTGGAGGAACACCCCGGAACGGCCAGCAGTGTTCCGGCCGATATTACAAATCCGCAGGATTGTGAACATCTTGTCGAAGAAACCGTTGAAGAATTCGGGGGTCTGGACATCCTCGTGAACAATGCCGGAGTAGGTGAATTCGAAACCGTGGAGGAGATGACGGATGAACAGTGGAAGCGTGTAATTGATACAAATCTTACCGGAACGTTTTACGTGACACGATCCGCACTTCCCGAGCTAAAAAAGGGAGAGGAACCCGCTTTTGTTCAGTTTCTATCATCGCTTGCGGGCAAAAACGCTTTTGAAAAGGGAAGTGCATACTGTGCCTCCAAATTCGGTCTTAATGGATTTGCCAAATCCCTTATGCTGGAAGTGCGACACGATGACGTGAAAGTCGCATCCATTGCACCCGGTTCGGTACACACGGGATTCTCCCATGAAGACAAATCCGATTGGGCACTGGAACCCGGAGACATCGCCGAAACCGCCGTCCATCTTCTCAAGCACCGGACCGATTCGCTTCCCAGTTACGTGGAAATGCGTCCGTTCCAGCCACCCAAATAATTCATCCTTCCGGGGTGAATTCAAAAACGTTTTCGAGAGAGGAAGAGGGGAAAACAAAAAACAGTCCCTCTCGATTTCTGGCGAAAAACCGGTCGGGGACAATCGATGGTTGTGCGCACCCGTCGATCCGTCATCACGGTCTGACCCCTTTACAGAGAAAGGGAATCCTTTGCAGTTATTTGGGTTGTTTCCCTCCTTCCCGGAACGAACGTGACCCCGTTATCCCAACATGATCATCACCTGAAATTCTGGACTCCCTATCCCGTTTTCCGTATCCTTCATTGCTTACGTCAAGATTCCGAGTCTCTTTCCAGGTTGTCCAGAAGGTGTCTCGGAATCTGTATGTCAACGACGTTCAGGGAGCCAACGTAGGCCCGAGCCCTCTCCTCCAGAAGTCCCTTTTTGGCCGCCCCCAGCGTTACGGTCAGGTAGGCTTCGACGGCAACGCCTAGGGGTCGTCCGGCATCAACGTCCAGCCCCGACGGCACATCGACTGACACTACGGGGAAAATGGTGTCATTAATGGTTTCGATCAGGTGATCGTATGGGGCACGCACATCTTCGGACAAACCGGTACCGAAGAGGGCATCGATGACCAAGGTCGAGGAATCGGGTTCCGGAAGCCAATCCTCCGCATTTCCGGGATCAACTTCCCGAACGGGAACGTCAAACAACTCCAGGTATTCAAGATTCCTGCCGGCATCCCCACGACCTTTATCCTCATCAACATCCCCCGTGTAAAAGACCGTTACGTCTTCGTCAAACTGATCCAGGTTCTGCAGATGCCGGGCGGCCACAAACCCGTCTCCGCCGTTGTTGCCGGTTCCCGCCACAACACAGACCCGATCCAGGCCTCGTGAATTAAACAGTTCAAGGGCGGACGACGCAACCGCGCTTCCGGCGTTTTCCATCAGCAACAAACCCGGGAATCCCATCTCCTCGATGGCTGTTTCGTCTATGGACTGCATTTCTTCTCGTGAAACAGGATCCGGTGCATTATAGATCTTTCGATGCATTCCGTGCCTCCAGCAATGAAAATAATGAAAATAAACGTCCGGGAAGTGGATAAAAACTTGTTTCAGAACCGGTGAACGTGTTCCTATTTATTTTTCGCCACCGGAATTTTTCTCGTTTTGGTCGGACGACACAAGCTCGAACCAACGATTCCCCCATTGCATCGTTATTCCCCGGCCGGCACCGACGAACGCCGGTTTCCGGGTCCTGTCAAGGGGAAACGTCGCATAGGGAAGGTCCTGCTCCTTCTCAAAATTCATTTTTTCACCGGGTGTTTTACTCGTCCAGATGAGGTTCCCCTCCTCCGCATCGTACAGGTAGAGCCGCCACCGTTTCGGGTGTTCACGAAAATTGTGCCAGAAGAGGAAACTGCCCCCCGGACCTTCATGACCGTCAAAATGGGGTGGTGTTCTGCGCATATTTGTAATTCCTCCCCAGGCAATCTCGTACGCTCCCTCCGACCCGTCGCCGGTTTTCCCCAGGCGATACACCATCTTCTCTCCCGGCCGGCGGACAAATACGGTAACCGACGCCGGATCGGTCGTGGGAAACACGTGAAGTGAAGATTGAGAAGTGTCAAGTGTCTCCGAAACATCCACTTTCGATATCCTCGGGCTCTCAAGAAACGGACAGGTAATCATGTAACCCCTGCCGGAATGGTTTGCCGACACCGACCCGGGTGCCAGCCGTTCCGGAGGATTGTCCTCCTGTTGTTGAAAGGACTGAGCGGAAACGGCTGTTCCGGACGTGGAAAGGTGAGGTTGATACGAGAAGTTATTGCGAATCGTGGACCAGGTTCGTTTTCCCCGAATGGTGTCCAGTTTTGAGAGCAGCAACCGGTTATCCGTTAAAGGTATCGACAGAATAACGGATCCGTGTCGGTCCGTGAGTAAAGCGTTGGGGGTTTTCAACTTCAGGACCCGTTCCACCGCACCGGTTGCCATGTTCATCACGCCGAACAGGTGGCTTCCGGCTTTTTTCAATGCTTCCCCCCCTCCGGAAAGAGTGGGAAGATCCATAATGTTCTTCTCCTGCTTTCCCTTCTGTTCGAACGAAAACAGTCTCTCAACCGCATTTGTGGAATTTCGAGCTTCCTTCAGCTGGTGGCTGGAGTTTGCCTGGCCATTTTCCATGAGAAAAAAGATTTTGTTTTGGTTGGACCAGGTGGCATCCAGCCACTTTATTCGAGCTTTTTGGGGAAGTTCCCGGGACCAGATCAACTTTTTGCCGGGGCGTGTGTAAGCCTCCACCAGAAGCGGAATATTGACTCTTGCGGCTGCGTCTATGATGTCCTTCCGTTCTGAAACTCGAAAATCACCTTTGTCCACACCGGAGACAAACATCCGCTCTCCGGTGAGGCTGATGGAATCAACCAGTTTGTCCTGAAACACATATTTCCGGTGTATCGAAGGTTTTTTCCTGACGGACGGGGACACCAGGAGAACCGATGCCGACCAAGATTCCGTGTTATTTAGAATGACCTTGAACAGGCCATTGTCCGCCCAGTTCGTTTTTATCATCAGGTGATCCAGATTGGTTTCTGAATCCAGAACTTCCGGCATAACATCCAGCACTCCGGATGTCGAACCGTCCCGGACATCAGAGAACCGAAACCGCAGTTCCGATCGGTTCTGAATTTGTTTAAATTGAAATTCCGGCTGATCATATCGATCCGGCTCATTCACAAACACCGGACGATTTTTCTTCTCTTCTTCTTTTTTGTCGGACGACCAGAATGAGGGAGGGTTGTCGTTCCAGGTGAGGGAAACGGGTTCTGTCAGGGGTTCGGATCCCATGGAATTTCTGGTCCGGATCCAGGATGACAGGCTCTTTGCAAGTTCTTTTCCCGTTTTCGTACCGGACCCCGCTGGAAATGATCGATCCGAAAACCGATTCTTTAAAATTCGAACAAGATCCGCGGCCACGTCAAAGCGATTCCGACGGCGTACCGTGGACAGAACCTGATCAAGTGTATCAGACTGTCGCTTTACGTAGGTTTCCGGACCGAGAGAGAGAAGGGTTTCGAACGGTGTGTAACGCTGTTCTCCGGGCGCTTCGGAGGCGTAGGATTTACCCGTAGCATGTTCAATCGTGTCATACGGGTTATCGGTAAGACCGGGAAGCCGGTGTGACAGAACCGTCGGGGTGAGCGATCGCATTCTTGACGCAAACCGGAGGCCGAATTCGACGGGATATTTTTTCCGCAGTGATTCCCAGCGCATCTTCAGATATTCGTCCACACGGATTTTTACGCTGGAATCCCGTTCGCCTTCCGGACGCCAGGGGGATATAACGCGGTCTCCGAATTCACGATACAATTTCCACTGTATGCGGGCCAGGTCTCCGGGCTGACCGGCACGGTAGTAGGCATTCTCCGTTCGGATTGCAATTTCTACGGCTCGTTCCCGATCCTCGATCAAGGGGAGAGCGCGGCTTCCAACATCACCAATTTTTTTCCAGTTCACCGTCTTTTTTTCCTTCGTGGAGGCAAGATCGACCATTCGGCCCAATGACAGCCGGTAGAAGAGATCCTCGAGGTTTTTGTATTTTTTCTTGGCCATGGACAGATCCCGATTTTTGAGGACCTGCCGGATTTTCTGCAGGGCTTTGTCGTGACGGCCCGACTGCACCAGCAACTGAAAATGGTTTAACAGAGCCTCCCCAACGTCTTCCCGCTGATTCATATCGGCAATGAGCTTCTCGTAACGGGAAAATCCCGTCATCGTTAATATGCGTCCGGGGCCGGCCAGAACGAGACGATCTTCCGTATACGTCATGTTAAAAGGCGTGAGGGAGGATTTGTTCGGCCAGGAACCGGTCCATTCCAGGTAGAGGTCCTTTGCCAGGAAATCGTTCAGCATATTTTGTGTTCCGACCAAGTACTTCTTGTCTCCGGATCGAATAGAGCAAAGCTGCTCGGCCGAATTCGTGAAATCGTATTTCCGCGCTTCCTTAAAAATACTATCCTCAGGGGGGTCCTTCAAATTCACTTCCCGGAGGCCAAATTTGGTTTCCCCCCTGGGCTTGGTGAAATAGTCAAAGAGAATTGCTTTCAAAACACCCTCGTATTTTCTTACGTCCACGAAGGACTCCGCCTCTTTTGCGTCCGTGGAAACGACCTTCTTCCCGGTATCCACCTGAAATCCCAGGAACTTCGGTGAGTCGGCCGGCAGAACGTAAATCACGTCGTTGTAAATTTTTGGCGGAAGGAAACCCCGTCTGGAATATTGCTCGGGCTCCCAGCCATCGTCACGCCGATTGGTGGCCACATCTCCGTAGGGCGTGTAATCATGTACCCACTTTACGTCCCCGGAAACCGCGTTCATGGCGGCCACAATTCCCATGTTACTGGCCAGGTAAAGACTGTCCTGGCTTCGCACAAGATGTCCAAACCGCCGTCCGAAACCACCTCCCGAACTTCTTCTCCTTCTTCTCCCCTGATAATTCAGTGATACCCCCAGAGAACGAACCCATTTTAACTTGCTTTTCAGTCGGTGAAAGCATGCGACGAAAATTTCCGTTTCCTGCTCTACTTTCGATGCCACCATCGGGACGTAAACAAAATCCCCGTAGACCAGCGGCACCCCGTTAAACTTCAGTTCTTTGTCATCAACCTTGGGGGCGTTCCACGTGGTTTTTAAGGTGCCGTACTCTTTGCTCACCCGAACCAGCTGATCCTCCATCCAGAAATACACATCACCGTGAGCAACAGTGGCGGAGAGATAACCCAGATCTTTCTTGTATACGCTCCGGATGCTGGACGTATTCAAATCTTCCCTGTTTCCCTGTCCAATTGACGCTCCGAACGAAACCCATTTCACGGGATTCTCTCCTCCCTCCGGGTCGAGCCGGGACCAGGTCAAATCAAGAGCAACCAGCTTTGATCCATCATTAATCAAAACCGTGTCTCCGGAAACGAGGGGATAAATGGGAGAATACTGAAACTCTTCGGACATTCCTCCCGAAAGATTCATAAACTTTGACGCCGAGCTTGACCGAAATGGCTCATCGGAATCAAAATCCACCGATACATCCGTCGAGGGGAAGGACCAGAGCAGCATTTCGTTTTTCGGGAAGTTATCCGACCGGTTCTCCTCATCGGGGCTGGATCCGGGATGATCCCTGTTTTGCTCCCCCGTAATTTCCTGTTTTTGCAGAGGAAGATCCGTTATTCTCTTCAACTTCGACCGATAACTGCTCTGTTCTTCTTCCGGTAATTCGACCAATTCCTTTTCAATTCGTTCAAGCGTCTGTTCTGCTTTCTGTTTGTTGCCGGACAGCCGGTAGGCGGCCAGCAAACGCAACCGGTATTTAAGCGGTTCTTTATGAGGTTCCGGATGATAATTTAAGATTTGACCCCACCAGTAAGCGGCGGTCGCAAAATTCCCTTTCCGGAAATTCCGACGGGCCAGGTCCGAAGCTGCCTGCTCTCCCGGTTTCGTAAAGAAATATATATTCGCCACTTTCAACAGCAAATCCTCGTCCTGCACCTCCTTTGCCTTTTCGTACTTCGAAACGGCTTCACCACGGACGTAATCCTGAAGCCAGTTCACCCACTTCATCTTCCAGGAGGATAAACGTCGCCGGATGAGTTCCGGAACCCCTACGTACCGATTTCCTTCATCCGACACCGCTTCCTGATGATACTTCTTCAGAGCCTCCAGATAAATTTTGGCGGCCGGCTTCATCAGGTCCTGATCTACCCGTTTTTTTGCCTCCTCAATAATGTTTCCTGCCTTCCGTGATTCGATCATGACCCTTGAGTCACTCGAGTCCTGACCGGATAGCGGCTGGACAAATAGAAGAACCAGTACAAACAGAATTACCGGAACCCGGTGTACGGGCCTTATTAATCTTGGTTTCGTAACCATGGTGGTGACGGGATGAACAAAGGAAATTTCGTTTCCGGACCGGAACGTCCCCGGGGCCATAACCTCTGTCAATTTACAGGACAGTTACCGGGCGGGACATCACGTTCGAAACTATGACCTACAGCGGACATTTTTTGGTTTTCCGACCCGAAGGATAGAATAACTCATCATAGCGGGAACCCGGAAAAATTCAACCTAATTGTCCGTGGAAAAGGAAACAAACGTAAGAATTACGGAGGGGAACAATATATCCAGTTTTCGAGAACCAAATATCGATCCGAACCTATGCGGAAACAGAATTCAGCAAATTAGACCCCATCACAAAAAGGCGTGTTTAACATTTTCAATTACGAATGACGAAATTTTATTTGGTATATACGTGGAGCCAGGGCGGACCGGGTCACTTCTTAACGGGTTCCCGACACGTGTCCGTGTGTGATTCAGAACGGTCAGCGGCCACGAATGGGCCCGGAAGCCAAGGTACGGGTAATTGTTTGAGCAAACTCACCCCGGCGTTATGAAAAACCAACCCACACAGGGACAAAATTGGACACGGCGGATTCAGAAAGCCATCTCCGTGATCATCTTCATTATTATTTTCTGGGTCTTCGTATTTCGCTGGGCCATGATTTCCCTCGAAGGTCAAACCATCTCCTACGCACAAACGCTCCAGATCGTCATTGAGGCCCTGACCACGGCGGGTTTTGGTGGGTTTGCTCCATGGGAAAACAGTATTGTGAACCTGATTGTCGTCGGAATGAACATATCGGGGGTTATTCTCATGTTTCTGACCCTTCCGGTTTTTGTTCTCCCCTTTGTTCGTCAGTTGCTTCTGGAACCTCCTTCCCGGATTGAACAAAAAATCGGTCACGTTATTATCTGTTATTACTCCGAGAGAACGGAGGAATTTATTTCGGGATTAGAGGCCCGAAATTGTGAATACATCGTTGTGGAACCGGATTACACAACGGCCCGGGACCTGCACCGGAAGCGGAAACCCGTCATCCAGGGGGATCCCGAATCCATCGATTCGCTTAAAAACGCTCATCTGGACACTGCCATGGCGGTGGTGGCAAACGGAAATGACCAGATCAATGCAAGCGTCGCCCTGACGGTACGGGAACACCGCCGAAACGGGATTCGTGTTGTTACACTTAACGAGAATGAAGAACTTCGGGAATATCAACAGCTGGCAGGGGCGGATCAGGTTCTTTCCCCGAAACAGTTGCTCGGCCGAAGTCTTGCTTCTCGAATTCCGACCGCCGTTACCGAACAGGCCGAAGATGAAATTGAAATTGGTGATGATCTTGAACTATTTGAGTTCCAGATACGGGAGGAATCATCGTTTGCCGGTAAAACCATCTCTGAACTGCGACTTCGAAATCGATTTGGCGTGGACATACTCGGGGCCTGGACCGAGGGCAACTTCACGAGCCCCATCGACAAAAACCTTCGGCTCGCTTCCGGTACCCGACTTCTCGTTGCGGGAAACCCGGATCAAATTGATCAATTACAGGACGAGATAGTCTCAACAATGGAACGATTTTCGGATCAGACCGTTGTAATTGCGGGGCTCGGAGATGCCGGTTCCGCAGCCGCCGATACTTTTAAAACAACAAACACAAAGACAACCGTCCTCGATATCGAGGAGAAGGCCGGTGTTGATGTGGTCGGGGACTCCAGAGATCCTTCAGTCCTTCGGGAAGCGGGGGTCGAAAATGCAGCTCATATCATTATTACTCTCAATAACGACACAACGGCTATCTTTACCACGCTGATCGCCCGGGAACTGAACCCTGACATCAACATCATCGTCCGGGCAAACGAAAAAGAGTCCGAGAAAAAGTTGCACCGGGCCGGGGCGAATTACGTGCAATCGCTCGAAACGGTTAGCGGACGCATGATGTCGTCGGCAGTTTTCGAAGACGAAGAAGTGTTAACATTTGACCGACAGATTAACGTCGTAAAACTCCCTGTTGGAGATCTGGCCGGAACCACAATAACGGAAGCGGACGTGCAGGCAAAAACCGGATGCATTGTTCTTGCCGCAATCCGTGGCGATTCCACGATCACAAAACTGGACCCCGAATCCTTTCAATTTCGTGCATCGGACCGAGTCATCATCGCGGGAACGGACGAAACCGTAAAACGGTTCGAAAATACCTTTAATATTTAGACTCCACCCGAAAAAGGGGAGGGCGTCAGTGAGTGTGTTAACGGGGGGCTCTTCCCGGAATTATGGCAAAACAACCCCCCAAAAGTGGGCCCGTGAAATAACGACGTCAATGGCCACGCCAGAACACCCTCCGGTATAACGTGCTGGAGATTTTATTGATGGAGCAGACGGGCCGGTGCCGTCTTATTCTTCGGAGAAAACATCCCGTTTCACGGGAGGATGTCCTACTTTTGCTGAATAGGGAGGAGCCGGTTCGGGATCGAAAGATTGATGACGTTAACGGCCGTACAGAACGTTCTATACGTGATGCAGTGATGCCCATTCCAGGAACCGTCCGCGTTCTGGAGTTTAACCAACGTGTTCCGTATAAATTGATACCATTTCTCCCACCGGGTGTCACGAGTGTGAAACAATCCCTGTGTGGCAAGAAGGGCGGCGTAGTATTCTTCTCCCCCAACTCTGTTTTCGTCGAAGGAATAACGGCCAAATTTTCCAGTATCGACCATTTCCATTAACTGTTTTGTCGCTTTTTTGGCCAGTTTCGAATTTCCTTTCCCGCTTCCGTACAGGATTCGAATCACGGCGGCGGCGTTATAAAATCCCTTCGGATCACCGGTGTTCGTGTTCTTGGAAAAATCGGATCCCTGTTTTGTAATGTAATTCACCACACCATCCAGGGACGCGTCAACCGATAAACCGGCGGAATTGGCCGATCGAAGTGAGAGCCATGCCGACGCAGTCGTCAGACCGATGGAGAATGATTTCACCTCCCAGCCTCCATTCTGATTCTGGTAATTTTCTATCGCCTCAACGGTGTCCTTCAACCTCATCTGTACCTGATCCATCTGGCTCTCCGACGTCACCGGTCGAAATGTGGTGCCGGAGAGCTGGCCGAGAAGTGTCGCGGTCATGAAGGTGTGTATATGCTTTCCGAGTTTCCTCTGCATCAGTTTGGTACGACTGGAGCCCGCCTCAATCGGCTTCAATTTTTCCGATTTTTTCAGAATGTAACTTAACCCCTGTCGGAGTTCACTCGCATGGGAACCACGGCGAGGTGTGTTTCCCCGGGCGACCAGAGCCAGGCAAACGGCGGACGTCACGGCAAGATCTCCCGACTGGTTCGGCTCGCCTCCCCAGGAACCGTCTGCATTTTGTGTTTTGGCGAGCCAATCTACCGCTTTCTGTACGGCCTCCCGGGATTTAGGGGTCTGTTCGGAGAAGGATTCCTTTCCGTCCCCATCGGTCTGCTGGTCTTCTGCCTTCTGAGCTTCGTCTTCTCCTGAATTCTCTCCACTCTGTGCGTAAAGAGCCGGAGAACCCATCCACAGAGCCAACCCGGTAAATAACATCACAAGAACGAGCAATTGTTCCCTTTTCCACTGACGCATTCGAAAATTCCTCCGGCAATTGGAATCGATTTCCTTTTTACGAATCCCTCAGATTGTTGTAACCCTATTCCGTGCAGAGCAACCCGGTGGGGCTCTACCGGAAGTCATCCACTGAGATCGGTGGAGCCTACGTATTATAAACGAATTTCACCAGATGATCTCGTCATTCAGGAGGTTGAATCGATGGTTCTTTGTCCACAACCACAGTGTAAACGAATGTGAAACCACATTGTTCACTTTTGTTGAACGCAAATGTCATACCAGATTATCCACGGTCAACCGTGATCCCGGCAAATTTTTCACGAAATCCGTCCAGAAAAATAGAAATACGGGTGTTTCTACGGTGGATAACACAATTTTTTTGGAAGGTATTCTGAAATTCTCATCCACGAATGTATGTCGAATCCTTGGGTAACCCTGTAAACATGCCGAACAGTGTTGGATATTTTAACATATTTCGTGCAATCAAACTGGGAAGGGACGGGTAATGTGGTACATCTGAATTTTATCCCCATGACCGGACAGGACGGTTGTCAATTTCCTTCGTCCTTCGTGCTGTTCCAAACGTGGAGAAGTGCTCGAAGGCCCAGAGAGGTACCCACAAGGGGATCATCCTCCCTGTTCCTGGACGATCTGTTGACGATCTGGCCTCCCGGTTTTTGAAGCTGTCGCACGGCCTCGAACACAGAGCGCTTCCAGTTTCTGTCCGAGAAGTCCACGTCAAGCCGGACAAATGCGGCGGATACGGCCGAGAGATAATACAGCTTCAGAGCCTTTGCCCACGTATTGTCGTCCCCGCCGGAAAACCCCGGTACCCGGTTGACCCGAAACTGTGTCCGGAGCCATCGAAGGCTGTTTTTCACAATTGCGTGCGATCGTCCCATTCCTGAAGCCAGGGCCGCAAGCAGAACATCCGCCGTGGCGGAACCATACGGCCGAAACGCACCTTCCCGTCGTCCCGCTTTGTTGTCGGCGGGAAACACCGGAGAAAAATAAAATCCTCTTCCGGATTCTTCCAGATTCTCGGGGGCCGCCCGACACGAGGTCAAAAAAGCCCTTCCGTACGAAAAGACGACATCCGGCACGTTCAACCCCTTCTGTCTGCAGGCCCTCAGAGCCTGGAGGGCATATCGGGTATTTGACACATCCACCCGTCCCGGTTCGGGAGGCGACGGTAAGGATTCACTTCCATTATCCCAACCTCCCGCAGCCTCATGATCCAGTGACCAGCCGTTCTTTGATCCGTGCTGTTGACGAACCAGATAGGATTTCATTCGCATTACAATCTTTCGTCCGTCTTCCGGTCGGTTCTGGAGAAAACAGCGAATTGCAGAGGAGGTCGCGTACACCGGGTAATCCACGGCGGGTCTGGCGGTAACGCCCAGGCCCCCGCCATCGGAGAGATGACGCGAGATGAACCGGAAACTTTTTTCCACTGCAGAACTGTCCGGAACCAGAATCTCCTCCGGCACCTGGAGAAGGGTGTAAAGAACGAAGGGAGTCAGCGAATGACCCGGTTTCAGAAAGCCGTATTTGGTACTCTTCCAGCTTCCGTCATTGTTCTGCCGGTTCCACAGAAACCGGGCGGCCTTTCTGATGGATTGATTGAGAATTGATGCCTGAGGTCCCCCGGAACGAGTCACTTCCGCAGCGAAATCATCATCTGGGTTTCCTTTGCCTTTCGTCGTCTGTGCAGAACCCTCCTGTTCCGTTTTCCCCTGACGGGAACCCGGTCCGTCATTTGCACAGGAGGCAAACAGAAACAAAATCAAAAGCAACGATAGAAACGAGGAAAAGACGTTTTCGCAGTGTGGGCGAACTCGCCTCATCTTACAGCTGACTGAAAAAGTAATCCTCCACCGCGTGCCGGAGTTCGGACACATTCCCGGACCAGTCTTTGCTCATCCATTCCCTCAGTTTTTCCTTTGGCACATGATCCGGCCCCATGCCGTGATCCTCGTGAAGTTCCTCGATAAAGCGGCCGGCCAGATCCGGGATGTCCGTTTTTCGTGCATCCAGAGGAGGCATGGTGATTGTGGCCCCCGATATTTCTTCGTAAAGTTCTTCCGGGAACTGACCGGTCGAGACCTCTTCCGGCAAATTGTCATGGGCCGTGGCCAGAACACGGAGATCCGGCTCCGACTGGATTCGGTCAAGCAAAACCTCCTGGGCCTCTTCGGCCATGTTTTCCACGTTTCTAAGAATAATGGTCGTGACCGCTTCCGATCGATCCCCGTCCTCGTTGTCTTCGTTTGCCTCCCTGATTTTTTGAACCTGAAGTTCAGCACCGAGCGACTGACAATCCACCTCCTGAACCGGTTGCTCCCCGCGTGGCCCCTGGAAGTGAAGGACCCGGGCGGCGAGTGTGCGACCTGTTCCGGATTCTCCCAGCACCAGAACATTTGATTCGGTCGGAATAAGATTTTTAATCGTATTTCGCGCCTCCTGGAAGACATCGGATTCACCGGCCATCTGCTCGAGGTTCAGACGATCCTGAAACCGGCTTTTGAGTTTCTGGTATTTTTTCTGAAGCCGCTCCAGTTCGCTTTCCTTCTCCCGGTGTTCAAGTGCGTTCTTGACCGGTCCGGAAATTTCCCGGGCAAGGGCGGTGGCCAGACCCAGGTCCTCTTCTCCGAACCGTCTCTTCACGGCGGGATTGTCCAGGTACATAATGCCAATCGGCTCATCCTCCGTCTCGATGGGAATCACCATCAGAGATTTTAGATTCAATCGCTCTATCGTGGAATGTTCATGAAGGCCCGGATCCTCGCTGGCGTTGTCAGTCAACACACCGTTACCGGTTTCCAGTACTTTCCGTGCCACCGACATGGACATCTCTTCAACCAGCTCCTCGGCGGACCGTGTCTCTTCTCCTGCCCCGTTTTCCCCGGATGTTTCGCCCGCCGAATGATAAAACGCTTCGGGGATTAGTTCGCCGTTCTTCGGGTTCTTCAGAAGAACCACTCCCCGTTGAGCATGCGTGGCTTCACTGAGTGTATCCAGAACCACATCAAGAAGCTCCCCCAGTTGAAGTCCGGACTGAATGACCTTTCGTAGTGTGCCCATAACCAATCGGTTCTTCCGGGAGAGGTACTCCACGTCGATGGCGGAATTCAAAAATCCCTCTTTTACCCGGTCGAGTATCTGATCCGTTTCACGACCCTTGTAAATCTCGGCGCTGCTTCCATCCTCCTTCTTGGCACTCTGCATCGCGTGATCGGCTTTCTCAATTAACCCGGAAATGTCATTTCCGTCGGGGGGAAAACCGGAGATGCCGATACTCAGAGTTATCTCCATCTTGCGATCTCCCAGATCAACCTTTTTTTCCTTCAGGTCCGTTATGATTCGCTCGGCCACGGAGAGGGCGTCCTTCCGATCGGTCTCGGGCAGAAGCACTTCAAACTCATCACCACCGTACCGCCCGACCGTCGTTTCACCGGTTCGTGCTGCCACATCGTAACCACGCATCGTTTTCCGGAGAAATTGTCCCGTTTTCCGAATGAGCCGGTCGCCCGCCGCATGACCAAATCGGTCGTTCACCCACTTCAACCCGTCAACGTCTATGAACATCAACGAAAGGGGATATTCAAACCGTGACGCTTTTTCCAGCTCCTCCTCAATCCGATTCTGAAAATAACCATGCGAAACAAGACCGGTGAGTCGATCCCGGATGGCTTCCTCGTGAAGCCGGGCGTTTTCAATGGCAACGGCGGCGTGCCCCGCAAGAATAGAAAGGGCCACGAGGTCTTTTTCCTGAAATAGTTCCGACGTTTCCGGACGATCCAGATAAATCGCGCCCACGGGCTCTCCTTTTACACGGAGCGGGGCCGCGATGATGGACTGAAGCTGCAGGTTCTGAACACTTCGGGCCTCCTGCAGCTTGTCCTCTTCCCGAACATTTTCAATCCGGAGGGGGCGCTCCTCCTCAATGGCCTGCATCATCACGTTCCGGCTCATCGCTTCTTCCGGGGTCTGAATGGATCCTTTTTTCCGGTGCCGGGCCACCTCGATCTTCAGGCGATCTTCCAGATTCACGTTTCCTTCTTCCGATTCCGACTCCTCCTCAGGAGATAGCACGGCCAGAAACCCCCGGCTGGCCCCGGTAATCTGAATGGCCGTATCCATGATTCGGGGAAGCAGATTTTCCGGTTCCAGCTCCGTTGAAAACTCCGTTAACACTTCAAGCAACCGCGTAATTTTCTCACCCGATAGGTTGCTGATGTCCACGTTCGGCACGTCAATCCGATTACTATCAATTTCTCCTTCCTCCCACCAATCCTCAAGGCGATCCTCCACGAAGGACCGTTCCCGGAGAAACAATTCATAATAATATTTGTGTTCTTTTTCCTTCATGTCCTCCATGAACTCGGCAAGTTGCGAACGTCCCTCCTCCCGATTCCCAAAAACAAGTTCAAACAGCGCCGAAGCAAACGCCAGGTTGTATTTTAGCGGGACATTTTCCCGGTCCTCCATGACGTCTCTGGCTTCCTCCAGGTGAGTATGCGCTTCGTCCCGGTAATCCGCATAAGATGGGGAAGGCCCCTCTTCCGCACCCTTCAGACAGAGGGAACGGGTTACACCAATAAGGGCCCGGGGAAGCACGGAATGCACATGGTGTTCACGGGCGACTTCAAGACCCTCACGAAACAGCTGAAGAGCGGTTTCGTGGTTCCCTTTTAGCCCGGCCAGCCGGGCATGAGTCAATTTCGATATGGCCAGGTATTCATATATGGATTCCTGTTTCGAAATTCTAGCCGCCTCCAGACACAACTCCTCCGCCATGTCGTATTCTTCCCTGTGAATATGTAGCTCAGACTTTGTAAATAGATAGGAAACATAATCTTTTTTGTTATTTGATAGGGCTTTTTTCCTTTTGTATTTTTCAAAATGATCCGCCGCGGCCTCGTCATTTCCCTTCCTGATTTGAAACAAAGCAGAATTCACCCAAATGGTATTCCACCTTCGCCAGTCTTCCTCGGAATCGATGTACTTTTCTGCTTCGTTGATTTGTTCCAGGGCCTCGCTTATTTCTCCCTTCTGTTCCAGAAGCCTTGATCTCGTAATAGAAAATGAGAAAAGGAGGTCCTCCATGCCAAATCGTTTTGCCATTGGAAAACCTTCTTCCAGGTATTCCTCAGCTTTCTTCAGGTTACCAACTCGCCGGCTTATAATTGTTAAGTTATTCAGTACGGTTACCACTCCATGTCGATCCCCCATTTTTCGATAGGCGCTGTACGCGTCCTGATACATTTGAATGGCTTTTTCAAAGTCCCCCTTGTATCGGTTCACAACGCCAAGAGAATTCCAGGCATATGCCTGTTTTGAACGATCACCAATACGTCGACTCAATTCCAGGCTCTTCTCCAAACAATCCTCCGCTTTTCCCATTTCTCCTAAATCGGCGTAGGCAATCCCCAGCCGCTTGGCACACTTCTGGGCAAGCTCCGGATAATTTTGCTCCTCGGCCCACGAAAACACCGGTTCAAGAAGATCAATGATCTCCTTTGTCTCATTCTTCCTTCGATAAATTTTTGCCAGCGCCAGTTTAACCCATACGGAATACTCCTTTCGTTCTTCATCTGGAAGTTTTTCCACGTATTCCTCTGCTCCCACAAGAAGATTGCGTGCCTTATCAACCTCCCTGACATTATCCAGAATATTGGCTTCCGTCAGCAGAAGACGGATGTATTCTTTAAGTGTATCCATTTCCATCTCCTTCGGGGAGACCACCTGTTCCTTTAGCCGGGACGCTTCCTCAAGAGCCTCATCATAGAGTGTGAGTTGCCTGTTTAACGTCATAATATTCCGGACCACTCGAATTCCGAGGGCCGAACTCGCTTCTGCCTTCTTCTTGATCTCCCGGTAGGTATCCAGACTTTTCTCCAGATTTCCCTGCTTTGATAGACAGTGGGCCACCCGTTCCAAAATATCCAGTCGTTTTACCTCGGGCAGATCCGTGTCGAGCAAATCCCGATAAAACCGGAGAGCAACGTCATAAGCATATCGGTCCTCGGCATTTTTCCCCGCTTCCTCCGCGTACAACCTGAACTTCTTCACATTCCCCGCTTCACGGGAGAGACGTGCCAGCCGTTCCACGTGTTCCAGCTGTGCAACCTCACGCTCCCGAACGGCTGTTTCGAGGGCCTCAAGGAGTTGAGCACTACGTTCCGTCTTCTCCTCCTTCCCCATTTCATCAAGCAGGACCGTCTTGATCCGGTCGTGGGCGAATCGGTATTCCGTGTGCGCCCCATGGGGATGCATCTCCACAAGATTTCGCTGTTCCAGGCGTTTGAGCTGCCTCTCCTCCGGTCGTTTATCGGCCGGGAAGACGAGGTTCATCGAGTGATCCGTAATGGCTTCCCCCCAGATCGCAAGATTATTCAACCAGTTGTGAACCCGGTCGTCCAGCGTGGAAAGACGTTGATCAATGAGTGAACCCACTCGATCCGGAACCTCCATCTCCTCCCAGGCCGTCTTGTCCAGGTGCCATTCATCATCCTCACGAACAATGATGTCCTTCTCCACACACGCGCGGAGGAGTTCGGAAAGAAAATGAGGATTTTTGCTCTGCTCCAGCTCCAGGATTTCTTCACTTATGTCCTTGCCGGCCCGGCCAAACATGCCCCGAATAAACTTCTTCACCATCTCTGGAGAAAATTCACCGATGGTGAGTTCCCGGCATTGATTCTCGTCCTTCATCTCCTCAAGTTGTTTCTCAAGCTCCTGGTTCCCCACGTCCGTCCGTCTCGTGCCAACCAGAAGGAGTGGGCCGGCCTCCGTGGCGTACGTGAGTTTTCGGGTAAGGAAACGGATCAACTGCAGTGACTGCTGATCCACCCACTGCAGATCTTCCAGCATAAGAATCGCGCCCCCTTCCCCCGCACCCTCACAAATATAATCACTTACTTCGTCGAGAAGTCGAACCATCTCCCGTTCCTCATCCTCCAGATCCTCGAGCTCTTCTTTGTCGGTTCGTTTGTGGATCTCAGGAACTATCTGTTTGAGCGAACGGCCGTATTCCTTGATGAGATTCCGGTCATCCGTTCGCTCCTCCATCTGGTTCCAGACGTCCACCTGACGGATGTATCGAGGAAGCAGATCACGAAATAGACCAAATGAAACAGTTGTGTCCTTCTCGACTTTTCCCGTAATAACCGGAATCGAATTGGTCTGACCCCAGATTCGAAACTCCTTCAGCAGCCGGGACTTCCCCACACCGGTGGGACCGCTAAGCACACAGAGGGAGGGAGATTCATCACCGACCGAAGTTTGCTTCCAGAGGTCCTGAAGTGTCTCCATCTCCACCTCTCGATTTACGAAGGCGGGGCTGGACACGTATCCTTTGATGGTTTCCTTGGTCTCGGTACGGAATGAGACCTCCTGTAATTTATTTATTCGCTGAATCACCTCATTGGCTGACGCAGGTCGATCCTCGGGCTGTTTTTGCACGAGAAGCGGCACAATCTCGTCAAACGGCTCGGGAAGCTCCTCCTCAAGGGATTCCATCCGGGGAATGGACCGGTTCAGGTGGGAACGAAGGATCCGGGTGGAGGACTGTCCCTTGAACGGTAAGTCGCCGGTCAGAATTTCGTAGATGGATATTCCGAGCGAATAGAGGTCCGCTCGTCCATCAACGGGTTCGCCCCGAATTAATTCGGGAGCGATGTATGGTATGGTCCCGCGGATGGATATGCCTCCGCTGGATTGCTGTTCCTCGGCAAGGCCAAAATCTATTAATTTGACGTCGGACTCGTCCTCACTTGATTTCTCCGTGACAAGTACGTTCTCGGGCTTTACGTCGTAGTGAATCAGGTTTCGGGCGTGAATGAACTGCAGCGCACGGCACACTTGAACCACCTGGCCAAGGAAATGATCCTCATCACTCCGATCCACCACGTCATCCCACTCCCGTCCATCTATGTACTCGGACGTAAAAAAGAACTGATCAACGACATCGTCCGGACCCGTTTGCACTTTGCCGTAATCAAACACCTTTTCCAGGTTCGGGTGCCGGAGTTCCGACAGCAGTTTAAATTCCTCCCGAAATTTTTCCTGACTCGATTCCCGTTCCCGAATAAGGGTCTTCAGAGCTCGCTCGGCTCCTTCTTCTTCATCCTCCACAATGTACACCTTCCCCATGCCCCGCTCCGCAATGAGTTCAACAATTCGATACCGATTGTTTATCGTTTCCAAAAAACGAGTTGTGTATTTACCAATTGGTCAGCTTAAAATGGACTGATAAAGCGGCCGGGGTTGATCGTTACATTCGACCGGTGATGGGTTCCCCCCAATAAACAATCATTCTTTGTCCCTGTTATCAAGCATACTATTTTATTTTATAACATTTGTTATAATGGCTCCACTTCCACGATGTTTCCAGTCAGGAAATATCTCTACCGGTCAAAGAAACTGCGTACAGGAGATATTGAATTAAACGTTCCGATCCGTTCTCATCGGGAAAAGTCATGGAAAATATCCTTATTGCCGGTTGTGGATATTCGGGTACTCAACTCGGGGTAGAACTTGCCGAACGGGAATACTCCGTTTACGGTCTCCGACGATCCACCAAGGGTTTACCACCGGAGATCAAGCCCGTTCATGCCGATGTAACCGATCCTTCAACACTTTCCTCACTTCCCGAATCCCTGGACGGTGTCTTTTTTCTGGTCTCTCCGGACGGCCATGACGCTTCCAGCTACCGGTCAACTTATATCAACGGACTCCAAAATTTACTGGACGCACTACGTTCCAGACGTCCCGAACGAATTCTTTTCGCTTCAAGTACCGCCGTTTATGGACAGTCGAACGGTCAATGGGTCGACGAAACGTCCGCAACCAATCCCGACAGTCACCGAGGTAGCATTCTCCTCGACGCCGAGGATCTTCTTATCGAGGATGAACTTCCCGGGTTGGTAGTGCGGTTCGGCGGCATTTATGGTCCCGATCGAACGAGGTATATCAGCCGTGTGAAATCGGGGAATGCCACCTGTTACGGCGACGAACCCCTGTACTCCAACCGGAATCACGTGAAGGATGTAGCCCGGGCGTTACATCACCTCCTTACCCTGGATGACCCGGATGACGTATACAATGCCACGGACGGCAACCCGTCGGACCGATGTGGAATTCTTCGCTGGCTGGCGGACCGGCTGGACGCTCCTCCCCCGAACCAAAAACCGATTGAAACCGCTCCGGACCGAATTCGCTCCACAAACAAACGGGTTCGGAACCGTCGATTGCTTGATACCGGATTCGAGTTTCGCTACCCCTCTTACAGGGACGGATTTCGCGCCATCCTGAACGAGTCGGATGAACATCAATGAACCTCCTCGAAAAAACAATTGAACAGATTGGACCGGATCCGGGGGATCAGTCCGAGGAACTAAAGGAACACCTTAATCACCTCGCCAAACCTCCCGAAAGCCTGGGGCGGCTGGAAGAACTGGCCGTTCGATTCGGCCGCATTTATGGAACCGACAACCCGCCCGACGTGCGAAAAACCCTCTTTTGTTTTGCCGGAGATCACGGGGTCACTGAGGAGGGGGTCTCCGCCTACCCTCCGTCGGTGACGAAGAAAATGGTCAACACGATGGCCGAAGGAGCCGCCGCCATAAATATCCTCGCCGGCCATACGGAAACAAATCTTGAGGTGGTGGATGTTGGTGTGGACGATCCGGACGGGGCCCGGGAACCTGTTCACGACATGAGGGTGGGGCGTGGAACAAAAAATATGGTCCGGGAACCGGCCCTGCATCCGGAACAGGCAAAAGAAGCAATTGAAACAGGCATCCGGTTCGCGTTCGATGCGATCGAGAAGGGATACACCCTTCTCGGCACGGGTGATATGGGCATCGGTAACACAACCCCTTCCGCCGCCATCGCTTCATATTTCCTGGACGTCGACCCCGGAAAAATTACTGGAACGGGAACGGGCATTGATTCGGACACATGGGAGAAAAAAGTTTCGGTGATCAGAACGGCTATAGAACACCATTCGAGCCAGATGCAGGACCCGATTGACGTGGCGGCCCGAATTGGTGGTTTCGAAATTTGTGCGGTTGCCGGGGTGTATCTGGCCTGCGGCGCACGGCGCATACCGGTGGTTGTGGATGGATACATCACAACAGCCTCGGCGTTGCTGGCCATTGCCTTCGATGATCAGGTTCGAGATGTACTCGTGTTCGGCCACCGATCCGGTGAACGGGGACACGAAGTGATGCTGGAAAACCTGAACGCGGATCCGGTGCTGGATCTGGGAATGCGGCTCGGGGAAGGAACGGGTGCCGTTCTGGCCATGAACCTGATGGAGGCCGCGGTCCGGCTCAGCAAAGAAATGGCTACGTTCGAGTCCATCAAAAACGAACAATGAAATCATTATTGTCCGCCATTCGAACGCTGACCGTCCTTCCGTTACCGGGCACCGAAAAACAATCGGGAGTTACCCTGTACTGGTTTCCGCTTGTGGGACTTTTCTTTGGTTTGATCGGGTTTGTTATGGCGGCGGGGCTTGATCGAGTTCCGTCCTGGCAATGGAACGAGGGCACCGCATTCTTTGTCCTTTTAGCCGTAACGGTTCTTTCCGGGGGATTACACCTGGATGGACTGGCCGATTGGGCGGATGGGTTCCTGGGCATTGTGGATCCGTCCGAAACCCTGAAAGCCATGACGGATCCCCGACCCGGAGTCTTTGGCGTCGTCGCCGTGGCTCTTGTTCTGGGGGGCAAATACCTGGCCATCAAACAAATCATCACCGCCGGTCACCCGATTTTTCTTCTTCCGGTTTTTCTACTTCCCCGGTGCGGACAGGTGGTGCTGGTAAGCCTGTGGGACTACGCAAGGAAGGAAGGAACAGCAGGCCCGTTCATCCAGCACGGTTCAAAGGCGGCAGCCCTCTTTTCCGTTGTTTCAGGTGGGGTTATTTGCATGATCCTCCTTGGCAAAACCGGGGTCTTCCTCACCATACTTATGCTGCTGATCATATTTGCGATTGGTTTCTGGAGCCGGAAACGCATCGATGGAATAACGGGTGATGTCATTGGCGCCGGCAGTGAATTCGCGGAATTGCTACTTCTGATCACGGGTGCCGTGATGACGCAGTGGCCGGACGTGTTCGTTATTTATGACGGCTACGATTATTTTCTTCATTAACAATTAAACAGGTTCGAACGGACGGATCGATTCAGAGGAAACCATGAACGAAACACCAAAAGGGTTCATAATTGCTTCCCCCCGCTCCGGTTCCGGGAAAACCACCATCACACTGGCATTGCTTTCCTGGCTGGACAGAAATGGCTACCGGGTTCAGCCATTTAAGGTCGGTCCGGATTACATTGATCCGGCCTACCACGAGGAAGTAACCGGTCAACCATCCATTAACCTGGATCCCTGGATAACCTCCGAATCCGGGGTGCGCCAGTCGTTCCGGCAATACACGGAGGACTGTGACGTTGCCGTGGTCGAAGGAATGATGGGGTTGTTCGATGGAAAAGGCGGAGATACGCAAACAGGCAGCACCGCGCACGTGGCCCGAATACTTGATCTGCCGGTTGTTCTGGTGATTGACGCCGGTGCGCTTTCCGGATCGGCGGGAGCCGTTGGACTCGGTTGTGAACGGTTCGATTCGGATTTGCAAATAGCCGGTGTCCTGCTGAACCGGGTTGGGAGTGAATCTCACCTCAGTACCCTGATCGGTTCCCTGGGCAAAGCGGAACTGGACGTTTTTGGACACCTGCCCAAAGACTCAAACATTGAAGTTCCCGAACGTCAGCTCGGTCTTATTTCCGCACGGGAACATCCCCTTTCCCCTGATTTCCTGAAGACCCTTCGAGGTCACGTACAGGAATGTTTCGACATGGATCGACTGCTGGACGCCGCTCCTGAACTGGATGCGCCGCTTCGTACCGAAACACCCGTGACAACCGATCCGGCTCAAATTGCCATTGCCCGGGACCGGGCGTTCTGTTTTTATTACGAAGAGAACCTCCGTCACCTCCGTGAAGCGGGGGCCTCACTGGTTTCGTTCAGTCCCCTCGACGACGAAACCCTTCCGGAGGACATTCAGGGAATCTATTTCGGCGGGGGATTCCCGGAAGAGTTTTCCGAAGACCTGTCCGAAAACGCCGCCATGCGTTCTGAATTAAAAGCGTTTGACGGACCGGTGCTGGGCGAATGCGGTGGTCTGATATTTCTCTGTGAAGAATTTGTGACCGAAGACGGAACCACCTTTCCAATGGCCGGTCGGATTCCCGGTTCGGTCGAGATGACGGAATCACTCTCCGGATTCGGATATCGTGAGGTAAAAACAGCGAAGGATACATTTCTGGGACCGGCAGGAACCATTCTCCGCGGACATGAATTTCATCATTCCCGCTGGACGGGCCGACCCGAACGAAACTGGGGGGTGTTCCAATCGGAACACGGGAACATGGGATACGGGGATGATCGCACCATCGCCTCCTACGTTCACCTTCATTTCGGCTCCCGGCCCGAGGTCGCACGGGCATTCGTCGAGTCCTGCCGAAAATAAAGAACCACTCCACGTTCGGTTCTCCGGTCTCCTCTCCAAAACACCCGGATCCCGGGAAGCTCTTTTTACATGGGGTCCCAATGGAAAGAGATGATCTCCTCCCCGGTAACATGACCCCCGTGTCCTTACCTTCTTTTCTCCGATCTGCCCTCTTCCTGTTTGAGCACGTAAACCGGGGGCTTGATTGTGAAATCATGGATCTCTACGATAGACGTCGTTTCGGGACATTCGTTTTTTCATCCCTCCTGAACGAGAAGACCCCTCCGGAATACCACCAACGGGGTTCTTCAGGGAAGAAGGTGGAATTCCTTCGCCGTCCCGCGACTGTAACCGTGACGAACACCGGATTATCCCACTGTTCGCACCCGATTAACCGAACGGGAAGGGCCGGTTAGTAGAATGATCGGAAGCCAGGAGACCTGTTCGGGAGGAACGTACCTCGTGGAAGGAAAAGGAGGCCATCTATGCACAAACCACCTTTCCGGCGCATTTCATCGTCACTCCTCGTATCCCCCGTACTGATTTTCTTTTGCTTTTTCCTTCAGAATCCCCTCCAGAGCGAGGTTCTTCTGGGGATCGTATCCAGTCGATCGGCCCCGGAAGTGGCCGCTGGTGCGGAAGAGATAATTAAAAATAGATCTAATGTCGAGGTCCGACTGCGTACCCCGGAGCAGCTCCGTGATCTGTCGGATCAGGAGATCGTCAACCTCTGGTCTGACGCGGACGCGATCTGTATCGGTGCGGTTTTCGGTCCCGTTGTCCCCCGACTCAACCGTCTTCTAACCGAGCAACCGCCGCCGGAGAACGTACCCATCGTCTGTGTGAGCTGTGACATGCGGCTGAATCGCACCTCCCGAATCAACGGGCAATTCGTTCTGAAAAACGTAAAACAGAAAACATACAAAAAAATAATCCGGAATCCCGGTCCGGAGGATGACCCCGAGTCATTTTTTCGGGATCTCTCCAGGCGGTATCCGGACAGGGCGGAATGGATCAAAGCTCGAGGGTACTGGCAGAGCCGTGGACAGGAAAACATGGTTCGTTTGATGCGATACCTATTTTACCTGTCGGGCACGGGTAAGAAGCCGGCCCCTCCCGCACCCAAACCTCCTATCCGTTATTATCGATTCGGAAACATTGTCTCGCAAAATAGCCTCTCCCTGGAAAAAGACAGGCCGGTGGTCGCCATACTCGACCTGGACACCGGTGGCCGCACGGGCAATCGACGGATTCATGATCGATTGCAGAAGAACCTGAGAAATCAGAATCTGACCCCCGTTTCCATATTTGCACGGTGGGGTGATTCCAGCATAAAAGCTCTTGAAAAGATTCCTTCCGCAATTGAACCCGGGGATCTGTCGGCCATTATAGCTCTCCAGGATTTCACCATCGGAGGAGGACACGGACAGGAAAAGGCCACGAAAAAACTCAAATCTCTGGATGTCCCCGTTCTGAAAGCCATGAAATTAAACGACCAAACCGTTCGGGAGTGGCGATTGTCTCCGAAAGGAATTCCGTGGGACCAGCTCCATTACAAAGTGACGATGCCGGAAATGCAGGGCATGAGTCAACCCATCGTTATTGCGGCAAGTGGGAAACCGAAAATTCACGGAAAAACCGGAGTTCAGCTCGTAAAACCCCGTGTGATTTCGAAACAGGTTGACCGGCTAACACAACGGACGAAGAACTGGTCCCGGCTCCAGGAGAAAGAAAACCAGAACAAAAAAGTGGGCATCATCTATTACAACCACCCGCCGGGCCGGCACAACATCGGAGCGGACAACCTGAATGTCGAAGAATCACTTTTCCAGATTCTTAAACGGTTGAAGAAAGAAGGGTATCAAACCGGACCGTTACCCGAATCACCGGACGCCCTTTTGAACAAAATCCAGAAGCAGGGACTCAATCTGCCGGAGAACCAGAAAGCACTAACGTCCATGACGTCAAAAGTACCAGGTCTGTCGACGGAGGAGTACAAAAAATGGTTCGCAACTCTTCCACGAATAGTGCGGGAGGAGGTTGTAAATGGCCCCCCCGGATATCTCCATCACATGATCCGGAAAACCCTTAAAAGTAATGTTCCGAAATACGGTAAAAAAATTCTTGATCGGATGACGGGCGACCTGGAACACCTTTTGGAGCACGTGAACCAGGGTGACCACCAGAAGACGCTGAACCGGTTTCATCACCTGATGGATACCTACCGGGCTATTCTTGAGGGGGACAAATCGTGGGAACAAGCGGAAAAAGCATATAAATCCTTTTTAAACTCCGAACAAACCGGACTTGGCGGCTGGGGTGCACCACCGGGAAAAAGCATGACGGTCAACGGCGAATTTCTGTTTCCCGGAGTGCGTTTTCAAAATGTGTTCATGGGCGTACAGCCCCCGAGAGGTTGGGAAATTGACGAAGAACTCCTCCATTCCAATACCACATTTCCCCCAACTCATCAGTACCTGGCGTTTTATCACTGGCTCCGTTCCGAGTTCGAGGCGGATGTACTGGTCCACGTTGGACGCCACTCCACGTACGAGTGGTTGCCCTGGAAAAAGAACGGACTCTCCGGTCGTGATTATCCGGTTATTGTTTCCGGCCAGCTGCCCGGGATTTATCCATATATCGTGGACGGGGTTGGGGAAGGACTTACGGCCAAACGCCGGGGCCGTGCGGTGATCGTTGATCACCTGACCCCACCTCTGAAATCTACGCCGTTGTACAATCGCCTTCTTGAACTGCGACAGCTTGTGGAAACGTATGAATCATCACGGGCGGATCAAGAAGGAGCAGTTCGAGAAAAGGCGATCGAACGAATACGAAACAAAATTGCGTCCCTGAACATGAAGGAAGAACTGATAAATGAAATGAAAAAGGAGACGGGATCCGATGAAATCAACCTGAAGGAACTTCCCGACGACGAACTCGTTCACCGTGTTGGGCATTACCTGACCGAATTGCAGGAGGATTTCATGCCGTCCGGTCTCCACACATTCGGGAAAAAATGGCCCCGGACGGACGTGGAGATGATGTTAAATTCGATGAGCGACGGGGAAGAATCACCGGATCCGTCCTGGCGGAAAAAACTTGTGGCATCCCCCAAAAATGAAATGAGTAAGTTCCTGAACGGGTTAAACGGGAAATTTGTTCCCCCCGGAAAAGGCAATGACCCGATTCGAACACCCGACGTTCTTCCCACGGGCCGAAATTTTCACTCGATCAACGGACGGATGATGCCAACAAATGTTGCGTATGAACTTGCCGGCTCCCTGGTCAATTCGTCGGGAACCACGCACGCTGAGGACGAACAGGAAAAAAGGAAAGAATCCGGCGGAGCCGTCGTACTGTGGGCATCTGACACCGTACGGGACAACGGGGTCATGGTGGGATTTGGTCTTCAGCGAATGGGGATAAAACCCGTCTGGAACAGCCGCGGCATCGTGAAAGGGTTAAAGAGGACCTCCCCACCGGACGGCATCCGGCGGGACACTATATTCAACACGTCCGGGTTGTTCCGGGATATATATCCGAACCTGATCCGGCTGGTGGATCGGGCCGCCCTTCTTGCTCTTGACGGATCCTCGGAAACCATTCGCAACAAATACCCGGCTCTTCGGCCGGCCCTTGACGCCGCGTTGTCCCGGCTTGGTAACGAATCCAACCACGGCAATGAATCACTGAAGAAAAATCGGGTGGCCCGGAGCTGGGTCCGGGACGTACGAAAGAACCTGAAAAAGGGAATGCCTCTGAAAAAAGCGGGAATAACCGCGAGCTATCGTGTCTTTGGACCGGCACCGGGAAGTTACGGAGCGAGTGTCAACAGACTTGTCGAACGCTCCGGCGCCTGGAGTGACCGGCGTCAAATTGTTCGTACGTATCTGAATCGGATGGGGCATGCGTATGGCTCGGGAATCGAGGGAGCCGAGGCGGAAGACGCCTTTCGGACCTCCCTCAAAAAAATTGATGAAACTTACCTCGGCCGGGCGTCCAACCTTTACGGCCTGATGGACAACAATGACGGATACGATTATCTCGGCGGAATGAGCATGGCGATTGAGGAACTTTCCGGTTCCACGCCGAAAAACCGTGTGGTAGATTACGCCCAACCGGAACACGCCTCCGTTGAGCCCCTCCAGGTTGCGCTGCACAAAGAACTCCGGAGCCGGTACCTCAACCCGAACTGGATCAAACCGCTGATGGATGAGGGATACTCCGGGGCCCGCACTATGGGATCAAAATTCGTGGAGTTTCTCTGGGGATGGCAGGTAACAACTCCGCACCTGGTGGAGGACTGGGTGTGGGAGGACGTCCGGGGAATCTACCTGAAAGATCGGCTCAATCTGGGGCTGGACAAATTTCTGGAAAAGGAAAACAACGTTCACGTCAAAACCAATATGACGGCCATCATGCTCGTGGCCATTAAAAAAGGATTCTGGGACGCGGATGACCAAACCGTTCAATCGTTATCCCGCCGGTTTGCCCGTCTTGTATCGGAACACGGTTTGCCGGGAAGCGGACACACGAGTCCGGATCACCCCGTGATGAACTGGATCGAACCCAAACTGCCGGAGGAGTTGAAAAAGAAGTTTGCGGAACGGGTGCAAACGGCCGGCGGCGAACATCAAACCAAGCGCGAAGACGGCCAATCCTCCCGGAAAAAGGTCACGGAGGTAAAACATACACCGAAGGAGAAAAAGAGAGCGGAACGAACAAAGACAGAGAGCACCGGACAGGTATCATGGTATAGGCGGTGGGGGATGATCGTTCTTGTTTTGCTTCTATTAACAGGTGGACTGATTCGTGGAATGCGAGGAGGTGCCTGATGTTCTCGGATGGACTTTTTCAGTACATGCATCGGTTTGTCACATGGCTTGAGTGGCCCGTGGTGGCGGGGCTTATGGTTGTCATTGCTCTGGCAATCTGGGAAACGGGATGTTCCATCGGGGAGTACGCTCGCGGCCTCGGCCTTCTGGAACGCCGGGACGACGTCAATGAGGTGGAGCAAACCGGACGATTGCGCATTGAGAGGGCGGACCTGATTGCACGGGTCGGGCCCATGCTCGGTTTAATGGGAACCCTGATTCCGCTCGGTCCCGGCATCGCGGCTCTCAGTCAGGGCGACCTGCATACGCTTGCAGCCGCCGTTACCACCGCCTTCGACACCACCGTCATGGGACTTCTGGCGGGGGTGTTCGGTTTCGTGATCGGCCGGCTTCGTCGACGCTGGTACGATCGGCTTCTGGAACGATTGGAAGGAGCGAGTTCGTAAAACCACAACCTGTGCGAAAAGAAAAAGGAAATTGTAATGGAAAAACAAAACTGGCGCAGGTCCCGGTTTGACGGAGACGAAATAGTACCGGTGGGTCCGCTGACGAATCTCGTGGACATGATGCTCGTCTTTGCCTGCGGATTGATCGCCGCGATTGTCGCCTCGAGTGGCGGGGTAAAACAGAACCTCTCCTCCCGGAACCAGCAATCCGGAGCACCCGAGCAAATTGAGGAACAAAAACAGATGAAGAACCTTCCGAAGGGAATCCGGGAAAAAGGGAAGGGATACAAACCGGTCGGCGAGGTGTACCGGGATCCAGAAACGGGGAAGATGTACCTCGTCGAAGAACCGGACAACTCCGGCGATGAATCGGAACAGGAATGAATCTCCCATCCACACGATTCGGTCCAAAGGAAATTATTCGCACTTATTTACGGGTTGTTTCCCCCCTGCGCATTTTCCATAATATTGTTAATTCACAAAACGAGTACAAGGCATCGATCACTGAATAATTCCTCTCTTCCTCATGCCGTTAACGGACAATCCGAAAACTGTGGGAGTTATCGGTGGTGGACAGTTGTGCCGGATGATGGCCGAAAGCGCATCGCCGCTCGGCGTCGAGATCGTGTTTCTTGATCCAGCGCCGAATGCCCCCGCGCGGCCCGTGAGCCGGGATCAGATCGTGGCCGAATTTGACGATCCCTCCGGACTGCGGGAATTGATAGATCGCACGGACTGCATCACGTACGACATCGAGCTGGCCGATCCCGAGATGATCTCCTCCATTGATCCCAACGTTCCGGTTCATCCCGCTCCGGAAACACTGCACATGATCGAGGACAAACGGCGGCAGAAAAACAGATTGCAGAAACACGACATTCCCGTTCCCCGGTTCCGCTCCGTGGATTCCGTCGCGGACGTCCAGAGTGCCGGCGAAGAATTTGGTTACCCGCTCATGCTCAAATCCCGAACCGGTGGATACGACGGACGGGGAAACCTCCGCGTGGACTCGGAAACCGGGATAGAAAACGCACTTGACGAACTGGAGGGATCATTGATGGCCGAGGAATTCATATCGTACGACCGGGAGCTCTCGGTCATCGGGGCCAAAAACTCGACGGAGACCACTGTGTACCCGGTCACCGAAACCGTTCACGAGGAACAGATTCTCCGCCATTCCGTCACCCCTGCCCGGACAACCGACGAAATCAAACAACAGGCCCGATCCGTTGCAAAATCGGTACTGGCCGTTATGGATGGACATGGGGTATACGGTATTGAACTCTTCGAACGGGAGGGCGATATTCTGGTAAACGAAATTGCACCCCGACCACATAATTCCGGGCACTGGACCATCGAAGGAGCCACCACCTCCCAGTTCGAACAGCACATACGAGCCGTACTGGACCTGCCGCTGGGATCCACGAACCTCGAACATACCTCCGTCACCGTTAACATCCTGGGGGAAAAAGGCGAACGGCCCGTCCGCCTCGAAGGGGTCGGCCCTTTGCTTGAGGAAGATGGGGTACACCTGCACTGGTACGGGAAAGACACCGAATGGGCCCTCCGGAAATTGGGTCATTACACGGTCACCGGGACGGACCCGGACCAGGTCGAAGAACGAGCCCTGAACTTTTCAAATTTCCTGAGGTTTCAGCCATGAGTAGCAAACCCGAGCAAGAACTCATTGAGACCTTACGAGAACAGGCGGACCGACAAAAGGAGCCGGAAGAAACGCCGGATATTGGCATCATCATGGGATCGGATTCGGACTTCGACGTGATGATGGGTACCGACGCGGACACCGGGGCGTACGGTGCTCTGACGAAACTCGGGTTCGAGGAGGTGACGGAGTTCGATAACCCGCCGGAAGCCCGGTTCACGTTCGAAACGTACGTTGTTTCGGCCCACCGGACCCCCGATCTGATGTATGCCTACGCCGAAACAGCGGAGGAACGGGGCCTCGACGTCATCATCGCCGGGGCGGGGGGGAAATCCGCGGACCTGCCAAACATGACCGCCTCCATCGCGTTTCCCCTGCCGGTGATTGGTGTTCCGGTGCAGGAAAAATCCGTCCCTTCCGTGATCGGCATGCCCACGGGCGCTCCCATCGTGGCCGTGGACGCGGGCAAATCGTTCAACGCCGCCCTGTTTGCGTGCCAGATCCTGTCAAGGAAACACCCGGAGTTGAAAGAACGGCTGGCGTCCTACCACACGAACTTAAAAGATGGGGTGATTGAGGTTTCCCGGCATATGAACCGTTC
>CAZOLI010000015.1:0-66806 GCA_964580675.1 uncultured Planctomycetia bacterium
CGGGAAACCGGCCCCGGAGAGAACGGCGTCCAAGATCTGTCCTTCCAGCTTTTTTATTTTATTAAATTGCGGTTGAACTTAGCCCTTCCTGGTGTTGCCCGTTATCGGGATCGAGAATTTCTCCCTTCCTGCAGATTCAAAATATTTTTTTGCTCCTGTGGAGCAGTTCATTATGGAATCTCCATAATTCATTTTTGAACACGTCCGCTGTTGCCGTTAGATTAATGAACGATGTCCACGGCGACGTGCCGGAGTTAAAGAGAAATGATCGGTTCGTCGTACTCTGCCCCCCGTTTCGTCCCTTATTCAGAGGAGTTCTTTCATGGAATTTGAGGACCGGCTGGACGAATTTAAAACCATATTTCACCGGTCGGCTCTTCCGGACGAGGTCCGTCAGAATTACGAACAAATTCTGGCGTTTATGGACGCCCGGGAAGGGGTTGATCGTATTGCGAATTTCAGTGCGCACCTGGCGGCTCTTCTTGAGAGCAACCTGGACCTGTTGTTCCCGGTACCGGATAATGAGGAGAAGATGGCGCCTCTCGGGGAATTACTGGACGACAGGAGGTACGAGGAAGTGCAGGAAATGATTCGCCGCCACGAACAGGTTGAAGGTGATGTAAAGGAGGCCATCCTTGATCGTATACCGGGGGAGGGCGATGAAACACTCTGTTTGTTTCCTACTCCGTTTCTCCTTACCGCCGACGAAGCCACGGATCCGGGCGTGCTCGGGGATCTTGTGGTATCTCTCCTGGGGCAATACGACCATCCCACTCTTCTCGTCCGACAGGAGCCGCACCAACCCCCTGAATTGTTTGAACACGTGGTGGTTGTGGGATCTTCTCTTCATGACATTCTCCGGTTGATCCGGTGCACGGCCGGGATCTGTCCGGAGGATACGGAAATAAAAGTTATAGCAGTGGCCGACCACCGGTTTATTACAAGCATGAAAAAACTGCTGAAAGAATCAACGGATTTTGAAAAGAAAAAGACCGAGTCAAAGCTTCGGGAGACCCTTCTTCAGGAACTCCGTCGAAAACTGCGTCAGCTGGGTGATCGTTTGAGTGAGGAGTTTGACATTATTCTGGAACACCGGGTATTTGAAAACACCCTGGAAGAAGCCACAGAGCAGACGGATTTTTTTCAATCGGATCCCTCCCTTCTTTCGGTTCCTCTTCACCACGAGGATGGCGGCTACGATCTTTCGGTTCTTCGACCGCTTTTTGAGCGTCACACCGAGACCGAGATTCTTACGGTATGACAGCACCTGATACCACAGAGCCTGGAGAACATCCCCGCCGGGAACAGCACATCCCGCCACTCTGGGCGGTTATCGGAGCTGTGGTCATCGGGGTACTTTCCTATTTTCTGATCGAGACCGGCGCGGTGGCGGAGAACATGGTCTACGGGGGCATTCTTGCGGTTATGCTGTTTTTGATCGCGACGGAATACATGCAGAAAACCATTGTTGTGATGATTGCCTCCGGCCTCTGCCTGTTTCTGGCGGCGGCCGGTGGTTATTTCAAGGGGGGGCACGAGGGCATGCCGGTCTACGTGGAAATGGTGGAGTGGAACACGGTTGCTATTATTGTTGGGGCATCTATATTTGTGGAGCTGGTGTCCCGCAGCGGGGTGTTTACGTATATTTCCATCAAATTACTGAAGATGTCGGGAGGACATCCGCTACGCCTCCTTGTTCTGTATTCCATCCTTACCCTTCTGTTCAGTGCGTTCCTGGACAACATTACGGCCATGATTATCGTGGGCTCTCTCACGATTATTGCCTCCGAAAAGCTGGGATTGAATCCGGTTCCGTTTATCGTTACCGAAGCCATTATGACCAATCTTGGGGGGACCCTGACGCTGATTAGTTCCGTGCCGAACATTATCATTGGCACAAAGGCGGGCATAAGTTATATGACGTTTGTCTACAAGATGTCGCCCTATGTGGCGGTAACCCTTGTGGGCAGTCTGGGCATTTCCTGGTACCTGTTTCCGGAGACGTTTCAAACGGGGGAAGATCAGGAGGAGCAGTCCTCCCGCAGGCAGGAGAAGGTTCGTGAGTTTGATGAATGGGACACCGTGGAGGATTTTACCTTCTTCGTCGTTTCGGTGTTCTGTGTTGTGGGATTTATACTGGCCTTTGCGTTACACAGTGTGCTGCCGGTTGTGAAGCAGCTCCCGCTGGAATGGGTGGCTCTCGGGTTTGCCACACTGATGCTGGTCATTTATCCGGCGAAGGTGGAGGACACCCTTGAGAAAGTGGAATGGGCCCTGATTTTCTTTTTTGTCGGCCTTTTTACCGTAATTGGTGTACTCCAGAAAGTGGGGTTGCTTCACCAGATCGGGGAATTTCTGAAGGGATACCTCACGGCCGGGCGCTACGCCGGACCGGCCTCGCTGATGTGGGCCGCCACCGGATTGTCCAGTGTAACGGCCAACATTCCCCTTGCCGCCATGATGTCCGAGATTATTGGTGAAATGGAGGTTACCATGAGCAAAGAGGGCCTTTGGTGGGCCCTCGTGCTTGGCTCAAACCTCGGAGGGAACATTACGCCGATAGGCTCCGCCTCAACGATGGTGGGTGTGACGGCCATTCGCGAGGAGGGATATGACCTTTCTTTTCTTGATTTTGTCCGGATGGGTGTTTGTTTTGCCGTTGTCCAGCTTGTGGTCGCGAACGCGTACCTGGCTCTTTTGATCTGGTTAAATTAACGTGCCCTCTCTTCACTTCCTGCGGTGAGAGGACAACAGGTCAAACCGTGTTTCGTTTTTCCTGGAGGAAATTCCATGAAACGATGGACACAGGTGAAATCTTCTATTGCTCATTTCATGGCAGTGATGTGACATGAAAAAGGAATCCTCCCCATTTCTTTCTTTCGTTAGTTTCTGTGTTGTTCTGCTATTTCCGGTCACCGGCCATGTACCGGTGGGGAACGCACAGGAAGAGCCGGCGGTGGAGGTCGTGTACGACGTGGCGGCTTATGATGGGAAATTTAAGGGCGAAGAAAATTTTTTGAAACGTTTTGACGACCTTGAGAAGTCGCTGCAATCGAAAATCCGGGCCGTTACCAAACAATTAAAAGTGGACCTCTCCAGCGGGGGAGTGGTTCATGTGCATCTGAGGGATTATGGTTCCGATTGGACGCAACCGGCGCAGGTTGAGACGACGGAGGAGGGAGAACAGAAACTGACGTTGATGCCGGCGTATTTTCTCAGTGACCGGATGAAACTCCCAAAGACACTTCATCACGAAGCGGTGCACCTTGTCCTGCGGCTGTATCTTGGCAGGAACGTGTACAGCCAGATTCCGGAATGGTTTCAGGAAGGAATCGCCGTCTATCTATCGGAGGAGGGCCCGCTTCACGTAAAATCCGAACTCGCCCTGCGGATGAATCCCGGGGATCTGTTGACCGGCCTTACGGGAAAGGTCACCATTTCGGATTATCCATATTGCTATCTCATGGTGAAATTTATTGCCGATCAAAAGAACCGGCCGATTGACCGGTCTCTTATTGACCGGATAAAATCCGGGATCAAGAACGAACGATCCGTCCGCGAAGTCATTTCCTCGTGGATGGGAATGAAGACCGGTGATTTTAAAAGTCGGGGAGACAAATATGTCCTTCGTCAGTTAAAAAATTTCACCGGGGGACGGAAGGAATTTAAAAAGGGCCGAAAATGTTATCGAAACGAAGAGAATGATCGGGCCGAATCCGTTTTTCAGGAGGTGGTGAACAACCATTTTTCGTCCCCGTTTGGCGGAAAATCGATGTATTACCTTGGGAAGTTGTACTATCGGAAAAAGGAGTACCGGAAAGCGGCGGAGAAATTTCGGCGGTTCATTGACGGACACAGTTATTCGGGATTGGTGGATGAGGCGTATCTGTACCGCGGATTGAGCCAGTTTGGAGAGGAAAACTTCGATGCGGCTGCCGGTACGCTTCGAAAGATGACGAGGTATTTTCCGTATGCGAACCAGTGGGATCGAGGCCGGTATTTTTTCGGTCGAACCCTGGAGGAGCTGAACCGGAAGGAAAAATCACTTAGCATATATAGGTCTCTTCTGGGGGATCGCCGCCTCTCCGAAACATACCGGAGAAAGGTCAAACAGCGAATCGAGAATCTTGAGTGAAACTTTTCATCACTTGGCCTTTGGAACGAAGCCCGGATGGGTCATGGAGCACCGGCACCCCGTCATTTGGTCTCTCTCGTCTTGAGGAGGGTTGAACATTGGAAGACAGGCAAAAAAATTATATACATACGACCGGTTTGATTACCGGTATTTCCTTTGCTGTGGTCTGGACCATCGCTGAACATTACCTTGGGGGACATAACTGGCTTCAATCCATTGGAGTCGGGGTTCTCGGGGGGTTTTTGAATTACATTATTCTGCTGATGGTTACGTTTGTGTACCGCAGTTAGACCCGTGATGGGGATGCAAGCGAGGTTTGTCGGCGTCTTCACGGTCTTCCGTTACGGCAATTGTGAGTCAGGCGATTTTGGCATTGGAAACCGTTTTCATTGTTAGTAGGTAAAATGAAAGAAGAATTATCCGAAACGATTGGTATGGGTCTTCCGAAGGGGCACATGTCGGAAGAGGTTTTTGAGCTCCTTCGAGATGCGGGCATTCGTGTTCGAAAGACGGCCCGCAATTACCGGCCGGCCATTTCCCTGGACGGGTTTGAAGCCAAGCTATTAAAACCCCAGAACATTGTGGAAATGCTTGATGCCGGATCGAGGGATATTGGATTTTCCGGTGCGGACCTGGTGGCCGAGCATGACGTGGAACTGGATGAGTTGCTGGACACCGGTCTGGACAGGGTTCGGGTGGTTGCGGCGGCCCCCTCCGAAATGCTTGTGGACGGGGAACTGCCGGATGAGGCCCTTGTCGTGGCCTCTGAATTTGAAAACCTGACCCGGAAGTGGATACGGGAAACCGGCATTGATGCGGAGTTTGTACACAGCCACGGTGCGACCGAAGTCTTTCCCCCGGAAGACGCTGATTTGATCGTGGACATTACTCAGACCGGTTCAACATTGCAGGCCAACAACCTGGAGGTTGTGGATGTGCTGATGAAATCATCCACCCGACTGTATGCAAGTCCGAACCTGAAGGAACAACCAGATAAATACGAGGCGGTGGAACGGCTTGTTCTTGTGTTGAAATCGGTTCTTAACGCTCGGCGTCGAGTAATGGTGGAATTGAACGTAGATGAGGATCAACTGGGAGACGTGGTGGACGTACTTCCATCCATGAGGGAACCGACGATTTCCTCCCTGCACGGCAACTCAGGTTATGCGGTGAAATCAGCGGTGCCTCGAAAAGATCTCCCTGAGATCATTCCCATGATCAAGGAACACGGAGGAACGGATATCGTGGTCACGTCCATTTCCCAGATTATCACATAAATTCACCGTATACCCGGATGGATCAACGAGATCAGCAGACCGGACCCGGACCCTCCCGGTGGCTGGATGAGGCAGAGCCATATGAGGTACCTTCACCGGGGATTCCGGTGGACCTAACCCTTTCGGGCAATGAAGGGGCTTCTCCGCCGGGGGTGGTGATGGAGGCGTTGCGACAGATGAACCCCGGCCAGCTCTGTTCCTATCCGGATAACGAACCGGTGCGGAAGGAGCTTGCGAAACGCTTTGATGTGGGTTCCGAACAAATTATGGTTACGGCGGGAGCGGATGAGGCGTTAAACGCGTTCTGCCGGGCGTATCTGGATCCGGATCGAAACGTGGTGCTTCCGGACCCGACATTTGTGATGCTCTCTCATTATGCTTCGCTTACGGGCGCGGAGATTCGTCAGGTTCCATGGAAGTCGGGTCCGTATCCGGTGGATGACGTTGTGAGAAAAACGGATTCGGACACGGCCGCCGTCGCGGTGGTCTCTCCAAACAATCCAACCGGGGCCGTGGCGTCCGAGGAACATCTGCGGCGCCTCTCCGGTGAGCTGCCGGAGACCTTAATCCTCCTCGACCACGCCTACGTCGAATTTGCCGAATCCCGGTTCGACCTCACACGCATCGCTCTGTCTCTTCCAAACGTTGTCGTGACAAGAACCCTGTCCAAGGCACTGGGCCTGGCGGGCATTCGCGTGGGATACGTACTTGCTTCACGGGACGTGATTCACTGGATGCAAACCGTCACAAATCCGTACTCCGTTTCGTCTCTGTCCCTCCGGGTGGCCCGGAAACGTCTCTCGATGTCGGAGGACGATGTCTCGGCTTTTATTGATCGTGTTCGCCCCGAGCGTTCCTCTCTTTCGTCCCTGTTGAGACAGTACGACCTCACGGTTTACCCCTCCGAGGCTAATTTCGTGTTCCTCGAACTGGACCGGCGAAACTGGGTGCACCGGGCTTTTGCCGGCATGGGCATTGCCGTCCGGAAGTTCGAGCAAATTCCGTCATTGGACCGCGCTCTTCGTATTACCTGTCCGGGAAATGAGGAGGAATTTTCACGATTGACGCACGCCGTCGAAACCATATTCGATCCGGAGGCACTTCTGTTTGACATGGATGGGGTTCTGGCGGATGTGTCGGAATCATACCGAAAAACCATTCGAAAAACGGCCGCGTCATTTGATGTGCGGATCACCCCGGAGGAAATACGGGAACGGAAACTCGCCGGCGACGCCACAAATGATTGGAAACTCACCCATGAACTGCTTTCGGCGCATGGCGTGGAGGTCTCGTTTGAAGACGTGCGAAGAAAATTTGAAGAATTATATCAGGGAACGGAAGAACGCCCGGGTTTTCGTGAGGACGAGACACTGCTAATTGAAAAGGACGTGTTGAACAATTGGGCGGAGTCCTATTCGCTTGGCATTGTAACGGGCCGCCCGACGTCGGATGCGGTTCACTTCCTCGAACGTCACGAGATCCGATCTCTATTTGATGCGGTGGTGTGTATGGAGGACGGGCCAGACAAACCGGATCCCGCTCCCGTACAGAAGTGCCTTGACGGGCTCGGGGCAAAGCGGGGATGGATGTTCGGCGATACGCCGGATGATGTACGAGCGGCGAGATCCGCCGGCGTGTTGCCCGTGGGGTTCCGGCCCGCGAGCGAGAAAGGACGGGGTCGAACCGTCCTGACGGAAGCGGGCGCGGCGGATGTGTTTACTTCTCCAGAACAAATTTCCGAGTTACTTCCATGAGCGATAACATAGTTGAGGTGAAACGATCAACGGCCGAAACGGATGTGCAGGTGCAGCTGAACCTGTATGGTTCGGGCAAGGGAAACGTGACGACGGGGATTGGATTTCTCGACCATCTTCTTAAGTCTCTATCCAAGCACGCGGGTTTTGACCTGGAATTACAGGCGGACGGAGATCTCCACGTGGATGACCATCACACGGCGGAGGATTGTGGAATTGTCCTGGGGCGGGCGCTTGACGAAGCGCTCGGTGATCGTAGCGGTATTCGCCGGTTTGGTCATGCGTATGCTCCGCTTGATGAAGCACTAACCCGCGCGGTCGTCGATCTGTCGGGAAGACCGCATCCGGAGGTCCACATGGCATTTTCGGGAAGTGAAATCGGTGACCTCTCCTGCGAAAACATATCACACGTACTGGTGTCCCTGGCCCGAAATGCCAGGGCGGCCCTGCACGTGGACGTGCTGAGAGGGGAAAATGACCATCATCGGGCGGAGTCGGCTTACAAGGCGGTCGCACTGGCACTGCGATCGGCCGTGTCGGACGGACCCACAAACGATGTTCCGAGCACGAAGGATACCCTTTCGTCATGAGCAAAACCGTCCACTATATTCCGACGGGTGTGGCCAATACAGCGTCGGTACGGGCGGCCTTTGAGCGGACGGGCGTGACGGGTCAACCCACCCGGAAACCGGAACAGGTTCGGACGGAAGATTATGTTGTTCTTCCCGGGGTTGGGTCCTTTGGACCGGGGATGTCCTTTCTTCGGGAACACGACCTTGTCGGGCCCCTGCGGGAACGAATACGGAACGATCATCCCACCATGGCAATCTGTCTGGGCATGCAGCTTCTCGGGGAGGGAAGTGAGGAAAGTCCGGATGAGGCGGGACTGGGAATATTGCCCGAAACGGTCCGGGAGTTTCCCGAAGGTGTCCGGCGGCCGCAATTTGGCTGGAACAGAGTCGTTCCTGATGGAGATGCGACATTTTTCTCGGAAGGTTATGCATATTTTGCGAATTCGTACCGGCTCGAGACCATTCCTGAAGACTGGACCGGGGCAAGGGCGGAATACGGAGGATCTTTTGTGGCCGGTCTTGAACGGGGAAACGTGGTGGCCTGTCAGTTTCACCCCGAACTTTCCGGCACATACGGACATGATTTGCTGAACGATTGGCTTGAGCGATAGGAAGATGGGAAAAATGAATGCACCCGAAGAGAACACCTCGCTGACCGTTCGGGTTATTCCGTGTCTTGACTGCAAGGACGGACGTGTGGTGAAGGGCACGAAGTTTCAGGATCTTCAGGATGAAGGGGATCCGGTGGAACGGTCCGTCCTGTACGAAGATCAGGGAGCCGATGAAATAATAATTCTGGATGTCTCGGCAACGCCCGAGGAGCGGGGTCACCGGCTTGAGACGGTCCGCGACGTACGCCGTTCGCTCGGCATTCCCCTGACGGCGGGCGGAGGGGTTCGATCCGTGGAGGACGTCCGGGAATTACTGGAGGCGGGAGCGGATCGGGTTTCCGTGAACACGGCCGCGGTTCGACGTCCGGCCATGATTACGGAGATGGCCCAAAAATTTGGTCGCCAGTGTACCGTGGTGGCTGTGGACGCGGCACGGAGGGATGACGGCAACGAGTGGTCCGTGGTTGTGTCTTCGGGCACGGAGAACACGGGAAAATCCGTTCGAAGCTGGGTTCAGGAAGTGGAGGACCGGGGGGCGGGTGAAATTTTGCTGACCAGCTGGGACCGCGACGGAACCGGTTCAGGGTACGACCTGGATTTGCTGGGAGCAGTAACGGAATCGGTTTCAATTCCGGTCATTGCTTCGGGAGGGGCCGATGATCCCCGGCACATGGTCGAGGCGATCGACGCGGGTGCCGGTGCGGTGCTGGCCGCTTCCATTTTTCACAGGGAACGGTATTCGGTGGGGGATGTGAAGGATGTCCTTTCGGAACACGGTGTTCCTGTCCGGCCCGTGTGAGCATGTTTTTTGACTGATAAAGACAAACCAGAGATGATTATTCCATCCATTGATATTCGAAACGGAGAAGCCGTCCAGATGGTAGAAGGACGGGAACAGGCATTGAATGCCGGGGATCCGATGGCGGTTGCTGAGAAGTTCAGCGTGTCCGGTCCAATGGCCGTGATAGACCTTGACGCCGCCATGGGAGAAGGCAGTAATCGAGACGTGATGGAGCAAATCGTACGGCGGTATCCGTGCCGGGTCGGCGGGGGTATACGGGACGTTGAGACAGCGATGAAATGGTTGAACATGGGGGCCGAGCAGGTCATTATCGGCACGGCGGCGAAACCGGAACTGCTCGAACAGCTCCCGAAAAACCGGGTCATCGCGGCCCTGGACGCACGGGAGGGAGAGGTGGTTGTGGAGGGATGGAAAACGGGAACCGGCGAGCAAATACAGGAGCGAATGGAGAGGCTGAATGCGTACGTGGGAGGATATTTGATTACGTTTGTGGAACGGGAGGGGCACATGGAAGGAACCGACCTGGATCGTGTGGAACCGTTGATTAATTGTGCCGGTGACGCCGATGTCACCGTGGCGGGCGGCATCACGACACCTCGGGAAGTTGCCCGCCTGGACGAACTCGGTGCGGATGCACAGGTGGGCATGGCTCTTTATACGGACGAACTGGCCCTTGGCGACGCGATGGCCGCTCCGCTTGCATCTGATCGTGAGGACGGTCTGTGGCCCACGGTTGTGCAGGACGAGCTTGGTTCGGTGCTCGGACTTGTGTATTCGTCCCCCGAGAGTCTTCGGGAGGCGGTTCGTGAGCAGCGGGGGATTTATCATTCCCGGGAACGGGGACTGTGGAAGAAAGGCGAAACCTCGGGCAACGTACAGGAACTCGTCCGGGTGGACGTGGATTGTGACCGCGACGCGCTTCGGTTTGTGGTTCGACAGGAAGGAGACGGGTTCTGTCACCGGGACCGCTGGACGTGCTGGGGCGATGAACAGGGTCTGCCGGCTCTCTTTCGAACGGTTCTGGACCGTCTGGATGACGCCCCGGAGGGATCCTACACCAGGAAACTGCTTGACGACCCATCTTTACTGCAGGAGAAGCTGGAGGAGGAAGTATCGGAACTTGCCCGGGCAACGTCCCGGGAGGAAGCCGTTCACGAAACGGCGGACGTTTTGTACTTTGCCCTGGTGGAACTGGCCCGTAACGGAGGAGGCCTGCCGGATGTCGAGCGAGAACTGGACCGCCGATCTCTGCGGGTTACACGGCGTTCTGAAGAGGACGAGAGCACGTCGGACGAACAATCGGGCCAGGGAGGTATGTAATGGAACCGGTGGAACTCAAACGAAAAAAACCGGCGGACGTCCGGTCCGTCCGCACGGATCCGGTGGACGGCGACGTGCTGGACGACGTCCGGGACATTCTATCGGACGTGGAAGAGGAGGGCGAAACCGCCGTACGAAAACACGCCGTCCGGCTTGGCGACATTTCGGCGGATGAACCGCTGTACCGGGAGCCGGACGATCTTGAAGACGCATACGGCACATTGCCCGCCGTGCAGCGGGACGTGCTGGAGTCGACGGCGCGACGGATACGTGATTTTGCCGGCGCCCAGATGTCGTCTCTCGAGGAGGTGGTTGTGAACGTCAAAGGGGGAGAAGCCGGCCAGGAAATACGGCCCGTGGCCAATGCCGGTGCCTATGTCCCGGGTGGGGAATATCCACTGGCGTCCACCGCCATGATGACGGCCATTCCCGCGCGGGAAGCCGGCGTGGATTCGGTCTGGATTTCGTCCCCCGGTCCGTCCCCTGCAACACTTGCGGCTGCTCACGTTGCGGAGGCGGATGGGGTCATCACGGCGGGGGGTGTTCAGGGCATCGCGGCTCTTGCGTTTGGTGTGGGTCCGGTGCCCCCCTCCGATGTCCTTGTCGGCCCCGGGAACCGCTGGGTAACCGCCGCGAAATTTCTACTGTCCGGCCGGATTGAGATCGATTTCCTGGCCGGGCCGACGGAGCTGGTTGTGCTGGCGGGTCCGGACGCGACCGCCGAACGGGTTGCGGCGGACCTCCTCGCCCAGGCCGAACACGCACCGGATGCTCTTCCGGTGCTGGTAACGCCGGAGGAGAATTTTATCGAGGACGTGGAGCAGGCACTGGCCGAACAGCTGGAGGACCTGCCCACCGAAGACGTGGCCCGTCGGGCCCTTGAGGAGACCGGATTTGCCGTTCACGTTCAGGATCGGGAGGAGGGCGCGCGGGTCTGTGATCGAATTGCACCGGAGCATCTTCACGTGACGGGGTTTTCGGATCCTGAGTTTGTTCGGGATTTCTGTGCCAATTACGGAGCATTGTTTCTTGGGTCCGAATCCGCGGAGGTCTTTGGTGACTACGGGGTCGGTCCGAATCACGTGCTGCCCACGGGCGGTACAGCACGGTCCACCGGCGGTCTTTCAGTGATGGATTTTCTGCGGTTTCCCACCTGGATCGAACTGGGCAATCCCGGAGACGACCGTGAGTTTCTTCGAAACGTCGCGGTATTGGCCCGTATGGAGGGGCTGGAAGCTCACGCACGCTCCGCCGAACGGCGGCTGTCGGACACCGGCGATTCATCGTAGAAGTGCCGGGAAATCCCTTCCCCTGAGAATTCCGGAAACCGTTTCTCTTGACCCCGTCGGAGAAATCGGGGATACTAATAACCCTTCCGGTTTGCCCCACCGTATTTCACGCCATTACTGATAGGGGTCATAATGGACAACACGCAGAAAGTATTACTAGGCGTCTCCGTTTTGCTGTTTGTCGGACTTCTGGTGTTCCTGTGGCAGAGGGATCAGGACCGAACCCCCCCGGATCAGGAACAGAGGACGAAACCAGAAGAAAAGGCATCGACCAAACCGTCTCCGGAGGTCAAGAATTCGCCTGAACCGGCGTTGCCGGAAAAAGACGAGAAGGAAGAAACATCCCGGAAACAGACTCCCGAGCCGGCGGAGGACGAGGAAGACAAGCAGGAACAAACCGCAACGGCGTTACTTGTGGAGACCATGAAGGAGGCCCGTAAGACCGACTGTCCGATGGTTGCCTTTATCTACGACGACAGTGAGGCTTCCCGGAAAACCCGGTCGAACCTGAAGCATCCGGACGTGCAGCAGGCCCTTGGGGACATGCATCTTGTGGAGGTTCCGTATTCCTCCGTGAAACGGGACCTGGACGTCAAGCCTCCAGCGTTACGGGTTTATGAGCCCTGGGCCACCAACGGCTGGCGGGAGCGGCAAACCAGAAAACAAGCGTTTTCGGACAATACGGAAAAACAAAGTTTATCGGTCGAGTTTGATGGCCGTCCACTTGAGGATATTATTTCTTTTATCGGAAATTATACGGATGCAAATATACTCCTTGATCCATCCACGAAGAATGAACTGTCTCCAGAGGAGCGAAAAATAACCCACTCGGGAGATTATTCATCCCTGAAAGAGTTCCTGGACTGGATTGAGGAACGGGAGAAGCTCACCTATGTAACTCAACTATACAGTACCTCGAAGGAGGAGGAAACCAGGAAAATTATCCGGGTGCTTCCACACAGTGACCCGCAGGCGGGAAACGTCGATCATCCGGAGAAACTATCCGTCGATAACGTACATCTTCATGAACTTGCCGGTCTCGAACGGAAGGACAAACCGAGGGAGAGCCGCCTTGACAAACAGGTCAAGAAGACGTTGCAGGAGAAGAGCTTCGACCTGAATGTCCAGTCGTCTTCACTGCAGGATCTTGCGAGCGAACTGCAGAAGAAAACGAACAGAAAATTCGTGCTCGGCAAAGAGTTACGGGACAACGAGAAAAAGTTAAATAACGTTTCCATTACAACCCAGAACCTTTCGGCGTTTCAGACCATGCGATTGGTGCTGGAGATGAAAGATCTGGCGTATTATATGTCCAACGGAAGTGTGGTGATTACGAAGGAAATACCGAGAAAGGCGCTGTCTCTTGCGGAGATCCTTTCCTTTCTGAGAACGCACGGCTGCAAAAAACCGAACGAAATTCCAAACAGGAAGCGTTTCGAGATTAACCGGCACCTGAATCAACTGAAGCAAAGCGGAGAACAACGGCAGGCGTCCATGCAATATCTCCGGAAGCTGGATCCCTCGAATTACAGCATACTGAGAAAACGGATCCGCAGTACGGAAAGCGACCGGGTCCGGAACGCAATCGGTGTTGTGCTGTCCACGCCTCCGATTTCCACGGACGAGGAGAACGAAGAATCTAAAGACTCCGGGGATGAGGAATCGAATCAAAAGTAACCGGAACCCTTTTCGTATCGGTGTTGTTCATTGGACCTCATCTGCAAAGGGGTCTAATTGCTAATTGTGAGGTCCCGATCCGGTCCGGTGCCTCCCGGCACGCCGTCCGCTCCGTAGGACGTGAGTTTGAACCCGCCGTTTGCGGGTTCGTACTGGAAAGACCGTCCCCAGGCGTCGTCCCAGATGTTGTTGAGGTACGGCCCGTTCCAGGAGGACCTGTATTTCTCCGGAGGGTTGATCAGGTATTTGAGTTCGTCCGGGTATTCCCCTATATCGGACCGGTAAGCCGCAAGCGCATCCCTCAACCGGGCCATCCGGCGTCTGGTCTTTTTTCTTTTCCGGGCGGATTCCTCGGAAATGATTTCGTCGGATTCCGAATCGTTATCTGCCTGCTGGCGCCGGGGTGCCGGCTCGGATTTATTGGCGGAAGAGGCTTCCTCCGAAACTCTTGATGACGGATGGCACCCGCCCTGACCCATGATGAACAGGAGCAAACCGAGGAGGACGTAGCCCGAACGGCTCCTGAGATATCGAAACGGCCAGATGGTTTTTGAATCTAACATCATCAGGGAAACGGAACAGGTCATGATCAGGACCTGTCATGATACGACAGATTCCCGAGGAAACAAAGTATGAAGAATTCGGTCTGCGTCGAGTGTAAATGTGAATTTATTTCGCTGTTTCGGTATGATGTAGAAGTATCTGAAAATTTGTTGTGCTTGTTGTGTCAGGTCAGATTGCCGGGCGTTTCCCGGTTACTGGTTTGACGGCTTTTGGACATGTTCATTTCTGATGGGTCGAATGTCTTTACAAAATGGTGCGGAACGAATTGTACACCAGTGTCTGAACATTGGCTCCAACGAGGACGTGGTCCTTGTGAACGATGGGACGGATGAGGATTTGATCAACGTTCTCAGGGAGGTTGTGGAGACAGAAGCCGAATCCCTCTCCTACGTTACGTATGAGGAACCGGAACATCATGGCACGGAGCCACCCGATCGGGTTCGTGAGGAAATGGTTTCGGCGGACGTATTTATCGCGCCGACGAAAAAATCAATTTCCCATACGGAGGCACGACGGGCTGCTTCGGAAGCCGGGACAAGGGGAGCTACCATGCCCGGCGTGACGAAAGAGATCTGGAACACCTCGCTGCAGGCTGATTATTATAAAGTGGAGAAGATGAGCAATTACGTGTACGACCGGCTCTCCGAAACCGATGAAGTCACCGTTGAAACCTCCTCGGGCACACGAATTCGTCTTGAGGTAAACATCGATTACTTTCACCGGGACACAGGCATCATTCACAAGCCCGGGCAGTTCGGCAATTTGCCGGCCGGTGAAGCAGATGGGGGCGTGGAGAACGTGCGCGGCCATTTCGTTGTTGACCACTTTCCGTTTTCCCCAAGAGGCACGAAACTGACCATTGAGGAATCCACGGTCACGGAGGTACAGCTTCCGGAACAGGCGGAACAATCCGAACTCCTTGACGCATTCGAAAACGTGGAGGGTGCCCGGAACGTGGCGGAGTTCGGGTTTGGCACGAACCCGGAAGCGACGCTCATCGGAAACATCCTACAGGACGAAAAGGTTCTCGGGACGGTTCATCTTGCGTTTGGCGACAACACCTCTTACATGCCCGAGGATCATCCCCGTTATGTCTCCAGCGAGATACACTGGGATTCGGTCTGTGAGGATCCCACGGTTCACTTTGATGAACGGATTATGCTGGATGAGGGAAAACCTGTGTTCCTCGATCAGATTTCCTGACCGTTTGTGAGGATGTTCGCAAGTCGGGGGTGCTCCTGGCGGATGTGTTCATTCATCAGGGGAGAGTTCCTGATTTCACACCGACTGAAACCATGAACAGAACGAACGACCGAGAGCAGTTTGAGAAATTGGTATCTGAGACGACCGGATTCCGCTCTTCGAGAGTCATAACGACAGCCGTCTCCCTTGACCTGTTCGAATCCCTGTCGAGGTCCTCGTATACCGCACTGAACTCGGTGGCCGGCGACGGAATGGATTCAGATGCTCTTCGTCGGGTTTGTGATGCACTGGTGTCTCTTGATCTTCTGGAGAAGGAGGATCAAAAGTACCGCTGTACGGAACGAGCGGAGCGTTTTCTGTCGGGACGAGGGCCGTACGACGTGCGACCGATCTTTCGGGTGTACCACCGGATGTACAACATGTGGACACACCTGGAGAACGCGGTTATTGAAGGGCAAACCATTGAACTGGAGGAAACGGCAAAAGAGGATTGGGCTCCCGACTTTATCGCGGCCATGGAAGCCCGTGCAATTTTTGAAAAAGAGGACATTGCTGAAGTGGTCGCACCCTTTCTGGAAGGGGGGCGGATTCTCGACCTCGGTGGGGGGTCCGGGGTTTATAGCCGGGCCATTCTCGAGGCCTGTCCGGAGGCGACGGGCACAATCATGGAACTCCCCCGCGTGGCTGACGAGTCGAAAAAATATATTCGGTCGGACCAGCTACAGGAACGAATGAACGTGGAGGAGAAGGATCTGCTGGAGACGGACGATTACGGGTCGGGTTATGATGTGGTGTTTCTGTCCGCCCTTCTACATCTGTTCGGTCCGGAAACCAACCAACGGATCATGAGGAAAACGGCCCGGGCCCTGGACCATGGTGGCGTTGTGGTTCTTCGGGATTATGTGTTTGATGGGGAACGGTCAGGACCTGCGGGGGCCGCGATGTTTGATTTGCATATGTTACTGGAAACGGAGGAAGGCAGGGTGTATACGGAGAACGCGTATCGTGAATGGATGGAAGAAGCAGGGTTAACATTTGATCGGATCGTGGATCTGAACGACTCGTCCAAGCTGCTTCTTGGACGAAAAGCCTCCTGATGAAAATTAATTCTTCATGCGAACACCCTCATCATTCTCAAAAGACGTCATCTCCGTTGGGCTTGAGGAGATGAAGGTGGATCTTGCCTGTTACGAAGCGGGAATCAGCGAAGGAACGGTGGTTCTGTTTTTGCATGGACTTGCAGGAAATCACGAAACGTTCCGTGAAGGTCCAGAGGAACTCGCGGGTGAGGACGTCCGGATCATTGTTCCGGACCTTCCCGGCCACGGTGATTCCCCTGATCGGAACGAGTATCCATATAACCCATTCTGGTACCGAAACGTCGTTCAGGGTTTACTTACGGCCCGTTCCGTGGTACCAGATGTCGTCGTGGGTCACAGCATGGGAGGCACGATTGGTCTTCTTGTTTGCGAGGAAATAAGCGCCTCCCTGATCTGTCTTGAGGGAATACCGGAACGGCTCGAATTTTTGGAACGAAGGCTGAACCGTCACGGGGATGATAATTTGAACGAGGGGTATCGAAGAATGCGGGAGGAGCTGGGCGGGGCTTCTGATCCGGGTCTTCAAACCTGGGTTCAATGGGCCGAGAAAACGGTGCCGAGAACCTTTTTTGAAAGTGCACGTCGTTTTGTGTCGTTCTGGCAGCAGCACGACATGATCGAGCGTTATTGTGCCCTGGACCCGGATTCCCGGCATTACATCGCCGGAGAAGACGGAGAATCCACATGGGTTCAGCAACGGCTCTCCCCCGAAGAATACACCATCATACCGAACGCCGGTCACTTTATGATGGTGGATCAACCGGATCGATTCTGGAAAGAAATACGCTCGTTAATTTTCTGACGGAGCGGGCACACGTACCGTTTGCCTGTCGACGCCATTCGTGATGTCAGTTCTCACCGGTTTGTCCCGGGGGGCCCTCGTGTTCTTCTTCGGATGAGGGGGGACCATCGGATTTTGAGGAATCCGCAGGGGGTGGTTTTTGAAGGAGGTCCTCCTTCACCGAAACGGGTCCCTCGTCATCGGAACGATTCGCCGGTGCGCCCGGTGGATGTTTGAGGTGATCATCGTCCGTTTTGTCTTCTGTCGTTCCGGATTGTTCGGTGGATCCGGCCGGTCCACCCGAAGAGGATCGTGTCGCTGGTGCCGGCTGCGTTCCAATATCGTTCCTTGAGGAGTTGTCCATCTCCGTCGTTTTTCCGTCTTCCTTGCCTGTCGGTTGAGCGTCCGGAACGGCATACCAGTACGTGAATAGAGAGATGATGCCGATGAACAACCCCGCGACGGCAAGCGTCCGACTCCATTGATTCATAAGGTTTTTCATCATAGAGGCGTGTAAAACTGGGTACACAAAAGCCACCGATTCGGACGTGGCAGGGAAGCGGGGAGGCAGTGGTTTCCGTGAGGGGAGGGAGGGGAAGGATCAGAAAACGTCAGGTCGCTCTGTTTGTGCTAGTGTGGTTTGTTCGAGCCATTTGTCGCCTGATCCTGCGAAACGGGATCATCGTCCGGATAAACAATTTCAAAACCCATGTCCTCAATCATTTCAATGTCACTGTTGGCTTCCTGACCGGACGTTGTAAGGTAATCACCGACGAACATTGAGTTTGCCGGATACAGTGCCAGTGGTTGCAGGGATTTCAGGTGAATTTCCCGACCACCGGCCACTCGAACCTCGGTATCCGGGTTGGTGAACCGATACATGCAGAGGATTTTCAGGCATTTGCGCGGTGTCAATTCGTCCAGGCCTTCGAGAGGGGTACCGGGAATGGGGTTCAGGAAATTTACGGGCAATGATTTTACGTTCATTTCCCGGAGGTCGAACGCCACGTCAATTCGGTCCTTTTGGTCTTCCCCCATCCCCATCAGGACTCCGCTGCAGAGGTCCATACCGGCATTACGTACGGACTGAAGGGTATCTTTTCGTTCTTCGTAGGTGTGGGTTGTACAAATTTCCGGATAGTGATCCTGGCTTGTGTTCAGGTTGTGGTTCACCCGGTCCACGCCGGCTTCTTCCAGTTTCTGAGATTCTTCGTCCGTCAGCAGTCCGAGGCAGGCACAAACGTTTAGATCAAATTGTTCCTTTATTTCTCGAACGGCCTCACAGACATGGTCCAGTTCATTCGGTTTCGGAGAACGTCCGGAAGCCACTATACAGAAGGTGCAGGCATCGTTCTTCTCCGCCTCCCGGGCCCCGTCCAGTATGGTATCCCGATCGAGAAGTTCGTATTCATCGATGTTGGCGTCGGAAATTCGGGACTGGGAGCAGTAGGAACAGTCCTCCTTACAATGCCCGCTTTTGGCATTCATAAGGAAGTGAAGGCGAACCCGGTTCCCGAACGCCTGGTAACGAATGCGGTACGCCGCGGCCAGGAGATCCATCAGCTGTGTGTCGTCAGCGGTCAGAATGCTCTCCGCCTCCTCCCTTGTTATATCCCGTCCGTTTAGCACGTCATCGGCCATTTCGTTCCACCGATCCGTCCGGAACGGTTCCGTGTTCGCCGGATCGTTCGTCAACTTCTGCTGAGCACCTGTTCGGTCCATGTTTGCTCTCCTGTAATTGCCTCCTCCTGCACGATTATCGCTGATGCATCAAGTCAACCTGTCTATGTTAACGCTCGTCCGTACGGATTCAACCAGTTTCCGTGTCATTTGCTCATCCGGTTCCGTCTCCGTGGAAAGTCCTTTCAGTTCCGGAAGGAGTCCCAGAACGGGTTGACCCGTTAGTGTTTCCAGTTCGTCCGGGTTCGTTTTTGTTGCGACATCCGGATCATCGGGATAACCGGAAATGACGATACCTTTTACCGGGATCCCCCGATGTTCCGCGCACTCCACGGTTAGGGCCGTGTGATTCAGTGTGCCCAGGGAGGGCCGGGCCACGACAACGAGCGGATGGCAATGCTCTTCCACGTAATCCGCAATCGTGAGGTTCGCCGTGAGGGGAACAATGAGTCCTCCGGCCCCTTCAAGCACAATGTGTTCGTAGCGGTTCTTCATGTTCTGGATCACTTCATTCACCTTTTCCAGGTCCACCGGGCGCTCCGCTCTTCGGGCTGCGACCGCGGGGGCAAGCGGTTCACGATACTGCACCGGAACGATGTGGGAGAGGGGTTCCTCAAGGTTGGCGACGGATTTTAGAAACCGCCCGTCTTTCGGCACGGGATCCACACCTGTTTCTACCGGTTTGACGGCGGTTGCCCGAATTCCATTCTTTTTCAGGGCCGCCGTTAAACCGCCCGCCACGACGGTTTTTCCAATGCCGGTGTCGGTCCCGGTCACGAACGTGATGTTTACCATTCAAGCAGTGCTGCACCAAAACGAAGACCACTTCCGAAGGACGTCAACAACACGAGGTCACCCTCTTCGAACCGACTCTCCCTCTGCTGCTCCGCCAGAAGAACAGGTATGGACGCGGCGGAGGTGTTGCCGGTGGTTTCGATGTTGGAAAGAAGTTGATCGGGCGTCATATCCAGTTCTTTTCGAACCGATTCAAGTATTCGCCGGTTGGCCTGGTGGGGAAGGAGCCAGTTCACGTCCCCGGTGTCCAGGCCTGATTCCTTCAGAACGATCCCGGCCGCCTCCGCCTGGCGTTGAACGGCGTGTTTAAAAATTTTCCGTCCTTCGTGCATCGTCATCAGGTGCCGATTCTGTTCCCAGGCCTCCGGCGTAAATGGTTCACGGGATCCCCCCGCCGGCACTTCGATGGAACCGTAAAGCGAACCGTCGCTTCCGGTATGGGAGGCAATCAATTCGGGGGTCGGGATCGTGTCCTCAATGACCTCGCTGGAAGAAAGAAGGAAAGCCCCCGCCGCGTCGGCAAAAAGACATGCGGTATAGGGGTCTTCCCAGTTTATGCGATAGGATAGGTGGTTGGACCCAATAACAAGGACGTGCTCCGCGCTTCCGGACGAAAGATGAGCACCGGCGGTTTCGAGGGCATCAATAAATCCGACACAGGATCCGGCCAGGTCAAACCCACTTCCACCGAGGTTTAGCCGGTCCTGGACCTTTGGTGCGGTTGGTGGGAGCGGCTGGTCGGGCGTGCTTGTGGCAAGGATGGTCAGATCCACCCGTTCCGATGAAACATTCCCCTGGCGAAGGGCCTTCCGTCCCGCACGGACCGCCATGCTTCCGGTCGTATCGTCCTCGGCGATGGGTCTTGATTGAATACCGGTTCGTTTGTTGATCCATCCTCCGGGAAGATCGAGTTTCTCCTCGAGCTCCTTGCTCGAAATGGTGTTCGGGGGACGGAATTTGCCGGTACCGGTAATCACGGGGACAGGTTTACTCATGGGGGATCTCCAGAGATGTTCCAACGTCGATAATTGTGCCGCTCGCGGTTTCGACGTGTTCCTCCGAGTGACCGGCGGAAAGCGAGATCCGTAGACGGCTTCCACCCCTTGGAACCGTGGGCGGACGAACCGCCGGCACGAGAATCCCTTTTTGTTCGAGCCTGTTCGAGAAGTCCAGTGTTTTTTCCACGTCTCCAATGACCAGGGCCAGAATAGGGGTCCGGGGTTCATCGACCGTCAGTTGAAATCCGGCGTCCGAAAGTTTTCGGTACATGCGGCGGGTGTGCGTATGAATGGTTTGGCGGCGATTGTCGGCTTCGCGTGACACCTCCAGGGCTTTTCGGGCAGCGGCCATTGTTGACGGCGCGGGTGCCGTAGAATAAATAAACGAACGGGCGTGATTGCGCAGGTAATCAATCAGTTCTTCTCGTCCCGTGACGAATCCCCCCTGAGCGGCGAGAGATTTGCTCAGGGTTCCCATCTGCACATCGACGTCCGATGGGGCGAGGCCATAGTGATTCAGGGTGCCTCTTCCTTCGTCACCGATGACCCCTGTACCGTGTGCGTCATCCACCATAAGAAGAGCATCGTGGTCCCGTACCAGATCAACGAGGTCCGGAAGCGGTGCAAGGTCTCCATCCATGCTGAAAACCCCGTCCGTTACGACTAGTGTTCGACGGTAATCTTCTGCATGGGTTTCCAGAAGATTCCGGAGATGGTCCAGGTCAACGTGGTCGTAGGCGTGGTTGTCGGCATCACTGAGTCGAACGCCGTCGATCAGGCTGGCGTGATTTAACTCGTCCCAGAAGATGACGGTATCGGAGCCCGCCAGGGCCGGAATGGTGCCGATGTTGGTCGCGTACCCGCTTCCAAACACCAGGGTCTCCTCCGTCCGTTTGAAGTTCGAGATGGCTTTTTCGAGGTCCCGGTGGGGAGGCATGGTACCGGTAATGAGCCGGGCCGCACCGGATCCGGTGCCGTACGTGCGAAGGGCTTCCCCGGCCGCTTCCCGAACCGCCGGGTGATCCGTCAGGTTCAGGTAATTGTTGGAGGCCATGCAGATAAGATCCTGTCCGTCCTTCTCCACAACCGGTGTCTGTGGGGAGGTAATGGTATAGTCCTCCCGGAGGAGGTTATGCTTCTGGAGCCGCTCAATTTTTCGCCGTAATCTCTGGAACGTCGTCATGGCCTACGTGGCTAAAACCACACGGATTGACCGACAACGAAAGATCTTCCGCCGGATGCGAATGCCGGGGGAGAATATTTTCTTCACTTATTTTCTGATATCTTATGCCAGAATCCGGATATTTTGCAACAGAGAATTCTGTGATTTTAGTTGATTTTATGATTATAATACGTGGTTCGTTTTTCTGAGTTTCTCCTGTTTTTTATTCAACCGGGAACGAGATACCGATGTCGGAACCTCCAGTTCTTCGCGTGGAAAATTTGCGGAAGCGGTATACGGATGAGTATGCCGTTGACGATGTAAGCTTCACCATTGGAAATGGGGAATTAGTGGGGTATCTGGGACCAAACGGATCCGGGAAGACAACAACGGTAAAGATTGTCACTGGCATTCTGGAGCCGACCGCCGCGGAGACCATCGAGGTAAACGGTGTCGACGTTCGGCGTTATCCGGAGAAGACCAAGGCGGACATCGGGTATCTTCCGGAGGACGGGGGGATGTACGAATCGTTGACGGCCCGGGAATACGTCCAGTTTGTGGGACGCCTTTACGAGATGGACGACGATTTAATTGAACACCGTATTGAACGGTACTTTGATTATCTGGACATTCTGGACAGTCAGTACCTTTCCCTGTCCGCTTTTTCACAGGGCATGAAGCAAAAAGTACTTCTGACCACCGCGTTAATCCATGACCCCGATCTTCTTTTGCTTGACGAGCCCCTGTCGAGCCTTGACGTGGACTCGCAGGATAAAATACGTCGTCTTCTAACAGAACTGGCCGACCGGGGAAAGGCAATTCTCTATTGCTCGCACGTGCTGGACGTGGTAGAACGGCTTTGCAAACGGGTCCTGATTCTTTCTGACGGAAAACTTGTCGCCGACGAGGACACCGAGCGACTCAAGGAGCTGCAGGATACCGAAACGCTTGAGGATGTGTTTGCGAATCTTACCCGTATGGACCTCCAGAAAACGGATGCGTCGACGTTTCTGGATTCTATGTACGAACAGGAGTAAGAGAGACGATGTTTGAGAACATAAACTGGCGTTCGTTTCGGACGATACTTTATACCTCCCTGAAGGTCGACCTTTCCGGCTCGGTTCTTTCCGACCGGGCGGGGACATCGTCTTCCGGACTTTCCCCGTTTTTGCGGCTCTGCATTTTTATGTCCGGATTCAGTGCCTTACTGAATCTGTTGATGGCCCTCACACTTCTCCAGACCCAGGAATTTCCCGTTTCAAAGATTCGGCTCTTTGGCAACCTGAACCTTTTTATTCCCATGTTTGCCGTTCCTTTTTATGTTTTTTTGAATGAGCAATCAGGTTTGATGAACCCGGAGGAGGCGGAGGTGATTGCCCCGAGACCGGTGTCGTCGGACACGTATTTTCTGGCAAAAAATGCCGAGATGTATGTTTTCGGTTCGATCATGACGCTTTCGTTTGCCGTGATTCCGGCCTTTATGGGGTTATTTGTTTCAGGGGGAGGTTTTCTGTTCCTGCTTTCCTTTCTGATCAGTTCTTTGCTGGGGGTGTTTTTCGTCACGGGGTGTTTCACGCTTCTTTACGCCGTGTGCATTCGTTTTACACCGTACTCCGTTGTTCAGGGGGTCATTACCGTTCTACAATTTTTGATGCCGATTCTTCTATTTCTGTCGGTTGGGTTTGCTGTTATGGCCGTGAAGGATACCGACGGCGAAAATTTCATCAAGGTCTTTGCTTCGTTTGCGTATCTGTCACCAACGGCTCTGTTTTTCTCGCTACCCATGCTTGCCACGGGAAACGGGTTACCCATCGACGGATATTACGCCATCAACGCTCTTCTGTTGACGGGGCTGTTTATGTGGATTCCGACCATTTTAATGAGGAAAATATACAGCGAGTACCTGAACCGGAATGTGAACCAGGGCTCCGGACGACGCCGGAAAACCGGTCGCGGGTTTCTTTCCCGTTTATTTTGCCGGTCGGGTGTGGAACGGGGCGCTTTTGATTTTTTTTACACGGTTTGTCTGAACGACAGAAGGGTGTTTCGACAGCTTCTTCTGTATGCGGGGATGGTTATTGGCTACATGCTGCTTATGGATGGTCCCGACCGCTTTGCACATGTATCGGTGTTGGGTCCCATGGTCTGGCCTGTTATAATTCTGTATCAGGTCGTGGAGGTGTCCGAGGACTGGCGGGGACGGTGGGTTATGGAAATGGCACCGCTCTCTGCTGAACAGAAAGGAGAATTTCTTTCGGGGACAATCAAAGCCTCACTGGTAACGTACCTGTTTCCGGTGCTTGCCCTTACGGAAGTGTTCCTTCTTTTCAAAAAAGGGTTTGCCATTAAGGACGTGGCACTGTTTCTGGGGTTGGTTATTTCCATCACGCCGTTTTTGACGTTGATGTTTGCCATTCAGTTTCCCGCCTTCCCCTTTACGAAGAATACAGTAAAGGGAATCCGGGTGGGTGTGTTCAAATCATTGCTGCTGCTCCTCATAGGCATTGTCATGTTTGTGGCCGTACTCGCCCACATGCTCATTTTTTACCTTGACCCGCTTTTTTTTCTTGGTGTGTCCCTTGTTTTGACCGTTGCTCTTCCTCTCTGGTTTTTCATGGCGCGTGCCCTCGGCACCTGGCGATTCCGTGACAGGAGAAGTTACTATGAATAACCTGGATCCGTACCTGAAAAAACAACTCGTTTATGCCGGAATATTGTTTGCCGTCAATATAGCCATCGGTATTGGGCTGGGGTTTCTGTCGGCGTTTCTTTAAGACACTTCGTTCTTCAATGGAGAGGTCCTGAGGCGAAGTAGGATTGCCGTTTTCCAGGGAATTTAAAATCGTACACGGTTTTTCAACGGAGTCCTCCTCCCGTTACTTTTGTTTTACGGAAAGGTCTCCGTTCGGATTTTTCTCGATCAACAAAGAAGTAGATCCACTGACACTGCCATTGCTGAGACCAAGATGTTTCGAGTATTTGGCCCGGAATTTTAGTATGAGCTTTCCTTTTTTGGCATCCGGTGCTAATTTAAGCGACAATTTGATTTCGGCTTCCGGCTGATACGGCGGGGACGGTTGTTTTTCGATGGAACAGGAATCAATCCCGTCGATACCATTGCAGGAGGGAAATCCCAATTTATTAATTGACCAATTTTTTAATTCGTTCCCCGGCGTTACCTTCAACAACAGACTGTATGAATTTTCTTGTTTGCTGGATTTGACGAACTTCGGGGTAAGATGGAAATGATGAGATCTGGGTGCAGCCGATTTGGATGATGTGGATGAGCCGGGACGGCTCCCCGGTGACGAAGGAGAGGCGATCAGGCCGTACAGAAGAAAAAAAGCCACACCTCCAATAACAATCACACCGATTCCGGCAATGACAAGGGAGCTCAACGTCCCGAACGTGTTTTCTTCCTCTTCTGTTTTGACCATTGCGATTTATTTTAGGTCGGTTCTGTAGCCATGAGTTGCCTTGCATCATAAGAGTTCCCCAGGAGCTCTTAAAAGAAGTTCGGTTCATTTCTTGAAATCCCGTACTTCGTTGGGTAGTGTGCCTATCGTTAAGCGTTTGGCCTGCAATGATTTACGCATGGGTTTTTTACATTCGGGGTCCGAAGGTAATGGTTGATACCATTCCCGTTTCCTGCTGCAATTGCGGAGCCGATCTTTCGGTGAACCGTGATCAGGAGTACGTTACCTGTTCGTACTGCGAGAGTTCCCTTGCCCTGAAGCAGGACGAGGGATCCTACCATACTGAATTAAAAGAACAGCTGGACGAGGTGGCCGGACGGGTGGAGGAGGTGGAGGTTCGTACGCGACTAAACGAATTGAAACGAGAGTGGCGCGACAGGAAGAAAAAATTTCCCAACCTGGCGGAAGACCCCAAACAGTCCATTCGGCGGTTAAAACGTCTGGCGTACCTGTTTTTCGGCGTGGGAATACTTTGCGTGGCGGTCGGCCTTGTCCTGCCGTTTCCGATCGTTCAGGGAATTCTTATCGGGGCCGGAATTGTGATATCGCTACCGGGTGTTTACCTATTTCTTCGAACGATTCCAAAAGTATACGAAATTCAGAAACAGAAGGAATCGTTTCTGGAAGAACGGGACGAGCTGGAGGAACGGCTTGAGCAGGCATCACCCGGAGGGGATGAAGGTGAGGAATCGGACGACCAACCGGACGAACCTGCCGAATAAGTACCCTTCTTCCAGAACCTTGCCTCGTGAAAGCGCCTGGTGTTCCATAATTTTTTGTTTTGTTGTCAGGTGGTTATCTATTTTGCGGGCAATTCTTCTTCCGGGGAGAACTCCTCCTTCTGTTCCTGGTATTCCCCGATTAAAAAGAAATACCAGACGACGCCAATAACGTAGAATCCCGCGGTGATCATCAGGATCCAGCCATACCGAACGTCCAGCTCCCGAAAGAAGCGAAAGGCCTGTGAGCTGACAAACCAGCTTCCCGACCAGACGGCTGCCTGAATGGCGCTCATGATTTCCCGATTTTCTTCCCCGACGTAATACATGGCAAGTTCCGAGGTCATCGGTCCGGCTGCGTTCATCAGGGGTTTTCGCACGGTGAAACAGATGACGGCCACGTACACCGCATACCGGGCGTCGCTGAAAAAATCCGTCCCCCCGAGAAGAACGAGAACCCCGACGGCGATGCTCTGTGTCAGCGTTATCGCGACGTGGTAGCCAAATTTCTTTTTTATCGCCGGAATGATTAATATGCCGATGAACATCAGGACCGTGGCCCCCGATCCCATGATGGCGAACTGTCCGGAGGTAAAACCGAAGATATGATGAAAAAACAGATTCATAAACGGAATAGTTAGCCCGGCCCCAACCGCGATGATCATCGATGGCACAAACACTTTCACGATGGACATCCAGTCGTGCGTCGAAAGGTCGAACCGTGTTCCATCGAGTTCCGGAATGTGTTCATCCACGTCCGCCAGATACACACACAGTGGCCCCAGAAATCCAAGTCCGGAAATAATCAGCAGGGTGTTTCGGTCCGTAAAAAACGAAACGTCCGTGGATTGCATGAGGAAGATAAGGAGTCCGGCCACGAATTGACTTAGCCCGAACATGGAAAAGCTGAGTGAGATGGCTTCCGAATGAAGCTCTTTTTTTATGTTTCGCAGTATGAACGGAAGCATGCAAACCTGGCCGAACGCAAATCCCACTCCCCAGACAAAGAACGACACATAGAGAAGGTTGTCCAGTTTGTGCTCCACCGAGAAAACGACAACAAGGGCGGTGACGGGAATCAGGCCTGTTGCGGCGTAAAAAACCGGAATTAATTTTCGGCCTTTAATCCAGAGCCCCAGTGGGACGGCAAGCAACAGGACCGCGAGAAACCGGTACGAGAGAAAATTCCCGATCTGGGCGTCCGTGTAGGACACCCGGGAAAGATAGATATTCAGGATCAACATAAAGGCGGCATTGATCAGCATAATGAAAAACTGGCCGCCGATCAGGTAAATCATAAACCCTGGAAGGGACCGGTATGCCCTGAGGAGTTTTCGCATCTGTTACCAGCACAGGAAAAGCAGGAGAAGATTAGGGGCGTGTGCGGTGAAACGGCGCTGGTGTTACCGTTGTGGAAAATTCGATTTTTTGTATGGGAACAGGGAATCATTCAAACAGGCCCCCGTTCCGGTTCCGTGGTTACGAACCGCCGGGTGCTGGCCGTCAGGTATGCCGATTGGCGATCGTCCGAAGTTCATCCTGAGCGTCGTCAACGGCACGTTTATAAATGGTAATCATTTCATCTAGATGGTCGATCGGTGTTCCAAGTGGAGGCAGGAAGGGCACGAAGTTGCCGATGGCGCGGAGGAGCATTCCCTTTTCCCTCGCGTGGTCGGCCACGATGGAACCGGCCTGTTCTTCCCAGGGGAACGGGGTGTTTTCGTCCTTGTCCATGACGACTTCCGCGGCGCACATCAGTCCGGACTGTCGGAATTCCCCGATAAAGGGTTGGTCTTCAACGGGGGAGAGTTTGTTTTGAATTCGCTCGGCCTTGTTCGGAAGTGTGTCCAGGACCTCCGATTCCAGTTTCTTCAGGCTGGCAATCCCGGCCGCACAGGCAAGTGGGTTTCCGGTGTATGAATGGCCGTGGAAAAGCGCCTTTTTTTCTTCGACCTCCCCCAGAAATTGTTCAAACACATGGGTGCGAGCAACGGCCGCCGAAAGGGGAAGGTACCCCCCCGTAATTCCTTTTCCGAGAGTCATAACGTCCGGTTCCACGTTTTCCTGCTCGCAGGCAAAAAGGGTTCCCGTTCGCCCGAATCCGGTGGCGACTTCGTCCACGACCAGGAGGAGTTCATGGCGCTCACAGATAGATTCGAGACCCTGTAAAAAGCCGTCGGGGGGAGGAACCATGCCACCGGCCCCCTGAACGGGTTCCACCATGAGCCCGGCCAGTTCATTCTCGTGCCTGTTAATTTTCGCCTGCACCTGTTTTAGGCATTTCTCCCGAACCGTCTCCGGATCGGAGGTGCCCTTCCAGCGATATGGATGGGGGAACGGAACCTGTACGGGATCGGGCAACAGATTCGTAAAGGGCCAGTGAAAGGTGTCGTCCGGGACGACACTCATCGGCCCAAACGTATCCCCGTGGTACCCCCCTTCAAACGTAAGAAAACGCTGTTTGGGCGTGGGTTTCCCGGCGTCGTTGGCAAAGTACTGTACGGCCATTTTCATGCCAATCTCCACGGCGTTGGCCCCGCTGTCCGCAAAAAACACATGATTCAGAGAGCCGGGGGTACGATCGGCGATCATTTTCGCGAAACGCGCAGCCGGAGCGTTTCCCTGTCCCAGGAGCGTGGCGTGGGCCACGTCGTCAAGTTGCTCTTTAATGGCGTCGTCGATTTCGTCGACCCCATGACCATGGACGTTTAACCAGATGGAGGAAACGCCGTCGTAGTATTTTGTGCCGTCCTCGTCGTAAAGGAAAACGCCATCCCCGGATTCGATGAGAGGAGGATCGGACTCCCGGTAGGCCTTCATCTGCGTAAAGGGGTGCCATACGCAACGTCGATCCTGTTCCTTCAGGTTCTCAGTCATGATGGATCACGCACAGAACGGGTAAAGGAGGGAAACAATGACAGATCACCGGAATTGGCCGAAACAACCAGATCCGTAATCCGGGGGAGCCGGGTCAGATCACCGTATGTTTGACCGGGTTTTCTTCCTACTTCGGCTTTTCGTTCAGGTCGTCCCGGTCCCGTCCCAGTTGAGAGGGTTGTTTTTCTTCCAGCAACTTCTTCCGTTTTTCCCGGCTGATGTTGGAGGCGCCGAATGCTTCGGCGGCTGCCATCTGCACGGGAATTGGCCCTTCCACGACGTTGCGGGCAATGGTATCCAGTATGTCCTGATTCGGCGTCATGCCCGTCTTTTCGAATATTTTGGCCAGTCCTCTTCCGGCGGCGGCCCGAACGTCGTTTTCGTTTTTGCTTTTGTCGAGGGCCTTTGCCAGTTCCGGAACCGCACGTTGATCAGCGAATTGACCAAGAACCCGGCTGGCCTGAATGCGGAGGTCATCCGGCCGGTCCGCCAGTGTGGCGGCCAGTGCCGGGACGGCTTCGCTGTAGTTGGTGAAAATTGTGCCATCCGGATTAATGTTGCCCAGAGCCTTCGCGGCCATCAGAGCAATTTTCTCCGCTCGTTCACGAGCTTTCAGGTCGAAGCTCTTTTTCTTAATTTCTTCAAAGGCCGATTCAAGATCGGTGCGTTTTACCGGTGTTTTCAGGTACGCATCGACCCGCTCCTTGTACGTTTCCCGGAGTGATTCCAGTTCTTGATCGTCATCCGCAAGGGCGATAATGGGGGTCGTGCGGGTGCGTAGGTCCCGTTTGATGGCATCAATCACCCGTTGCTGATGAGATTCTTCCCGGCCGGGGACTTCAAAACTGTACATCACGTTTCCCAGAATGCCGCCGTCGATCATCAGCAGATCGTCCTTCGGGTCCTGTTTGGCCAGTGTAATGGTCTCTTCCGCATTCCGGGCCACGTTGAGAACGCTATGGAGATTGGGATCCTTCAGGACGTTCTTGAGCTGATTGAGTTTCTTCTGATTGGGCTCGGCGAGAAGAACGAACCGAAGGCCGGTGAGTCTTACCGAATCCCGGAGTGCGGGAACGACGCGTTCCCAGCCGAGGAATTTCTCCTGCGGGTCCATATCCACAAGAAGAGAGGCGGCGTGCGCCCGGACGCGGCGATCGTTGTGCATCAATGCCGATATGAGAGGGGAGCCAATCGGTCCCTTTCGATTTCGGTGTCTCGGACCGGGTCCCGGCAGGTGTCTCGGATCAGCCAGTGTTTTGATGACCTTCATAGAACTGATGGCAACGAGCGGCATGTTGTCCCGCAGGGCACGATCAAGCGCCGCGTAGAGAACGTGAACACCAACAAGCTGGCCGGGAATAAAGGTCTGTTCACGTTCTTTCAGGTCCTCCTGCAGTTTCTTGAAGGCCTTTTCGGTGATTAGTTTGTAGTTGTCCTTCGTGCCCTGAACCATTTTCTTCGAGTCGGTCAGGACGATGTCGGACTCATTGTAGATATTGAAGTAAATATTCACGAGAAGAGGCCAGACCGGATTGTATTTGTGATCCAGGTCCAGCAGGTCAAAACAGGCCTGTGCGGCCAGTTCCTCGTTCAGCATAAAGTCCGGCACTTCCCGTGCGTTGACGCGCTGTGTTTCCTCGTTCCATCGCCAGACGAGCGAATCACCATACAGCCGCTCCATCACGGAAGGTTTGGAGAGAAAGTATTTTTCGGCCAGGTCGTAATACAGTTCAACCGCAGAGTTCAGCCCGTCCACGGTTCGGGCGTACTGGACGGATCCTTCCGGGGACGGCGTGTCCTTCATCCGGAGCCAGCGATCCACCAGCGGCCCCCGTTCCGGTTCGGATTGTTTCTTGTTTTCACCGTTGCCGTTGTTTTCCTCGGCACCCTTATTTCCGTTGTTATTGTCTGCGTTTTCCTCTTCATCCTGGTTTCCGTTCTCGTCCTGTTCCTGGTCCTGTGATTTTTCGGAACCCTCCTGATTCTTGTTGTCTTTCTCCATCTTTTCCTGTTCCTTCCGCGCCCGCTTCATTCGTTCCATCCGACTCTGCTGCTCTTTTCTGGCGGGCCGGTAATCACGGCGTCCACGGAGGATCTTTTTCAGGGCCTCGCGTGCTTCTTTCCGGACCTGTTCGTTTTTGTCGTTTTCCAGTGTGGCTTTCAGGGCGGGAGCCGCACGGGGATCACCGATTCTTCCGAGGACCACGGCCGCGTTCTGACGCTGAATTTCATCATTGCTTTCCAGGGTTTCGATCAGCGGCAACACAACGGTGTTGCCCATCTCGGCAAGGGTGATTATGGCCATGGCGCGTCTCCGGGAGGAGTCGGCTTTCAGTTCGTCAATGAGGAGAGGCGCACCATATTGCCCCGTCGAGATAAGCTTCCGCTGGGACTCCATCTGTTTCTTGTAATCGTCACCGGTCAGGTCCTGAACCAGTTTCTGGACCCGTTCCTGGTCCATTCGCCACGTCCAGTAAGCACCCTTCGCAAGTTCCATAATTCGCTCGGCGGCGTGTTTCAGCTGGGGATCCCGGAGCATCCGGTTGAACACGTGTTTGGTTGTGGAATGCCAGAGCCACCGGAGGAGCTCTCCCCGGACGTCCGCATCAAGTTTGTTTGCGGTTTCTATGGCCTTCTGAAACGTGGAATAGGCTTTTTTAACGCTTTCTTCTTCCTCTTTTTCCAGTTGTTGCTTTGCTTTTCTGTACAGCTGACGGACTTTTTCTTCGGAAGCTCCGTCCTCATTTTGATTCTGGGCAACGAGCGGACCCTGAGCAAGCACCGGGGTGAAGAGGAACAGTACGGCAAACATCAGCGCGATTCGCGATCGCTTTGACATGAAAACCTCCAGAAGGTATTCGTGGACGCTTAGTCTATGCTCGTTTCGGTGTGCAGATTTCCTTTCCATTTTAGCAGAACGGTTGGATAATTCAAGAACGGAATTCGTCCATCCGTTCGTTCTGTTTTTTGCCAGACGTACCGGAAGAAAGGAGGGAAACCGTCAGGTGTTCGCGGAAAGTATGCCGGACTCAAGAAGTACGTCCTTGAGGTTGGGTGAACCTCGTTCCTGCAATTCGTAGGTCACCCGTAGACATTGTTTTTCAACGGACAGGATCCGTGTCAGATCCACCGGGGTTCCCATAAGAACGAGATCAGCCGGTGAGGCATTAATGGTTTCCTCAAGTTCCTGCTGCTGTTTTTGGCCGTATCCCATGGCCGGGAGAATGGGACCAATGTGAGGGTAGTCCCCGTACGTCTCGCGGATGCTTCCGACCGCGTACGGTCTTGGGTCAATCACTTCTTCTGCTTCGAATCTCTGGGCGGCGTAATACGCCGCGCCGACGTCCATGTCACCGTGGGTTAGAGTGGGGCCGTCTTCCACACAGATCACGGATTTGCCACGTATGGCTTCCTGATCATCCACGGAAATCGGTGAATCGGCCCGGATGATGGTGGCGTCCGGATTGATCTCCTCAGCACTATTCAGCAGTTCCTGTACCTGTTCATCACTCGCCGTGTCCATTTTGTTTATGACGAGGACATCGGCTCGTTCAAAATTTATCCACCCGGGATAGTAGTTCTGTTCATCTCCCGCACGGAGCGGGTCACAAACGACGATATGGAGATCCGGTTTTATAAACGGAGTGTCGTTGTTGCCTCCATCCCAAAGGATTACGTCCGAATCTTTTTCGGCCTGTTTTAGAACCTCCTCGTAATCGACGCCCGCGTACACCGTGTTCCCCCGATTAATGTGGGGTTCGTATTCCTCCATTTCTTCGATGGTACAGTCCTGATCCTCTAAATCCTGGAGGGAGGAAAATATTTGCACACGCTGCTGGGTCAGGTCCCCGTAGGGCATGGGATGACGCACAACACCAACGTCCAGACCGTGATCACGAAGGATGTCGGAGATGCGTCTGCTTGTCTGGCTTTTTCCACAGCCGGTTCGAACCGCACAGACCGTAACGGTTGGTTTCTCGGTGTCGAGGTATTGTTCGTCCACGGGGGCAAGGTGAAACGCCGCACCGGTGTTTTCGACGGTGGTCCGGCAGCTGTTCAGGTGGTCCCGGGAAACATCGCTGTATGCAAATATCACGTCGTCCACGTCGTGCTCCCCGATGACGGCTTCAATTTCGGATTCCGGGAAAATGGGAAGCCCTTCGGGATACTGATCCCCCGCCAGTTCGGCCGGGTATTCCCGACCTTCTATGTCCGGAATCTGAGCCGCCGTGAATCCCACGACGTTCACGTCCTCCCGATCCCGATAACAGGTGTTGAAGACGTGAAAATCCTTCCCGGCTGCTCCCATTATTAATACGTTCTTTTTCTCTGTCATTCTTCGTCTTCTTCCACAACCGATCCAAACAACGTCAGAGCCGTGGCGTTTTCAATTTCCACCGTAACAATTTCTCCTTCTAGGTCCCGTCCCTTTCTCGGGAAAACCACAATATCGTTTCCGGGGGCCCGGCCGGAAAATCGTGACTTGTCCGTTTTGCTCGGGCCTTCGACAAGAACGTCCAACTTCTCCCCGATCATGTTCATGTGCCGTTTCAGGGACACCTGCTCCTGCACATCGAGGAGTTCGTGGTTTCGTTCCTGCTTTACTTTGTCCGGCACCCCGTCCTCGAACACCTCCACTGCGGGCGTGTTGGGTCGCTGGGAGTATTTGAAGATGTATGATTGCCCGATTTCAGCTTCCTGTATAAGTTCCTTGGTCTTCCGGAAATCTTCCTCGGTCTCCCCCGGAAAGCCCACGATAAAATCACTGGCAATGTTCATGTCCGGCACGATGCTCCGCGCCTGCTCGCAGATGTTGAGGAATTCTTCCCTTGTGTAACCCCTTGCCATCCGTTTTAGCATGCGGTTGGATCCGGACTGAGCTGGTATGTGAAGGTAAGGCATCACCTCCGGCAGATCCGCCATTGCTTCAAACAATCCGTCCGTGGTGAACGCGGGATGGGAGGTCACAAAACGAATGCGATCAATCCCGTCCACGTCATGTATATGCCGGAGCAGATATTCAAGGTTGTAGTCCCAGCTGTCCGGGTTCTGGAACACCGTCCCCTTTCGGTCCACGTTTTCCTCCATGTTTTTTCCGTATTCCGTTATGTTCTGACCGAGGAGTGTTACTTCCCGCACCCCGTCCTGTGCCAGCTGTTCAATTTCCCGGCGGATCTCCTCCGGCCGTCGACTGACGTCTTTGCCTCTTGTTTCCGGTACAACGCAAAAGGTGCATCGGCATCCACAGCCCTTCATGGCGAGCACATAAGCCTGAAAGTCGCTCTCCCGGAGTTGGCGGTGTCTCGGCGGATTGTCCATATCCACTTCATCCGTTCGTTCCAGGGCGACTTTCTTTCCCCGGTTCTGCCGAACGTCCTCTATCAGGTCGGGTAGCTGGGGATAGTGGTCGGTCCCGCAAACCAGATCAATATGGGGCATGCGATCCAGTAAATTTTCGCCTCTTCGCTGGGCCATGCATCCCACCACGCCTATGACCACTTCCGGACGTCTGTTCTTCAGGTGCTTCAGGTGGCCGAGGTGCGAGAGAGCCTTTTGCTCGGCATGCGCACGAATGCTGCACGTGTTGTAAAGCAGAACGTCTGCTTCCTCTTTTTCCTCCGTTTGTTCGTATCCTCGCTCGCGAAGGTTTCCCTGAATTAATTCGGAATCCAGAAAATTCATCTGGCAGCCAAACGTCTCCACGTACAGCTGCCCCCGCGTCTCCGATTCTCCGGATGAGGCCGTTTCCGGTTTTGTTTTCGTGTTCTGTTTCATTTGCTATCGGTGTCGTAGATGCGTTCGAAAAAACCCCCACCGGATAGATTCGTATGGCTCCAGATAACTATTTGCTAATTGTATTGTAGATTTCCGATTAATTAAAGTGTGAAGAATCGGTGGGAGTTCAGGTTCATCGAAGACGGAATTCCCATACGGATCGGCGTTATGAATTCGGCGTCATAAATGGTTATCGCGGAAGACCTCCTCCCGACCTCCGGAATTCCCCCTTGAAAATCAGGTGTAAAGAAAACATTATATTCCTGTTGCCCCCATCGTCTAGTGGCTCAGGATGCCGGATTCTCAGTCCGGTGGCCGGGGTTCAAATCCCCGTGGGGGTATTCACATATCCCGTATGAGTTTCCTGTTCTCCGCCCAATTTTCCCTTCCGGGGATTCTGTTCTGGCAAAAGAAGGAGTGGCTGTTTTGCTCGATCGTTCCGTGATCGAGGACCGGCGTCTTTTCGGGGGCCGAAACGAAAGAGTTAGGACGATGGTTCTCGCCGGAACAATTTCACAAGCACTGTTCCGGGTTTGAGGTCCAACCCGAATTGCTCCTGAAACTGGTTTTTTTCGAAGTGCATTTCTCGTTCGGGATCGAAAACCTCCAGTTTGGCCTGAATCTGTTTCATGCCTCCGTTCGAAGTTCGTTTACGGGTGGAAAACAACGCTCCCCGCTCCGATGAACTGCGAAGCTCAATGTCCTGGTTCTGGAAGTGTTTTTTGGATGCCGACAGCGATCCCGGCAATTTGTAATAGGAGGTGACCACCGTGGCGTTTGGTTCCTCCTTGCGGGAGGAGGAAATGTGGACGGCTTTCCGGGGCAACAGCAGCTCCGGAAAATCTTCGCTGGCCTCCTCGGACGAAATTTCGTTTGCCGTTGCATCCAGCGGGTGGCGCTGTGGTTTGTCGCTGGATGTCCCGTCGTCACATCCAACCATGATCGCCGCCAGAGCCAGCAGGCAGGGAACCAGGATTCGTTTCATGAGCAACCTCCCGTATTTCATGTTCGGTTTCCGACGAATGGAAACACTTATTTAAAGGTTCACGTTAATACCGAGTTCTTCAACCCCTTTCCGCACCTGATCGGCCGAGTGATGGAGTGAAGACTGTTCTTCTTCGGTCAGATCCAGTTCAATGATCTCTTCGGCACCCTGGCTTCCAAGCTTTACCGGAACGCCGACACACACGTCTTCGAGTCCATACTCTCCATTTAAATACGCGCAGGTGGGCAGAATGCGCTTTTCGTCAAGCAGGATACTGCGCGCCATGGCCGTAATGGCGGAGGATGGGGCATAAAACGCGGATCCATCACCGAGGAGATCCACGATTTCCCCGCCCGCGTTGCGGGTGCGCTCAATTAAATCGGCAAGGCGATCCTCCGGAATGAGTTCCGTTACCGTAATGCCGTTCACGGAGGAGTACCGGGGTAGCGGCACCATTTCGTCCCCGTGTCCACCGAGGACCATGGCTCTGACATCCTTCACGGAGACATCAAGCTCGTCCGCGATGAAATAACTAAAGCGGGTTGAATCCAGAACGCCCGCCATTCCCATCACACGGTTTCGCGGAAATCCGCTTCGTTCCAGGGCCAACTGAACCATGATGTCGAGCGGGTTGGAAACCACGAGAATTGTTGCGTCCGGGGAGGCACTGGAAACGTGATCGACGACTCCGCCCACAATTTCGGCATTTTTTTCAAGCAAATCCTTCCGGGACATGCCGGGTTTTCTCGGCACACCGGCCGTAATTACGACCAGGTCGCAATCCGTAACTTCTCTGTTTTCATTTACTCCTTTCAAATTGGAGTCGTATCCCTCAATCGGGGACGCCTCGAGCATGTCGAGTGCTTTTCCCTGAGGCATTCCCTCAATGATGTCCGAGAGAATGACGTCGGCCACGTCCAGTTCGGCCAGCCGCTGTGCGGTGGTTGCTCCCACGTTTCCGGCTCCTACAACACCTATTCGTAATCTGCTCATAAAACTTCCCGTTTAAATATGAGTTGATTCAATTCGCAAGCGAATGTCCCTTTCGTCGGAACGGCAGCACGCTAAAAGAAATGGTACAGACCGTCCTATGGTTTTTTCAGGAGTGTCCATCTGGCTGAATCTGCCAATGTCCAGGAAAACCATCGGTTCATACTGCTGAATTCAGGCATAAAATTCAAGCACGTGTCCGTCGGGATCAAAGACGTGGAACCGTTTCCGACCCTCCGCTGTCGTTTCGGGTTCCATGGAGACTTCCACGCCGGCATCGGTCAGGTTATTGTGCCAGTCACGGAGCTCCCGTACAACAAACCGCAGGTGAATCCGGGGGGGTTCCGTCCGTTCCTCCCGAAAAGCCGTCGGGTTGTCTATTTGTTTCAGCAGAAGGCGATCATCGGCGAGGAGAAGAAGGGTTTCCCGTTCCCGTCGGCGTTCCACGGACGCCCCCAGTGTGTCCACGTAAAACGACTCACTCCTGTCCAGGTCGGAGACCCAGAGAACCACGCCGGCAAGTTTTCGGTCCTCCTTTGACTTATTCATGGGATTTTAGATGAGGATGAAGTGTATTTTATATGTAATTGAAGGTCAAATATTTTTTTGTTGTGCATCCTATCAGAATTCTCAAAATATAACGGATGCACATCGTTTCCCTCCTTGAATGTTACCTGCTGTGAACCCGTTTTCCCAACCCATTGAACAAGTTTCGGCCTCTGCTTGTGCTCGGGACAATGTGCCGTCTATTTTTTGGAATTTCTGAATTGAACCATCTTTTGCCCACAGGTGCATTGCAACGGTTCTGATGATGGGATAAGATAAGAAAAACAGTTTGTCCCTACCCGGCATCTTACCCCAGAACGGAGTTTATCGCATTGGGTAACTTCGTCGACGTCGTTCCTTCTCCTTTCCTGAATTTGTGGATATTTGAACCGGAATGGGGTTGCAATGGGGGAGGTTGTCAGGAAGGGCGTCCGAAGAACATTTCAATTCGAGTTATCGATAACCATAAAAAATGGAAATTACGCTGCAGGAAGAGGACATAAACACGGAACTGGAGCAAACCGGTCCAAACAGTATGGATCTTGAGATTCGGGTGCAACAGGATGCGATTCAGCGCGAGCTTGATCGGACGTACGAACAGCTCAAGGACAATGTGGAGGTCCCCGGGTTTCGCAAAGGCAAAGTTCCCCTTTCCGTGGTGAAGAAAAAATACGGTCAGGTGGTTCAGGATGATCTGCTGAAACAGATGTTGCAGAAATCCCTCGAAATGGGCATATCGGATCATGATCTGGACGTCGTTGGCGAGCCGGAGTTCCTTGATAAACCGGAGCGCCTTGAGGAAGGGGAATCACTCGAATACACCGTGAACCTGGAGACCGTTCCGGAGGTGGATATTCCGGATTACGGCGATATTGAGGTGGAGAAACCATCCCTTGACGTGTCCGAGGACGAAGTGGAAGATGCCCTGGAGAACGCTCGTCGCGAATATGCCGAGTTATCGTGGGTGGAGGAAGGAACGGTGCAGGAAGACGACGTTATCGTTGCGGACGTTCAGCTCCATGTGGACGGGGAAGAAGTAACGGCGGACGAAAACGTCGAAATTCAGATCAACGAAAACATCCGCATATTCAACGTGCACCACCCGGAGATCGCGGAACATCTCACCGGTCTGAGTACAGGGGATGAGCACACCGTGGAGTTCAACATGCCCGAAGACGTGGAGCCGGAGGAATTTCAGGACAAGCCGGCGAAGGTGGTCCTGGAAATACACGAAATCAAACGGCCGGAATTGCCGGAGCTGGACGAGGATTTCGCGGAGGAACTGGGTTGTGATTCGGTGGACGAACTCCGGGAGAAGGTACGGGAACAGGTTCGGGATATGAAGGAGAATCAACAGGAGGAGAAGGTTCATGAACAGGTTGTGGATGCCCTGATTGAGCGAACGGAATTTGAAGTGCCGGAGCGTCTTCTGGATCAGGGAACCGAGGAATTTCTTCAGCAGCAGCAAATGCGCATGTCCAGGGCCGGTGTGCCAAATTCCGTGATACAGGAAAAACTGGCCGATCACCGGGAGGAATCGCGCGATTCCATTGAACGTTACATGAAAAAGAAATATATTCTGGACGAAATCGCCGACCGCGAGAAGATATTTGTAACAGAGGAGGAAGTCGATGATTATGTAGAACAGCTGGCCAGTGAACAGGACATGTGGCCACACGAGCTCGAGGAAGAGCTTGAGTCCCGGAATGAGATGGACCAACTTCGCCGGGATCTAAAAGAGCAGAAAGTTCTCAATTATCTGTTGGAACAAGTTACGGTAACAGAGGAATGAGTCTCCTTACACCAGTCGTAGTTGAAAAAACAGGTCGAGGCGAACGAGCGTACGATATCTGGTCCCGGCTTCTGAAGGACCGCATCATCTTCATTGGCGGGACCCCGATTGACGATTATATATCAAACCTGATTATCGCCCAGATGATTTTCCTCCAGGCGGAGAACAAGAATCAGGACATCAGTCTTTATCTGAATACGCCGGGGGGGGCTGTCCCTGCGGCACTCGCCATTTACGATACGATGCAGTACGTTCAATGTGATATTGCCACCTACTGCATCGGTCAGGCGGCAAGCGTTGGGGCATTGTTGCTTTCAGCAGGAACCGAGGGAAAGCGGTTCGCCCTGCCTCATGCACGCGTTATGCTGCATCAGCCATGGGGAGGAACCGAGGGGGTTGCCGAAGACATCCGTATCCGGGCGGACGAAATTCTCCGGCTAAAGGACAAAATTAATGAGTTGCTTGCCGAACAAACAGGGCAGGACAAGGAAAAAGTACGGCGCGACTCCGATCGCGATTTTTACCTGAACGCCGATGAAGCCGTTGAGTACGGTCTCGTGGACGAAGTGGTAACCAGTCCGGGCCCCTCCTCCGACGAGGAAGAAGAGGAAGAGGAGGAAGAGGAAGAAGACGACGAATAAACCTGTGCCACGGTCATTCGTTCCGGCAAAGGAAGGAAACGCACCTCCTCCAGAGTCGGTCGCCCTGCCGTTTTGTGTGGTTATTCATTTACCGCTGAGGGTTGATAGATGAGCAACGACAATCCCAAACCCCCGAGCCGTTGCAGTTTTTGTGACAAGGAGGAGTCCGAGGTTCAGCAGCTTATTGCCGGCCCACCCGGGCTCTACATCTGTGACGAATGCGTCGAACTCTGCCAGAGAGTTCTTGAGCTGGAAAACACGGACACGCGAGAATCCGGGCGTCAGACAGGGGAGATGGACATGGACATGCCTCTTGATGACGTTTCGGAAGTGGAGGAAACCCCTTCCGATTCGGATTTTGTGGTGCCGGCCCCGGCTGAAATAAAGGAACGCCTCGACGAGTACGTTGTGGGTCAGGAGGAAACCAAAAAGGTTCTTTCGGTGGCCGTAAACTCCCACTACAAGCGAATTTTGAATCCACATATCGCGGAGGACGTCGAACTCAAAAAGAGCAATGTGCTTCTTGTTGGACCAACGGGGTGCGGAAAAACGCTCCTCGCGCGCACGCTCGCCAACATTCTGGATGTTCCATTTGCGATCGGAGACACCACAACGCTGACCGAGGCGGGATACGTGGGGGAGGACATCGAAAACATACTTCTGAAATTAATCCGCGCCGCTGACTTTGATATTTCCCGGGCGGAACGGGGCATAATTTTCCTTGACGAACTGGACAAACTGGCCAAAACCATGAACAACCCGTCCATTACCAGGGATGTGTCGGGGGAAGGGGTTCAGCAGGGGCTTCTGAAGATTCTTGAAGGCACCGTGGCCAATGTGCCTCCCCAGGGCGGTCGAAAACATCCGGAACAGGAGTATATTCAAATTGACACAGGAAACATTCTGTTTATCGCCGGCGGAACCTTTGATGGTATTGAAGAAATCATCAGTCGCCGTGTGGGCAAATCCCTGATCGGGTTCAAACCCGGAGAGGAAGGCGGGGAGTTAAACCCGGATGAGCTGGGTGAAATCCTCTCCCACATGGAACCGGAAGACCTTACCGAATACGGTCTGATTCCGGAAGTTGTGGGGCGAATGCCCGTTCAATGTGTGGTCCATCCCCTTTCCGTGGATCATCTCGTCGAAATTCTCACCCGTCCCAAAAACGCCATTATCCGCCAGTACAGGGCGCTTTTTGAAATGGAGAACGCGGAACTGGAGTTCGAGGATGACGCCCTGCGGGAGCTTGCAAAACTCGCCAAGGAAAAAGAAACAGGGGCCCGTGGTCTCCGTTCGACCGTGGAAAACGTGATGCTCGACGTGCTGTTCGAGCTTCCGGAACGATCCGATGAACGAACGTACACCATCACGGCCGATATGGTAAAAGGGGAAGAAGAGATTCGTCCCGAACCCCCGACCCCTCCCGATTCTGATGACGAGGAGGATGACGGTGGTGAGGAACAGGAACTCGAAGAGGAACCGGAAACGGACAGTTCCTCGGAGGACGGGGATCGGAAGGAACGGGCGTAAAATACGGACCGGGTTTCCACCCATTTTTTCAACAGTTTCGGGATTTGCCGGGATCTGCAGGGGCATTCGCGTTCCGGGATAGTCGCCGATCGTCTACCTCAGAACAACGCACTCCATGCCAACGGACGATTTTGAGCAAGAGTTGCTTGAGAAACACCCGGAGAAGATCCGGGAGATGTTTGCGGAGATTGCCCCGCGCTACGATCTGACCAATACCATATTAACCGGTTCAACGGATGATCTCTGGCGTCGTCGAGCCGCACAGCGTCTGACGAAGGAGTTGCGGTCCCGTCGTATGGAGGGGGCATTGTCCCCTGACCCCGTTGTTGTGGATGCCTGTGCCGGAACGGGGAAGCTGGGCAGAGAGATTAAGCGACTACTGGACCGTGGCGGAACGGTTTATATCACGGATTTTTGTGTGCCGCTCCTTCGTCGGGGTATTGTGGACGACGTCATCGACGTTCCGCCGCCACCGGTGGGGTCGGATTTGTTACGTATGCCACTCAAGGAGAATACGGCAGATGCGGTTTCCATTGGGTTTGGATACCGAAACGTCGTCGATAGAAAACGTGCACTTCGTGAAATACGGCGAATTCTGAAGCCCGGGGGCCTGTTGCTCATTCTTGAATTTCACGTGCCGACGCCTCCAATATTTCGAGACCTGTATCAGTTTTACATGGATCGGGTTCTTCCGGTGCTGGGTCGCGTCATTTCCGGAAGCCGGACCGGCGCGTATCAATATCTGAACAAATCCGTTCAGGAATTTCCGACCATCCGGGAACTCACTGACGAATTTCGCCGGGAGGGATTCGAAATTGTTCATAGAAGTGCCAACATGTTCGGAATATCTCATCAGTATCTGCTTGCCTCCAGGGGAGCCTCAGACGATATCTGAGAAACCTCGTCGTCCTTTAACAACCCCGCTAACAGGAGTATTCACTGGTTAACGGGATTCTTGCAATACACACCTTTTCTGATATAATGCGTAATTGGTTCGACGAATTTGCCTGGAGAAGTGAACTCTTCCGGAACAATTTCGTTAAACGTTAATGGGGGGAAGGGGCGGAGTGTTGGGTCTTTTCTCGCCCGGCACAGGTTAGACAGGTCTGTTAGTAAAGAGGGAAATAGATTGACATCACGTTTTCGAAAGAATCGGCCAGACATTCGCCGGTATTCCTTGAGCAACCATTTCATGAGATTGTGATGAGAAGCCGTTCGCGTTTTCTGTCAACGATCCTCACTCTCTTTGTTGCTTCCGCCTTAATCGTTGTTACGTCGAATCGGCTGGACGCCTCCGACGAGATAGAATTCACGCGCGCACTGGCCCAAATCGGGGAATTTGACCTGGCCCGTTATCAGACGAAGAAAATTGAAAATTCAAATCGGGTCTCACGGGAAACAAAGCAGTACGTTCCCGTGTTACGGGCATTTATTCTTTCAACCGAAGCCGAGCAAACGGCGCAGGGAAAAGAACGTGCGAAGCTGTTCAAAAAGGCCCGGAAGAAGTTAAAAAATTTCATTCAGAAGCACGAAAATCACCCGAATCGACTGGAAGCCCGGTTTGATCTGGCGGAAAACTTCCGGAAGTCGGCAAAGGCATGGAGCGGTGTGCATGAAGAAGCCACCGGCGAGAAAAAAAACACAGCCTTCGAACGGGCCAACAAATATTTTCAGGAAGCACTTGCTATTTACCGGCAAATTGGAAAAGAACACGGTGGAAAAGAGGGATCGGATTCCCGTGTTGCGGTTTTGAAATCCCGGTACTTCGTCCCCGTAACGCGGTATGAACGAACCACGATCCTCAAACAGGCGGGAAATTGGACGGAAGTAAAAAACGTGTTGCAGGAAGTGTTGTCCAACATAGAGGACTTCCAGTGGGATCATGGCCGAACCACGGCGTCGAAGCGGCTCACCCTGTACAGCGCCATGGCGAATTACCGCCTCTCACAGTATTACAGCAATCAAAATCGATCCAAAAAGGCGGAAAAGTACGACGGGAATGCCACGAGTGCTTTTGAAAGTGTTATTGGTTTTGCGGATGATCTGCAACAGGCCTCCCCAAGTGAACGGCAATTGCTCACCGGACTTGTCCTTCGGGGTTATTACTTCTGGGCCCGGATCCTGAATGATAATTCGGAGTACGAGGAAGCCATCAACGTAACCGGCAAGGCGATGTCGGAAGAAAACATTCCGGATCCACTTGACCACAGTGCGGGAAAAGCCATGTACCTTGAGCGTGCAAAAGCGTTTTTCTCGGTACGAAGCAAGCGGAAAGCGATCGAGTTGGCCAATCAGGTGGCCCGACGCGGAGGATACTGGGGGAACGAGGCCAAGCGAATGGTGGCCAACTGGTCGAAGATGATCGGTGGTGAGATTTCTCCGGAGACCTGGTTGAACATGGTGGACGGGGCACGCGGAAACGATAATTTTAACAAGAGCATCAATCTGGCCCGGAAAGGACTCGGTCAGCTGGAGGGGGAAGACGAGTGGAATCAATGGGGCTGGAAATTTTTTGAACGAATTGCCCTTGGTTATACGGATCAGGAGCGCTGGTATGAGGCCGCGGTTGCGTACAATGAAATTCATAATGAATTTAAGGACCTGGTCCTGAAGGAAGAGGCCGCCGACGTTCTGAGTGAAGAGGAAAAGGAATCACTGAAGGAACTGATTCCGAAGTCCAAATTTTACACGGCCCGGTGTTACGCCCGAGCCCGAGAAAATACCGGTTCCGAGAAGGATGATAAGGCATTCCAGAAGCATCTGGATTACTTACGGAAGAATTATCCGGACTCCAAATTTGCCCCCCGGACCAATTTGATGCTCGGGGACGTAAAACGGAATGCGGGGCAGTACAAGGAAGCAATTAACCGGTACAAGGACACCAAAAAACAGTCGTCCGTTTATGAGCGATCCCTTGTTCGGGTTGCGTACACGTATTTTCTCTGGGGGAAATCCCTGGCAGACTCACCCCCCGACAAAGAGGAGAAAAGTGATGGTTCCGCGAAGGAAAAATTTACAAAAGCGGTGGAGGAATCCAAAAATTATCTGAAATACACGGAAAACAACACGCCGAGGGATCAGAGTCAGCGCCAGTCAAACATCTGGACAGCCCGCGACATCATTGCCCTTTCGTACCTCCGGGAGGAGATCAAGAAATACGACGAAGTCATATCCATGCTCTCGAAAATGGTGGAAAAGGAGAAAAAGTGGGGGGATAACATCCGGGCCAAAGCCATTTCTCACATGGTGGATGCGTACGTCAAGAAAGGAAACGTGAAAAAGGCCAAGGAACTTGCGGGCCGGTTGCAGTCGGAATTTCCGGCACAGAAGGCCACCTGGACCGCCCTGAACGACCTGGCGGGGGATTTTTACAGCCGAAAGGATCAATTTAAGGGGAAGGATCGGAAAAAATATAGCCAGGCATGGAAAAATGCCCTTTTATACGCTTACAGGCGGTTGAAGTTAAAAATAAAACACGACGTAACCACCCGTGAATACATATATCGGGTGGCGGCAAACATGCTTGAGTACGTCCGGCAGTTCGGGGGCGAGGACATGGCGATGAAGGCCAAAGAACTGCTTGAGGGATTGCGTAACAACAGTTTCGACGGACAGAGGAAAAACTTTCCATCCGGGGAACAACCCCCAACGTCCCGAGAGATCAAGGCCAGCCTGGCGGATGTGTATACCCAGATTGGTGATTTCGAAAAAGCCAGTGTGATGTACGATGAACTCATTCAGGCGTACAATGAGGAACAGGGAGAAGACGCCCCGCTGCCGGGTTACCTGCTCCTGAAAAAAGCGCGTCTCCACAGGAAACTGTTTAATAATGCCAGCAACAACCAGGAGGCGGACAAACACTTTAAAAAGGCCTACCAGATACTTGCTGATCTTGCAGGACGACTGCCCGATGGAAGTGAAACGTGGTGGGACATCCGGTACCTGCTGGTCAAACTGGACATCGAACACGGGGATTATCAGGATGCCAAAAGTTCGCTTGAACTCCTTAAGGAGCGTGGGGAGGATAAACCGTATGATGGCGATGAACGATTTCCCCCATTAATGGAAGAGGTTAAGGAAAACATCGTGGACTAATGAATACGTCAACAGGAAAAATGCAGACGACGTACCTTGCGCAGGTGGTGTTGCTTCTGTTTGTTCTGACTCCTGTTTCCCTTGTCGCGCAGGGTCAGGATCAGGTTGTGTTAAAGGATGACTCCTCCCACAGGGGAACGGTGGTGAAGGAGACGGTCAGCAAAATTGTTCTGAAAGGAAAGGAAGGGGCCAGGAATGAATACAACGTTGAGAACGTCAAGCAGGTTGTGTACGCGGACATGTCCAAGCAGCTGAGTGAAGCTCGAAGGGCGCTTCAGGAGAACAGTCTTAACGAAGCGATTGATAACGGTCAGCGGGCGCTTCGTCAGGTGGAGGCGGGAAGTCTCCGAAAGGCGTTGCATTTGCCCAAAGCTCTTTACTATCTGGGACATGCTCATTTCCTGAAGGGAAACTTCGATCAGGCCCGGTCTCACCTGGAGCGGTACTTTCAGGATGTTCCGAACAGTCGGAACTATTATAAAGCGGCACGGGTTCTGCTTCTTTCCCGCGTTTACAAATATATACGGGATCGCAGTTCGGAGGATGATGATCGGGGGGACAAGGTGTACAGTGAGGTTCGGAATCGGCTCAGCACACTCCGGGATCAGGCCCGAGAATTTGACGCCAACCAGCAACTTATGGACCGATTAAGACTGCTTGGGGCGATGGTTCGTGAGGAGATCGGACGGCCCAGGGCAGCGGAGACACTTTACAACGAAATGGAGGACTCGGACGTGGACTCGGTGGCCCGGGCGGCGTCCGTTGGCGGGGCCCGGTGTCTTGTCCGTGTGGGGGAATTTGACAACGCTATTGATCAGCTTGAGGATCTTTCGGAGGATCACGAAGGGGATCGATTTATCAGTGCCGCTTTGCTGAATGCACGTGGGTCGAAGCGTTTGAGTGAATGGAAGAAGGGGGATCAGAAAAGTCCTGACAAACTTCGTGGGGCACTGATGAAGTTTGTCAGGGTGGGGGCCGTTCACTTTCCCGGTCCGAGGGATCCCTCCATTGAACACCGCCAGGCACTGAAAAAAGCGGCGGAATGTTACAGGCTCCTCGCGAAACATGCAGACGAGGGAACGTCATACTACAACAACCAGGCCCTGAAAACCTACAACGAGCTCATTGACGTATTTCCGAGCACACCGGAGAGCATTCACGCGAAAAAACAGAAGAAGACCTTGAAAAAAGAGTGAGGTTTCGTTGAACGGCTGGAAATAAAGGGGAATACGGAATAAAATAGTAGAGTTGTTTGGTTCTGTTCTGTGTTCTGACTCACATCGAATTCTCAATTACGGAGAAACGTGGTATGAAATCCTGGCAAACCATACTGGTGGTCGCCCTCACAATTTTGCTGCTGGTTGGGGTCTGTCCCATGCTGGTAGCGCAGGACGGCGACCAGGCAGATTCGGGGAATGAGACGATATTTAGCCTTATTGCCAAGGCTGGAGTGATCGGTTACCTCATTATTGCCATGAGTATTGTTGCCGTCGCGCTGTGTATCGAACACTTTTTAAGTATACAGCGGGACAAGTTGATGCCGCCTGACCTCGTGGCGGAGGTTGATCGACTCCTGGAAGAGGAGGAGTTTGACGAAGCTCTGAGCCTCTGTGAAATGGAGCCGACCTTCTTTACCAACATAATGGCGGCCGGAATTTCGAAGATCGGCATGGGCCTCGAGGAAGTGGAAAGCGCTATTGAGGACGCGGCGGAAGCCGAAGCCACTCGGCTCGAGAACAAAATTTCCTGGCTTAGCCTGATCGGAAACATTGCTCCGATGATGGGTCTGCTCGGAACCGTTATCGGGATGATTTCCGCATTTCAGGAAATTGCCGGAAACCCGAATCCCGCACCGAGTAAACTGGCAGCGGGTATTTATCAGGCCCTGGTCACAACGACAATGGGTCTGATTGTGGGTATTCCCGTTCTCGGTTTCTACTTCTTCTTCCGGAACCGGCTCAACCAGCTGATCTCCGAAGCGGGTATCGTGATCGAGGAAATCCTTGACCAGTTCAAGTATTAATTGATAGGACCCCCCTCTCCCCTTCGAGAGGGGGGTCAAACAGCTGGTTGTTTCTGATGTTCTGGCATCTTACATCCAATTTCAGTGAGGTCACCACATGCAACTAAGAGAAGAAGAGGAAAAAGAGGAAGAAGTACAGATGAACCTCACCCCCATGATCGACGTGGTGCTCCAGCTGATTGTGTTCTTTATGCTGGTCATGGACTTTTCCTCACGGGAACTTGAACCCGTCGTTCTTGCAAAGGCCAAAAACGCCTCTCTTGATGAACGGGTCGAGGATATCACGGTGACCGTGAACATCTCACATCGACAGGAAGTCCAGTGTGATAAGTGGACCATGAACACCAAAGCAAAGAATGCTCGGGTGATCTGTCGGGACCCGGAGCACTGGGTTTATTACATGGGGGGGCAGGGGTTTTCTGACGCCGAACAGATTCGGAGCAAGCTGGCGTCCGCTGCTCAACGAAAACGGGCGGAGGACGGTACGAGTGAAGTGCCGCTGATTGTTCGGGCGGACTGGCGGGCTCCCTGGCAGTTTGTCCGGCAGGTTATGCAGCAAGCTTCTCATCCGAGCGTAAAAATATATCGCCTCAAACTTGCCGCAAAAATTCCACGATCCGCACAGCGGTAAAAACGACGGCGGGCAATACAACGATACAATTAACGGGAGAAAACAACCATGGATGACGACTTAGAACCTGAATTAAAACCGCTGATTGACGTCACCTTTCAGCTCCTGATTTTCTTCATGGTGACGATTAACTTCAAAACACAGGAGGGAAATCTCAATTCTTTCCTGCCCAAGGACCGGGGGCTGCAGAACAACCCGGTCGACAAACCGCAACTTGACGAGTTCCGGCTGGAATTGCGGTACAAAAAAGACCAGAAAGAAACCAAGGTGGAAATTGGAAACACCAAAAATGAATTCTACTGGCCGGACGAAAAAAAGTTGACCGAAGAAGATCGGCGGTCCCTGGGAGAAGCCGCCAAGAGTGTTTACAAAAAGGTGAAGAACCAGGCGGGGGACGACACTCCTCCTGTGAAACTTGATCCCACCCCGGAGGTTCCCTCCGGTCGGGTCATTACGGCTCTGGATGTCATGACCAAACACATCCTGAAACCATACGGGGCCAAATTGCAGTATTCCGCAAATACCCTTTCCGGTCTTGGACAATCCGGGGAAGAATAAAAAAACCGGTTCGTGGGTAGTCCCCTTGGTGTTCAGGACCCGGGAACAACCAGCAATTTACCAAAAATATTGTAATTTCCCCCTTTCACAGTAAAATGTGAAAGGGGGTTTTTTATTTGTTCCCCCCATTTTTCTCGGTTGTTCTGTGATTCGTCGGTTGTCCGTACGGACATGAAACACCTCTGGCGAAATTACCTGAAGAATATCTGGGTACCTGCCAGCATGGCGGTGTTGTTTCGGGTGTTTTTCTTTTGTGGTCTTTCCGGATCCGACGACCTGAATTACATCCTCACGGCCCTTGACATATCCAGGGGCGCGTTTACCCATGATTACGGGTTCTATTCGGCCCGAATCGGCCACGTGCTGCTTCAGGCCGCATCTATATCAATTGCCGGGCCCTATGAATGGGTGTACGTGTTTGTTCCTCTTCTTTGTTCCATTGGAACCGTCCTCCTGGTCTACAAACTCGTCACGGAGGTAACCCGGTGTGAACGAATCGGCTGGTTGGCCGCCGTTCTGTGCGCTGCCTTACCGGTTTCCGTTGTGCATAGCACCAGCGGCATGATTGATGCGGAAGCGGGCTTTGTTTGTCTGCTTACCATTTATTTCCTGGTACGAGCCGATAGATCATCCGCAAAATGGATGTGGTTTGTTGCCGGTATCACGTTTGCCTGGGGTCTACTCGTGAAGTTAACGGTTCTGGTTCTTGTTCCCGTTCTTTTGTTGCTTCTGGTGGATCGGTTCAGGAAAGGCGGTTCTGGTGTCTGGATTGGCATTTCCTGGTTTCTTTCCGGTGTGATTCTCATAACCGTGGCCCAGGGACTTTATTTTTTCACCACTGAAGGGGATGTATTGTTCCGTATTCATTCCATGCTTGGTCCCGATGGACACGAGGTGTTTTCCGTGCCCCCTTCCGGAACGGGGGGGAGCTGGGTTCTGGTCTCGTATCACCGGTTGTTTGTGGATCTCCCCCGGATGTTGCTGGATCCGGGTCATAGGTGGTTCCCTTATTACGGGTTGTATGGGTACCTGATTGTTTTCGGAATTCTTTACTGTGGTTTCCTCTGGTATAACGGTCGATTGAGAGAAGGAACCGGTTTGTTCCTCATGTGGGGCGTTATCGGTGCTCTGTTCCTCAATTTTGCCGCGGTGGACATTTACCCCTATCGGCCGGCTATTCCCGTGTATCCTCGATATTTTGAAGTTGTTCATCCCCCGTTGCTCGTTTGTGGGGCCATCCTGATCAGCGATTTCGGAAATTGGTTGGGCTCGGCGTATCGAAATTTGCCCGTCGTAGTTTCTCTGGCGGTTTTGGTCATGTATGGCATGACCGCTTCCTCTGTTATCGGTGGTCACATCCGGGATCATACGCGTCCGGAGCGGCAAATCCTATCGTTTTTCTCCAGGTATGAGGAACAGGACAAGGTGGTTCTATTTGCTTCAGGAAGGTCTGCCTGGGTTTTTTCCGTACTTGGTGCGAACCGGGAAAATTTTGAGGTTCGGAAGACGGGGAGTTCCTTCTGGTCGGACATTGCGGACAACGAACGAACATCAAGTACGACGTATTTTCTGTATGCCAAACAGCCGGTGTCTCGAGCAATGGATGAGTCCGTCGTTCCTGTTCGAAAAATAAGGTATGTTCCCTTTTCGGAACGGTTTGCCGCCTGGCTGGCCGGCCGGCGGAGCAGGTCCCATGTGATGGAGGGAGTCCTATATCAGCTCCAGTAAACGGGAAGTGATTCCCCTCTCCCCTTTCAGTCCGGGAATTTATGAATCAGGGTCTTCAACGTCCGGAATGGACACGTTGAATTCCTCCGATAGAACCTCGGTTAATTCCCGAAACGTTGATATAACGAAATCCGGTTCGGTCTGGCCCTCCTTTTGGGAGTGTTTGGTTCCCCGGTCCATCTGTACGGTCACCATACCGATACTGTTTGCGGGATCCATGTCCTTTTCAGGATGATCTCCTACGTATATTGATCGTTCCGTGTCCGTGCTGGATTCCCGGAGGGCGGTCTGGAAGAGTTTCGGGTTTGGTTTGGAGATTCCCACTTTATCGGATATAAAAATCGCTTCCGGATCCAGGTAGTCGTACACATTTAAGCGCAGAATTTTTTCTGCCTGTTTCACCGAGAGACCCTCCGTAATAATACCCGGGGCTTTCGGAATGGAGGAGTTTTCAAGACTGGTAAAAAATGGGTGGACGCCGGGATAGGGTTCAAGCCGTTCGTGTTTTGTTTTGTGGTAGGCATAAACTGCAGCAGCAACAGCGATAGCGGAGTTAATGCCTTCGAGGGCTTCGTCAGGGAGGCGAAGAAGGAGTTTGTCGTAGTGATAGGGATAATTGGAGGAGAATTCCCTGATGACTTCCTGCAGTTCGTTGTACATCACCTCGGGTTCGACGTCGACGCCGATATCCACGAGTGCCTGGATACTGTTTTTTCGCGCCTGCCGTGCGAAATCGGAGGTGGAATACAGAGTATCGTCTACGTCAAAAAACAGACGATCAATGGTGGGGGTGTTCACTTCGCGAGTTCGGGGATTTCTTGATTTCGCAGGCGGATGTTTTGGATGGCTGGTTCGCGTTATGGGATACGGCGGTGATTTCGTGATTCAGGTGCCAACCACTTTACAAGGAGGCGAATTAGTCGTTTGTTTTCTGCTGAAGACCGGTTCCGAGCCGTTCGGCCCGTTCTCCCTGGGTGGCTCTTGTTTCCTGGAATGCCGAGCCCGTACCAAACACGTCCCGTTCCACTTCGGCGGTGTCCAGTATTTCGACACTGACAAGAATGTGCACCTGCTGTTGGGCGTCCACGTTGATGGTTTCTTTAAACAGGGTTCCAATGAGTGGAATGTCCTTCAGAACGGGAATGCCTTCCACGATTTTTGAGTCCTGGGTTCGCTGGAGGGCACCCATCAGAACGGCTCCTTTGTCCGGGACCCGTACCGTGGAGCCGGCTTTTCGAAGAATGACCTGGGGGAGCTGAATCTGGACGCCCAGGTTGTTGAAGGAGAAGGACCGGATTCGGTCAATGGTTGCGATGGCCGGTTGCATTTCGAGCGTGACGTATTTCCGGTCAAAACTAATAATCGGTCGGACGTCAATGACCATTCCTGTTTGAATGATGCCGATGATGGGATCAAACGAGGCCGCAGCCGTGGCAACCTGTATGTCTACGTCCTGGATATATGCCTGCTGATTGGCCATTGTGATGTTGGCCTGCTGGGTGTTGAAGAGGGTCAGGCTGGCCGATTCAAGAACGGTTACTTTTTCGGATTTCTCGAGGGCACGGAGAACGATGTTGAAGTCGGTGTTACCGAGTTTCTGGAACGTAAGTCCGAGGCCACCATTGTTGTTCAGAGAGGGGAGGTTTCCAACCTGAAGATCATTTTCGGAGTCAAAAAAGGAGGTGAAGCGCATATCGTGTCCCGGGCCGGGATGAGTGATGGTCCCTGTTGCATTGAAGACACCCGCTGGTGCGCCGGCCGAGCTGGAACCGAGGTCTCTCAGTTCAATGCCAAATTGTTCCATCCATTCATCCCGGAGGTCGAGAAAACGGACTTCCACATGTACCATGGACCCGGCGAAGTCCCGAACATCTTTGAGGAAATTATCGATCTTGGCATGGACTTCGGGGGTTGTGTTTACAAATAGCTGCCCGTTAAACATCTTTCGGATGCTTGTGTCCGGCCGTTTCCAGGATTCAGGGGCGATGTTGTTCCGGATGATGTTTGCAATTGGCATTTCATTTTTCTTTTTCTTCCTGGCCTCTGCATCCGTTTTGTTTTCCCCTTTCCCGTAAGGGGTGTCCAGGCCGGGGTTGTTACTGCTGTTTTGGGCTACTTTGTGATCCGTTGCATCATCGTAAATACCGGTGTAACCGTTCTTACCACCGTCGATTGATTTTTTCAGGTCCACCTTGGAGGAGGAGGAAAAATTCTGAAGACGATGGACCAGATTCTGCACATTGTAGATCTGGAGTTCCGTTTCCTTCCTGGTTTTATTTTCCGAAGTGACAAATATGAGGTTCTCGTCGAGTTTATAATCCAGGTTGTAACGATCCGTTACGAGGGAGAGGGCGTTCTTTAGCCGGAGCTTTTTTGCGACAAAGTTCTTCTTCTGCTCGGCACGATCGCGAACGGAATCGTCAATAACGACCTGGACGTCCGCGTTTTCTTCTATAAATTCCGTGATTTCCGGTAATGTTGCATCCACAAATTCCAGGCTGACCCGTTTTGACTCGAGTTTTCGTTTCAGGGATAGAATTTCTTGCGGACCACTCTCTTCGTCTTCCACCGGTGTCAGTCGACCCGGACCGAGGCGCTTGGCACGTTCGTTCACGCGGCGCCAGTAGGTCTCGTCCGGAAATTTGATCTTTTCCTGGTCCGGAACGTTAAGTTTCATTAATTGTTCCTCGAACACCTTCCAGCGATCGATCTTTGTCATCAGGTGTTTTTTGTCCCACTTCCTGCTGTAGGCCATTCTCGCGTCTTCCTGAAGCTCCTTGGCCGCCTGGTACTGGGGATATTTGGAAAGGATGATCTCCGTTGTGTCGATGGTTTTCTGGTAACGCTGCTGCTTGAAGAAGATGATGGCTTTTTCCATCAGGCGATCCGTCCACCGGAGTTCCCGGATCATTCGTTTTCGTTCTTCCTCGAGGGCTTTTTTCTGAGCCTGCTGGTGCAGTTCGCGCTGAATTTCCTGTTCTCGTTTTTTGGCCTGTACTTTGGCCCGATCCCGCAATTTCCTTATTTCTTTGCTGAGACTCTCGAATTCCGGATTGTCGAGCCAATCCGCTCCTTTCAGCCGGATCAGGAGATTATCGAGTATTTTCTTGGCTTTGTCGTACTTCTGGTCCGACATCAAGCTTTTGGCCTCTTTTTTCTTTGCTCTGATGTTTTTTCTCATCTGCTCGAGCATGGCCCGATAGCGCTTCTCCTGCTCCGTTATTCGACCTTCGGCTTTCTTGTCCAGGTTCAGGATGTTGGCAAGTCGGTTCCGGAGCTCGATGGCCCTCTGCAGATTCGAATCCAGTTTGAGGGCTTTCTGGACGTGATCGTACGCCTTCCGATTCTGGCCCTTGTTTGCCAGAGCTTTTGCCTTTCCATAGTGGGAGAGTGCCTGTTTTTGTTCGTCGTCCAGGTTTTTCTGCACTTCCTGTTCGAGTTTCGACATTTCCTCTTCGGAGACCGGCATCTGGTCTTCCTCCGTTTCCTCTTCCTTGGCCTGGTCTTTGTCTTTTTCCTTTTCTACCTCCTCTTTCTTCGTTTGTTCTTCCTCTTGGTTCTGGGTTTGCTCGGGAGCGGATTCACAGGCAGGCAGGAAAACAATCGTAACAGCGGCGAAAAGGAGGAATACTGAAGTGGAAAGGTTAGTTCGGTTGAGGAAACGTTCGACGGTTTTCATTGTGCACCCTCCAAACTCAGAAGAAATTTAGACGTGATCGTTTGTGTGGTGTGGTTCGTTCGTCCGGGATCCACACCGTTCCTGCCGGCGGTTTCTGGATGTGTGATTGCCGGCGAGCATATTGGTGTCATCGGACGACCCTCCGTCATCTTCCTTTTAATGAAGTAAACCACACCGTCCGGTTGTTTTTACCAAGGCTCCAGACAGGACACGGCGACGCAGGTTTGCTGCGTAATGTGTTGGATAAGTGTATCCGATCCCTCCAATTATTTCAATCGAAAGTCGACCCCTGTTCCGTTTGATGCCGTTTTTACAGAACACCCTCTTCTTCGGCAAATTCGAACAATGTTTCGATGATTTCCTGCTGTTCCTCGTTTGTGAGTTCGGGATATATGGGAAGGGACACATTCTGCCGGAACGCGGAGGTTGTGTTGGGGAATTTTTCGTCGGAGAGTCGGGCGTATCTATGCAGTGGTTTGTAAACGGGCCCTTTTATTTCGATGTCCCGTTCCGCGAAGTAATTTTCCATTACGTGGCGGTCCATTGGTCCGCTCCCGATGACGAAACGATGGTAGACGTGATTGCCCTCGGTACGATCCACGGGAAGTCCCACGGGTGCTTCCTGCAGCGCCGAAAGGTAGTTTTTGGCGAGTTCCCGGCGACGGTCAATTAAGTCGTCAAGCTTCTCAAGCTGAACGCGCCCCATGGCCGCTTCCATGTTGTTCATCCGGTAATTGTATCGGATGCGGTAATCTTCCCTGTTGTCGTAGGAAACGAGATCTTTCGCCTCCTGGTAAATTTCTTCGTCGTCGGTGGCCAGGACACCTCCGGTTCCTGTGGTCATCAGTTTTGTTGCGTAGAAGGAGCAGATGGTCACGTCCCCCATGGAGCCGACCTGCTTCCCGTGAAGTTCCGTCCCCAGTGTCATGGAACAGTCCTCGATGACGGGAATGCCAAGGTCAAGGATTTCATCCACTAATGCGGGATGGCCGAACATGTGGGGAACGATAATGGCTTTTGTTTCCGGCTCAAGTGCTCCCCGTACGGAGTACGGATCTGGATTGAAGGTGTCCGCATCAATGTCCACCGGTCGCGGCGTCGCCTCCATATAATGAACGGCGTGCATAAGGGCCGCACAGGCGTAGGACGGAATTATTACCCGGTCTTCCGGGTCTGTTTTGAGGCTCGCCAGTGCAAGATGGAGCGCGGCTGTGCCACTACTGGTCGCAATTGCGTTGGATACCCCAAGGTACTCCGCAATTTCTTCTTCAAATGCTTCCAGTTCTTCGCCGGGGCCCAGATTCCCCGTTTCCATCGCGGCTGCCACGGCTTCCTGTTCTTCTTCTCCGATACTGGGCTTCGAGTGTTGAATCATGTTTTTACGCTCTTAATAACAGAATGAACAAAGTTCTCGGTCTAAAAGCAGAACGGTTCTGCTCAGTTATCTCTACGTCTGCTTTATGGACGACGTTTCCTGGATAAGGAAAAAGAATGCTTTTCGCGGTTGGAATGGCTCCGACATCTGATGGGATTCGTTGCCGCGATCCGAACCGTATCGAAACCTCGTCGCTTTATTTGTTCTCCGCACACCCCTGCATAACGAATTTGTTGACAAACATAACAGTTCACCCGATGGTTTTCAAATATCGTTACGGCTGGTTTATAATACATCAGGATGTCCCTCGCATGCTCTTCAGCGGGCCCGGCGCCAGGGGAAGCACATCGTTCACTTCCTTTTTTTCGGCACAAAAACCCGATCTGAGACGGCAGGCCATGTGCGGAATTGGAGGAAACAGACCCCGAAAAGGCAGGTTTGTGGGATGACGAAGTAATTGGAAACTTCAGAACCCCTTCCGGTATGGCGTTCTGGATGTTTTGATGACGGAGCGCACGGCCCGTTTGTCGTCTCATTTTCGAAGAAGCCCCCGTTTTTTCGGAGGGGTTTATTTCACCCTTTGCGTTATTTCGCCGCCTTTCCTTTTTGAAAAACGTGTTGTACTCCGGTTACTTGATCCAGCGATTGCCACCGAGGCCATGAAAGTTGCCATCGTCGGACGCCCAAACGTCGGCAAATCAACACTCTTCAACCGATTGATTGGACATCGACGGGCGGTTGAGGATCAATCTCCCGGAACGACCCGGGATCGGTTATCGGCTCCGCTTCAAGTGGGGGATAATCAGGAGGTGACCCTTGTGGATACCGGGGGATTTCAGCAACAACCGGAGGGAGAAATTGAGGTAAAGACGCAGGAGCAGGTGGAATTTGCGGTGGAGGAAGCGTCCGTGATTCTTTTTGTGGTCAGCCTGGAGGATGGTCTTACCCCCGAGGATCGGCGGATTGGCAAATTACTTCGAACGGTTTCCCGCCCGACATTACTGGTGGCGAACAAATCCGATGCCTCCGGAAGTGATCGGAATCGATACGATTTTTACGAACTCGGATTTGGGGAGCCCGTCATCGTCTCCGCACTTCAGCGTCGGGGTCTCGGGGAGGTGAAGAACAGAATCAGGGATCACCTCAAAAAGGCCGAGCCTGTTAAATCGGAATCGGACCGCCGTCTCGCCATCGTGGGGCGTCAGAATGCGGGCAAATCCACGTTCCTGAACAGTCTTGTGGCTTCCGATCGGTCCATTGTTTCCGAGACCCCGGGGACCACCAGGGACCTCATTGACGTAAAGATACGGCTGGATGGGACAAACTGGGTGGTGGTGGATACGCCGGGTTCAATTCGTGAAGGACAGGAAGAGTCAACAGCCGAAATGTGGAGTCAGGAACGAGCCCGCCGGTCCATCCGGCGTGCCGATGTGGTGTTACACCTTTTTGACGCGGCTCTCCGGGCCACGAAAGTGGATAAGCAACTGTCTGCGTTCGTAACCAACCAGAAGAAACCACTGGTGCTGGTCGTAAACAAATGGGACCTGGTTCCCGAAGATGTGGATCCGGCGGACTACAGTGAATATCTATACGAGACACTGCCGGGAACAAGAGCCTGTCCGGTGGCAATGATCTCTGCTCTGAACGGTGTGAACATCGAACAAACCATTGAACTTGCAGGGGAATTGTACGAACAGTCAAGGAACCGGGTTTCGAACGACAGGTTAATGGAAGTGGCCCGCGAAATCATTGAGGAAAACCCTCCGCCGGCCGTAAGGGAAGGCCAGCAGTTTCCGGAACTGCTTTCGTTTGTTCAGCGGGACGTGGCGCCGCCCAAATTCATCTGCCGGGTAAACGATCCTTCTCTGTTCCCCCGGGAGTATCGTCGGTATTTTCGAAACCAAATTCGGGAACACCTGCCTTTTCCGGAGGTCCCTATTGACCTGAAATTTCTGGGTCCAAACGAGGAAGAGGAGGCTTAGCCCTCTTCGCCCGTCTCCGGCCTCTCACCGTTCGGTTCTGATCCCCACCGATATCCGGGAAGCGAAAACCGGAACCGGAATGAGAGAAGGAACATGAGGAGTCCGAGTCCGGAAGCCACAATCACGAGCAGTATGGAGACAACCAGATGACGGAGTTCCGCTTTATAAAGAAGCCCGGAGGGAAATACGCCGTCGACTCGACATAAAAGCAGACCCGTAATGAGCAATATTGATCCGGAGGCACCGGTCCGGCCGAATCCCGGGAGAAAAAATTTCTGAACGGTGATCATGGACAGACCCCCTATCATGAACAGCCCCTCCGGAAATTCCGCTAAACCTGACAGAGCATGAATCCAGAACAGGAAAAGGAAGACAAGGAACGCGAAAAGGCCGGAGAGACCAAAACCAGGCTCGGATAATTCAAGCCAGGCAAACGCCAGTCCGCACCCCATTATGATGATGAACGCCACCGGGGACGTGGCCCCGGAGACCAACAACGCAAACGGAGGTTCCCCGGGCCGTCGGATTGTTTGTTTTTGATGCTTCTGTTTCGTGCCGGACAAATACTGATCGACAAGCTGCGGAACGGAGGGAACCGTTCCGTTCGACAGGTCCAATTTTTTCGCGTCACCCGGCGTCAATATAACGGTTCCCGCCGAATTTCGTGACAGTAAATTTTCGGTGGTGTGATGATCTCCACGGAATCCGGAGGTTGCGCTCCTCTTTTCGGGCTGTATGGTTCCGTTCGAGATGATGAGGTCTTCCTTACCGGGAAGGAGAAGGTACTTGATGGTGTTCGGATCGAGCCCGTCTTTTTTGAACGCGTACCGTGCGTAGGCCATCGGTCCGTGTTTCGGAATAGTAGGCTCTTCGGATAGGCCGGGACCGGAACCGAGGGATCCAGCGGATATCACGGCATTCGGATGGAAATAAAGCCGGTCCCCCGCAAAGGCGAGAAGTGAGGTGGGACCATGAATCTTGCCTGTCAGATACACAAGAACCGGTTGTCTGGCATGTTGGAGTATTCGTCGAATGGCCCTGATGTATAACAGGGAGCCTTCCGGTGAGGATACCTCAAATACGATGGCCTCAACGTCGAAACGGTTCGCCTCCCGAAGGCACGATTGAACTCTGTAACGCGTTCCTGCGTCGGGGGGACTGCTTAGTTCTACGTGATAAAACGACGGGTTTTGATCGGTGGGTTCCGGCCGGCATCCGGGAAATGAAAAGAGTGTGAGCCCGACGATAAGCAACAAACTGACACCCTTCAACAACCAAGGAAGTGTGGTGTCCTGTTCGGTTTCTTTTGCCGTTCCGGAGATGGTGTTGAAGGAACGTTTGTTTTTAGGAATGCGGTGACAATCCGTTCAATTCAGTCAGTTGCTGTCTTCTTCTCCTTCGTCGACCTCTTCCTCCTCGTCCTCAACTTCCACCGTGTTCGATTTTGTTTTTACGGAGCGGTTCTTGTGGAACCAGTCTTTGGCGGTTCCTTCCTCGTCCCGTTTCTGTTTTTCTTTTACGCCTCTTGGGGGATGGTCGGGAAATTCCACGAATTGTTCCCCCTTCAGTATCCTGGTGTATTCGTGGTCTCGTTCTCCATAGAGGTTTAATGTGGGTTTGGTGTCCACGGTGATGTCACCGTTTACCGAGGTCTGACAGGATAATCTCGCCACGTCCTCTTTACCGATTTTGTGCATTATCGTAAGGGGATGGCAATTCAGGTTGATCGATTCCATCAGACCTTTGTTTGAGCAGTTTTCAATTCCCTCTTCCACGTAGACAAGACAGGTACCGCAGAGTCCGTTTCCGAGGCAGTTCAGGAATTTTGTGGGACCCTGATAGACGGAAATACCGGCCTTCTGGGCGGCTTTGCGAAGGTTGGTTCCCGGTTCAACTTCGATTTCCCGGTTTTCACGTAAGAATTTAATTTTTGGCATATTTACCTGTTATAGGAGTCAACTATTCGGTTGGGGGCGTGTATCGTGAATCTGGAGATTGTGAGTTTGTTCACCTCCGGTTGATACCGCGCCCCGGAATGCGCATTCATCCTATTTTCCTTTATGTTTATAAGAATACTCAGGGGATATTTCAATATTTGCGGGGCGTGGTGTGAGGGAGGAAAAACGAGCTCAAAACGATGGGCGGAAATCGTCGTGACGGGAGAGTTTACGAGGAGTTGGGGCGACGGGCGACGAAGAGATATGATAGCCCGGATTGGAGGGACCAGTTTGATTCCATCTTCACGAGAGGGATGAGCCAATCAAAAAGTCGAACCTGTCGGGGAGACAGCGTACGCTGTCGGAACACTTTGCTGTTTAGTGCCCAACCAATTTTCCCGAGCATGTTGAGTGGTTTAAGAACCTCGATCTCAAACCCGGCGCTCGACAGCATCTCCCGAAGGTCGTTTTTCTCGTACCGGCGGTGGTAGCCAAACGTTTCGTCAATCGTTCCGTGAATACGGGGATCCGCGGCCACAATCCCGATAAACGTTCCTCCTTCGGGAAGCAGTTTGCGTATATTTTCTGCCACGTGCCGATCGTTCTCGTGTTTCTGCAATCCGTTGACGTAAAACACAGACTCAGGACGTTGATTTAACGACGAGGCCGAATCGACTTCGGGGTTCCATTCCTGAACGGAAATGTTTTGAATACTTCCTCTCGTCCGGTGCAGTTCCCGGAGGAAATACGGTTTCCAGTCGGTCAGGGTGACGTGATCTCGATCCATGAGAAACGGTGTGTACTGACCGAATCCGGAACCGATTTCCAGTACGCTATCCTCAAGATATGGTTCCATCTGGTTGAAAAGCCAGCGGTGGTAACGTCCCGCTCCCTGTGAGAGACGAATAAGGCGCCAGTCCATGGAGTCTCCGCCGAGGTCCTCCACGAAGAAAAATTTGAGGATCTTGCCGATGGCCCGGAGGCCGTCCTTCCACCCAATTTTCTTCCCTTCTGCCGATGTTCGTCCATGGTACGATATGGGTACTTCGTATATCCGAATGCGAAGTTTGGCGAGTTTTGCCGTAATCTCGGGTTCGAAACCAAAACGGGAATCCTGCAGCGGAATGCCCTGAATGACCTCCGTTCGAAACATCTTGTAACAGGTTTCCATGTCCGTCAGGTTCAGGTTCGTGAACATGTTTGATATATAGGTGAGCACCCGGTTGCCCAGGGTGTGCCAGAATGACAGAACCCGGTGATACTCCGACAGAAACCGACTGCCGTAGACCACGTCCGCATCTCCGCGAAGAAGAGGCTGGAGAAGTTTTGTGTATTCCTCGGGATTGTATTCGAGATCCGCATCCTGAACGATGGTGTATTTCCCGGTTGCATGTTTGAAACCGGTTCGAAGAGCGGTTCCCTTACCGGAGTTTTCGTTAAGCCCGTAGAGTCGAACCGGTGGCCCACCGTCGTTGAACCGCCCGGAGCGTATCCAGTCCGTCAGCAACTCCCGCGTTCCGTCCGTTGAGGCGTCGTCCACAATAATTACTTCTTTTACGGGTTTTTGATTCCGGACGCGACGCAGAATTTCCCGGATGGTGTACCGTTCGTTATATACCGGCATAACCACGCTTAGTATGTCCGACGGAACGGATGGCATGTTTCGAGTTCTCCGTTTATTGGCTGAGTTCAACCTCGCTCTGGTCGCCGAGGACGAATTGATGAGTGCGGGGACGATCCCCAGAAGCCGTAAGTGAAACATTCCGGCCAAGCAGGCTCCGATCGATTCGTCCCGGAATACCGGAGACGCTGGCTCCGTTCATAAGAATGCTGTGTTCGATTTCGGCCCCGTCAATATCGACCCCGTCTCCGATAGAGGTGAACGGACCAATATATGCATCGGAAATGGTGGTTCCGGATCCTATCACTACGGGGCCCCGAATAACGGATCCGGACACGGTGGATCCCTCGGGCAGCTGAACACGGCCCGTTATCTCGGATTCCTCACTGACCTGCCCCTCGAGCCGGCGTTCGATCGTTTCCAGTATGAGCTGGTTGGCCTCGAGCATGTCCGTTGCCGTTCCGGTGTCTTTCCACCATCCGTGTACGGTATATGAATGAACGTCATAATCGTGATCAAGAAGCCATTGAATGGCGTGGGTAATTTCCAGTTCCCCTCGCCAGGAAGGTTCGAGCTGATCAACAGCCTGGAATACCACTGGATCAAACAGGTACACACCGACAAGGGCAAGGTTGCTGTCCGGATCATCTGGTTTTTCGACGAGCTTCTTTACCGATCCGTCTTCGTGCAGGTCGGCGACACCGTACTGGGTTGGATCGGAGACCGGTGTAAGTAAGATGAGTGCATCCGGTTCCTCACGACGGAACCGTTCAACGAATTCCTGGATCCCCTCACGAAGAATGTTGTCACCGAGGTACATCACGAAGGGTTCATCCCCGAGAAAATCTTCGGCAACCTTTACGGCGTGAGCCAGACCAAGAGGTTCCGCCTGGTGAATGTATTCAATATCGATCCCCCATCTTGATCCATCACCGACGGTTTTTATGACCTCCTCTTTTGTGTCACCGACGATAATGCCCACGTCGGAGATGCCTGCCTCCACGATGTCCTCTATGCCGTAAAATAAGGTGGGTTTGTTTGCCACGGGAATCAATTGTTTGGCGCCGGTGAACGTAAGTGGTCTTAGTCTCGTTCCTTCTCCGCCGGCAAGTACCAGGGCTTTCATGGGCATTCTCCGCGTTAATTAGGTTTCTCGGATGGTTGCGGGTCGGGCGCTTGTGTATATTCCGGAACCATACGGCGATATTAAAAATCGACGGAACAACCGGCGGATATTCAGCAAAGCCAGTTGCAGATCCCCCCGATTCAGGTCTCTGTCGCAGCGAAGTTTTCCTAAATTGTGTTGGTTAGGTGTGCGACGGTGAAACGTGGGTTGTGTAATTTCGCGTAAAAATTTGTACCGCTTCTTTTTTGGTCCACGATGTGTAATTCCTGCCCTCTGAATGTCTTTGACTCTTGATTCCTCGGAATACAGGCAACAAAATAAGCAACAGCTTCCCTGCGTGAAGAAATTCTTCATCGGGCTATCGCCCGGTTTGCATTCGTGGAGGTTTGGGGGAACCAGCCATCGAAACGGGACCGGATGTCCTTTCATGACAAACAGTCAGGCAAAAACATTTCGTAAATTTATTATACAGGTAACCATGATGAACCGAAATAAACTCGGGCTTTTCACAATGGCCGTATTTCTGGTGCTCCTGATATCTGTTCGGCCGGTAACCGCCGGAGATACCGAAACGATGTCCACGGACGATATCGAATCGGATATGAAGGGATATGGTCTTACGGTTTTTGAAGGGACCGAAATTGAGAAATTTTCGGTAACGGTCCTTGACGTATTGAAAAATTATTTTCCGTCTCAGGACGTTATTTTAATTCGGGTGGACCATGAGGAGACGGACCACGCCAACATTATCGGGGGCATGAGCGGGAGTCCGATATACGTTTACGGTGACCAGGAAAACAAGAAGAACCCGAAGCTGATCGGGGCTCTGGCTTATGGATTTGTCAGTTTTCCGAAGGATCCCGTTGCGGGTGTTACGTCCATTGAAAGCATGAAGGAGGTAAAGGACCGCCCGCGGGAGACGGGAAGACTCCGACGGAAGAATCGGCCCCGGAAGAAAAATCCCGAAGATCAAAAAAGCAAACTCCGCCGTCTTACGACCCCCCTTTCCGTTTCCGGTGTCACAAATCGTACGTTCCGGAAGTATTACGACAAATTTTCTTCGTACGGAATGAAACCGGTTCGTGCGGGATCGGCGGCCGGGGTTCAGGAGGCGGAGGGAAGTATCGAACCGGGCGCCGCCGTGGGAATTCAATTAATTTCGGGCGATTTGAACACGGCAGCAATCGGTACCGTCACCTACCGGGAGGATGATCAGGTGCTGGTTTTCGGTCATCCCTTTCTCAGTGCCGGTGAGGTCGAATTCCCGATGACGACGGCCTACGTTCAGGAGGTGATGGCAAGCCAGGCCTCGTCCTATAAAATGTCGACACCACTGAAGTCCGTCGGAACCATCACCACCGATCTCCAGGCCGCCGTTGCCGGTACATACGGTGAAACGCCGGAGATGGTTCCCGTTGACGTCACCGTGAAAAATGCCGTCACGGATTTTTCGAGATCATTTGATTACAATGTGGTGTCGGACAAGTTTTTCACGCCACTTCTTCTGGATATGGTGGCTTTTGATTCCATCTCGGCAACCGAATCCACCCAGTTTAGTTCGTTGACAACGGAATACGAAATACGGTTGAAGACCGAGAATTATGGCACCATTTCGTTGGAGAATGCCGTTTCTGGCATGCCGTTCTCCCTGGTGAGTTCGCCGGCCCAGGCTCTGATGGACAATCCCTTTGACACAGAACTGAACATAAAGAATGTAAAGGTGGATGTTTCCATTGAGCATGAAAATAGACAGGCCGTAATCCAGAGGTCCTGGGTTCGCAAAACAAAAGTAAGTCCCGGAGAGACCGTTACTGTTCACATGAAAATACGGCCATACGGCGAGGATCCGGTCATCAAGAAGTACGACCTCGACCTCCCCGAGAACCTGCCGGAAGGCACCTATCGAATTAAAATAACACCGGGTGATCTGGCCCCGCAGCCGAAGTACGCCCCGGAAGATATGAAGGAATACGTTGAAGTTTTGCAAAAACAGGGTCGTAGCGACCGGCTTGCTCTCTCCCTGAAGGTCCCCCGGATCGGCATCACGTCGGGCTCCCGGGAACTGAGTGGTGTCCCTCCCTCCGTCCTGGGTGCATTTGTTGGAAACCGTGAAACCGGTATCCTTATACAGGAGCATCATCTCGTAAAACGAGAACCGTTTTCCTGGATTCTTGCCGGAACCGATTCATTGAAGCTGAACGTGGAGAAATAATCCGGTCTCGAACAGTATTCGGAACATCGTTGACATCTCAATCATCTCGGAAGAGTAACATGAGAAAAAGAAACCAGTTTGTCTTGATCGCACTGATTTTCGTCGTTGCTTCGGGCGGATACCTTCAGGCCGGAACAACGGATAATTGGAAGTTGAATTCCGAAGAAAATTTTCGCGAGGAAGGAACATTTAACGGCGTGGAGCTGACGTCGGATGGGTACCTGAAGCCCGGAACCGTCGCAGATCGAATTACATCCGGTGAGATCGGTATCTGGTCCCTGACCACCGGACCGGAGGGAACGATTTATGCCGGGACGGGAAACCGGGGAATTGTTGTCCGGGTGAAGAACGGCGAAACAGAAACCGTTTTTCAGTCGGAGGATCAACTCCTCATCACGGACCTGATCGTCAACCGGGAGGGAATGATTTATGCCGGTACCGTGCCGGGCCGTAAGGAAAATGCGACAAGCGGCCGGATATACCGGATTGACCCGGACGGAAAATCGGAGATCTACGCCACCCTGAAGGATAGTTATATCTGGGATATGGAGCGGGATAACGATGGGAATATTTATGCGGCAACAAGTCCGAAAGGCAAAATATTCCGAATAACCGGAAGTCAGGAAGTGGAGGAATACTATGATACCGGCGAGGATCATGTTCTGAGCCTGGCATTTTCCGGAGACCGAAACCTGTACGCGGGAACCGCAACAGGTGGTTTGCTGGTTCGGGTTACGTCAAAAGGTGAAGGAAGTGTTGTGTACGAATTTGACGAGCAGGAACTCCGCGGATTGGCCTTCCATAAAGACACGCTTTATGTGGGGGCAAATGAAGTGCGGCAGTTTCGTCCCCGCCGCTTCGTAAAACGGCTGCGCCGTTCCATTGAGAAATACAGGGAGGGAAAGACGACGGAGCCGGCGTTTGAAAAAATGATGGCCGGTGCTGTTTATCACGTGGACCCGGACGGAGGTGTTTATCCGCTCTGGAAGTTCAAAAAACAGTACCTAACGCAGCTCGGTGTGTCCAGGGATGGGCAGGTGTTGCTTACCACCGGAGATCAGGGCCGTGTGTTCCGGCTGAACCCATCGAATCGAACGTATTCATACCTGTTTGATTTCGATGATAATCAGGCCCAGGCCATGGCATTCGGAGAAGATGGTCAGCTCATTCTTGTGGGCACGGCCAATCCGGGGTCCATTTACGATCTGCGTGGAGAGAAGGAAGAGAAAAGCGTTTATACGAGTCGGGTTCTGGACGCGGATTATCCGGCCAAATTTGGAAAAATTCGCTGGGCCGCCGCCGGAGAGGGGAACATCGAAGTCCGAACACGATCGGGAAACACGGAATCCCCCGGGCAAGACTGGTCCGATTGGTCGGATCCAATAACCTCCATGGGCGAAGAGATTAAAAGCCCTTCCGCGCGTTATCTACAAATTCAGGTGCGCTGGCCCACCGGATCTGAACGTGTGCTGAAATGGATCAACATTCCGTACCTCACGCGCAACCAGCAGCCGTATTTTGAAAAAGTCGAGGTGGATCGGGAAAATTCCGAGGCCGGTTACTCGGGAAAACAGAAGACGAAGGCCTCGGTGAAACTATCCTGGAAAGCGAATGATCCCGACGGGGACCGGCTGGCATATCGACTGTTTGGACGGCAAAGAGGAAAAAGCAACTGGTTTGAGATCACCGAAAAACCACTAACCGACACCAGTCACAAATGGAACACCAAATACGTGCAGAACGGCTGGTACGAGATCAAGGTAGTGGCCACGGATGAACTTGACAACCCCCGTGACCGGAGCCGCTCCACCGAGATTCAGACGGCCAATGTGCTGGTGGACAATAATTCACCGGACGTCGATGCCCTGGCCGTGGACACAAAACGACAGGTAAAGGGAAAGGCAAGTGATCCGCTCAGCGTCGTTGCACGCATCGAGTACCGGATCAATGATCGAAACTGGCGTGTGGTTTTCCCGGATGATGAGCTGTTTGACGAAAAGGAGGAGTCGTTTGAGTTTCAGCTTCCGTCGTTGAACCCCGGAACGTATCAGTTGACGGTTCGGGTGTATGACGCTGCCGGAAATACACGGGTTCGTCAGGAAGCATTTTCGGTGAAGAGCGACTGAGGACCGGAGAAACGATAAGGGCTCCAGATTATTTTTCGGGGGATGCCGTTCCGGGAGATTACTTCTCCTGAAATTCCTGATCCACTCCGGAAAAATCGAGTGATGAAGTCACGGGGTTCATATTTCTGGCTTGTATATCTGGGTGCGGTTCTCGTCGTCGTGCCGGGTCTTTTCCTGCTCGTGGATTACCTCGTGGTTACGGAGAAGGAACAGATCCGCCGGAATGTGTATGCCGCAATGAAAGGGGTGGAGAAGGGGCGGGTCGATCAGGTACTGGATCAGGTTTCTGATCCGATTCTCCTGGAAGGAGTATCCTCCGGACTGCCCGCCGTTTCCGGGCGTAACGAAGCCGAACTCTCCGCTCGAGACCTCCAGCAAGCACTTGACCAATTACATCGTTATTATGAAATTGGTGAGAATACAATTGAGGGTTTTTCCATTTCACAGGAAGACGATTCGGCGGAAGTTTCGCTTACGGTGAATACCGGGATTCAGGAAGCCCGGAATCAATCGCTGCCCAGGCCCATCTCCGTGACGTCAAAATGGCAACTCGTGGTGGAAAAACAAAAAGACAACAGCTGGAAAATTACAAAAATGATTATGAAGGAGCGTCCGGGTGGTTCATAATTATTTTCAACAGATACATTTGAAACCGATTAATA
>CAZOLI010000016.1:0-57278 GCA_964580675.1 uncultured Planctomycetia bacterium
GGCCCGATATGCTGGACAGATCGGAGGTGTTCTGTTTGATGGTGCTGATGACGGTTTCCAGCTGAACCTCGGAGGCATCCTGTTCCGGTTCTTCCTCCTGGGAAAGAAGAATCCCCTGCATAACGAAAATGATAAGGAGGCAAATTAAGGTGGATTGGATGGTGTTTCCGTTCATTGGTGGACAAATGCAAATGGGTTTACGGATATGGTTTATTACCGGATTTGACCGGCAGGAGCGAATAAAAGTTCCCGCAAGCAAACATTACCTGTCGGTTCCGGCGTGTATTGTGTTTCCAGTGAAGCAAAAATCGAATTGTATGTTGTTTTTAAAAATTCCTGGATCAATTAATCCGAGGATTCTCCAATTCGGTCACGGATGGCCTCGAGAAATTCGGGCACGGTTTCAAACATGTCGCCCTCAATCGGGTGGACGATCGGGGCGGGCCGTTCCTCGTTGAGGTTCATCAGCGGGGCGTCGGGATCGATGTTGAACGCAAAGATGGTGGCCCGTTCACCGATGTAATCAATGTGCTGCGGTGCACCCGAGACACCAAGGGCAAAGAGCACTTCGGGATTTACGCGAACACCGGTCTGTCCAATTTGACGATCGTTGGGCAGCAGTTCCAGGTCCTGGGTTACTTTTCTCGTCGCACCAACCATCACCCCGTCCAGGTCCAGTTCCTCCTCGAGGACCTCCCTGAACGGTTCGGTCAGTTTTTTCATGCCCTCGGCGTCGCCGGCGCCGTATCCCACGTCAATAATAACACGGGCGTCCTCGAGGGATTCCACTTCGCCCGCTCCGCGAATTCGCTGCAGGAATCGGGACAGGTTGTCGTCGTCGGGATCGTATGCGAGTTCGGGTTCGTACCGGTACACGTCCGGCTCGGCGTTCCGAACAACCCCGTTTCCGTTTTGCACGTCTTCCTGAAACGTGAGCATAAGAGAGGATTGATTCCCGTTAATTCGTGCCACGATTTCGGCCTGTTCTTCCATAATGGGGGTTTCCAGTTCAAGGTAGCCGTTTTCGGAACGGAAGTGTTCCACGGAAAACCACCGGGCCGGACCGTTTGAACCAGTTCCCCCCTGGGCGGATCCATTTTGAGAAAGCGTTCCGTTCGGGGTGTATCGGCAGAACACCTCCTGCCACCATTCGGTGCCCATCCAGAGGGATGGGGTTCCGTCAATGTCGGCTTCCATCCGTTCGAGGAGTTCGGTGTACCCACGCCAGGAGAATTGGTCAATGTCCTTCGTTTCCACGAGAAGTATCTGTTCCGGGCCCACCGATTGCAACTGTCCAAGCGCCTCGGACGAATCGGCATCGGACGTTGATTTGGGCACGACGACGGTCAGTTCCACGTCCCGTTTGTCACACATCGATCGGGCCGCTCTGGCCGCCGGGACGACCCCTCTGGGAAAGGAGGATTCGACCAGTGGTGGCGTAAAGAACAGGCCGCTGTCACGGAGCGCGGCTGCGGCGTCCTCGGAGAATGATTTCGTCTCGGGAAGAGGAACCGACGACGTTTGTTCCTGTCCACCGTCCGATACCCCCACCGCCTCCAGCAGTTTGTCCGCCGCCGCTTCGGGCGTGGTTGCTTTTTCGTCTTCTTCGTCTCTTCCCTGCACCGTTCGCAATTTGTGTTTGAGGGACACGTCCGGTGCATTTACCGAGACCGAATGGTTCTGTATCTCGGTTTTTCGGGCACGGATGTAATCATCAATACGAAAGTCGTCGTCGAATGACAGCGGATCAAACGTGAGGATGGCCGGATCGGTTCCCCGGTAGACTTCCCCGTTCCAGTTCGCTCCCCTGGCGGACCACTGTATGTCGTCGCCCGTCTTCTTGACGTCGGTCAGGCCCGTTAGGTGAGTGAGGTGGAAACGATCCGTGGCGGCGCCCAGGAGCGGACCCGTGGCTCCCTGCGAGGTATCGGACGCTTTTGATCCCATGAATACAAGGTCGTGACTTGTTCCGTTATCCAGTGCATCCTCGAGAGCAAGCGCGGCGCGCTGTGAGTCCACGTCCGTTCCGTTTTCACAGGTCACCTTCGTCGCCCGGTCGGCCCCGAGGGCGAGTCCTCGCCGGAGAACCGGTTCCACGCGTGAACTATCCGGTTTGGCCACGGCGAATAGATCCACGTTGACAGCCTCCGGTGCGCGTTCCCGGATTTGCAGGGCCTGTTCCAGGGCGGTTCGATCCGCCGGGTTCATCTGGTGAACGGGTTCGACGAATTCACCGTTTCGGACGCGGGGTTTTGGGGCGGGCTGAGGCACGGATTTTACGGGAACGGCTATCCGTAATTCGTCGACGTCCACCGAAACCTCCGGCAGATCCGTTCCGGGCTCCTCCTCCTCTTCTTCCAGAGCGAGGAAGCCGATCTGGGCCCTCGGCGGATACCGATCCTCTTTCAGATACGCCAGCCGGTGTCGATACTGATCGGAGAGCCGTTCAAAATGCTGAATCTGCCGCTGAATGTACTGGCGACCGCTTTTCTCAACCAGTGTTTGGTAACTGGTTTCTTCAAGGTGTTCTTCCACAAAATCCATGCGGGATAATGCGCTGAACATCTGTTTGAGAAGACCGGCCATTTCGGAAAGGCGAAAGAAGACCGGTTGATAGGAGACCTGCTGCCACGTCTGCTGGTTGAAGGCGTTTACGGCCTGTTCCAGGTCGTCAAAAAGACGATCCCGCGCGTCCTGAAGTTTTTTGAGTACGTCGGGATGTGCGGAGGTCTCGGGGTCCGCATCTTCCCGTTCGGATCGGTTTTCGTGTATTTTTTGAACCAGGTCCTTCAGAAGAAGAAACCGCTGTACTTCGTTGGTGCCTTCATAGATGTTGATGACCCGGGCGTCTCTCCGTTTCTTCTCGATGTCGTGTTTCCCGGTCTGACCGGCGATCCCCCGCAACCGTTCCCCGAGGTCAATAAGGTCATGCACCCCTTCGGACGCCGAGTACTTGCCGATAGCGGACTCCATCCGGATGGAGTCGGTTCCCGGGTGATCCGTGTATCCGACGAGTTCGTGGCCGAGTGACTCGGTCGCCACCAGCTGTTCGGCCATGCGACCGAACAGGTAATCCGATAGTTCGCGATCTGATTTTTCGGTGTTGCCATTTCCAAGGTAACGCCGACCTCTGCTGATGATGTCCTTCATAATGCCGGTTGCGCAGAAGGCGAGGCCGATTCGACCGGCGTTCAGGGTTTCCAGTGCGTTTACCTGCCCACGACCCCGGTATCCGATGACGTTCTCCCTCGGCACCCGGACACCTTTCAGGGATAATTCGTTGGTGGGGGATCCGCGCTGTCCCATTTTTTCCTCGTCCTGTCCCACAACGAGTCCCTCCGCGTGGCGGTCCACCATGAATCCGGTCACGCCTTCGTCGGTGGTTGCGTAGAGACAGAACATTTTCGCCATGCGCCCGTTTGTAATCCACATCTTGGCGCCGTTGAGTTCGAAAAATTCGTAGTACCGGTCCCCGTTTTCGTCTTCCCGGATCCGGCCGATGTCGTGGAAGTATCGTTTCTCTCCCGATACCGTGTAGTATCGTTTTTTCTTTCCGGGAGCGTCCTTTTCGTAGTCGTATTCGTCGAACCGAATCTGTACGGGTTCTTTTTCTTCGTCAAACCGGTAAAGCGTCCGGTGGTTTTCGTAGTCAAATTCAATGTGCCTCGGATCGATGATGTATCTCCGTTCCTCGGGTTTATCTTCGTCCGGAAGGAAGTAATCCCGCCCATCGTCATCACTGTACACGGGACGCTTCTTTAATTTGGCAACCGTCTTGACGCCCCCCGAATCGGATCCCGCGGTTGGTTCGGTTAGAGCAAACGCACTGACCCATCCGGCGGCGATCATTTTTAGGTGAAATTGGTGTGCTTCCTCCCGGCGGGGGTATTCGGCAAGCCGGTCATCAATGCCTTCCTCAATTTCCTCGAACTGGTCCCGGGCATCGTGCAGTTTTTCGGAAAACCGGTCGAGGTCCTTCTGCTGGCCCGCCCGGGCCGCTTCGTAGAACGATCGGAGAAACCCACCGGAGATGTATTTCAGCACGCCACTGTTTCGTATGTGTTCCCGGACAAGCTCCTCCGTTTCTTCGAATTTTTTTGTCAGCTCCTTGATGTTCGGGTTTGACAGGCTCTCCAGAATCTCTTCTATTCGGTCCAGAATTTCGTCGAGTTGTTCCGGGTTGTCCCGAACGCTGGCAAGTTCCTTTCGAGCACGGGGCAGGTCCTGTTTTAACCCGATCTGAATCGGTGTCGTTCCGATACTGGTATTCCCCATGATCACCAGTGCCATGGACGGATCGGCAAACCGCATGAACTGGTTGCACATCAGGTAATACTGGGATTTCCAGTGACCTTCACCCCCGAGATCACTGCTGATGGGAATTCGTAGATACCCGTTCTTCAGCAGGTATTCAAGGTCCTCGCCCGGAAAGGTGTGAATTTTTTCCAGGTAGCGCGGAAAACACAGACCGTCGTTGAACGTCCCCTCCGGATAATTTTCACTGTAATACCGATCGCGAACCTCGTTTCGAACCCGATCCGTAAACGGTCCCAGTTTGCCGTCGTTTTCCACCATTTCCGGATAAAACCGGGGTGTTTCCGGGTCGTACGACTCAAGCAGAAATTGTCCCGATCGATGTGTTTGATTACTTTCAAGAAAATGACCGTAGTCCCATGGCAGATCCGCTTTGGGGACGGGTTCCATTGCTCCTTCGTCTCGAAGAAGACGACCCAGTTCCTCGGTGGTGGGGTCCCGGTCGATGGATATTTTTAAGTTCCTCAGGTGTTCCATCAATTCGTTAGTGGCATATTCGCAGACCTGCAGGTCAAGTTCACGGTTTTTCCCCGCTCGAACGTCCACGTACACCCGAAGGAGAAGAGCACGAACCCCGAGGTATTCGGCAAATACTTCACCGGTCTGTCGATAAACGGCGGGGGAGTTCTCCACGTCGCCACCGGGATATCGCAGTTGCTCCAGGAGTTCGTCAAACCGATCCCGGGCGTTCTTAAATTCATTAATGGGTTCCTGCATCATTGGTTCTTCGGGGCCGTGTTCGTACAGGTGCTGGAACCACTCGTTTTCGTCGTTTGGAAACCGGTCTCCTTCGTCCCGCTTCGCTCCGGCCAATTCACGGCCGAGCCACAGGCAGAGGTCATCAGGCGTTCCAGCCAGGAAACGGGCCACGCTGCTGTCACGGTAAAATTTCGATATAAAATCATCCTCGGAGTATGCGGTCCCGCCGAACACCTGTCCGGCGTTGTATCCGAAACTTCCTTCTTCCGGACCGAAGTATTTTCCCGCGAGAAATCGGCGTGCGGCAATGCCCGCATCCCGGTGCTCCGGGCAGAATTGGTCGTCGGGGGTCTCCCGAAAAACTTTCAGGAGAACCGACTTCGCCTCCATTTCCGCAAGCATCTCTTTGACCGCGCCGAACTTCGCGATGGTATCGTAACCGGCCTCGTCCTGAAATTGACCCGGGAACTGAACACGGGAACGTGCGTGGTCTTTGGCTCTTTGCAAAAGATAACCGGAGGCCCCATTGATGAGGTCCTGGTAGTATGGAAGGATGTTTTTCAGGAGAGCAATGGTATCTGTTGGGTCCCCTCCGGCGTCCCGGGAAAAAGCAGGTCCTTCCGGCGACGAAAAGGTCAACCTGTTCACGCCCGCACCGATGAACCCGCACGGGTTTTCTTCCTCCATGTCGATCCCGCTGTCCGACAGGGAAACCACACAGAGTTGGTTTCCGTCGGCGACAACGACCCCCGAGGCCAGTTTGGCAGGCACGAATTTTGCCGTTCCCCGAACCGTGGCCGATCCATTGTTACCGGGTTCCACAACCGGCGGGTCCCCGTCGGAACGGAAGGCCACACAGAGCCAGTCATGGCGGTTGAGGACGTCGTTATGACGGTTCTCCGATCGGGTGTTTTGCAGAAGGGACCTTGCCCAGAGGTGGTGGGTTGTGAGCCAGGCAAGGGAGGGATCCCTGCGCGCCAGTTCCTCGATCAAAATTCGGGTTTCCGGATGGGACGCCGGGTCCTCCACCTCCAGGTACGTCCGGCGGAATTCGTCCAGCAACTCCCGTTCCGGTTCCGTGAAATCTTTGTTTTTCTCGAAAGCTTTGATCCGCTGGTGATCGAAGACGTCCTCGATTCGTTCCCGGAGCTTTTCCCGAACATCGCTTCGATCCTGGAGCTGTTCGGTGAATTTTCGGAGGGGGGCCCCGGGCATCTCCTGTTCGGGTTCTTCATCGAATTCTTCGCCGAGAAGGTCCTTCCGAAGCCGGGAAATTCCCTGTTTGAATTGGGGGAGGTGATGGTCCAGCAGTTTCTCGCCGATGACCTCCGACCAGAAGAACTTCTTGCGATCAATCTTGTCGTGTAGTTCAGTGACGAGTTCTCTGCTCCGGTTCCACGTGTCAAACAGCCGGGTCTGTTCCTGTTCTTTTAGGTGCCGGCGAACTTCCAGGAGATCGTTTCCCTTCAGGGCCACGTCGATCTGATCCGCGTGAAATTTCATCGAGGCACTGATGCTTTTCAGGTATCGAATCCGTCCTTTTTCAACGGCCAGGGGCTGATCTTCCACGCCGTGCGGAAGTTTCCGGAGTCGAATCTCAAGCTGGTACAGGTGTTCGTTTATCGAAGAAAAATTTTCCTGTATTGCTTCACGGGTTTCGGGGTTTTCGGCAAATTCTTTTTCGTCCAGAAGTTCACTCTGTTTTTGATAGGCTCCGTTGTTCCGGTTCGAGTCGGAAACCGCCGGGAGGTCCGGTGACGGCAGCGAACGCTGTCGGAGGTAGTGAACAAGATCGTCACCGGAGGGAGAATAGGTCTGATAGATGAGCCGGTGTTCCGTCGCTCGGCTCCAGTGTACGTCGTCGGATCCCCTCCAGCAGGTCTCACACTTGATGCAGTTCTCGAAGTTGACGATGACGCCGGGGTTTCCGAGGTACTGCGTGTTTACGTCGTAAACCCAGGCCGGGCAGATGTGCCAGAGGGAGGAGTCTTCCAGTTCCTTGCGGTTTTCAATTTCATCCGGCCAGAGAACTTTTATGTGGGAGCGGTCCGTATCGTAGTACGAGATGGTGCCGAGTTTCTTCTCACTTGAATCCCGAACCTCGATGGCGTCCGGTTCCATGGCACCGCGGTTTCGTCGTCGATCAATATATTTCTGCTCGGGCCGTTCCAGAAATTCCGAAACGTCTGCTTCAAAAACACGAAACTTGAGCCAGTCCCGGACCGTTTCGGTGATGAGCAATACCGTAATGAGCGTAGCGAATGGAACCACGAGAAACAGGTCAAGAAACGACGCCCCCTCCATTACACTGCCCACGGCCTTTTTTAACTTCTCCTCGATGGGGGTGTCGTCATTTGTGTATACGTGGTTGAAGGCTTTTTTCAGTGGTTTCTTCAACCGGTTTTTTAGCCAGTGGAATATAAATGGCGTCTCCGGGGTGTCCTCCTGCTCGCCGGACCGGAAATGGAATTCAAGCTCGCCGGGACCGGATCGTTCTTTCGAGGGTTCGGGCAGAAGGGCACGGAATGAATTCCAGAGCCACCGGACCACCATGTCCGGTTTCAGGTTGTCACGAATGTGACTGGGGATCCCGAAAATTTCGGAGACCTCTTTTCGATCCGCGAGAATCTGTTTCCACTTTCCGTCCGAAAGCAGGGATCGAAGAAAGCGGGACCATGATCGCAATTTTTTCCCGGTGGATAGATCTTTCCTTGTGGCGATGTGTCCGGTGCCGGCCACGAGGTCAATCTGCCGTTCAAAAAACACCTCCGTTTTCTCGACGTAGGAAGGAAAATCCTGGAGGTAACGGACGTTTTTGTAATAGTGAGAGTCTTCGAGGGGCGAACGGTAGTGATTTTGCAGGGCCGATTTCGTGGGTTCTTCCCCGTTGTTCCTGATCTTGTGATAGGCTTTCCCAAAGAGATATCCCATGTACGTTGCCGGCCCCGTAAAATTCGGGTACGGAAAATCCAGGCCAATACCTGTTGCGGCTCCGCCTATCGCAAGTCCATTATCCACAATCTGGGGAATTTCCTGGTACCCGCCGCCCCGGATAATTTTGGTCCCGAAGGAGGTCATTTCTCCACCTTCGATCAACCGGTTGATTTCCGGAAGGTTTTTGAACCATTCCATAAGGGCGTTGTGATCGCCCTGAAACTGAGTTTTCAGGTTGTGAACCGGAAGTACCAGTCCAATAGAAATACTGTTTCTGTTTGTGTAGATGAATCCGCCCATGTTCAGACGGACGGAACTCCCGTTAAAGTTGCCGTTTCGGACAAGCACTTCGGAGGCGGAACCCTTTCCCGGCTCCACATTGAATCGTTCTTCAATGACCTCCGGTTCCAGTTCGATGACTTCCTTGATGCCCTGCAGAAATTCCGGTCCTTTTCGTTCCACGTCCTCCTGTTCGTATCCTTCCTGTGTGGTCAGGTGGGCGGCATCGCCTTCGGCGAGGAACGTGCACTCGGCGTACACCGGTCCACGTTCCGTGTGACACCCGATGACCCGACCGTTTTCCCGGATCAGGCTCTGGACCGTCGTTTCCGGCAAAACAGTCACGCCCATTTCCTGAACCTTTTCGGAAAGATACCGGTCAAACACCGGTCGAAGAACGGTGTAACAGTTTCGGAACGTGTCGTCGTTTTTATACGAAAGGCCAAAATGCGAAACCCCGTCGTACATCGAAAAACCACGTTTGACCAGGTTTCGCTCGTATGGTGCCTGCTCAAACAGATCACTGCCGAAGGCTTCTTCACGGACCAGGTTTTCCGCGAAATAAGCGGTTCCGGACCAGTTTTCGGCCCCTGGAAAAACTCCCGCTTCGAGAACAATGGTGGTGTATCCCTTCTTTCCGAGAACGGCGGCCGCGGTGATTCCCGCCGGTCCCCCGCCGATGATGGCTACGTCAAATGACTTGTTGCGAAGAGGCATATCGTGCGTTCCAGAGAATGATGAGATGAATTAGAGCGTTCCGGCGGAACGGCGATTGGTTCGCGCAGGCCGAAGAATGTTGTCATTATATTTGTTCCCCCTTTTCCTTTAAATGGACCCCACGAAAAAGGGGGATGTCCCCCGTCCCGTATTCAACGAACGAGACGGCAATCAGGCCCGACTTCTCAGCTGTCAACCATTCAGAACACCCTCTCACAGAGATGCCCCGGATGATCATGAATACCGTATCCCACTCTCACGGGGTTCAGGAATTTGTGGGGTTCCAGTTTCGAGTGAGGCACCGGGTGGCGTCCTCAATGAGGTAAGCACCCCGTTTTGGAGCCCGGGACGATTTCTGAGGTTCTGTACGGGCGGTTCTCGGACCGATGGAGTAACGGAGAAGGATAGAGCCGTTCGGGATCCGGAGGAGTGTGGGTCAGGTACCGAGGGGATCGGGGGAGGACGCGCGATCCCCCGAGTCCTCTTCCGTGTCTCCGGCGAGCTCCGTCGGTTTGGAGGATTCGGCATCCGTGGACGCGTCGTCCGCCGATGGTTCCGAATCTTCTTCTGGTTGTGCTTGTTTATCCGGAGCGGAATCGGGTTCTTCGTTTGAGGATGGTTTTCGTGATTCCTCATCCGCCGCCGTTTCACCGGAAGAGGATTCAGCGGATGGGATTTGTGCCTCACGGTTTTCTTCGGCGGACCTTGCTTCGCTTTCGTAAAGGAGCCGGGCGAGGCTCTGAAGATCGGCGTGTCGATCGGTTTCGTCCATGATTTCTCGACCGATGATTTCTTCAAACACATCCTCAAGCGTTACGAGTCCGGACACGCCGCCAAATTTGTCCCGGACAAGAAACAGATGCTCCCGGGACTTGATGTATTTTTTGAGCAAACTGTGGAGGGGAACGTTTTCTTTGACGAACTGTACCTCCCGCTTCAGGGATCGGAGGGCCTGGTCGGTTTCGCCTTCCGCAAGTTCCTCGAGAACTTCTCTCCGCATAACGATGCCCTCAATTTCGTCCGGATTTTTTCCCGGGGCAATGGGGATCCGGGAGTATATCCATTCCGGCGCTTCGTCCCGATATTCCTCGATTTGCGCATCGCTGTCAAGAATAAACATAACCGTTCTGGGGGTCATGATGTCTTTTGCGTAGGTGTCGTCGAGAGCGAGTATGTTGCTGACCCACTGGGCTTCTTCCTGCAGAAGTGTGCCTTTCTGGGCGCCGGATTGGGCCATGGTCAGCAAATCTTCCTCGGTGACTTCGCCCTGTTTTTTTGCCGGTGAAATCATCCGGGTCAGGGATTGACAGATTCGGACGATCGGATAGAGCCCCCAGATGGTCCACTGGATCGGGTAAGCGAAGATCGGTGCCAGCGTATCCGCATACACAACGCCAAGCGTTTTGGGAATGATTTCCGAAACAAATAGGATCAGCAGCGTGAACACCACACTGGCAAGGCCGACCATCATGCTTTTGGAGATCGGCATTCCGGAATTCAGCGCGATGTCAGCCGCTTTGGCCCCTGCACCGGTGGCGCCCACGGTGTGTGAGATGGTGTTCAGCACCAGGATGGCGGCAATGGGTTCGTCAATGTTCTTCCGAAGTTCGAACAGTTTCTTGCCGTTACTGGTGCCGGATTCCTTCAGGGATTCCACCTTCGAGGGAGCGACGGCGTAGAGGGCCGCCTCCCACATGGAGCAGAGAAAAGATACGGTGAGAGTCCCCAGGACAAAGAGAACAAGGATGAGCCAGTCCGAGGTCATCCCTGCCTCCTATGTTTGGTGCATGACACGGTTTCCATCAGTGTTCATTTATTGTACGACAGACCCCCGGGTCAAATCAACGGTTTTCTTCCGTTTCCCCAGTTTGATGCTTTACAAGCAGGAAAATGAACCCGCCAACCACCACAAGTATGCTGATCAGTTGAGATATTCGCAGGCCGTAGACAGGCGGTTGAAACCCGGTAACCACCTTTGGCATTCCGAGGAGGTTCATAATTTCCGGAATGGGTGAGAAGGAGAAAACCGTTACCGGATCGGCGCGCCAGAATTCCACGATGAAACGGTGAATACCGTACAGAATGAGCATCCAGCCAAATCCCCATCCTGAAAATTTTTTCCAGCGCTCAAGAACGAGGAGGCCAATCAGACATAGAAAAACACCGACGGACATGTAAATTTGAGCCGGATGGACCGGCGTCGTGTAACTGGCCCCCTTTTCTATCAGGCCGATATACTCCTGGAACGAATAAATTGCCGGTTGTATCCCTTCCTGTTTGGGAAATCGCACGGCGAAGATGAAATTCTCGCTTACCTCCCGCCCAAAGTCATCTCCGGCAAAAAAGCAACCCCATCTGGCAATGGCCTGAGCAAGGAGGAGGGGTGGGGCAATCAGGTCGCCGAGGTCCAGAACGGAGAAATCGTGCCACCGGGCGAAGGTTATGCCGCCCACCATACCACCGATCAGTCCACCGTAAAACACAATTCCCCCCTGCCATATTTTGAGAAAGGCGAACGGCCCCACACCCCCGGACATGTATCGCTCCGGATTCATGAACACGTAAATCACCCGTGCAAATACGATGGCCGACACAATGGAGGCAATTCCCAGCCAGAGCAATGGGGTTTTCGCTTCGGTCGTTCCCCCCTTGGGTTCCTCGTTTTCACTCGATGAGGATTCCGTTTTCTCCCGGAGTGTTCGGTAGAGAAAGTAACCTGTTACCGGTAACAAAAATCCAAGGAGGGCCCCGAGTATGCTAAAATTACCGTCCGAGACGTCGAACAACCCCCAGCTGTATCTATGATTTTCTTCAATAATCCAGAACAGCCGGGCACCGAAAATCCCGGAAATCAGGCAGACCAGGGAAAGGTCAAGCAGAAATTGGGGTTCGTATTCCCTGTTGCGATTCCGCCAGAGGAGAAACGCCACCCCTGCCAGAAAGGCGACCATTGCCATCACACCAAAGGAACGAATGGCAATTCCGGTACCGGGTATTTTTATAAGGGTTACTTTCATTAGCCGTTTGGGTCGCGTGGATATGGCATGTTTCGTGTGCCGGGTTTTTCGGTCGGAGTGAAGAAAATTGGTTTTGATGCCGGAAACGAACCGTTTTCCCGTTCGAGGACATGGTCAGGAAGGGAGAAACGATTATCGTTCCTGGCAATCGATGAAAAGGGTATCAAATCTCGGGTACCGGTTCCAGAAATGGGAAGACCAGTCATAACAGGTTATTCCGTTTCCGAGTCGTTTTCGGTCAGGAAATTCTGCAGCTTCTCCTGCACATCACGGACCGGGATATTTCGGCGATTCGCAATTTCGACACAATCGTCAAATTCCGGAACCATGCGTTCGATATCCCGGAACCGACCGATCTTCACGGTGACGTTGCCAAATGGTGTTTCCACTTCTTCCCGGTTTCGCACCATAACCGATCGTCTGCACACCTGCTCACGAATACCGAACGTACTTGTTTCCCGAAAGAGGAAACGGCGAAACCGGGACCGATCCGAACATTTGCAGAGCAAGCCGAGAAGGGTCCCCGGGCGAGATTTTTTCATGGTGACCGGAACGGCATAGGCGTCCAGAGCTCCTTTCTCAAGGGCACGATTCAGCGTGGCCGAGATGACTTCAGGCGTGGTATCGTCAATATTTGTCTCCAGAACGCAAACTCGTTCGGGCGTGTGGTGTTCCCGGTCGATTTGGTTTTCCGGCCCCACGACGGCCCGTAGGAGGTTGGGACGGTCCGAGAGGTCACGGGTTCCGGCGCCGTACCCGATCTGTTCCGGTGCCATGTCGGGCATTCCCTCCACCTGGGTTCCCATCGTTTTCAGAATAGCGGCTCCGGTTGGTGTTGTGATTTCTTCCTGGAGGCCGGAATAATGTACGTCAAGCGACGTTAGCAGTTCAAGCGTCGCCGGGACGGGCACCGGAAGTTGTCCGTGATGGGAATCGGTAATTCCCCTGGAGACCGGAACTGACGGAAACAGAATGTTTCTGGCTCCGAGGTTTTCCAACAGAGCCGCCGTTCCCGCAAGGTCCAGCAGCAGATCGAAACCGCCCATCTCCCCGAAGGTCAATTCCTCGCAGGACACGTCGTGGACCCGGGATTCGGCGGCCCCGATTTCTTCGAGGGCCGATACGGCATTTTCCCGGACGGAATCCGGTAACGCCGCCTGCTGCAACCGGTTCCTTAGTTCGGGAAACGAGGAGTCGACGGGAGTTTCAGGCGGTGTGACCTTCATGTGTAACCCCCTCATCCCGTTCCGGTTCTCCGGCGCGAACTCCACCGAAGCCGATGAACAACCGATTCCGTCCAGGACGTCCCGCAGAACGCGATCGTCGGCTCCGGCGTCCACAAGCGCGGATAAGGTCATGTCCCCGGCAATACCGGAAAAACAATCAAGGTAGATGACGGTCATCGGGGCGTCTCGATTTGTTGAAACGCGGTTGCCTGATTCATTAAAATTAGCCGATCAACGAAATCTCGGATGTCCGGAAGGGCGGGAGAGAAAGTGGTATTCTCACCTGATCCGGCGTTTTCATCTGCACGTGTTTTCTTACCGTTTATTTTGCCGGAAAAAATCATGATACAGAAGTTAACGGCGATCCACAAGCGAATTCTCCTGCCGGGTATTGTCCTGTTCGCTCTTGCGGTTCTGGTGTCCTGTAAGGGATCTCCTGATTCATCAAACCAAAAGGAGGAAACCAGCCAGGAGCAGGTGAACCCCGATGAAAAAGAGGATATGTCTCTTCCGGAGCAGCTGGAGAGAAAGTTTCCCGATCGGCCCTCGGAGGTCAATGGGGCAATCCGGTTTGAGGAGAAAAAGGTGTATTACTACATAGAGAATTATCGATTTGGTCGCCTTGTACGTTGGGCCAATGCTCTGAAGATTATCTGCCGACCGGGGGAAATCGGGATGGATGAGACCCCGACGACGGTGCGCCTTTCCGTGGATCCACAGGTAGAATGGAACTACATCGAAACGGTGGATCGACGTCTTTCGGATTACGGCATCAAAAATGTGGAATTTCTTGTAAACCGGGAAAACAAGTAAGCCCGGAACGCGTAAATTTTGAAACAAATTTCCCACGTCTAATGTCAACGGAGGAAGAACATGCAAATTGAGCATAAGACGCTGTTTTTGCCCGGACCAACCGAGGTTCGACCGGAAATCCGCCAGGCCTGTTCAAAACCAATGGTTGGACACAGAAGTTCGGAATACTCGGCCGTGCACCGGGAAGTGGTGGATGGTTTGCAGGAGTTGTTGCACACGGATGGTCGGGTTTTTCTGTCCACCTCTTCGGCTACGGGCGTTATGGAAGCCGCCATTCGAAACCTTGTCAGTGACAAACTCCTATCCTGTGTCTGTGGGGCGTTTTCACATCGCTGGAATCGAATCGCCCGGGCGAACGGGAAAGAGGCCGATCGGCTGGAAGTGGAGTGGGGAGAGCCAACCCTTCCGGAACAGATCGATCGGAGACTGGAACAGGACAATTACGAGGCGGTAACCGTTGTACATAATGAATCAAGTACCGGTCTGACCAATCCGATTGAGGAAATCGGGGAAATGATGGAGAACCATCCGGACGTGTTGTTTCTTGTGGACGCGGTTTCCTCAATGGCCGGGACCGAGATTCGAGTGGATGACTGGAACATTGACCTGGTGCTTGCCTCCGTTCAGAAAGCGTTTGCTCTTCCCCCGGGGCTGGCCGTGTTCGCGGTTTCGGATCAGGCACTGGAACGGTTTGAGGACGTTCCGGATCGGGGATACTACTTTGATTTCGCCAATTTCATAAAATACGGTGATCGGGACCAGACCATTTCGACCGGACCCATTCCACAGATTTTTGCCCTGGAGCGACAGCTCGATTACATTCTGAACACGGAAGGTCCGGAACAACGATATCGGCGGCACATGGAAATGGCCAGCCACTGTCGGCAGTGGGCCCTCGAGCGTGGTTTCAGCATCTTCCCGGATTCGGAATACGCGTCCCCAACCGTAACGTGTGTGCAGAATGACCCGGGAATATCCGTTTCTGAGTTGCGATCGGAACTTGAGGAACAGGGATTTGTGATTTCAGATGGGTACGGGGACCTCGCCGAGCAAACCTTCCGCATCGGACATATGGGGGATCATTCCCTGGAGGACCTGCAGGAACTCCTCTCCGTTATCGATCAATTGATAAACTAACCGTCCGGAGGAAGCAAGGAGAGAATTTGCTATGTCCCGGATTGGATTGGATATACGGTGGGAGAAGTGAAGGAAGCCAGCGGATAAGAAGGGAAGAGAAGGGAGAATCTAATCCAGCGGAGGTTTCTGCACCCGGCCGGATTTAATACACTTCGTACAGGCGTTTATTCGTTTGGTTTCTCCGTCCACGTACGCCTTTACTTTCTGTATATTGGGTTTGTGGGTACGTTTGGTTTTGCCGGTTGTACGTTTTCCCACACCCCCTTCTGACTTCGCCTTTCCCCGGCGTTCGTACTGACGGCCCCGAAATGGACCTTTTCCGCATATTTCACATTTCCTTGCCATAACCTAAACATCTTAGAAATATGATGAACGGATTCAAATAGCCGGTTTTCCGGGGGGCTCGTTTCGGTTTTGATCGTTCCGTTACGGGACCGGCCAGACCGTGCATTCGGGACAGAGACGGTACTCGTCAAAATGACCGGAAACGTGGGCCTGACGCAGTTGTTCGAGAGGTTCCAACGTCCAGATCTCCTCAAGGGATTCGTCCGGAAATTGACCGACGAAATCATCCTCCGATAAAGCCGGTCGACAGATGGGGACCCGGCCGTTTTCGGTGAGCACGAGTGTATCCCGGATCTTGCGGCACAGATCTCTGTTTGAGGGAAGAAGAGCCATCGTCGTTCGTTCGGCTGTTTTTCCCGCATCGTCCGAAACCCCCCGAATGACGAAGCGGTCCGCACGATCCTTCCAGCGCAACAATAATTCTTCCTCCTGATACCAGGTCCTGACTGTTTTCGGCATTTCGACGACAACGGACAACTGTTCCCGGTTTCGCTCCGTCAGTAATTCATCCAGCAGTGCCGTTGTTTCGGCGGTGTCGGATTCGGGTTGTGCATCGCCGGATTGAATTCGGTCTTCGTCAAGCTGAACACTGACGGTGTCCGGGCGGCCGTTGATCAGCCGATCTATCAGTTGTTGTGAAAGCTGGTTTTCCGTTATGGCGAAGTGGGTGTCAAGGAAATTCGAGAACGTTCCCGCCTTCATAATGTTCCGAATTGTATTCGTGGAGACATCGGGATACCGGGTATCAACGGTGAGCAGAACATCCCGGTGTGTCCCAATGCCCTGGTTTAGCAGGTCCCACCACTCCTCGCGGCGTATCTCGGTGGAGGAGCTGTTAGCGTTTGATCGGGCGAGAACTTCGATTTCCCGGGGAATACGATGGCTCCAAAAATGAGCAACATCCCGGGCTTTTCGGGCGACTTCCTCGACCGGTTCGGTCAGGACTTCGTCCCCGAACTTCCTCACCAGTTTCCCGGTGAGGGCTCTGGATCTCCGGAAGTCGCAGGAAAACCGCAGGTTGCACCTTCTCGCGGTCCGGTTGAGATCCAGAAACGGGATGCGATCCGCCGGATCGGGATCGTAATTTTCGTAGTCGATGTCAAGAGACGCACCCGGATGCTGGTTGTTCCGGTTCAGCTTTCCGATCAATTCCTTTTGGAGAATCATGTAATGAAATCCAGGCGGTCCGGGGACGGCGACGAAGGATTGACGGGAATGATTCGTGATCCTGTTCGATAGTTCCTGAATGGTTTCGATCGGAACAAACGGACTCATCCGGGGGACGTAGAGCAGCCGGTCCGTTTCCGTTTCTTCCAGGACGCGTTTCATGAGAGAGGGGTTTCCGTGTTCACAGAATACGGTGGTTTCCCGGAGTCCTCCCCGCCAATTCCCGATCGCCCATCGGCGAGCGCGACGAAGGGTGTTCCGGTTTGGCAGATCCGGTTCGTCGGTTATCGTGTGAACGGTTACTGCTTCCTCGGACACGAGTTCAAGGATTTCCTCCCCCGGAGAATCCGTAAACACGACGTGAATCCCGGAGAGTGCGTCCAGGCTCTTCAGACCCTTCAACGTTCTTTTCAGAACAGGGGTGCCATCCAGTTCATGGAGTTCCGAAGGGGCGGAGGTAAAAATACCGGTGTTCGGGTTGATCTCAAGATACGCAATCATTGGGTACCAGTGGTTTGTTTGCCGATCAATCCGGGAAGAACATGGTGACGGTGGCGTATTCTGTTAGAGATCCTTCTCCTGCGCGAAAGTTCGGTATCATGATTTGTCGTCTTCCATGGCGTGTAATTCATCCGTTACCTTTTCCAAACTGCGATCAATGAGGGTCCTGACGTACTCCAGGCTGTCACGGAGGTTTCCGATGTAGGCTTTGTTTCGCTCCACCTGTGCTTTCTGTTTCTCCCGTCCCTCGAGTCCCTTCGCTTCAATTCGGCGGTCTTCTTTGTCTTTCATGACTTCCGCGGCCTGCTGGGTGGATTGCAAAATTTTGTAGAGGCGCCGGAACCGCTTTAATTTTTCCCGGGCCTGAAGCACCTGCTGCACTTCGTCGGACGGATCATCACCCCGTTCGAATTGCTCTTCGAGGTTCGACAGAGTTTCGAGTGTCTCCTCGTAATACTTGAAGAGTTTCCGGGCGCGGTTCTTCAGGGCATTTATTTCCTCCCACCCCTCCACGAGTCGCTTTTCTGCTGTTTCCGCCGTCAGAAAAACCTCTTGGTCGTCGGTTCGGTCTTTGGCCTCGGTGGAAAAGTTGTCCAGAACGGTCTGTAGTTCCATCGCTTTGGCGCCCTCGATTCTTGCTCCTCCCTCCGTGGCATCAATACAGGTCCGGTCCGAGCGCCGGCAACTGAGGCTCATCTCCTTTAAGTAATGAAACATGTTGGTGTCCGTGTATATTTTTTCTCCATCGGGGTTTTCTACGGTTCGAAGGGAAGGTTTCAGGCGCTGAATAAATTCCATCTCCTTCATTTCAAAGGTCTGGAACCGATTTATTTCGCCCAACCACTGGTCGTAAATGGCCGTACCGGGGACGTGACTGATGTTCTGGGGATAGGCGAGATCCTGTCCGAGCAGGACAATGGGGTCGCAGCCGAGGTACTCCAGGAAATGGAACCCGAGGTGGGCCACCGTACTTCCGGACATCATAGAACCAAGATCAGGATGGGCCCGGCCCAGGATCTGGTCCATAAAACCCATCTTAAAAAAACTTTTTGGCCCCTCATATTTCTCAATGGCCTCCCAGGCGGCCCTGGGGTCGGCGATCAACCGAATGTCGTCCACGTTTTCCAGCCCCTCGAAGTACCGTCCCGACATGCGATGATAATCAACAATGCCTGTGAATTCGGGAGTAACGCCGGCGTTTAACAACCGAAGCAGTACCGTACCCACCGCAAACACAAATCCTTTTTCGGAAGCTTCTTCCACCAGGTGGACGTTCTTTTCCAGCGAAGGTCCGGCGCTGACCAGGAAACCGGGTATGCCGCGGTACCGGTTTTTGAAGGGTTTAATGCCCGGGTTCTTCAGGTAGTCCGCCGTGTTCAGGAACTGGTTCTCCGCCGTGCGGCGCGTAAGCACAATGCTGGTGTGCATGAGACTCCGGCCCGCTTCAATAAATTCCATGAACTCCTCACGCACCGATTCATAGAAGTCATTATGAACTTGATGGCTGGGGGGATGCTGCACGATATGTATTTTGTTGCTCAAAATTCGACGGGTATGTGGACGGAGGAGATCGTAAAGATTATTTGGGGAGATTCCTATGAATAGGGAAACTTTTTGAGATTCGATGAGGGGCCGAAGATCCCTCGAGGCCAGCGCCTTCCGGAAAATGGCTTCCTCCTTTTCGACGACCACGATTCGGTCCATCGGCCCGGCCTGTTCAAGAATTTCCTCCAGGTGGTATCCGAGTCCGAAACCAAGGACAAACCAGGTCTGGACGTCCTTTACTTCAACATCATCTATGAGTCTCTCGGCTTCCTTTTTCGGGTGAAAGGCACTGTGAAGTTTTTGTTTTTCTCCGTTCGTTCGATAAAGAAGCGTAGGTGATCCTTCCGGAGTGGACGTGATTTCGAGGTGATCCGTTTTTTCGGTGGAGACAATGCGGTCGGCCAGTTTCGGGAGCCGTTTCCGAAGTGAATTTATGTTTTCTTCGAAGATCGTTTCATTCACGGGACCTTGCGAGAATCTGCTACCGGATTGGCGTCTGTGTCTCGGAACAACGTTATATGCAACGTCGGTCTATGCTCCTGTTCATCCGAAACCCGTCAATCGAATCGGGAATTCCTTCCATTATACGGGATGGGATCAGTTATGACCAGCAGGTCCGTAACCACGAGACCACCGACGGCGGGCAGGGGCGTGCGGAGGGAAACGGAATCTTGATTGAGCCAGATCCTTTCTGTACAATTATCATGGTTATTTAATCGATTTCTTGTCGCAGGTATGCCGCAGGAACCGATAGTACGGGTTATCGGTGAGGAGGAAGACCGCACTGTGCCGGTGGAGGGGGACATTCTCACCATTGGTCGAGCACGGGACAACGACCTCGTCCTTGAGGAAAGCAGTTGTTCCCGGAGCCATTGCCGGATAGAACAGGGACGGAACGGTTATAAACTGGTTGATCTTGAAAGCCGGAACGGGACCAAAGTAAATGGACATTTTACGAATAAGCATCTCCTGAAGGATTCGGATCGTATTGAGATCGGGAACACTCTTTTAATTTTTGAGATGCCGGAGGGGGGGGCGTCGGTGGATCTGGCACCCGATGAGACCCCTGTGGAAGGGGGGGGTTCCAAATCGGGATCCGCGGGCAAAAAAGGATCTTCCTCAAAACGCACTTCCAAAAGCAAAAAATCAAGTTCCCGGGGACGATCTTCAAGTCGCAGCAGCATGTCGGCGTCGACCCTTGTTCTTCTCACCATTGTGGGATCAATGGTAGTGCTTGCCATGATATTACTGGCAAACCGACAGGACCCGGGTGTGGTTGCCTCCCGGAAAAGTTTTCAACGGGGGGAACAGGCGCTTCAGGAAAAACGTTACGAGGATGCCATTAGCAATTTTGAACGTGTCTCCCGTGAAAAAACGCCCGATTTGTACAGTAAAGCGCAACAGAAACTGAAGAAGGCCCGAAATATGAAGAGGCGTCAGGCCCGTCGGCGAATTCTTTCGAAGGCCCGGAGGGAATTTCGTGATCTGAAGCAGAGGCTGGAGGAGGAGAAGAAAACCCCCGATGAGATCAAAAAGAAACTTGAGGATTTTCGGCAGGAGGTTCGGTCCCGGTTCACGCCGCGACAGCGAAAGCATTCGGAAGTAGAGTCCTTCCTGGACCGGGTTCGGTCGGCGGAGGATGAGGTTTTTTCCAAAAACCCGGAAGTCCTGGAACAAAAGTGGAACCAGGTGAAGAAGAACGTGAATCAGTATATTGAGCAGGATAAATTTGGGCTCGCGGCCAGGAAAATCGGAAATTTTATTGAGAGATACGGGGATACCGACACCGGAGGAAAAGCAAAAAATTGGCGAAATCACATGACAAAACGTGTGGAGGCGTACGTGGAACGAACCATACGGCAATCGGTGGAACTGCAGAAAAACGGAAAAATCAAAATTGCTCGAAACAAACTGCAACGTGCGCTGAAGAACCTTGAATCAGGTGAGGACGGATTTCTTTCCGACTATCGAAAGCGCCTTCGAGGACGGTTGGAGAATCTGGAAAAATCCCTTGACTCAGATTGAGGTCCGTCATAAAATCGACTGATAGACGGTGGTTAACAGAAGATTTTTTGTGCAATCCCTACTGCTCCGTCTTTTCGTTTTACTGGTTTCTCCGGGACAACGCCGTGACCGATTCGGAATCAAAACTGTTTGAGAAGGCGAAACAGGCGTTTGAAAAAAACAACTATGATTACGCCATTGACCTGTTCGGGGAGGTGGTGAAGGGGCAGCCGGATAACACGGAAGCACGGCAGATGCTCCGGCAGACGGAGGTCCGTAAAGCCAGCAGCGAAGGATACCCAAATGCATTCATGGCGAAAGTCCGGGGATTGATTCCCTGGTTGAAAACCAAACTATCGTCGGATCCCGAGAGCATCATTGCGGCCTGTGAAGATTATTTAAAGGTGGATCCGTATAATATTCCGGTTCGCATTGAACTGGCAAAAGCACTTCATGAACTCGGCCACCTGAAATCCGCCATTGGAGAGCTGAAGCCGCTTGCGGAGGACTTCGAGAACAAACCCGAAGTTCACAAACAACTTGGTAAGTTCTACAGTGCCGCGGGCCAGTCGAAAAAGGCAACCGATCACCTGAAGAAAGTTCGGGAGCTGGACCCGACGGACCGGGAAGTCGAATCGATGATTAAGAACGCCATGGCCGAAAGTACGGTGCAGGAAGGGGGATGGGAGGAAGCCGAAAGCACGCAGGACCTGATCCGGGATGAACAGAAGGCCGAACAGCTTGAACGACAGAAAAAAATTCTGACCGAGCCGGATGAAATTAACGAGGCCATTTCCGACCTCCGGGGAGAGGTGGAGGAACTGGAGGATGACTCCGAACTATTCGAGAAGTGGAAGCGAATCGGGGAGCTGTACGAGAAACTGGACGATTACGAGGACGCGGCGGAAGCTTATCAGAATGCGTTTGACCTTCGGCCAAAGAACAGCCAGCTGAAGATGAAGATCGGAGACATGAAACTGAAAAAATGGGAAAACAAAATTCATGACCTCGAGGAGAAGCTGGAACAGAACCCGAACAACGAGGAACTGCAGAAAAAACTGGAGAAGGTCAGGAAGAAACAGCTCAAACAACAGCTTGAGGAGTTCGGTCAACGGGTAAAGGATCACCCGACCGACATGAAGTTGCGCTTTAAATATGGGCAGTTTCTAAACCGGGCCGGAAAATACGATGAGGCCATTAAACAGTTTCAGCAGGCGGCCAAGGATCCGAATGTCCGGGTGAAGGCCCTGAACCACCTCGGACAGGGATTCATGAAAAAAGGTCTGGCGGACATGGCAATAGATCAGTTCGAAAAAGGGCTGGAGAACTGTCGTAGCCGGGAGAGGGAGCGGGAACTCAAATATAACCTTGCCCGAGCTCACATAGAGGAGGAAAACTGGGAGGAAGCGGAAACTCGTCTCCGATCCATACTTGAGGAAGATTACGGTTATCGTGATGCGGTGGAATTGCTGGAGGACGTGAAGGAAAAGAACACCGGGTAAGAGAAACTGTCATACGTAAGTTAACATTCGATTTTGGTTTCGTCCCTGGGAGGCAGAAGATGCTTCCGGGACGGACTGTTTTGTTTATTTGATTTCAGAAAATTGTTATGCCCAATTCGACATCCACAGAAAAACGAGTCCGTCAGAGTGAGAAAAGGAGACGGAAAAACAAGTCCGTAAAAAGCAAGATCAAAACGCAGAAGCAGAAGGTGCAGGATCGGATTGATGAAGATAATTTTTCGGCCGCGGAAGAGGAATTGAACGAGCTATTCTCCATCTGTGATCGGGCGGCCGGAAAAGGAATTATCCACAAAAACAAGGCCGATCGGATCAAATCAAGAATGTCCTCACGCCTTCAGGACGCCCGGGAGTCAGATTCTTCCTGATTGCATGAAGGCGGGGAGGTAAAGAGGGGCTGATTGTGGAAGGGGGAAATGAGGTTTCCCCATCTGGGCTTTTTCTTCCGGACCGGACGGCACCCGTCAATCTTCTTCTGTTCCCGAGGGAGGGGCTTCGATGTCCGGTTCGATGATTTTGGGAATGCCCCCGGTGGCTTTCGGTCCGGTTTTGATGTCCGGTTTGAGGATAAAGAGAAGCTCGGTTTCCGTCGTGTCTTCCTCGTGCCGTTTGAACAGGTAGCCAAGGCCGGGGATGTCCATCAATAGCGGGATCCCGCGGACCGATTCATTTTTTTCCGTTCGTTTCAGCCCCCCCAGGACGATCTGCTGTCCGGATCGAACAGTGACTTCCGCATGGGCCTCCCGGCTGGAAATAATCGGTGTGGGGACACCCTGAATGTCGATGTTTCGAAGAACGCCTTCCACCTTCGGCTTTACGGACAGGTGAATATGATCTTCCCCGACGATGTGAGGAGTTACCTTCAGTTCGATGTCAACGTCCTTCAGGTCCGTGCTGACGCGCTCGTTTCCGCTCGGCAAAATGGTCACACTTGGAATTGGTACTTTGGTACCGGAGGTGATGACCGCTTCTTCACCTGAGTTGACCGAAACAAACGGCCGGCTCAACACCTCTGAGTTTCCCCGACGAAGAAGGGCCCGGACGTCGACGGACAGGCTTTGTGTGATGTTGCTGCCGTCCGGACCATCGGTAAAACCAAAGGTGGAGCCCTGAAAGGGGGAGGCTCCTGTGGTCAGGAAGTCACTTGGGTTGAACGTCTGCGTGACGCTTTTGGTCTTCGTGTCGGGACCGGTGTTGTCGGTTTCCGTCCAGGAGGCTTCCACCCCGAGCTGCATGCCGTCCTCAATTAATCGTTCCACGATAAGGGCTCGTATAGTGACCTGCGGAATGGGTTTGTCCAGGATATTAATAATTTTCTCCAGCCGTCCGATGTTATCCTTTTTGTCGGTGACCAGGAGCAGGTGAAGACCGGAAACGTGGTCGTAGTTCAGCTGGTTCGCGACTTTTTGGGAAAGGGATTCCGTTGCCACGATTCGGCCATCGTCGCTTAACCACGGTTTCAGGATTCGCTTCAGCAGACTTCCCCTTCCGTGGCCGACCCGGTATATAATGGTGACTTCATTTTTCTTTTCGTCGACCAGACGGCCCTGCTCGTACACGAGTGTTTTCTGCTTGGCGGCCCCATTGCCATTTCCTCCCTGATTATTGCCGTCCTGTGCGTGGAGCACGGCGGGAAGGAGGAACAGAAAAAGGGTCACCAGGATGAGATCGTGAGGTCTGTTTGAGGATCCGTCCCCTGTGTAAAACATAAAAACGTTCTTCTTCCGTTGTTCCGGATAACGTCTCAAAAAACACCCGCAAATGGATTCCCGGCGTGATGCCGGCATACGAATACGGCCGTAAATCCTTTATCGACGGTTGGGAAGTGAAAAATTTACCGCCTGAGCAACAACGGAGGGGAAGAGGGAGGAATAAACGAGAAGGTGGGAAGGAAATCCGGACGTAAGTTATTCCTGTCCGCTTTCCCCGTCATCATCATCCGGAAGAGCCTCTATCACTTTATCCGTGACATTTGGCGGAGGGGGGGCATCGCCTTCGGGTTCAATACTGCCGACTTCCCCCGCCGAGTCATAACCATTGTTATTGCAGACCGTGCGAACGGCCTCGTAGAATTTCTGGTTGGCTTCTTCCAGCAATTTCCAGTATTCCGGATCGTCTTTGTCCAGACCACGTTTCTGAATTTCCTGCCACTCCGGAATTTCCTCAAATACCTCCGCGGATTTCAGCACGGCAGGATTGTTCGGGGACTCCTCTTTTCCATGGTAAATTTTGTCCTTGTCCGTGACCCTGTAACCGTCCGCAAGGACACTTGTCTGTGAGGTGATCAGTCCGGACACAAGCACAAACACAGGCAGTAGAAGGGCCGGGAATGATTTCATGATGTTCATGGTATGTTGGCCTACCTGTGCTCGAATTGAGGGAAACATATAAGTGTTCATAGAAACGCTGATCTTTTATTTATTATACTTAGGGGAGGAATCAAAGGCAACCCGCGGTTTAACGGGGGCAGGTACGTCATATCAGGAACTTCAAACCTGCCGGATTCCTCCTGTACAGGCCGATGTAATTAACCATCGACAATTCCGTTCCCGAATTTTTTGTTGGTTGGATGATGAACGACGTCGTCGGAACTGGTTCCGCAGCACATGACGAAACCTGGATTGCGTATTATCTGGTACCGATTTCGGCCCTCCTCTGTATTGTTACGCTCCCGCCGATCAATGCCAAACTTCTTGCCTGGTTTGCGTTTGTGCCCCTCTTTTACTGCGTGTTTCGAAGTTGTTCCTGGATCCGGGCCGGCCTGAAGGGAATGTGCTGGGGTTTTCTTTACTACGGGGTGCTGGCACTGTTTCTCTGGCAATGGAAGCCATGGGTGTATTTCTTTTTTGTTCTGAGTCTTTCGGTGGGATTTGGTTTGCTTTCCGCTCTACTGTTCTGGTTTGATCGGCAGTTCGAACGGTATTTGTTTCGTTTGATTTCTCCACCTGCGATCTGGGTTTTGTTTCTATTTGTTTCCGGGTTCACGCCTGCCGGATCACACTGGTTGCTGATCGGGGATTTCCAGCCGGTTCCGCTTCGGGGTTTTCTCCCCCTCGGTGGAAGTTCGCTCGTGATGGGCATGATTATTCTGGTCAACAGTGTGGTCACGGGATGGTTCCGGTTTGGCAAACGCCCCCTCGGGGGCGGGGTCGTCTACCGAACGGGTGGGATTGTTCTGTTCCTTCTGGCTGCGGGCCCGGTATATCACCTGTACCTGGCCCGATACATACGACCCGAACCGGTTCGCAGACGGGTTGTGTTGCTTCTGCAGCCGGAACTGGAGCACAACTATGACTGGCGCCGAAACAATACGGAAGAGATACTGAATCAAATGAGGTCTCTGCTCGTCCGGACAAGAGAGGATACGTACCTTGCCGTCTGGCCCGAATATGATTTGCCGGGAACGATGAAAAAAAGGAAGGGACGTTTTCCGTACTACCGGATTCGAGAACTTTCATTACTTCACGACGTTCCCGTTGTAATGGGGCTGTGGGAGGGGGAGAACGAGTTAAAGAATGTGGCACGCATGGCTCTTCCCGACGGAACGTGGTCAGCGTCGTACGTCACGCCGAACCCGCCCCCGTTTCGACGGCAGAAGCCCGGAGAGGCCGTTATTACCATGACCCTGGAAGACAGTTCATTCGGTGTGCTCCTTTGTTACGACGACACCCGGCCGGAAGTCCCGCGAAAAATGGTCAATGCAGGGGCCGAGTTTTTGGCTGCCCTGGCTAATGACATGCAATTCATTGGAACGCAGCAGCCCCTTCTTCACCTCGAGCGAACCCGTGTGGTGGCGGCCACGTTTCACCGAACGGTACTCCGTTCGATCCCCTCGGGGTATTCGTCGGTCATCGGCCCGGACGGATCCATCACGGACGTGAATTACGAGGGAGAATCGTACCGAATCTGGCCGCGCAAAAAAATGGGCGTCAACGTGGAAGTTCCGCTGTATGAATTTCGGACGATTTACGCCCGGTGGGGAGATTGGCCGGCCGCCCTTGCGCTTGTGCTTCTGATTTTGATGGGGTTTATGGAGAGCGGTTTTTTTCGAGTAAAGGAAATGATCTGGGCCGAAGGATCGGAAACGAATTCATGAGTTTGAATAGGTTATTTATTTTCGTTAACATTTTTTCAAGCTTAAATTCGAAGTTGCCTGGCAAATTTATGTTCGGAGAAGGAGGGGAAAATACGGTGACCAATCGGATGGAGCGACCGGTGAAAGATCCGGTCCCGTCGTCCCTCCCGATGTGCACATCCAGCTTGCCGTTCCGGTCGGTTGAACACGATTCCTCCGTATCGGAACGGGAAGGAATTCCTACCACGCCGGACATCTACTTTTGTCAGGTTGCTCCGGGAGAGCGGACAGCCAGTTTCACAGGACGGTCTTTATTCAAATCGAGAGAACCATGAAAAATTTCGGAAACATGATGGAGAAGCTTCTCGCGATTCCACTTCTGTTGTTGACGTCGGCGATTCCCGCTCAGGCTGCAACTGCAGCGGGCGAGTGGGATGGTACCGTGCCGGGCATCTTCTGGTTTGCTCTGATTGCTCCGGCTATTGCACTTCTCTTTGCCTGGTATTTTTACGCCTCCATGATGAAGGAATCGGAGGGGACGGACCGCATGAAGGAAATTGCCGGACACGTAAAAGAAGGGGCAAGAACTTATTTAAAGGTCCAATATGCTGTCGTTGCCGTGTTCTTTTTGGTGATGATGGTGGTCCTGGCGATACTTGCCTACGTGTTTAACCTGCAGGCTCAGTGGGTGCCGTTTGCGTTCCTCACGGGTGGATTTTTCTCGGGCCTCTGTGGCTGGCTCGGGATGATTACGGCCACGGAAGCAAGTGCGCGAACGACCCACGCCTCTCGTTCCGGACTGAATCAGGGGCTTCGGATTGCCTTTCGGAGCGGCGGTGTAATGGGGTTGATCGTCGTGGGTCTCGGTTTGCTTGATATTGCGGGTTGGTTTGCCGTGCTGACTCAGACCCCCAAGTTCTCGCTTTTCGGATTTTTGCCTCTCGGCATGACGGATCTTCACAAAGTAACGGTCACTATGCTGGCCTTCGAAATGGGCGCAAGTTCCATGGCCCTGTTTGCACGAGTCGGTGGCGGAATATACACCAAAGCGGCGGACGTCGGGGCCGACCTTGTTGGTAAGGTGGAGGAAGGCATACCGGAGGACGATCCGAGAAATCCCGGAACCATTGCCGACAACGTCGGGGACAACGTGGGAGACGTGGCCGGCATGGGAGCAGATCTGTACGAGTCGTACTGCGGTGCCATTTTGGCCACCATGGTCCTGGGCGTTTCGGCCAAACTTGGTGTGGAAGGAGTTATCGCCCCGATGCTGATTGCCGCCGTGGGCATTATTTTAAGCATTGTTGGTATTTATATGGTGCGCACGGAGGAAGATGCGACACACGCCGAACTCCTCGACAACCTGATGTTCGGGATCAACACAAGTTCATTTCTTATAGGTGTGTCGGGTCTCGGCGTGTTTTACCTGCTGTTTTTCGGTCAACCGGTACATAGCGCACTGACCGGTGTCTTTGGTGAAACATACGGATTTATGGATCTGATTCGCCTCTGGAGTCCGATCGGCGTTGGCATACTCGCCGGTGTGGTCATCGGGTACGTTACCGGATACTACACGTCCGATAGTTATCAACCGACAAGAGATGTGGCCGCTCACGCCCAGACCGGTCCCGCGACCGTGATCATTGACGGTGTGGCCGTGGGAATGCTTTCTTCTGGATGGACCATGGGTCTTGTGGTGATCGGGGTCATTCTGGCCTTTGCCTTCCCGGGAGGATTCTCCTACGTGCCGCTTGGCCTTTACGGGGTTGGTATTGGTGCAGTCGGTCTGCTTTCCACCCTCGGCATTACGCTTTCCACCGACGCGTTTGGCCCGATTGCGGACAACGCCGGTGGAAACGCGGAAATGTCCGAACTGGAACCGGAAGTTCGGGAACGGACGGATCTGCTGGACTCCCTCGGAAATACCACCGCCGCCACCGGAAAAGGATTTGCCATCGGGTCCGCGGCCCTGACGGCCCTGGCCCTTCTGGCAGCCTACATTGAGGAGGTGAAAGGAACGGTTGTGAAGCTTGAACAGGACGCGGCCTGGAAGATAGGTGAAACGACGGTGGCCGTGTCGGAAGTGAGCATCACCCAGTTTCTGGATTTCTTCAACGTGACCATCATGAACCCGCGTGTGCTGGCGGGCATCATGCTCGGAGGCATGACCGTTTTCGTTTTCTGTGCGCTCACCATGAAAGCGGTGGGTCGGGCGGCCGGTGAGATGATTGAGGAGATCAGAAAGCAGTTTCGGGAAAACCCGGACATTATGAAGGGAGAAGCCAAACCCGATTACACCGGACCCATTGCCATTTCGACCCGGAGTGCGCAGAAGGAAATGATTATGCCGACACTTCTTGCCGTTGCCGTACCGATTGCGACCAGTATCTTCCTGGGCATTGCCGGTATCATGGGACTTCTTGCCGGGACGGTGACCACCGGATTTCTGGTGGCCATTATGATGGCCAATTCCGGAGGAGCCTGGGACAACGCCAAGAAATACATTGAGACCGGTGAGTTCGGAGGAAAAGGATCAGAGGCACACAAGGCGTCCGTCGTTGGGGACACGGTGGGAGATCCCTTCAAGGACACGGCCGGTCCGTCTCTGAACATCCTGGTGAAGTTGATGTCCATTGTTTCCGTGGTCTTCGCCGGTGCGGCGTACAAATGGGGAGACCTGGGCATCGTTGAAATCCTAAACCTTGACTGGCCCGTTTAAGGAGGCATCTCGAAACGATCGGGAACATGGAAGAGCCCACGGAGTCGGACGACGTCGAAGAAATTAGCCGATCCATAGCACACCTGATCAGTGAGAAAAAAGCAGAGGACGTAGCCATCCTCGAAGTTCGGGAGGTCCTCCCCGTCTGTGATTTCTTCGTCATCGGAACCGGTCGAAACGAACAGCATTTAACCTCCCTATCTGACCATATCCAGGAGAAAATGAAGGAGTGGGGCCAGGAGGAACCGGCGGGCATTGAAGGATACGAAGAGGGCCTCTGGGTGCTTATGGACTACGGAACGATTGTGGTGCACCTTTTCCAGGAACACGTCCGGGAGTACTATCGGATGGAATCGTTGTGGGCGGATGCCCCCATCACCCATTACGACTCGGCCGAAAACTGAACCGGCCTATTTCCGTTCCGTTTCGGTGAATGATTCCCGATCCGTCCGTGCTTCGTTGTTTCCCACCTTATGGTGGTACATTTCCTCGTCCGCGTGTTTCATTATGTCCTCCGGACGGGGACCATCTTCCGGAAAGGTGGAAACCCCGATGGATAACCCGAGTGCCAGCGGTTCCCCGTCAACGTCCAGAATGGGATGGGTCTGATCGAGGAAGGAGGAGATTCGATCAGCAAATTTCTCCGCCTCGTCCCGGTTTGAATCGGGAAGAATAAACACAAATTCATCCCCGCCGTATCGGGCCACGACATCGTACTTCCGGCACACGTCCCGCAGAAGTCCCCCGATGGATTTCAGGCACCGATCACCGACGTCGTGTCCAAAATTGTCGTTTATTTCCTTGAATCCGTCGATGTCACACATCAGGACGGAAAGTTTCCGGTCGTGTCGTTTGGCCTCTTCAATTTCCTCTTCAAGACGCATCCAGATGTAACGGTGGTTGTACAGCCCCGTCAGGGGATCCGTCATGGTTAGCTCCTCCAGTCGTTCCAGGTAGTTTTCGATACGGCGAGTTTTTTCTTTTCGGATGGTTCCCATTGCACCGAACACAAAGGTGGAGAAGACCGGATACGCCAGGCAGAAAAACAGGAGGACGGGTTGTTGCAGAATGGTTCCCGGGTCACCTGATGGGGTACCGGGACCGATAAATTGATCCAGGAGGACGAGTAGGGGACCGGACAATCCCCAGATCAACCCAAAGATTGCGTGGATGTTTTTGTGGATGGTGTATGTGTGGAGGTGTGTGAAGGCATTGAGGAATTCTTTGATGGGTTGAAGGGAAAGGGGAATAGCGGGGACGCGAATGTCGTCCCGGATCTCGCTTCGCTGGTCCTGCAGGGGTTCCGGACGAGCGTCCGGTTGTCCGGGAACTCCCCGTTCGGTTGCTCCTTCTGATTCGTTCATGGTTCCCTCGATGTCCTCAAACATCACCTGTGTGTAACCCTGATGCGCACGGGAAAACCGGACCACCGGCACCCGGTGTGATGGCCGGCCCGTTTCGGCATTTGCGAATTTTGGTCGGAGAAAAACGAAACCGTCTCGGGACGACACCCTTTCTCCCGCGGTGAGAATCAGGCCGGTTCGGAAAAAATCATCTGACCGGCATTCGTCTGGATCGAACTCGTTACTGCTACCTCAATGGTTTCCCCGATATGTTGATCACCGTCTTCGACCACCACCATGGTCCCGTCCTCAAGATATCCAACCCCCTGACCTTCTTCTTCCCCGGATTTTACAATTTCGATGTTCATGGTTTCACCCGGGATGGCTTTTGGTTTCAGGGCGTCCGCCAGGTCGTTCAGGTTCAGAACGTTTAATCCCTCTACGGACGCGACTTTGTCCAGGTTGTAATCGTTCGAAAGCAGGTCGAGGTTTTCCGTTTTTGCGTACTGCAGCAGTTTATCGTCGACGTCTTCTTCGTAGGGAATGTTCACGTCGACGATCTCGATGGGAATTCGGCCGTCGTTCCGTAATTCTTCGAGTATCTCGAGACCTCTTCGTCCCCGTTTCCGTTTCATGTTGTTTCCGGAATCGGCGAGGGTCTGTAGTTCGTTTATCACGAAACGAGGAATGACGAGGTCTTTGTCGAACAGTCCCGTTCGATACAGGTCCCGGATTCGACCGTCAATCAAAATGTTGGTGTCCACCAGAATTTTTGAGGAGGTCCGATCCTCCCGTTGCAGTTCGACGAACGGAATGACAAATTTAAAATTTTCCCGGCTCTGAAGCGTTAGTGTTAAGCCGAGGTAGGAAAACAGGACGATGCAGGCAACCTGAATCAGCACCTGCGTTGGTTTTGGGGCTTCGTCGAAAATGGGAATAAGAAAGAGGATCTTCACGAACAGGACCGTGAGAATCAGCCCTCCCAGCAGCCCCAGCAACGATGCCGCCACCACGCCGAGGTACCGTTTCGTGAAGCTGATTTCGGCACCGATCAGGATTCCGCCGATGACGCCTCCCGCCAGTAATCCGACAAAATTTGCCAGACCCGGGCCGGTGAACCCACCAACAATGACCCCGCCGAGTTTCCAGCCAATGACCAGGCATAAAGCAATGAACAGTGCCCGTACGAGGTTCAGTCCTCTAATCATGGGAGTGGGCCAAGAATGTCTTCATGTTCCTGAATCGCGTATCGATCGGTCATGCCTGCGATGTAATCCGAAATGCCCCGCGGCTTGCCCACCTGGTTTGCCCAATCCTGATATTCACGTGGAAGGGATTCCGGGGACCTCATAAATTCATCGAATAGCTCCCGGACAATCCGTTTGGCCCGCTCCTGCATGCGAATGACTTTATGGTGACAGTACATCCGGTCGTACAGGAACTCATTTAATTCCGCTTTTAACTCTTTCATCTCATCGGAGAAGGAAACAAGCATGGCATCCTGTTTCCTCACATCGTCGGTGTTTGTAATGTTCTGTTGATTCAGCTGTTTTTCAGTATTATTCAGTAGATCCGTCACCATCAGATTGATCAGTTTACGAACAATCTGAACTCGTTCCACCTCGTGATGGAGGTCCCCGTACTCTTCGTGGACGGCGTTCCGGGTTCGTTCGTAAAGTTCCAGCTCTTCCAGTTCCGAACGGTTCAGGATGCCGGATTTTAGTCCGTCGTCGATGTCGTGATTGGTATAAGCAATGGAATCCGTAACGTCCACAATTTGTTCTTCAATGAGAGGGGCCCAGGATGGCTGATATTTTTCGTCGGGCTCCGGATTGTCCGGGAAACCGTGTTTGATGATGGATTCCCGGAGTTCCCATGTAAGGTTCAGCCCGCGAAATTCCGGATACCGATTTTCCAGCGTGTCGAGAATTCGAAGAGACTGTCTGTTGTGGCGAAAACCGTCCTCAATCCCGACTTCCATTAATTTCTTGTTCAGTGCTTTCTCCCCGCTGTGCCCGAACGGTGTGTGTCCGAGATCGTGACTGAGGGCGATGGCCTCGCAGAGATCCACGTTTGCCCCAAGGGCCCGTGCAATGGTCCGGGAGATCTGGGCCACCTCCGTTGTGTGAGTGAGTCGGGTGCGATAATAATCCCCTTCGTGTATCACAAATACCTGGGTTTTGTACTGAAGCCGACGAAATGCCGTGCAGTGGATGATTCGGTCCCGGTCCCGCTGAAACGGGGTTCGGTACGGATGCTTATCCTCCTCGTGTTCCCTCCCGCGGGTGTCATTGCTCATCATGGCCCACGGGGCAAGATTGTTCCGCTCCCGGTTCTGAATTTGATTGCGAACGTTCATAGGAGTGGGAGTGTTGCTTGTTTTCGACGAATAACGAATTCATTTCAATGGTAACAGAGGAAATGAACACCTTCCAGCGAGATCGTCAGTATGGGATGGTCCGGGCGGATCCGGTGTTTCCGGCGACCGGTTCTGAAAAACGTCGATTGGAATGGATCCACGGTCAAAAGCGAAATCGCCCCAATATTCTCCCTCTCTTGAAATTCCTCTTCAGATTCATATTATTAACTACGCATTGTACGTCCTGATTTTTGCAGGGGGGTATGTTCCGGGTTTTGCGAATGTTTTTTTATCCATGGGATTCGTGTCGGAAAAATGAGCGACGAACAATCAGAACGCAGACAAATTGTTGGTGAAGTGGTCAGCGACAAGATGGACAAAACCATCACCGTGCGAGTGGATCGGCGTCAGCAGCATCCACGGTACAAAAAGTACCTGACCCGAAGCACAAAGTTCAAAGCACACGACGAGGAAGAACGGGCGGAAGAAGGAGATGTCGTGGAGCTTGAGGAAACAAGACCAATATCTCGATCCAAGAGATGGCGCCTTGTGGACGTGCTTGAAGAAGCCCCGTAACGAATGAATTATTGTTCGAAAACAGCGTGAAACAGCTGTCTCACGCAAATAGATTTACGGACAAGGAAACGAGAGGTTCTGCCGGAAAGGAGAGTTATGATTCAAAAAGAAAGCAAACTGGAAGTGGCCGACAATTCGGGCGCGAAGGAAGTCGGCTGTATTCAGGTACTGGGTGGGACGGGAAAAAAATACGCAAAAATTGGCGATACCATCGTGGCGTCGGTGAAAAAAAGTATTCCGAGGGGGGAAGTGGAGAAAGGCGACGTCGTCAAGGGAGTTGTCGTGCGCACCTGTCGAAGTTTTCGACGCAATGACGGCAGCTATGTGAAGTTCGACAAAAACGCTGTCGTGATCATAGATCCGGACGGAAATCCGATGGGAACCCGAATTTTTGGTGCAGTTCCCCGCGAACTCCGCAGTCAGAACATGAAAATAATTTCACTTGCCTCGGAGGTGGTCTGAGGATGCACATACAGAGCGGAGACACCGTAAAGGTACTGACGGGTGTGGACAAGAACAAAACGGGAACGGTTCGGAAGGTGATTCCGGACGAGGACCGTGCGATTGTTGAAGACGTGAATTATCAGTACAAAACGCTCCAGCGAACGCAGGAACGGCCCAAAGGCGGCATTATACAGAAGGAAATGCCCGTTCACGTAAGCAATCTTCAACTGGTCTGTCCAAACTGCAACGAACCGACCCGGGTCGGACGGCGCGAGTCTCCGTACGGAAATAACGCTCGATACTGTAAGAAATGTAACGAATTTGTCGACCTGGTGGAGTAAGATGGCTGAAACTGAAACGGAAAACGCGGCAAGCACAGGTGGAGCTCCCGAACTGGAACGGCGGTACCATGAGGAAATTCGACCGGAGTTGAAGGAGGAGCTCGGTCTGGATTCCATCATGGCCGTTCCGGAACTGACGAAAATAACGGTAAATGTGGGTCTCGGTCAGAACGAGGATCAGCGTGATCGTATTAATGCGGCGACCGAGGACCTGAAGCGGATTACCTCACAGCAACCGGTGGTTACCCGGGCGAAGAAGGCCGTGGCCGCATTCGACATCCGGGAAGGTGATCCCATCGGTGTGAAGGTAACACTCCGGAAAACAAGGATGTACGCGTTCCTGGAGCGGTTGATTCATCTGGTGATTCCGCGTTTTCGAGACTTCCGAGGACTTGATCCGGATGCCATGGACGGCAGCGGTAACTTCTCCATGGGCATCGAAAACCAGACGGTGTTTCCGGGGATCGACATCGACGAAGTTGAATACGTAAATGGAATGGACGTCTGTATTTCGACAAGCGCCGACAATGATCGAGATGGCCTTGCTCTTCTTCGTGCTCTCGGCATGCCGTTTCAGGAAGTATAAGAACTGCGTGAATTCGTAAGTAAAGTTGTTTTGGTGTTTTAAATCGGTTATCTGACATGGCAAGAAAAGCTCTCGTCGAAAAGGCCAAAAAGGACGACCACAAATACAGCACGCGCGGTGTGAACCGGTGTGAGCTCTGTGGTCGTGCACGGTCGTACATGCGGAAGTTCCGCATCTGCCGGATATGTTTCCGTGAACTTGCCAGTAACGGAAAGATTCCCGGTGTGCGGAAAGCGTCCTGGTAACGGAGCGTTCCGCTAACGGTAGAATTCGGAAACAGGAGAACTCATGGAAATTTCAGATCCCGTTTCGGATGCCATAACTCGTATTCGAAACGCAAACGAAATCAAAAAGGAAGCGACGGATATTCCGTTCAGCAACCTGAAGGAAAACCTCGCTGATGTGCTGAAGGAAGAAGGGTATATTCAGGACTACCGGGTCTACGAAAAACAGGTGAATCCGAATCGAAACCCTCATAAAGTGCTTCGGGTGTACCTGAAGTATACGGATCGGGGGGAGCGCGTAATTAAGAACATGGAACGGGTCAGTAAACCGGGACGGCGGAAATACGCGGGCGCCGACGAAATTCCCCGGGTGCTGGATGGGCTCGGCATCATGGTCGTTTCGACGTCCAAGGGCGTGATGAGTGATCGAGAATGTCGAAAACTGCAGCTGGGTGGAGAATTGCTCTGTAAGGTCTGGTAAACATTTTCCTGCGATAAAGATATGTCAAGAATTGGTCAGCAACCCGTTGACGTACCGGATGAAGTGGACCTGAATCTAAGTGGGACCACACTCCGTCTGGAGGGCCCCAACGGTGAAATTGAACGGGAGATTCATCCCGACATGGAAATTGAGGAAGAGTCGGATCAGGTGCTGGTGAAAAACAACGGGAACTCCCGGGAGCACGAGGCCATTCACGGAACCACCCGGTCCCTGATTGCAAACATGATTGAAGGGGTTACCGACGGATTCTCAAAAACCCTGGAGATTCATGGAACAGGGTACAGGGCGATGCTTCAGGGAGATACCCTGGTGGTGGAAGTCGGATACACCGAGGATGTCGAGGTGGATGTGCCGGAGGAACTGGACGTGGAAGTGCCGAAGGACAAGGAAATTCAGGTTAGCGGCGTAAACAAGGAAAAAGTTGGTCAGTTCGCCGCTGAAATTCGGGCCATCCGGCCGCCGGAACCCTACAACCAGAAAGGCATTCGGTACAAGGGTGAACAGGTGCGTTCCAAAGAAGGCAAGAAATTTGTTTCCGGGGTGTAATCATGGGTGATCGTCACAAGGAAAAACAGAAAAAACGCGAACGCCGGAAAAAGCGCCGTCGCAAGAAAATTTTTGGCACACCGGACCGACCGCGTTTGAGTGTGTACCGGAGCAACAACCATATTTATTCTCAGGTAATCGACGACGTCCGGCAGGAAACCCTTGTATCGGCGTCCACGAATGAGCCGTCGCTCCGGGACGAAATCGATCATGGGGGGAACAAGGAGAGTGCCCGGAAGGTCGGTGAGTTGCTGGCCGAGAGAGCCTCTGAGGAAGGCATTGAAAAAGTTGTGTTTGACGTGGGTCCTTACAAGTATCACGGGCGAGTAAAAGCCCTCGCCGAGGCGGCAAGAGAAGGAGGACTTGAATTTTAACTTCGTTGTTGAGCGTATAGTCATGGCAGACGAAGAAAAAGAAGAGCAACAGGAACAGGAAGAACAGGAACCGGAACAGTCGGCGGAGGAGGAACAGGAAGAGGAGGGGGACGAGACCGTCGAGGGGGAAGCCTCCGATGAACAGGAAGAGGGAGGGGAACAGGAACATTCGGAAGATGACCACGATGGGGGGGATGGCGACGACCATCATGATGCGGGGGAGGAGGAGGACGGACTCGAGGAATCCGTCGTTCACGTAAATCGATGCTGTAAAGTCGTTCGGGGCGGAAAACGGTTCTCCTTCAGTGCACTTGTCGTGGCCGGTGATCGAAACGGAAAAATCTCCTGGGGGTTCGGGAAAGGAAACCAGGTGCCCACGGCCATTCAGAAGGCCGTTTCGGATTCCCGGAAACGAATCATTGAGGTGCCAATTGTTCATGGCACGATTCCTCACACGGTCGAATTAAATTACTGCGCCACGGATCTGCTGCTTCGTCCGGCCAGTCCCGGTACCGGTGTGATGGCCTGTCTGCCGGTTCGAACTGTTGTGAACCTGGCCGGCATCACGGACCTGCTGACGAAAATCCACGGCAGCACCAATCCCATCAACACGGTGAAAGCCACGTACGAGGGATTGAAATCCCTCCGGACGAAGGAACGGATCGAAGAACTGCGGGACGTAAAAATTTCATGACGTACGTTCGGATGCAAACGGCAAATAGTCAGAGGATAGGATCATGCAACTTCATGAATTAAACGAAAAAGCGGAACCGAAGGAAGAGCCGGACCGTCGGCTTGGGCGCGGAGATGGTTCCGGAAAAGGAACCTATTGCGGACGTGGTGTCAAAGGACAGAAGGCCCGATCGGGATTCAGTCAGAACCCGTTCTTCTCCGGCGGAAACATACCCATAATACAGCGAATGCCCAAGTGGGGTTTTTCCAATAAGGACTTCAAAGAAACCTACGAAATCGTGAACGTCGAGGATTTGAATCGGTTTGACGACGGTGAAGAAATAACTCCCGAAAAATTGATTGATGACGGTGTTGCCCGACCCTCTGCCGATCAGGACATAAAAATTCTTGGTGGCGGAGAATTGAACACATCACTAACCGTTTACGCCGATGCGTTCAGTTCATCCGCACGCGAAAAAATTGATGAAGCCGGTGGCGAGGCCTTGGCCACTGACGAATAACACGCCTCTGCCTAATTGACGGTCGCTCAGGATCATTCAGAAGAACTACGGACAGCACTCCCGGGACCGATGAATCGTTTCAAAGAAACCATCGCCAACATGTTCCGGATTCCGGAACTGCGGAAGCGTATTCTCATCACCCTTGGTTTACTGGCGGTGTTTCGCCTGGGATCTGCCATCCCCGTTCCGGGCATTGATCCCAAACAAATTGCGGCATTTATGGAAACGATTGCGGATACGGCCGGAGGACGAGCCTTCGGGTTTATGATGCTTTTTTCCGGAGGTGCCGCAAAGAAAATGTCGGTGTTCAGCCTCGGCATTATGCCTTATATTACGTCCTCAATTATTTTTCAGATGCTGACAAAGGTGGTGCCGAGCCTCGAGGAACTGAGCAAGGAGGGACCAACCGGTCGAAAGAAAATTCAACAATACACCCGTCTGCTGGCGGTGCCCATATGCCTGTTTCAGGGGTTTATGATTGCGGTTTTTCTTTCCTCCCGGGCCAATCTCGTGTACGAATCGTTCCCGGATTACCTGTTTCTTTTTAGCGCGACCGTCCTTCTGACAGGAGGCGCGATCTTTATTATGTGGCTCGGGGAACAGATCACCGAGCACGGCATCGGGAACGGGGCCTCCATCATTATTATGGCCGGGATTATCGCCGCCATGCCCCCGGTGGCCACCCAGGTCCTGACGCAGGTACAGGACGGTGCGGTAAGTGCCGATAAACCCCTCATTCTCATCATTCTGTACGTCGCCGTGGTGGCGGGCATTACCTACGTGAACATGTCGCAGCGTCGGATTCCGGTACAGCACGGTAAACATGTACGCGGACGGCGTATGTACGGAGGACAAAAAAATTATCTGCCACTGAAAGTCAACCAGGCCGGCGTTATGCCCCTCATTTTCGCGAGTTCCATTATGATGGTGCCCAACCTGCTCGGGCGGGTTCTGGACTGGCAATGGTTGCAGCAGGCCGGGGGAGGTGGACAGACCCTCACCTTCTCGTACGTCATCATCTATACGGGTATGGTCTACTTCTTTGCCTACTTCTGGACGGCCCTGATGTTTCAGCCGGTGGATATGGCGGATCAGCTGAAGGAATCCGGATCGTTTATACCGGGTGTTCGACCGGGGAAGAAGACGGCGAATTTCCTCGAAAGCATTATGAACCGGATCACCCTTGCCGGCGGTGCGTTCCTGGCGGTTGTTGGGCTGATTCCGGACATTCTCGCGTTCGCGATGGGAATGGGGGTGGTGATGCGGTTTCTCGGGGGAACCGGATTGCTGATTGTGGTTAGTGTCTGCATGGACACGGTCGAACGAATCGAGTCACAGATGATGATGCGGGAATACGAAGGGTTCTTCAAAAAAGGGGGGAACAAAAGCCGATCCTACCGGGGTCGGTAGCTCCCTTGCCCGGACCGACGTAATCAACGATCCGCTCGTTAAGCCTGTTGTTTCGTACCCACTCTGGTTTTCTGTTTTTTGAACCCGTTATGAAAATTATCCTGATCGGGCCGCCGGGTGCCGGAAAAGGCACACAGGCCTCGAGGCTCAGTGATAGCCTGGGGGTTCCGCACCTGTCCGCAGGGGATCTTCTCCGGGAAGCGGTTCGAAACGAGACGGAGGCGGGGAGGCGGGCAAAGCCATACATTGACCGTGGCGACCTGGTCCCCGTGGAAATTGTGGTGGACATCATGGTCACCAGTATGTTTGAGTCGAACGACGCCGGGGGATTTGTGGTTGATGGTTTTCCGAGAAACCTGGAACAGTACGAACACCTCGAGGCGGCCCTGGACGAGAAAAATGAATCACTGGATGTGGTTTTCCAATTGAGCGTCGACGAGGACGAAATCATCCGACGTCTGTCGGGACGAAAAATATGCAAGGAATGCGGAAAAAATTTTCATGTTGAATTTCACCCTCCGGAAAAGGATAATATATGTGACGATTGTGGAGGGACTCTTTACCAGCGAGACGACGACAAACCTGAGACGATCCGTCAGCGACTGAGCGTTTACCGAGAGGAAAGTGTCCCCGTTGCCCGGAAGTATGACGATCAGGGTTTGCTTGTGGAAGTGGATGCATCAGGTGACATTGACGACGTATTTAAACGGATTATGGGTGTCGTGGAAAGACAGAAAAACAGTGGGCGAAAAAGCAAGGAATGATCAAACAAAAATCTCCCCGGGAACTCGATATCATGAAAGAAGCGGGCCGGATTGTGGCTCGCGGCCACAGGCGTGTACTGGATCTTCTTGAACCGGGGATAACCACCGAGCAGCTGGATCAGGAAATCGAAAAACTGATACGGGAAGCCGACGCGAAACCTGCATTTAAGGATTATCGGGGTTACCCCGCAAGCATCTGTACGAGTATAAACGAAGAAGTCGTCCACGGAATCCCGACGGATCGCGCCATAAAGGAAGGAGATATCATCTCCGTGGATATCGGTGTGGAATTTCGAAATTATTACGGAGATGCCGCAAGGACGCATCCGGTCGGGGACGTATCTGAAAAAGCCGAAACCCTGTTAAAAGATTGCCTTGATGTACTGAACAAATCAATTGAACGGGTGAAGACCGGAAAAAATCTGTACGATATCAGCAGGTTCATCGAAAGTTATGGCGACGAGCGGGGATATGGGGTCGTTCGGGATTATGTCGGACACGGGATCGGACAGGAGATGCACGAAGATCCCCAGGTGCCGAACTTTTACGATCCGGAACAACACCGAAACAAAATTACGCTGAAAAAAGGAATGGTGCTTGCCTTAGAACCGATGCTGAATCTGGGTACCCACAAAACAAGAACAGAGGAAAACAACTGGACCGTTGTGACCGAAGACGAAGAACTGTCGGCGCATTTTGAGGACACAATCGCCATCAAACCGGACGGCGTAGATGTTTTGACGCGTCTGGGGGATGACGAATCAACGTTTTTTGAGTTTGAACAAAATTGACGACGAGGGACTTTGGCTAAAGAAGAACCAATCCGAGCAAAAGGAACAGTAAAGAAGGCCCTTCCGAACGCCATGTTTAAAGTGGAGCTGGAAACGGGTCATGAAGTCATCGCGTACACGACCGGGAAAATGAGACGAAAGTTTATCCGGATTTTGCCCGGTGATGAAGTAACCGTGGAAATGTCGCCGTACGACCTGGAAAAAGGCCGTATCGTGTATCGGGAATCGGACTGAATCATCGGGCCGGGGAACTGGACGGGGGAAGAGAAGTACAGAACTGCTCCAATCGATGGAACTTGAGGGTTACAGTTACTCATAAACAAAAATGAAAGTACGTTCATCGGTAAAACGGATCTGTGAAAAGTGCAAGATCATCCGGCGAAACGGGAAACTTCGGGTGATCTGTGATGATCCCAAGCACAAACAGGTGCAGGGATAACCCGAAGCACCCGTCGGGATAGCGGGAGGGGGTCAGGGTGATTTTAACGGTCTGTCGAGATGTGCCTTTCGTCTGCGGAACCGTTTGACGGAAAATCCGTTTGCATTTCAGGATTTAACTTGTTATACATACGACAGCTATGCCAAGAATAGGAGGTGTTGACATACCGGAAGACAAACCGGTCTGGGTTGCTCTTCAGTCCATTTACGGGATTGGTGAAACTCGAGGGAAAGAGATTATCGAGAAAGCCGATATCCCGGAACAGCAGAGAGCGTATGAGCTAACGGAAAATCAGGTAAGTAAGTTAAACAACATCATTGAACGGGATTACAAAATAGAAGGAGAACTTCGACAGGAAGTTCAACAGAACATTTCCCGTTTGAAAAATATTGAGTGTTACAGAGGGGTGAGACACCGGAAAGGGTTACCGGTCCGGGGGCAGCGGACACAGTCCAACGCCCGGACGCGGAAAGGAAAACGAAAAACCGTTCCCGGTCGAGATCGCACCGTGGAAAAACCGGGATAACCTTCCTTCCCTTCTACCTGGATAACGGCTTATTTCGATTACGAGTGTTGCATCTTTTGGTATAGGTTCATCCATGGCCAGACAAAAACGAATCAAACGCGTCGTTCCAAGGGCCATAGCCCACATCAAGTCGACGTTTAATAACACAATTATAACGTTTACGGACGAAAATGGCGATACGCTTTGCTGGGCCTCGCCCGGGACGACGGGAAACTCCGGGGCAAAGAAGTCCACGGCGTACGCCGCTCAGATCGCGGCCGAAGATGCGGCCGAGACCGCGAAAAAATTTGGTGTTGAGGAATGCGTCGTAAAAGTCAAGGGACCGGGAAGCGGCCGCGCCGGCGCAATCCGGGCCATCGAAGCGGCCGGTATCGACGTCAAAAGTATCGAGGACGTCACGCCGCTTCCGCATAACGGCTGTCGGCCACCAAAGAAACGGAGGGTCTAATTATGGCAAGACGAACAGCTCCACATCACAAAATGTGCCGACGGGTGGGAATTCCGCTCTGTGGCGATGAACAGTGTCCGTCCGTTGATCGTTCGTACCCGCCCGGTGAGATGGGGCGTAATCGGTATCGCCTCAGTGATTATGGCATGCACCTGCGGGAGAAACAGAAATTAAAATATACATACGGCATCCTCGAAAAACAGCTTCGACGGTATTACGAGGATTCCAAGAAGGCGGAAGGAAACACCGGGAAGAATCTGGTCATCAGGATGGAACGTCGAATTGACAACGTCGTGTATCGACTCCAGTTTGGAAAAACGCGACCTCAGGCACGGCAGTTTGTCAACCACGGCCACATATACGTAAACGACGAAAAGGTGGATATTCCTTCCGCACTGGTTGATCCGGGGGACGTGATTACGCCCGCCCCGAAGGAAACCAGTCAGAAACTCGTGGAGGAAAACCTTCACCCGAACGTGGAACGGGATATTCTTCCCACGTGGTTAAAACGGGACCGTGACGAACTCGAGGGTGAAGTGATTGAACTTCCCCTTGAGGAGGAAGTTCCACAACACATTGACGAATTAATGGTCGTGGAATTTCTCTCCCAGTAATTTCCTTCCGGAAAAACACGTTTTGCTTCCCCGGGAACCGGTATACTTTTGTCAAGCGAACTGTTCAGGTTATACCCTCATTTTCAAGTGACACCATGAACAACGATGATATTCGAATTCGATGGAGGGATTTTGAATTTCCGAATCGCGTAATCCTCGATCCGGAAACCAAGAGTAATACGTATGGTGAATTTACCGCCGAGCCATTCGAAAGAGGATTCGGAAACACCCTCGGAAACAGCCTCCGGCGCATACTGATTTCATCCATTGAAGGCGTGGGGGTTACGGATGTGCGGATCAGCGGGGTTGAACATGAACTAACAACCATTCCGGGCGTCCGGGAAGACGTTCGCGAGATTATCTCAAACCTGAAAAAACTCGTTCTGAAACTCGACGAAAACCAGGACAACCGCACGCTTCAGATCGACGTCGGCGAACAGGGAATCATCAAAGCCGGACACATCCAGCCGGACCCGGCCGTCGAAATTGTGAATCCGGACCAGCACATTGCTACCCTCAACGAGGACACGGAATTTCAGGTGGAATTTGACATCGAGCGGGGCCGTGGTTACGAAAAACGAGAAGACCACTCCTCCCACAACGGAGAAATTGGCAATATACCCGTGGATTCCCTGTACTCCCCCATCCGCCGTGTGAAGTACGACGTGGAAGACACGCGTGTGGGAAAACGAACGGACTTCGACCGACTCATACTGGAAATCTGGACCGACGGAAGCATTACCCCCGAAAAGGCCCTGATCGAAGCGTCCAAGATCCTCCGGAAACACCTGAACCCGTTCGTCCAGTACTTCGAAGTCGAACAGCGGCTGATGCAGCAGAGCAAAAAGAAGGCTCAGGTCTGGAAGGAACGGAAGCAGATGTCCGACCTCAAGGAAACACTCGAAAAGGACATCGAGGAACTTGACGTCCATACCCGCACAAGGAACGTCCTCGAAAAGGCGGATTACAACACAATTGAGGACGTTGTACGGGCGGATGAAGATGAATTAATGGAGGTGCACAACTTCGGTAATAGTTCCCTCAACGAAGTGAAGGACGCCCTTGATGTTCTTGGTCTCGAAATCGGCATGGACCTCTCGGACGTCTACGGTCGAAAAGAGCCGTACTTCGAAACCAACGAAGAAGCGGAACAGACCAGTTCATCGTAATTCCTCCCGAGGAAACCATGAGCCACAAAGATGGAAATCGAAAATTAGGGCGGAAAACGCACCATCGCAAGGCACTGCTCCGGAATATGAGCGCAAGTCTCATCAAGGAGGAACGCATCTTTACCACTACGGAGAAGGCGAAAGAAGTACAGCCGTTTGTGGAAAAGTTAATCACAAAGGCCGAGGAAAAGACCCTTCATAAATACCGGCAGGTGCTGTCCGACCTGCAGGATGAGGAAGCGGTCAACAAGTTGTTCGAGGAAGTCGGTCCCATGTTCGAGGATCGGCCCGGGGGATATACCCGGATCGTCCGGCTCGGTGGCATGCGGTTTCTCGAAGGAGGAGATTACGCCTCACACCAGCTCGGAGACAACGCCGAACGCGTCATGTTTGAACTCGTCGAAAAGACCGAGGACTTTGAACCTGAGGAAGACGAAGAGGAGTAACTCGTTTTCCTCTTTGTGCCGGGGCGTGACGGTGTCCATCTCCGGAAACAATCCCGGTCCGCCCGAGAATTCGGGGACCCTGACCCCGTCGCTGAATTTCGACGATACCGGGAAGATTTACGGGTATTTCTCTCTTTTTCCCGGTTTCCGGGAGGGGTTTTGTTCTCTTGAACAAAATACCCTCTTTCATTACAATATCTCCCCTTGATTCTATCCTTCTTGTTTTCTGCTGGATCTTGCCGATGAATGAGCACAGTGGTTTTCGTCGAGGTATGAGGGTCCCAGTTTCCTCCAGTTGCAGTTATAAATGCCATGATACCGGATTTTGAACCCGTTGGTTTCAGTGATTTCGATGATCCCGACGTTCGGGAAGATTTCGAACAGGCCATAGAGAAGGTCGATCGTGAAGCCGGAAACGAATACCCCCTGGTCATTAACGGGGAGGAAGTCTGGACGGACGATTTTATTGAATCCGTGGACCCCACCAACACCGATCATGTCGTGGGGCGGGTCTGTAAGGCAAAAGAGGAACACGCGGAACGGGCACTGGAAGCTTCCTGGGAGGCATTTGAAACCTGGCGGGACGTTGACCCGGAGGAACGAGCCCGCTACATGTGGAAGGCGTGTGAGATCATGAAGGAGCGCCGCCACGAGCTTTCCGCAACGATGATTGCGGAGGTGTCGAAAAACTGGCTTGAGGCGGACGCCGATACCGCGGAAGCGATCGATTTCCTGAATTTTTACGGGCACGAGGCCGACCGGCTCGGACAGAGACAACAACTGACACGGTTGCCCGATCGGGACAACGAACTGTACTACATTCCGCTTGGTGCCGGTGCGGTGATATCGCCCTGGAACTTTCCCTGTGCAATCCTGACGGGGATGACGTCGGCTGCCGTTGCCGCAGGAAACACGACCTGTGTGAAACCGGCGAGTGACTCGCCTGTTATTGCGTATAAATTTTTTGATATTATGCGGGAAGCCGGATTCCCCGATGGCGTGTTGAATTTCGTTCCGGGTTCCGGATCCAGCGTCGGCAGTACCCTCGTGGAGCATCCGGAAACTCGATTCATTAACTTCACGGGATCAAGGGATGTGGGCACCTATATTTACGAAGAAGCCTCCAAAGTCCGTGACGGACAGATCTGGCTGAAACGGGTGCTGGCTGAGATGGGAGGCAAAGATGCCTGCATCGTGGACCGGGAGCTATACGATTTTGAGGAAACCATTGAAGGCGTGGTGAAATCCGCATTTGGTTACCAGGGGCAGAAATGCAGTGCGGGTTCCCGCCTTATCATTCATGACGATGTGTACGACGAGGTTCTGGACGCCGTTGTGGAGCGTTCCGCGGAGATCGATGTGGGCGATGTTCGGAACCGGGACAATTATATGGGAGCCGTCATTAACCGTTCTCAGTTCGATTCCATTTCGGAATACATTGAGATCGGAAAGGACGAGGCGGAACTCGTCCTGGGTGGCGAGTCGGACGATGAGAAAGGATACTTCATAGAACCGACCATTTTCTCGGATGCTGATCCGGAGGCCCGAATTTCACAGGAAGAGATCTTTGGACCGGTTCTGACCGTGATGCGTGCCAGTGATTTTGACGAAGCGATCGACATTGCGAACGGGACCGAGTATGCCCTGACCGGTTCCGTCTTCTCGAGCAACCGGGAGCATCTGGAGAAAGCAAGAAAGTGGTTTGAATGTGGCAATCTTTACTTTAACCGGAAATGTACCGGAGCGCTGGTGGACGTCGAACCGTTCGGGGGTTTTCGGATGTCCGGTACCAATGCCAAAGCGGGAGGACGGGACTACCTCAAGCGGCTGTCGAAAGTAAAATCCGTATCCGAAAAACTATAGATCCTTAGCAAATACCGGGAACTGGACATGGCATCGATTATTGTGCACGGCGGGGCCGGGAGTGTTCCGGAGGACCTTCGACGGGAGCGGCGTCCCGTACTCGACCAGGCGGCGGAGGCGGGTCTGAGCCGACTGGAATCAGGCAAAAAAGCCATCGGGGCCGTGGAGGAAGCTGTTCGGGTTCTGGAGGACAACCCCCTTTTTAACGCCGGTACGGGTTCCGTGCTGACCATTGCCGGAACGGTTGAGATGGATGCGGCCATTATGGATTCGGACGGCAATAGCGGGGCCGTAACCGGATTGAAAAAGGTAAAGAATCCCATCTCGGCGGCCCGGCTTGTGATGGAGGAAACGGATCACATCCTCCTGGCCGGAAATGGCCTTGATCGGTTTCGCGCGGATTTTGACCTGTCCGAACATGACCCGGTGACGGACCGGCGAAGAGAGAAGTGGAAAGAACTGCTGAATGCCCTCGAAGAGAATGGGTACGACGTGTCGTCCATTCCGAATGCACGAGAGTGGGGGCGATGCAAATCGATTGTCCGGGATGTTTTGAAGGATCAGGAGGAGGTGGAGCAGCAGGGCACAGTCGGCGCCGTGGCCGCGGACGAAGGCGGCCGTCTTGCCGCCGCAACGTCCACCGGGGGAACCTCGTACAAACTTCCGGGCCGGGTCGGAGATACACCGATTATTGGTGCAGGAACATACGTGACGGATCACGGAGCCGTCTCGGCCACGGGAGATGGCGAGGACATACTTCGGGTGGTTCTGGCAAAACAGGCGGCGGATTACATGAAGGAATATCCCGCCGAAGAGGCAACGGAGAAAGCTATTGAATACGCCTCCAAACACGATGCGAGCTGCGGACTGATTACCATGGATCACCGTGGTCGTCCGGGGGCCGATTTTAACACGGAGATGATGGATACGGTGTCAAAGAAAACGTCGTAACGGATGTATCGCGGGGGCAGAGTGGGGCGGTGGCACGCCGTGATCGCTTCCCCGATCGTTGCAAGAAAGCGGCCTCGCTGGTACCATAATGTGTCAAATTTACATAATTTCACAGGAAGATTATGAAACCGAAGGAATTCGAAAACATACTTGAGGATCTCCGAAGGGGGAAGATGGTTCTTCTGCAGGACGACGAAGAGCGGGAGAATGAAGGAGACCTCGTTGTGGCCGCCGAGAAGGTGACAGCGGAGCACATCAATTTTATGGCCTCTGAAGGACGGGGGTTGATCTGTGTACCGATTACGCGTGAACGGGCGAGTGCGCTGAATTTGGAAAGAATGACGAGGCAGAACACAACGGATCTCGGTACCGCATTCACGGTGTCCGTGGACGCACGGGAAGGGGTAAGTACGGGAATTTCTGCATCCGATCGCGCACGGACGGCGAAGGTTCTTATTGATGAAGAAACCGAACCAGAGGATCTGGACCGGCCGGGGCACATGTTCCCACTGATTGCCCGCGATGAAGGCGTATTTAAACGACAGGGGCAGACGGAGGGGTCTGTTGATCTTATGAAACTGGCCGGGTTAAAACCGGGAGCCGTGATCTGCGAAGTCATGAATCCGGACGGCACCATGGCCCGGGACGAGGACCTGAAACAATTCTGTGAGGAGCACGACATCAAACGGTGTTCGATTCGGGACGTCATTCAGTATCGAGTACGGAAAGAAAACATCATAGAGGAAGCTGCACAAACGGAACTGCCAACCATGAAGGGGAATTTTGATCTTCGGTTGTTCCGCTCCCGTCTGGATGATCATACGCACCTTGCCTTCCTCCCGGATTCCCGCGATGGGGAGATGGAGAATCCCATCGTGCGCATTCACTCGCAGTGTCTGACCGGCGAAGTGTTCGGGAGCAAGCGCTGTGATTGCCGGCGGCAGCTTATACGTTCCATGGAGATTATTCAGGAATACGGAAACGGGGTTCTGCTGTACTCCTCCCAGGAAGGACGGGGAATCGGTCTTGAAAACAAGATTAAGGCATATGAGTTAAAGGACGATGGACTGGACACGGTCCAGGCCAATCGCGAACTGGGGTTTAAAAAAGATCAGAGACAGTTCTGGTCGGCCGCGAAAATTCTTGAGGCCATGGGGATGGATCAGGTAAGACTATTAACCAACAACCCGAAAAAAGTGGAGGACCTGGAGTCCGTTGGGGTATCGGTGGAGGATCGCGTTCCCCTAGAGGTGCAGACCGACGAGGAGGCGGAGCAGTACATGGAAACAAAGAAGGAAAAACTGGATCACATACTGCAGGAGACAAAATCGTGAAGCAGAATCCGGGGTTTCGCGAGACCAGAAGTTTTTCGGTCGGTGACGTGGAAGTCGGTGGGGGAAATTCCCTGTTTTTGATAGGGGGACCCTGTGGCATAGAAAGTCGGTCCCTTCTCCAGACCGTGGCGGGACGGCTTGAAGAAATCACCGATACCCTGGAGATGCCCTATATCTTTAAGTCCTCCTACGACAAGGCAAACCGAACATCCATCGATTCCTTTCGGGGGCCCGGACTGGAAAAAGGGCTCGAGATGCTGGCAAACGTCCGGAATTCGTTTGATGTACCGGTGCTGAGTGACGTCCACTGCCGCGAACACGTCAATCCGGCTTCCGACGTGCTCGACGTGATTCAGATCCCGGCCTTTCTTTCACGGCAAACGGATCTCATCCTTGCGGCCGCCGATTCCGGTACGGCGTTAAACATAAAAAAGGGACAGTTTCTCTCTCCGGGTGACGCGGAACATATACTGGAAAAAGCACGGAGGGGGGGACAGAAGGACGTGATGGTTACGGAACGCGGGACCTGTTTTGGCTACGATCATCTTGTCTCGGACCTTCGTTCCATTCCCGTCATGCAGGAATTCGGCAACCCGGTGGTGTTTGATGCAACACACAGTTCCCAGATGCCCGGTGAGGGGGGAGATCAAACGGGAGGTTCAAGACGGTATACGCCGGCGATGGCGCGCGCGGCTGTTGCGGCGGGTTGTGATGGGCTGTTTATGGAAATTCATCCCGATCCCGAGAATGCCAGGAGCGATTCCGCGACACAGCTGCCGCTGGACAGGGTAAAGCCGTTACTGAATGATTTGCTTGAGGTTCGATCGTCTCTGGAGAGTGTTTCCGGGTAACCGGATCCGCCCCATCACGGGATCGTCTGTGGAAGATACCGAACACAACAGGGTTCCCGGCCGTGGATGTTATATTGAGGTGCGGGTAAGTGATGCTTCTTCGTACGTGGAGTCGTCCAGTTCCTGAATGAATCGGCTCGGGTTCTGAAAGGAATCCCCCTGCCGGCGCTGGGAAAACAGGGGATAGACAAGGTAAAGTTCATCCCTTGCTCTCGTACAGCCCACGTAGAAAAGACGCCGCTCCTCCTCGAGGTCTTCCTGGTCGTCCGTGGATCTGCTGTGCGGAAATTCCCCTTCCGTGAGCCAGATCATAAAAACCACGTCCCACTCCAGACCTTTTGCCTGATGAACGGTGGAGAGAACAAGGTTATCTTCTTCTTCGTCCTTTTCCGGATCCACCTCTTCGGCCCCGAGGTTTGTACGTAGCGCCATTTCACTCAGGAACGTGTCCAGATCCGGTTGCCGGTCCGCGAACACCGCCAGCTGGTCAATGTCCTCCAGCCGGGAGTGTGCGTTTTCGAACTGGTTGAGTGCGTACTGCCGGTAGAAGTCGTCGAGGATCACGTCGATCATGGCGGCCGCTCCCCTGTTTTCCGCGGCCAGGTCCTTCAGGTTCTCCATGGTTTCTTTTAGGGTTTTCCAGGATTCCCGATTTCGGGCTGTTAGTTTTTCCTGTACCACCTCGGCCCCCATGCCCTCCACGGGATTACTTAATTTTTCAAGATGACTGTAAATTTTCGCGGCCGTTTTGGGACCGATTCCCCGGTAAAGCTTCATGACTCGCTTCCATGCGAGTTCGTCACCGACGTTCAGCACCGCTTTAATGTAGGAAACGATGTCCTTGATGTGCCGCTGTTCAAAAAACCGAAGTCCCGATCGCACGTAATAGGGAATGCCGCGCTGAGTAAGTTCGACCTGAAGGGAAAGTGATTGATGATGAGCCCGGTATAGAATGGCCTGATTGCTGTACGGAATGCCCTCTTCTTCGTGAAGCCGCCGGACGTGAGTGGCGAGGAATTCACTCTGTTCCGTCTCCGTCTCCGGCACCACAAGACTCGGTTTGTAACCCGAGTCACGAACGGCCTCGAGGTTTTTGGGAAATTGAAACTGGTTGTTCTGAATACTTGAATTGGCAAGGGCGAGCACTTCGGGTGTTGAACGATAGTTGATCTCCAGTTTGTAGATGGTTGCGTCCGGATGACGTTCCTCGAACTGAAGAATGTTTTTGTAATCCGCTCCACGAAAGGAATAAATGCTCTGGGCGTCGTCCCCCACCACCATGAGGTTGCCGTGTTCCTCCGACAGGAGGTCCACGATCTCACTCTGAATGGCGTTTGTGTCCTGAAATTCATCAACAAGGACGTGACGGAATTTCTGGGCGTATCTCGATCGGATGTCTTCCTCTGTTTTCAGGAGCTGGTGGAAACCGGTTAACAGGTCGTCGAAGTCCATCAGGTCCTGGTCTTTCTTTCGCCTGTCGAACAGCTCGAAAATCTGTTCGAAAGAGGGGAGGTGCTCCGTGTGATACGGGAACCGATCATCCACAACGTCCTCGACCGGCTCAAGCATGTTTTTGTGGAGGCTGTATATTTGTTTGATGATCCCGGTATTGGGCAGCGGCGGATCCATCTCGTCCAGTCCGAGTTCAGTGATGCAGTCCTCCAGGAGTGTTTCGGTGTCCTCGGAATCCAGAATGGTGTATTGCCGGCTGTAGTCGAGGAGGTCGGCGTGGCGACGAAGAATGGCGTTGGCTGTGTGGTGAAACGTTCCTCCCCAGACATTTTCCGCACGACCTCCGGTCAACCGGTTGACGCGATTTAACATTTCGCGGGCCGCTTTGTTGGTAAAGGTGGCCAGTAAAATCTGGTCGGACGGAACCCCCTGTTCAATGAGGTATGCGACCCGGTAGGTAAGGGTCCGGGTCTTCCCGCTGCCGGCCCCGGCCAGAACCAGCATGGAACCGGTTCCGTGGGTAACGGGACCGAGTTGCTGTTCGTTCAGGTCCGACTTGTAGTCAATGTCGAAATCCTGTTGGTTCCCACCGGGCTGGATTTCCAGTTCCCGTGACATCAGGAGGTTGCTCCGGAAACGAATGAACACATAACGCTCACGACCATAGCGCAAAAAGGCTTCATCCTCAGGATGAGTCAAAAGGAATGTTAACGGAAGCATCATTCCGTTTCCACTCCTATTTCTCGGTCAATAAACCCGGTATCAGCCCGTTAATATTGCCGGTGTGATGAAATATTCATGAAATCATCCTTCAAATGGACGTCAGGCCACTGGTGAAATGTAAACATATATAAAATATTCGGCTGATGAAGATGTTATTTAAAAATAACTTGACAGAACGTGTAAATTTGGTACAATATCTATTGTGTTTTGTGAACAATGAACGTATATTTATCGGCCTCGGCAGCAACAAAGGGGAGCGGAGGCGGAATATAGAAAGAGGGATTCAGTGTGTAGACAGAAAATCGGAGCTTGAGGTTCGGGTTCGATCCGACGTGATCGAAACGGAACCTCACGAGGTGGATCACGATCGCCGTTTTTTGAATGCCGTTGTCGAGTGCCGGTCTGATCTTGATCCGGCGGCCCTGCTCTCCACACTCCAGAGCATCGAGGACGAGCTGGGGCGCAAGCATCGGGGACAGAAGAAGCCCCGGATCATCGACCTCGATCTTCTCTATTACGGCAAACGGACGATAAATACGGCGGATTTGACGCTGCCACATCCCCGAATTCAGGAGCGGTTTTTCGTCCTGAAGCCACTCAGTCAGATTGCTCCGGATTTTGTCCACCCTGTACGGAAACAAACGAATCAGGAATTGTTGAATTCACTCGAACGTTCTTCAAATTCAGATAAGACACAACAATGACGGAACTTATTAAGGAAACGGAAAATATGCGGGAATGGTCCGAGGAAAAGCGATGTGAAGGAAACACCATTGGGCTTGTTCCCACGATGGGAGCCCTCCATGAGGGTCACATGCGGTTGATTCGCGAATCCCTGGACCAGGATGATTTGACCATTGTGAGCATTTTTATCAATCCGCTCCAGTTTTCGCCGAACGAGGACTTCGACGATTACCCCCGCCAGTTCGACGACGACATGGAGCTCTGTGAGTCCGCGGGTGTGGCCTGTGTATTCAAGCCAGAGGTCTCCGAATTTTACCCGAAAGGATTCGCCACGTACGTGGAACAGGAGGACCTCCCCGAGAAATTATGTGGTGAGAGCCGTCCCGAACATTTTCGTGGGGTGATGACGGTGATAACCAAGCTGTACAACGCCACGATGCCTCATAATTCGTATTATGGACAGAAAGATTATCAGCAGGCCCTGATCATACGGCGGATGACCCGGGACCTCTCCTTCGGTATCGACGTGGAGATGCTCGAGACCGTTCGGGAAGAGGACGGACTGGCCGTCTCTTCACGGAACAAATACCTCACCCCCAAGCAGAGGAAGGAGGCACCGGTGCTTTACGAGGCACTTCAGAAGGGCCGGGAAGCCATTAAAAACAAACTTCGTGACACCGAAGAACTCTGTGAGTTGATGAAGGAACACATCCGTGAAAACAGCAGCGCGGACATTGAGTACCTAAAAATCCTCCAGCCGGAAACACTCCAGGAAATGAAGGAAGTACGGGGGGATGTTCTCATTGCCGTCGCCGCTCAGTTCGGGAAAGCCCGGTTGATTGACAACATTATCACTTCCCGGTACGACGACGAGGAGGAGTAAACTCCGTCCTAGAGCAATGACCGGGAGCCAGAGTGAACAAAAACATCCGGAAGACCAGACGACCCCGGAAACCAAATCGGAGGAGGGGAGCGATGCATCGGAAGAACAAAAATCAATCGTCTGGGGAAACAAACGGAAGCTTACCCCGAACAAGTCGATAAGGTATCGGTTCGGGGAAGACCGGCTCACCATTAAAAAGGTTCGGGAAGGGGTCATCAGTGTAAATGAAGAGTTTAACGAGGATCCTCCGTTTCTGGCCTCGGTCGGCCCCGGCGACGGCTATCTCCGAACGGGGCATGATCGGGGCACGTATCCGGTTGTCCTCCGTTTTCCCCGTCCGGTCCATGTTCATCCGGGGCAAACGTTCGCCTGTTACTCCACGTATCCAACCACCCCCGCAATTCATTACGAAAAGGAGGACGGGACGTCTTCAAAGCTTGTTGAGGTCCCGGGGAAACCTCGAAAGAAGACGTATTACGGCACGCTTACCGAGGGAATGCTCTGTTACCTGCATTACGGGGAAATTGCGGAGGAACCTGAGGATCTCCCCGAGGATCCTCGATTTGCAGTGGTCGGCATCAAATTAAAAAACGAAAGTTCGGATCCACAGAAAGTGGGCATTGTGTTAATGAAACCCGGCAATCTTGATTTTTACGTTCGGGACGAGCGCCTCTGTCTCTGCCGTCTGAAACTTTCCATATTTTCGGAAAACCACGCGGATGTGGAATACAGGGAAAACGCGCCGTCTCTTGAGAACGCGGAACTGGTGGAGCCTCGATCGGAGCAGCAAACCCAGACGCAGGCACTGAACCTCTTCTTCTCCGTCATCGGCGACCACGAGATGAAAGCGGGGTTTTAGTCATGGACATGATACTGCTGGCCGAAACCGAAACGGCGGCCCGGATTGTTTCGTGGACCGACTGGCTGATCGCGGGGGCCATCTTTCTTGGAGGGATCCTCCTCGCCGGCGTTCTTTCAAAAGTAACCGGATCCTTCCTGAAGCGACAGACGGGGGAACACATAGAGAACATCGTCCGGAAAGTGGTGTTCTGGTCTCTCTGTCTTATGGTTCTATTTCTGACGCTGGACAACCTCGGCATTGACATAACGGCGGTGGTTACGGCGGCGGGAATTTTCGGGATCGCCATCGGGTTTGCCGCCCAAACTTCCTTTTCCAACATGATCTCGGGCATCTTTCTCCTGTTCGAGCAGCCGTTCAAAATCGGGGATGCCATTCAGGTGGGTGAAACCATGGGTGTGGTTCTGTCCATTGACCTGCTCTCCGTAAAACTTCGCCAGTTCGATAACCAGTTCACGCGGGTTCCCAACGAGACGTTTCTGAAGAACAACATCACAAACCTGACCAAGTACGACATCCGGCGGTTTGACATCATTGTCGGTATTGCCTACCGGGAGGACATCGCCGAGGCAAAAGAAGTGGTGGAAGGAGTGGTGGAAGAGCATCCGGAAGTGCTCAAGAAACCCGAACCCATGGTTCTTGTGGATCAACTGGCCGACTCGTCCGTCAATCTGCGGGTTCGGGTCTGGTTCGACCTGAAGGTATTTGTTAAGGCTCGTTCTGATTTGATCCTTCAGATGAAGAAAGCCCTTGATGAAGCCGGAATTGAGATTCCGTATCCTCACCGGATGCATTACGCATCGGACGACCTGCTGGAAGCGTTTGGCGGTACACCGGGCGGGCCGGACGTACAGGAGGAATTATCCCCCGAAGAGGAAAAGAAGACCTGACGCAGCGGCAGTTCGTAACCGTCAGAAGATCGGGGTTCATCAATCATACCCAGTCTCGGGGATTCTTGAGAACCTCCAGCATTTCTTCCTCCGGAGAGTTCTCCTGGATCTGATAATTATAATCCCATCTCACCCGGGGCGGCATGCTCATTAAGATCGATTCTGTGCGTCCCCCGGTTTTGAGCCCGAAGAGTGTTCCTCGGTCGTATACGAGGTTAAATTCGACGTACCGTCCCCGACGGACCTCCTGAAAATAACGATGTGAATCGCCGTACGGTTCGTCGCGCCGTCGTTCGATTATCGGGACGTAGGTGTCGAGGAAAACGTCTCCTGCATCCGTTGTGAATGCAAACCAGTCTTCCAGGGTTCGTTCCTCATTTGCCCGGAGGTAGTCGAAGAAAATTCCGCCGACACCACGGGCTTCGTCACGATGGTCCAGGTAAAAATACTCGTCACATGCCTCTTTGAACCGCGGATAGAGGTCTTCACCGTGCGGATCACACGCGTTCTTCAGTACCTCGTGGAAATGTCGGACGTCCTCCTCCCAAAGGTAATACGGCGTGAGGTCAATACCACCGCCGAACCAGGCGTCTTTTCGAGGACCTCCCACTTCGTCTTCATATAACTCAAAGTAGCGGAAGTTGGCGTGTATGGTGGGAATCATCGGACTGTAAGGATGCAGCACAAGCGAAAGACCCGCGGCGTAAAAATATTGTGCCTCCACCCCAAATTTCTTTTTTATCGGGTCGGGAAGTGTTCCGTGAACGGTAGAGATATTGACCCCTCCTTTCTCGAAGAGATCACCGTCTTCTATGATGCGAGTGATCCCTCCGCCCCCGCCGTCCCGTTCCCATTGATCTTCCTGAAAAGATGCTTCTCTGTCGTATTCCTCAAGAGTTGAACAAATCTTGTTCTGTAAGGATGTTATATAATCGGCAAACCGGTTTTTGATTGGGGAATCCGTCACGGTGAGTGTTCGTTAATTGAGGTTGTTGTTATTTGGTTTGTGCATCCGGACGAACATCCAGCAACAGTATGAGTATCAGGGCCAGACAAACCGGGGGAAGCAGTATCGAAAATTTCAGTGCACCCAGCAGAAGATAACCGCAGATGAGGGGAACCACAACGGACAGGACCGTTAGCAAACCGAAAAGAACAGGGTTGACAGCCGTGTCTCCGGCCGATAGACACTCGTTTTCTGTTGCGGCCGTTTTGTGATCATGGACCGAATTCATGAGCTCCCGGTGGTCATCAATCAAATCCCGGGCTACCTGTGCCCGTTGAGGAGGAACCGCAATGGTGTATGGAACGGCCGTGGTTGCGTGACCGGCGGCAAAAAGAGCACCACCGTGACTGAATAACCTGGTCGGAATTCCTTCTCGTTCCAGTTTCAGTCGGAGTGTCTCTGCCTCTTCCCAGCGAGTTGTGCGGTAAATTTCTTTCATTGTTCCGTGGTAACGATCATTTTGATCAGATCATTCCTTTCATTCGTCACCCGTTTATACAGCCGACTGGCTCAGACGGAAAACAGTCGGGTAGCTTTCGCAGGAATTCGTCGTAATATGGTGACTGTCGAACGTCCCTTGTAATCGATCTTCATGTCCATTTTCGGCCGGTTCCCTCCGGGACCCGGCGGACGTTCTTTCGGGTAGTATTCCAGAATGAATCCCTACCAGTATGGTTTTTGTTGTTTGGTCTGTTCCTCCGAATGGTTGTCCGGATAAATAATGGAACAAAGAAACGAAGACCTTCTGTGGCGGCCCAATGTGTTAATTTCATTTTTTACCACAGAATTCTCTACATTACAGTTTTTTCCGGATTTTCGTATTTTATCGAAAACAGGGTTCATTATGAATTATTCATTCTATGAATTCGGTCGGAGTGATTTTTAACGACCGGGCGCCCTCTTTGGTTTCACATTTATGTGAGCCTTTGATATTATATTTATGAAGAAGATAATAATCAGATATTGTACTAACCCCTTGTGGGGGGATAAAAAAAAGAGATCCATACCGATTTGCCTGTATAACCTCGCCACGCATTCCTTCTCGTCTTCATTTTCCCGCAAGTGATCATGAAACGCGTTACCGCATCAGTCGCCGCCTGTCTCCTCTCGTTCTTGTTGGCCGGAGTTCTTATTGCCGGTGGAGATAACCATCGAAAAAAGGGGGATAACGATCATCAGAAAGGGGAATTACAGGATGAGGTGGCCCGAATCCAGGACGGATATTCGGACCATTCGTCCTCGGGTTGGCAACGTGCGGTCGAGGATTTTGAATTGCGGAATGCCTTCCGAGAAACGCCGGAGAGCGGTTGGTCCGATCAGAACGTTGATGGTCAGGATCTGGGGGGAGCATTTCGTGAACAATCCGATAAGGCGTCTTCAAATGGTGATAACGACCAAAACCTCGGGGGGGGGTTTGCGGAAACTGAAGACGATGACGAATGGAAAGAGCGAATAGAAAGGATGCTTCGAAGGATTATTCGTCGATTGCGCGATGACGATGAGGAAGAGGAGGATCGGCACCGGTGGATGAAGAAGCGAAAAAAATGGATGAAGAAAATGAAGGAGAAGTTCCGGGAGCGCATGAAGGAGAAACGGGGACACGACGAAGATGACGAAGACCGCGGACGTGGCCGCTGGATGAAGAAGATGCGGAAGAAGATGAAGAAATTCCGGC
>CAZOLI010000016.1:57378-65706 GCA_964580675.1 uncultured Planctomycetia bacterium
TTCCGGGAGCGCATGAAGGAGAAACGGGGACACGACGAAGATGACGAAGACCGCGAACGTGGCCGCTGGATGAAGAAGATGCGGAAGAAGATGAAGAAATTTCGCCAGAAGATGAAGGAACGTCGTGAAGACGATGAGTGGGACGAAGAGGAGGAAGACGACGGAATGGATCCTGAACACTGGCGAAAGAAAATGCAGGAGAAAATGCGTGAGAAGATGAGAAAGTGGAAGAACAAACAGGAAGGGGAACGGGACGAGGAAGAGAGCGAGGACCGCTGGACGGGAAAGAAAAAGAAGTGGATGAAGAAGATGCGGGAAAAATATCGACGCCGTATGAAAAAAGATCAGGAGGAAGGAACGGGTAATCGGAAGCGGTTTGAAAAAATGATAAAGCGATTTATGAAGGGGATGAAGAAGCGTCTCAATGAATCAGACGATGGTGAACTGAAAGAATGGTTGAAGGAGATGATGGAAGAACTGGGTCCGGAGAACAGCAGGATGGAACAGCGTGACGAAGGAACGAGCAATGTGCCGAAAAACAACGACCGGGCCAACGGAGAACCGAAGGCGTCTTCCGAAGAAGAATCTCGCCCACCAATCTGGTAGCTTGACCATTGTGAAGACCAGAGGGACGGGACACAGACGCTCGGAGGTTCGTTGAATGATGGTTTTTCGGCTTTCCGGGGTCGATAATGCCGGAGGGCTTGTGTCTGTCAAGTAATAACCAATTCCGGAGGTGTCCTTATGTATTACGTCGTCGTTACACTTCTGTTGATTGCCGCGGTCGGTTTTCTTTATTATCTTCGCACCCAGGAGGATTAGGACGTTTTCTCCCGACGGACCGATTGATCACTGGCCGGATCTCACTCCACTCAATTTCAGACATGATCGGGGACGACGACACCGGATTCCTTCATTTTTTCCCGAGGGATCGGGACAGCGAATACCGGGACCGGGAGGAACCCGATGAACACCACCTTGATTACCTTCGCCGGAAGATGGTGAAGGAGCAGATTGAGGGTCGCGGCGTTCGAGACCCGAACGTGCTTGAGGCCATGCGAACGGTTCCCCGGCACAAATTCGTGCCGGAACGTTCCCCGACCTCGGCCTACGAGGACCGTCCCCTCCCCATCGGTCAGAACCAGACCATATCCCAGCCATACATCGTGGCCTTTATGACGGAGGCACTATCGCCGAATCCGTCAAGCCGGGTTCTTGAGGTGGGCACCGGTTCCGGATACCAGACGGCCGTACTGGCGGAGGTGGCCGGGGAAGTTTACACCATTGAACGGCACGAGGAGTTGTTGGCGGAGGCAAAGGAGCGTTTGAATGATCTGGGGTGCGACAACATTCATTACAAAGTGGGGGACGGAACCCTTGGCTGGGAAGCCCAGAGTCCCTTCGACCGAATCATCGTTACGGCCGGGGCACCCGAGGTTCCGGACTCGCTTGTGGAACAGCTTGCCCCGGACGGCGGTGTGATTGTTCTTCCCGTCGGCAGCTCTCTTGGCCAGGATCTGATCCGGATCGAATTGGAAGAGGGAGAACCGAAGCGAACGGATCTGGGTTCCTGTTCGTTTGTAAAACTGGTTGGTGAAGAAGGCTGGTAGGGAGAAACGGTTCATCGATATCGAGAAGACGTAACAGACTGGCCTCCTTCCTACAAATTAATAGGCGGTATTGGATCCTTCCGCGGTCACCGGAAGGTTACCCCACGTCGGTGTTGTCCTGTTCCGTACCCAACTTATAGCTCTGCCATCTTCAATAGAGGGTAGCGTTGGTATCAGGAAAGTTCGTAGTTTCGCACGAAGCTTCAGCGGAAGTGCGCGTTCGGTGCCGTCCGAGATGCAAAGGAAGGATATTCGTGTTGGATTTTTCTTTTCCCATCTCCCGATCATGAATCACGGCGAGCTCAGGCGCCGTATCCGTTCGGCCCTGTTGGGATGTTGTTCCCGAAGGGTGTCAACGGAGCGGGTTCCGTTGACGTTAATCCCGTGCACAAGGCCTCGCTCTTCGCCGTAGACCTTCTGGACATCATACACCACCCCGATCACGTCCACGGGTCCGGGAACCCGTTCCGAGTTCACCAGAGATTCCACCTGATCGTCGACGTTACATTTCACGAGGTGATTAATTTTCTCCGGATCCCCGGGTTCTTCCGGAAGACGTTTCAGGTTCTCTTTCATGTTTGGAAGCAATGACTGTATACAGTGGGATATTCCCGGGGGTTCGTTCATGGGTTCCCGCGTTGCCCGGAGGGAGGCGGTAACGGCGCCGAACCCCGTGTGCCCCACCACCAGGATCGTATCGGTGCCCGTGTGTTCCACCGGATACAGCACGTCGCCGGAGACAACCGATCCCGTTTCCGTCTCCTGAAAAACGCGGTTGCCGATGTTGCTGCACGTAAAAATATCTCCGGGCTGGTCGTTGTCCCACATGTGATCCTGCAGGACCCGGGAATCCGAGCAGAAGACAGTGACGACCGTCGGTTTCTGAACGTCCTGGACACCATCAAAGGGATCGCCAAATTCACTGGTGTGGATTTGGTTCTTTTTCAGTAACTTTTGAACGTTTTTTTTATAACCAAACATCCTGTAACGATCGGAATAATCGCTGGGGTTGTCGGTAGAAGATACAGGGGGGATTCCGTTGGATGAAAACGCGTCCGGTCCACACAGAAAATATGGATTTGCATTGTACGGTTTTATCTGTGGAGGTCATTAGAACCTCCGTCATCCGTTGATGGGTGACTGTGTTGGTTTTCCTATCTTCGGTGACAAAAGTTGCTCGATGGGCAACTCACACGGGTCTTCCAATCAGCCATAAACGGACGGCGAATTTAATCGGCAGGCACGGGAAATTTTTTCTGGTTGAGTGGAAATGCCCTGCACCATTCCCTGATCCCGGCACTGATGTCCCGAACCCGGATACCGGGATGTCACCGGAGAAATGAATATTATTACGATCTGAATGTCCGCAAATCTTTAACTATATCGGGGTTGCGGTTAAGATTGGTATGGTGCATTCACCTTAGAAAAGGGGGGAGCGCCGGTGAAATCGGTTCCGGGGGCCTCGTCCGTTGTGGGAGGGCCGGAACTTCAACGGTACCGATTAATGTTATTGTCCCTGAAACATATATAAAAAGGCAAAGAGCCATGTCCGAAAAATCCATAGATGACCAGGATGAAGTTATTCTGCATTATTTGCAGCAGAATGCCCGTCACTTTTCGTCGGCGGACATCTCCGAGAAATCGGACCTGTCGTCAAGCACGATTCGAAAACGGATTGACCGGATGGAGGAGGAGGCCGTCATCAAAGGATACAGCGCTCAAATTGATTATCAAAGAGCCGGCTACCCGATTCGGATGATTCTGTTTGCCACCGCCCCGATTCCGGAACGGGGCGATCTCGTGGATCAGATTCTTGAGATTAATGGTGTGGTGTCGGTACAGGAATTGATTACGGGTGATGAAAATTTGCTGATCACCGTCGTAGGGGAAAAGGATCGCGACGTAACACCGGTGGCCGAGGAATTGATGGATATGGGGCTAAAAATCACCGATGAAGTACTGGTTCGGCGCCACGAGATGGCTCCGTACAGAGGGTTTCTGGAAAACAGAACCGAGAGGTCCAGCACGTCCTGATGGACCGGAGGTCGGGAAACAAAAGGCAATCCCGGAACCAGAGCCCGCAGGGGCTTTGTTATAACGTGGTCTGCGGCAGTAGGGGTTCCCTGGACCGTGAGGCCTCATCCTCGCCGGGGAGTTCATGGTAACGAATCAATTCGTTTCCCCGGGTCGGATCCACGACAACCAGGTTGATCCAGTTGTGTTCGATTAATTGCTGGACCGATTCAAGCTGTTGAAGCACGTGACGAACACGGGAAACCGGGGCCTGGATGATGTTTGTGATGCGAATGGGACGGTGTTGCATTTCCTCGTCGGATCGCATCAGGGACTCCAGGGGAAGGCCTCCCATGAGGTCGCCTCCGTTTCCCTGATACACCCCGAAATTTCCAACGGGATTGTGCGTAATTTTCGAGCCGCTTCCGAACGCACCGTTGTCCACCGTTGAGAAGTAATACTGATGGTTGATCCACTGGCAAACAACGAGGGGACCGGCGATGATCTGTTCCAGGGCGGATCCGTCATCGTCCGTCCGCCAGTTGTAGGAATGCAGAAAAACACGTCCGTTCAGGTTTACCTCCTTCCGGAGATCATTTGATCCCACGACAAAGGCCGCATTGCCGGCCAGGCCCCATTCCGGCCGAGTCTGTGCCCAGTCCGACGAACGGGCATCCGTTTCCTGGGGACCGGATTCCGCGTCACCGCCGGGCAGGCTGTGTGCGCGTTCGTCGGTTGCTTTTTTTCGCGCCGTTTGCAGATCATCCCTGATTGATGCCAGGTTGAGATCCGGCGATTCACCGAGGTCCTGTTCGAGCAAATCCACTTCGTCGGTTGTGGTGTTATGGCGGGCCGGCACAAACACCGTGTCATCCGGTATCTCTATGCCCCGTTCCCGAAGGCCGTCCCGGACGACGTCCTCGTTGCAGATCCGGGCGAGGATGCGCGCGTTCGGCACGCCCGAGTTGCCGGCGCAGGCCCCGCATTTGAGGCTGGAATCGAAGGGATTGTTGGTTGTATCGCTTACGTGACCGGCAAACACAACCACCGGAGCAAAATGTTCCCAGCCCATGAGCCGGAAGGCGTCTTCCGCGTAATCAATGCGGCTTTCCAGGGGGAGCCCCTGCTCCAATTGTTGCCCGGATCCTGTCGAACCGGTCTCGTACGAGGGCCGGAACACCTCATCGTAATCCGGGCTATTCTCCGTGAGACCCGTCGTCGGCAGCAGGTTCTTTCCCGGAAGGAAGGTATTTTCAATGAGGCCGAGCCCGTACAGGATTCCGGTCAATTCCACGAAACTGAATGCGCCGGGAAGGTTGTTTTTGAGGGTTTGAAGTGCGTTTTTTGCCGCGCTGGAGAGGGCTGACGAGGACAGGTAGTCCGCGAGTTTTTCTTCTTGTTCAGGTGTAAACGGTTCGTCCCTCACGGCGTGTTCGGGATCGACAATCGGGGGACAGGCGTCGGTCTGCGTGTCCGAGCCGTACCGCTGCCGTCGAACGGGTACGCCGAAAAACCCGGCGTATCCATGGGTTTCGTAGTTGCCGGTTGCTTCAATTTGACGGCGAATAACCTCCGAACGCGTATCGATGCAGAAAACGAATTGAGCATCGGGTCGGGATGCAGGGGAACCGGATTCGGGTGGACCGGTGGAGAGTTTGTTAAGCAACTTCCCCTGGTATGTTTGCTCCCACGCATTCAGAAAACATCTCCGGAGGGGATCGTGTTGGTGTCCGGCTGGTTCCGAAAAATCGTTCTCCGGCACGACCGTGCCGTCAAGGTGGTCGGCGAGGAGAAGCCGGACACCGAGGTAGTCGGCGAGGTCGATCGGGTGGCGAGAGGACCATTCTCCGGTTGTTCTATTGGACCGGTGCTTGATGTATCCCACCCATCCCGGAAGCTGTGCGAGATGGTGAGCAAACACCTCCTCGAACGAGGAACGGGGCTCCCGTTCAAAGACGCTGGAAATAGCCCCGAATTTGTCTTCCGGCAATTCCTTCAGTTTATGGGCGTCCGGTAGTTCATGGTCGTGCGGGGCAAGGTTCGACCAGGCCCGGTAGAAACCCTGTTGCCGGCCGGGCATGGACCACGACGAGCGGCCCTCGTCAAGAAACACGGACAGCCATTTTGAAAGGATCTTGTTGATAAAACGTTCCGTTTCCGACCCCAAACCATTCCGGGAGGTCTGGAGGGATTCCTCTTGCTCGAGTCGGGAAAGGGCCGTTTCCGGCGATATTTCATATCCTTCCGAGTACAGTTGAGATTTCACCTTTTCCCGATCGATCCAGCCGTTCTCCCATGCCTGACGAAATTGATCGGCAGAAGGATATCCCCGGGCACCGAATCGGTTCCGTATGCGAGGAACCGCCTTCCTGAAAGGTCGGTCCTCGTAGCCGGCGAGAGGGTTGGAGGTCACGTAGGAGTAAAGCGGCCAGGTGCTCTGCAGCTTCCCGGCGGCGTTCCGAATGGCCTGTCGGAGTTTCTCTTTCGTTGTTTGTCCCGGTTCAGACATGATAATCCTCCCGTGAAGAATGAATAGTTTTCGGGTTCGGTTGACTTGCGTTTAACACATGGACGTAGAACGTGGGAAACCGTCTGTAAAATCCGGATTCCATGATAAGGTAACCGGCGATAAATCCGGCCAGCAGTATACCGTGAACCCATGTAAAAGGAGTGGGGGAGAGTATTGCCGGCAGGTCCGCCATAACGTGTTTAATTCCCGCGTAGACCCCGCTGTAAACGGCGGTCGTCGACAGTGCAATCAACGGGAAAAGGAGGTATTCAAACGGGGTTTCCCGATCTATTCGACGCACGAATTCCCGGCTTCCGTGAAGAACCGCTATGACCACAACACAGGCCAGAACAAGACCACTGTTCAGCGTAAATGATTTGCCGCTGAGCAGGAGAAAAAGGCAACCGGCGGCAACGGCTGTAACAAGACTTTCCATCACCACCAGGCTGGAGGAGGACGGGTGTTCGTCGCCGGGTGCCGTCTGTTCAATGGCGCCACCGGAATTCAAAAACATGTACCCTTTGTAGAAACCGTGAAGCAGAAGATGGGTGATCGCCGCCGCAAAATATCCAAGACCGCATTGCAGAAGCATAAATCCCATCTGACCGACGGTGGAGCAGCCGAGTTCCCGTTTCACGTCGGTCTGAACCAATTTCCAGATTTTTCCGAGAAAGGCCGAAACTCCTCCGATGACCACAATAAGCAACATAAGGGGCAGCCAGCTCACGAAAAGTGACGCGAACCTTGCAAGCAAAATACCCCCGGCGTTCACGAAGCCGGCGTGCATCAGTGCCGAAGCGGGGGTGGGGGCGGTCATCGAGGACATCAACCAGTCCTGGAACGGAAAAAGGGCCGACTGAATGATAGCCGCCAGGAAAAGACATGCGAACACGGCCGGAACGGTCCAGGCGTCCAGATGATTTACGGCCGTCAGGCTTTCAGTTATCCCCATCGTTCCCGTTTGCACATAAAGTGTTAGGACCCCGGCCCCGACGAGTGCGGCACCGGCCAGAAAATAGCGGAGGGCAAAATGACCGGCGGCACGTGCAGGAGGCCACTCCTTCTGGTGCCCGATCAATCCGGCCATCTGCAGGCCCATCAGGCACCAGCTTCCCCAGAACAGCAGGAGGTGGTCCGTCGCGGAAAGAACCATTACGGCCAGCAAAAACAGTACACACCGGAGGTAAAAATGTCCGATACGTTTATTTCCCGCCATGTACCGGTTTGAAAACCGCAGAATAATTCCCGTGATCAGGGAAGCGTACGGCCATATAATACGGGTCAACCCGTCTATGGTGAGGTACGGTGCCATGGACAGAACCTGGTCCGTTTGATGCGGAAAAAGGGCTGCCATCAGACCCCCAACAAAGCACAACCAGACGAGCGCCTCCAGCGCTCCCTTCCAGCGATTGAGCAATTGATTCAGCATACCCGCCTCATGCATAATCTGGTGAAAGGGAAAACTTACGAACGAAGATGATTGAAATGATATTATACTGCTTTTAATTGAACAAATTGTGAGGATTAGTTTCAAATAGGAACAGAACCCTATTTTTCTCGGTGGGTAATCATTGTTTCAGGCACGGGAGAAGGACCCCTTTTTGGGTTTTTTTTGTCCCCGGGTGTTTCCGGAGGACCCATGTCCTGGGTTTGGTTATTTCGTTTTTCGGTGTGTGAAGAATTATTGTGGAGGGGAGGTCTGGCATCGCCGTCGGAACGGTGTAAAAACGGTGATTGGAGGAGGAGAAGATTGTGAGAATCCGTCGGGGCCCACACATCATGTTAGTAAATGGGTCTCTTGGAGGAACCGCCAGACTGGAAAGTGAACTTCCTCGGTGCTGATGCGTTTTACATAATGAAATTCGAAGTCAATTGTACTTCTCCAATTTTATCAGGCAATTAAATGAAAAACCGCCGGTATTCATTTCTGTCGCCCGGCCGTTTGGTTCCGTTTCTGATTCTCCTCTGTGCAACACAGGTAATGGCCCAGAACAGGGGCAACAAAACCGATTCTCAGCCGGGAGAGGTGTTATGGGAACCGGATGATACGTCACGTGTACTGGTTTCACCGGGCGTTATTGGGGAACGGGTATATGCAAAGACACACCAGCAGACCATCGCCGCTTTACGCGCCGGAACCGGAGAGATCATCTGGCAAACCGAATTTGAGGAGCCTGTGTTTGCCTCACCCGCTGT
>CAZOLI010000017.1:0-31812 GCA_964580675.1 uncultured Planctomycetia bacterium
ACTGGAATCCGGGTTTGATAACCGTGAAAATGAACGCTTCCCGGATTCGTTCGGGATGTCTCACGCCAGCTATTTCCAGCGTATCTTGATTATTTTTTGCGGTTGAACATGAAAATTGGTGCTCATATGTCCATATCCGGTGGCCTTCACCGGGCGATGAAGCGCGGTAACGAAGTGGGATGTGAAGTGGTCCAGCTGTTTACCAAAAGCAGCAGACGGTGGGCCGCCAGCGAAATCACGGAGGAGGACCGGGGTTCGTTTGCCGAAACACGGGAGGAGCTGGACGTGGAACCGGTCATGGTCCATATGGCGTACCTGATCAACCTTGCGAAAGGAGATGAGGAAGCCCGGGAGAAGTCCTTCGATAGTTTCGTCACCGAAATACAGCGGGCGGAACTTCTGGATATTCCCACGATCTGTTTTCATCCGGGCTCACACCTCGGCGACGGCCCGGAGAAGGGCATTGAACGGGCGGCCGATTGTGTAAAACGGGCCATCCCCGAATCGGATACCGAAAACGTTCGTGTGCTGTTTGAGAACATGGCCGGCCAGGGCACCAACATCGGGGACCGGTTCGAACATCTGCGCGACCTCATGGAGGCCGTGGACATGCCGGACCGAACCGGCATCTGCCTGGACACGGCCCACCTGCACGCCGCCGGATATGACCTCTCCGGCGAGGGCTATGAGGAAACCATGGAGGAATTTGACGAGGTCGTCGGGATGGAGCACCTTTACGGCTGGCACCTGAATGACACCGAAGAGGAACTCGGCAGCAACGTGGACCGACATCATCATATTGGGAAAGGAGAAATCGGTGAAGGGCCGTTCGAAAAACTGGTCACCGATTCCCGGTTTGACGATGTTCCCGGCGTGATTGAAACCCCGAAGGAAGACGACTGGGACGAGAAAAACATCTCACTGCTGAAATCCCTCCGGGACGGGGATTGATCTACCGGAATCGATGTAGCGGTGAGCCGGCAAATACATTTTACGGCCACTCATTGGTATACTTGGTATTCAACTTCCGGAACGTAATTTTGAACCGAATTTTCAGGGCACGTCATGACGTTTCAACGTACGTTTCTGTTCCATTCGGTAACGTTACTTTTCCTGCTGACCGGCGGATTGTTCGCCGGGGATCCCGTCGAACGGATGGAGACCCCCGGGAACGGGCTGAATCCGCAGACCGCCGTTTCCGAAGACGGGACGGTACACCTCCTGTATTTCAGGGGAGATTCGGGTGCGGGCAACGTGTTTTACACCAGGAAGTCAGCGGACGACGAGAAATTCGGAGAGCCAGTCCGGGTCAATCAGATCGATGGAAGTGCCATTGTCAAAGGAACCGTGCGGGCCCCGAGGCTGGCCGTTGGAGAAAATGGGCGCGTGCACGTGGTCTGGATGGGAAGCAAAAAGGCGCAAAAAGAGCTTGAGATGGAGGAGCATCCGCTTCTTTACACCCGGAGCAAAAGAGAGGACGGGGACGTTACCTTTCCGAAGGAGAAAAACCTCATCGGAAAGGCCTACGGTTTGGACGGCGGGGCCACGGTCGCGGCGAGTGGCAAAGACGTGTACGTCGTCTGGCACGCCAACCCGAAAGAAAACGGCGAAGAAAACCGGAGTGTCTGGATGGTCCGGTCCCGTGACGGAGGGAAGGAATTTTCGAAGGATCAACAGATCAGTTCACCGAAACGGGGCGCGTGTGGATGCTGCGGCATCAACGCCACGGTGGATGCCTCGGGCAAACTGTTTGTGCTGTTCCGGACGGCGATCGATGGGTTTAAACGGAACGTCAATCTGTTGTTTCTGGAAGGCGGCGCCGAATCCGTCAAACGGAAACGGCTGGACGGGTGGAACAAAAATGCGTGTCCGATGTCCACCTACGGCATTGCAGGGACGGGCGACCGGACGGCCCTTGCCTGGGAAACAAAAGGACAGGTGTATTGCTCGATATTCCAGAAAACCGAGAACCGGTTGACGAAGGCGATTTCACCACCGGGCGAAGGGAAGAAACGAAAACATCCGGCCGTGGCAATAAACGACGACGGACGAATTCTGCTGGCGTGGACGGAGGGCACCGGTTGGGACAAAGGGGGCAAACTGGCCTGGCAGCTGTTCGACGGAGAGGGAAAACCCACCGACGAAAGCGGACGGGTGGATGGCGTGGATGCCTGGGACCGCCCGGCCGTCTACGTAAAACCCGATGGAACCTTTGTCATTGTTCATTAACATCCGACCGGTCTGACTCCGGGAACCGGGATGTCTGTCGTCTTGTTGTTTCGGGGATCCTCCGACGCAGTTTCCTGAGGGCCCACCTTCGGCACGGCCTTCGTTCTGGTTTATGTCCGTCCGGGAGGTTCGTTCACGTGCATACGTTGCTGATTTTCCTTACAATACAGGTTCGGGAGGCACATTCACCGTTTTTTGTCATACGACAACGGGGTGCTCGTGAAAACGACGACACGAATACTCGCTTTGTTTGTTTTTGTTGCTTCAGTGGTTGTGTTCGGCTGCGAACAGCCCGATACCAACGCGACGTCTGAATCATCCACGGAAAAGGAGAAGAAGAAAAAGAACATGAACGACGAACAGAAAGAAAGTTCGGTCGATCAATCCGCGGAAGCGGAACTGCCCGATAATGAGGAAGAATGGAAGAAAAAGCTCACCGATCAGGAGTACCACATCCTCCGGGAGCGGGGCACCGAACCGCGAAATTCCGGGGACCTACTGCACAACAAAAAGGAGGGAACCTACGTCTGTGCGGGTTGTGGACAGGCACTGTTTTCGTCCGATACGAAATTTAAATCCGGTAGTGGCTGGCCGAGTTTTTTCGACGTCGTCTCCGAGGACGCCGTCAAAACCACGGAGGATAAGCGGGGAGGCATGACGCGGACGGAAGTGTTGTGTGCCCGATGTGATGGCCACCTCGGCCACGTGTTTCAGGACGGTCCCGATCCCACCGGTTTGCGGTACTGCATCAACTCCGTCGCCCTGGACTTCCGGTCCGAAGAGCAGGAATAACGAGTCCGGAACGTTTTAAGGTGGTTGGTGGGCCGAAAACCCATTTCTGTTGTTCGTTCTACGAGGAGGAGGGGCTGATCCGCTGTATCTGATCGAATTCCGCGCCGAGTTCGTACAGGCCCGGGCCCCGTTTGTCCCGCCGAACTATGGTTAGCGTGCCGTCAATTTGCCGCCGCCCCGGGATGCGGAGTCGCAGCCGAATCCGTTTTCCCGGCGGGATATTTTCCGACGTCACCAGACAGATACCGCTTCGTGACAGGTTTTCCACCGTCCCTCGGAGGGTACGGCTCCCGTTGGTTCGGGAACCATCCAGAACATAAAAGGAAACGGAAACGCCGAGGGGGTAACGGGGATGTCGCCGGCGCTCGGTCGTTCCGGTCCACCGGCTGCCCTTCTTCCGGGTCTTCTCTTCGAGGCGGGCATCTCCGTTTCCGTCTTCGTTCAGGGAATCGGCAAAGGACAGTAGGTCGTCGAGTTCTTCGTTGCCCTCCGCCTTTTCGTTTGTGAACTCATCAAGTTTCTCCTGGTAGGATTCGAATTCCTGGTTTGCCTCCCGGCGGGTTCGGGCTGATTTCATGATTTTGACCTGTCGGATGCCGCGGCTGAACAGTCGCTGTTTTAGCTCGCTCGTGATGGTTCGACCCGCCTGTAGCAACAGCACGTCATCGGGGCTGTAAACCGGTTGACCCGTTTCCGTACCGTCCTCGATCTCCGAGACGGGAAGAGTGTGAAATCGTGTTTGCTGGAGGAGTTTCTTCCGGTCCGCTTCCGATCGAACAAGGTAGACGTATGATACCCCGGCTTCCTTCAGGGCGGTTAAACAGACTTCCTCGACCGGCGTGTTTTCTTCCAGGACACGCTTTCCCGACTCGTGGTAAAGTGGTCCGTCGAACGTAATGCCGGATTGAAGTTCCGAAATTGGAATCTTCCGCATCTGAACCTCGATGGAAATTCCCCTCTTCCCGTGTCACGATGGTCTATTGAGCCGTCAGACCCTTTTTAATGTCCCCGTCCGAAGAATTACAGCCGGCAATCGGCCCGGTGGACGAGAATTGTTACATATTTGGGACACATTTACAGCATTCGAGCATGTCGAATTGTTTACTACACTATATGTCGATGAATTTCAACTTGCACATCAAAAATAAGAGAATATATGTCTTTTGTAACAAGAATATGGGTTGGGTTTATTGAAACAGGGCGATATTGAAAATATCGACTCTTTGAGTCATTTCCCGCTGGATTATATTGTTTCGAATTTCCTTTTTATGATTGATCGTACCCCATTTCTTCAAGCTGTTTCTGAAGACGGTCCATTTCGTTCTGAAGCTTCTCCTTCAGGCGATCGGTTCGGGATTCGTCGGAGGATGCCGGGTATATGGGATCCCCGAACAGAACCACACCGGACGTGTACGGATACGGAACCATAAATCCATCCCAGGAGTTAAACACGATGCAGCGGGCGACGCCGTAGGACACCGGAACCAGAGGCAGGCCGGTGAGGGCGGCGAGGTAGGGAGCGCCCTGCTGTACCTCGTACTTCGGGCCACGGGGGCCGTCCGGGGTTACCACCGGTGACACGTCACGTCTGGCAAGTTTCACGAGACGGCGAAGGGCCTGGTCTCCGGCGCGTGATGAGGAGCCACGGGTCACTACGCCGCCGAACCGTTCCACCACCGGTGCAATATGGTCCCCGTCACGGCTGCGGCTGATAATTGTGGCGAGGGGTCCACCATTCCAGAGGAAACGGGAGGAAAGGAAATAGGAAAGGTAAAACAGACGGTTGTGCCAGAAACAGAAAATAACCCCCTCGCCCTCCTCGAGGACACGCTGCTTCACCGGTGCCATATGCCGAACCTCCATGCGGAGGGTGCGGCCCAGCGACGTGATCAGTCCGTATCCCAGACCCGACTCAAGCTTGGAGACAATGCCCGACATGTAGACGATCGAAAACGGGAGGGAGGAAATCAGGGGATCGAACTGTCCACCGGCTCACCAATCAGCACCTCCTCGGCGGTCCGGTGCAGGCCGTTGACCACAAGAACGGTGACCAGCTCACGATCCCGCTCATCCAGCTTGTCAATTTGATCCTTGATTTCCACAATTTTCTCCCGGATGTCCAACTCGAGCTGGTCAATTTCCGCACTAATTTCCGGGTTGTCCTTTTTGATGTTTCGCACCTTCCGGAAAATGGACACGGCCATATCCGCCACGTCTCCCTTTGCTTCCGTGCCGTTGCCTCCCTGCGCGGGACGCTGTTCTTCGCTTTCCTCGGACATGACACCTCCTGAAATATATAAACATAATAACTCTTCGTACATCGTTATCTTACGTCCACCCGCCGGAAGTTTTCAATTTTCGGGAAGCCGATCGAACGAAAACCGGCCGGCGAAAACGGCCTTGGACCGTTGATGCAGATCAGGATGATGATCGGGATCTGGGGGGCATCCGTTGATAGGTTTGTTCGTTAATTGGTTGATGGGGGAACATTAAACAGCAGGCCGTTGGCAGTTGGCGATAGGCAATAGACAACAACAGAACAGATGACGGCAGGCGATAGGCGGTAGCCGATGGGCGATAGGCAACAACAAAAAGCAGCGAAATAATCAAACGCAAAGGCGTAAAGACGCAAAGAACGGAAAAACAAAAATACAGAAAACAGAAACAACGGAAAATGAAGCGTGTGGCGGCCTGGATCGTTCCTTTTTCGTATTTTTGATTTCTGCTGTGCATATAGCTGGTTGTATGATCCTGCCCAATTCTTTTTTCTCTTTGCGTCTCCGCGTCTTTGCGTTCCTGTTTTCGTTCTCGAATGTCGTATTTCGATTTTTTGGCGATCGCCGGCAGTGCAAAAAAAAAGAAAACGGACACATCGGTTAAGGGTAATTGATGTGCCCGTTTTCCGTGTTCTGGAGACCGGTCGGGAATGTGATACAATCCCGAGCCGGTTCACTGATCTGTGTGTTCAGGAGTTGTCACGAACTCAGGGAGAAACATGGCAAGCCGGTGTGAAGCCACACCGGATTGACAATTTTTGTGTGTCACCCGCGGGTTCTTGCCCGCTATGACCCCTTATATACGAAGACGGAAGGTCCGCGTTAGACGGTTCTTCGAACCGTAGATAAAGATAAAGATAAGGATAAAGATGAAGAGGCGAGCATACGTTACGAGTCAGGAGCGTCTCGAGTCAGAAGTAAGGTGTCATGCTGAAGCGAGGGGGAACTATTCACCAAAGCCAGAGTCCCGACGGTAACGGAGCGGGCAAACGGTCCTTCGGACCGTAGATTAAGATAAGGATTATTGCGTTAGTGGCGTTTATCGCGTTATTAGCGTTAGTGGCGTTTGTTGCGTTATCGGCGTATTGCGTGATGCGTTAGGCGTGGTGCGTTGGTGGTTTATGCGTTGATTCGTTGTTTGGTTAATCGGGCGCGTTTCTGAGTTGATTCGTTTATGAGTTGATGTGTCGATGGGTGAAAACAGCGGGCGATAGCCGATGGGCGATAGGGCACGGGAGCAGGGGAGCAAGGGAGCGGGGGGCTTGGGAGCTGTGGGGGGGGCATGGATGCGGGGGTGTGAAACAGCGGGCGATGGGCGATAGGAACAACCAAACAACAAAAAAACAACAATATTTTTTAACGCAAAGGCGCTAAGACGCAAAGAACGACAAAAAATACAGAAAACAGAAACAACGGGACATGAAACGTCCGCCGTAGGGATTCGTTCTTTTTTCGAATTTCGAAATTCGGGTTTTCGGATTTATATTCTGCCGGGCGTCAGGCGTCTGGTGAGTGTGTGTTCGGGTTGCAGGTGCGGGTTGCGGGTTTCGTATTTCGGGTTTCGAATTTTGTATTTCGAATTTAGTATGGATGATTTGTGGCAACCGGGATGGTTATCGGTAGTTCCAGTACCACTCGTTGTAAATTTCGATCAATTCCCGGTTGTCCCCTTCCTCCTGCACCTCGAGTTTGCAGAGGGGGACCACGGTGGGTTCCTCGTTGCCCGAACCCGGTTCGTCTCCCTGGCAGAGAAGGCCAAAGTACGAATCCAGGAGGGGATGTTCCTCCGGATCGAGCAGTTCCGTGACGTGGATACGGACGTTCTGTTCCTCCCCGTCCGAGTCCGGTTCGGGGAACGTTCCGGCAATGGGGAAGGAGAGTTCCTCGGAAAGGTAGGTGTGGAAGGTCCGAAGGGTTTCCTCGGAGACGTCGGGAGGATCTTCTCCCGGTTCGGCATTCAGAATTTCGGCCGCCTGCTGTTCCTTCCGGTTCATGACCCCATTATTGTAAAGAAGAATGGTCAGGATATCAGGCCCAGCTCCTGAAACGAACGGTATTCCGAATCCCCGATAATCACGTGGTCGATCACCGGGATCCCCACCAGTTCACCGACCTCCACGAGCCGATCGGTAATGTCGATGTCCTCGTCGCTGGGGGTGGGATCACCGCTGGGATGATTGTGTACGAACAGAACGGACGCCGCGGCCCCGCGGATGGCCGGTCGAAACACCTCCCGCGGATGCACCAGGGAGGAGGTGAGGGTTCCCTCCGATATTTTTTTCTTCTCCATCAACCGGTTCTTTCCGTCGAGGTTCAGCAGGAGGAACACTTCCTTCTTCCGGTCCCGGAGGGAGACGTGAAAGTACTGGAACACGGCTTCCGGAGAGGAGAGGTCCACGGAATCGTCGATCTGTTCCCGCGCCAGTCGGTCGGCGAGGGTGAGACTGGCCCGGAGCTGTGTGGCCTTGGCCGGACCGATGCCGCGGAGTTCCTGCAGCTCCCGGACGCCGGAACCGGACAGGCCCCGGAGCGATCCGAACTTCTTCAGGAGCCGCCGGGACAGTTCAAGAACCGTTTCCTCCCGGGAACCGGATCCCAGCACAATCGCAAGAAGTTCCGGCGTGCTCAGTGCTTTCGGGCCGTTGTTTAGCAATCGTTCACGGGGCCGTTCCCGCCTCGGAAGATCTTTTAGTCGGTCCCCGGTCCCGTCCCTCCGTTCGTATTCGTCGTCGGACATTGCTGTACCTCCCGCACAGGGCAATGGAACACATGGATGGTTCCATCTGTGTCGCGGTTGGCAGGAACGAAGGTCAGGGGCATATTACTCGTTCTGGAGGCGAATTTCCATGCCCTCCTCTGCGAACTTCCCTTCCGTTTCGCCGCCGGTTTTCTCCCGTAATTGTTTGAGGGTCCGTTCCTCCAGTTGTTTTAGTTCGTCGTCCGTACGGGTGGGTTCGTGGTGGAAGAATACCAGCTGGTCCGGCCGGGCTTCCCGGGCGAGGTTTATGCAGTGCTGGTTCGTGCTGTGTCCCCATCCCCGTCTGTCCGGATACTCCTCCGGCGTGTATTGCGCGTCCGCAATAACCAGGTCGGCTCCCGAACAGAAATCGTAGAACCGCTGGTTCATCTCCTCCACCTTCTGGTCCATCCGTTCCAGCCGTTCCGGGTCCACTTCGTCATCCCCGCCGTGTCGGAGCTGGTTGTAGTAGGGTTCGTTGTCACCGGTGTAGACCAGGACGAGGTCCCCGAGTTCCACCCGGTACCCAAGGGTAAAGGAGGTGTGGTTAACGGCCTGGGTTTTTATTCTGCAGTCCCCGATTGAGAAGGAATCCTCGCCGATGGACCGGTAGGAAAGTTCCGCGCGCTGCTCCACTTCCTCCAGGCTTACCGGAAACACCGAAAACTGCATCTGGTTTTCCATCAGTTTCCGGAAGTCCATGACGGCGTCCTTTGAGGGATCAAGTTCCTGCTGTTCCGGACCGGTCAAACAGAATTTGTTTTCCGGCGAGAAGATCGGCACGAAAAACGGAAAGCCCTGAATATGATCCCAGTGTGTATGGGTGATGAAAATATCCAGTTCCGTCTGTTCCTCCCGGCGCATTAGTGACTGGCCAAGCTCCCGGATGCCTGTGCCCGCGTCGAACACGAAGTGCTGTTCGGGGGTTTTTACCTCAATGCAGGGGGTGTTCCCACCGTACGCCACCGTGTCCTTTCCGGGGACCGGAACGGATCCCCTCACACCCCAGAACGTGACGTCAATGTATTTGCTCATGCCGACCCCACCCGGTCAACGGTGCCAAGGAGGTGATCACGGGCCTTCCGCCCCGCTTCCACCGGTCGGTCCGCGTACGGGTACAGCTCCACGGTGAAAAATCCGTCGTATTCCAGCTCCCGGAACAGGGAGAAGAGCTCGGTGAACGGAATATCGCCGAGCCCCGGAATCAGGTGTTCGTGTTTGTCTCCGGCGATGTCTTCGACGTGCACCTGCCAGATCCGGTCCACGTTTTGCCGGATGCATTCCCGAACGTCCCCGTCCACAATCCAGGAGTGGCCGAGGTCAAAGTTTAATCCGAGGTACGGCGAGGAAAACCGTTCCAGCCATCGCACCGTGGTGTCCGTATCACTGAAATAATGACCCGGTTCAAACTCCAGCCCAACCCGAACGTCAAGGGTTTCGGCCACGTTCAGAATTGTATCAAGGCCCCGCGACATGATTTCCTCCGCCTCTTCCGGGGGGAGGTCCTCCGGCCGCTTGCCCGAGGAAATGGTAACCGAACCGGCCGAGAGTTTCTTCGCGGTTCGGAGCGTGTTGAGGATGTGGTTGCGGCGCTTGATCCGCAGGGGCCGATCCGGTTCCAGCAGGGTCGGGCCAAACTCCGGATCCGTTTTCTCCGTTCCGAGAAGTCGAGACGTGTTGCAGTTTATTGCCGTAACCTCGAGGCCGGCCGCCGATAACCTGTCGCGGAGTTTCTCCGCGTACTCGTCCGATATCGGGTCCGGCGACAGGTGAGGTTCGTCCGCAAGTATTTCAATCCCCTCGTATCCCAGCTCGCCCACCTTCTCAATCGCCTCCGGAAGAGTATGATTCGTAAAAGCGTTGCTGCTGTAACCAAGCCGTATGGCGGGGGGTTCAGAGGTGGCGTCACGTTCTTCGTCCACGCTGACCATCGGTCGATTCCGCAAAACGAGTGAAGATCCTTCAAAGGATTCAGGACGCGATCCGGCCTCTCTTCCCGGTACCGGGCCGGTGTTCATTCATTACTGTATCACGCGGGTCCCAAGCACCCGCCACGATAACCGGATTATACACCAACATTAATCAAAAATTTCAATTCACCGGACGGTTAAGATCTTCCGGACGTGTTCGCTTCAGGAGGTTCGGGACCGGAAAGAAGCTGTTGGTTCGTGGCCCGGTTCTCGGGAAGAGGACCGGAAACAACCGGAAACCCCGTTCCGGCACATTGAAAAACGGGGGGGCTTCTGGTAGGGTAACCGTTCCGTTCACCCACCTTGTTTGCCGGTGAGAAGCACCACCGGTTGCCGGAACACCGTGCGAATTCGTTACAACCTTTATGTGGGGAAAATCACCATGAAACACGCCAGAAACAACCGGCGGAGGCTGTTTGTCTGGATGCTGGTCGCCGTTCTGGTTCCGGCCATGGCCCTGGGCGCACAAAACAAGAAAAAGAAGGGGAAGAACGGAAAGAAAAAGAAAAAGAAGAAAAAGAAAAAACAGAAAAAAGCGTCGAAGAAAGAAGCCAGGCAGGCCATAAAGAAATTCAAAAAGGCGGTGAAGGAAGCGGAGAAAACGTCCGATGTGGTGGTGGCGGCAAAGAAACTGGGCAACACTCGCCACCCGCTTGTGGCCGACTTCATATTGAAGGTGTTTGACCGATCCGAGAAAAAGCCGGTTCTTCAGGCCCTGTTGAACGCCCTGGCATCGGCGGGAGATTTCCGGGACGGTCCCGACCTGGCAAAGCGACTCAAGGCTTTCCGTGGCAAGCAGGAAATGGTCGATGTCTACACGGACATCATTTCGACGCTCGGCAAACTCGGAAGCCGGCGGGTGTACAATAATCTCCGCTCCGCATTCAACAACGATACGCATGGTTACATCTCCGCGAGTGCCGAAGCGGCACGAGCCATAGCGGAACTAAACGACTGGCGAGGAATAGACAAATTTATCAACCGGATGGAGCAGCTGAAGCGGGAAAAAGTGAAGTGGGAGAAGCGCCGCCGGGACCCGCCCGAGGACGTCAAAAAGCGGTTCAACGAACTCTGGCCGGCCATTCGTCATGCCATGCAGAAGATGACGGGCAAGAACATTGCCGACGCCGACAGATGGCGCCAGTGGTATTCAAACAACCGTGACAAGGTACAGAAGAAGATCAAGGAGCAGCAGAAGAAGGAAAAGAAGAAGTGGAAAAAATTGAAGAGAAAGAAGAGGAAGAAGTAAGGTGTTCTTCCGTTACAGTACGACGTATAGCGTGAACAACGGGGCGTAGCTCAGCCTGGCCCAGAGCGCCACGTTCGGGACGTGGAGGCCCCCGGTTCAAATCCGGGCGCCCCGATCCCCCCAAAAATCTTTATCTTTCTCCGTATCCTTATCTTTATCTACGGCCGCAGGCCGCCCCGTCCCGCTCCCCTGTCCTTCCACTCCTTACTCATTACTCGAAACAACCGACGATAAAGACTGGCCGCTTATTCGAGCGTCGGATCCACGACTGTGCCGGTAAGGAGATGAATTCCGGTTTTCCGGTCCTGGATCACGTAGAAGAAGGGACGGTCGGCCACAACAACGTCAATCCTGTCGTTGGGAAGAGAGGCGCCTCCGCGACCAACGTTGCTGGAAATAACCGCTGCTTCCGTTCCCTCTTCGTTCACCGTGATGGCCGATTTTTGACCCACTCGCCCGATCCAGGTCGGCACATTCGGTTCTTCCTGAAACATTCCGGGAAATTTATTTTTTTCTGCCTCCGGGGAGAACAGGTCAGAAAGACCCATCTCCGACAGTTCTTTTTTCAGGGACGGGTGTTTGAACCTGTATGAAAATTTGGGGATCTCCACTCGATCCAGGTCTCGTTTGTCTTCGTGGTTAAGTTTATCTAGGCGCTTCCGGAGTGTTTCGGCGTCCATGTTGCTGAGAAAGGACCGGAGTGAGCTGTCCTCGTGGGGGACAAACACGCACAGTCCGAACCGCCGATTGTCACCGTAGGAAATTCGAACGGCGTTGAAGTTCTCTCCCCGGTATGCCCGGTGTTCGTAATCGAACTTCTTTGCCTTGTCTTCCCCTTCCACCTTCTCCCATCCCGGATCCTGTGCCATCATCGGTACCTTCTTCGTGGAACCATCCAGAAGAGTAAACGGTTCATCCTCCGTTTTGCTATTTCGGAACTCGGTGGTCCAGCCTCCCTGAAAATAAACCGTATTTATCAGGTGAAATATTTCTTCCGGGTGAAACCTTTTTTCGTAATTGGAAATTTTGCCGTTGGTCTTCTTCCGAACCCAGTCATTAATGGTTTTTGCGGCGTCCTCCGATTGAAAATCCAGGGAGAACAACTTCGCCCCAAACTTGTTCTTCAGAAGATCAGCGTAAGAATCGTCATACTTGTATTGTTTTTTGAGTACCGCAGCATGACCGAGCTTCAGGGTAACGGATTTGGCATCGGCGAGCTGATTGAATCGTTGTTCGATTCGATCGAGGAGCTGATCCTGGTTGAGGGAGTCGACACCGAGTACCTTGTTGATTTTGGTCTTCAGGTCATCGGTTGCGGCGGCCTGGACCATGAGCATGGAAGAGGCCAGACTCCAGCCTGAGATCGACGAATTGTTCTTCTTCCAGACGTCCGTGTCCATGATGCGGGTTAGAAGCCTGTAGCCAAACTCATTTGTCCCCTGGACAAGAGTCGGTTTCTTCTTTGATTTTTCCGTTTTCTCTTCGCTGTTTTCTTTTGTGGTTTCTTCCTGAGCTACGGAAACCAGTCCGGATCCAAATAACAGGATCGATACCAGTACGGCGGTTGAGGTTTTGTGAAGCGACATGGGTTTTTTTGTTGAACAAGGGTTCAGACGACTGAAGAAACGAATCTTATCTATAACAGATCGTGACGAATATTATAACGAAGAATTACCACTCCCGTTCATTGTTGGGGGGCACTACCGGAAGAACAGCCCATCCGCCATTGCACCTACCGGGGCACCAGGCTCCGTTACTTTTCTTTTTTGTAAGACACCCGGTCCACAAAGGCCATTGACTTCGCTTTTCGGAATGTCTGCGGGAACAGCACGTGTTTGGTCCGAAATCCGACCTGAACCGTTGTTGTCTCCAGGTTTGAAAAGGAAATGCCTTCCTGTCGGTACGCGTAATAAACCAATTCGGAACAATACATTTGTTCCGGGTCTTTCAGGTCCAAAAACAGATCAAACCCGACGTCCTTTTCGGCCTGTTGAAGGGCGGTTCGAACAGCATGCTTCCCGATTTCCGGATTGGAAGGCCGGTAGTTTTCAAAGCCGGACCCCTTTCCTTTGCGAATAAGATCTCCAAGCGGATCTGTTCGTACTCCGCCGGACGAACCGGGGACGGCGTGAATCAGCAGGATTTGGTTTTTGCGAACATCAACGATGCCGATGTGAGAAATGTCCGATGCCTGCGGGTTCCGCGAACGGACGATTGCACTAAATCGAGTGTTTCCTTCAATAAGCAGAACATCGCCGGACCGGAGAAGGTTCCGGAGCGGTGTATTCCGTTTGACGGATCTCCGTTCAAAGACGTCCTCATGCGCAGGGGCGCTTCGGGAGGCCCGGTTTTGGGTTTCGGAGGATTCGGACAACCAGTACCCCCCTATGAATAACGAAAAGAGGCCGGTGAGTGAAATAACCCGGAGAATGTTTCGACCCATAGGACCGGTTCAGAACGGATAAACAAAGACCGTGGTTTCATTCTGAATCCTATCCCGGATTCATTTTTGGTTTCAAAATTGTTCTTCCCGTGACGGCTTTTCTTGAAATCACCGGAACACAATTGGATAATCCTCCGATGTCGTTTTGGACGTGGTCTCCTCTTTCTTGCACATTCTGGTCTTTAATTTCCATGAAAAATTTCCCGTCAAATGCCGGAAACCTGTTTACGTTTGTTGCTGGTTGTCTGTTCATCGCTGTGGGCGTCACCGCTTGCGGAGGCCAGGACGGGGCGAAGTCTCCGGAAGGCGTCGTGGACATGATGAACAAAGCGTACGGATCCGAACAGGAGGAGAAAATTCTTGACGTGGTCCACCAGAAGGACGAGAAGAAATTTGTTTCTGCTCTGTACATGATGGCATCGATTATTGGTTCCAGGACGGGCATGTCGTCCATGGGGAACAAGAAAGAAAAGGAGAAGAAAAGTGGCGAGGAATTCGAAGAACAGTGGAAAGAACTGAACAAATCCTACGGCCTGGACCACGAGAAAGCCCAGGGGAAGGTGAGTTTTGGCGAGTTGTTGAAAATTCAGCAGGATGACGGCACGAATATGTACGATTTGGCCCTGGAGAAATACGGCGACATGCTCTCCGGTGTGGATCGGCGTTCCCTCTTCGGTGATGTGATGAGGTTGTTAAATGAACACGGTGATCAATCCAGGAACGCGTTCGGAAAGGTTCCGGCCGTTAAGAAGGTGGAGCGGGAAAACGGAAAAGCGATCATCACACCGGAGGATCAGGACAAGAAACTTTTCGTGAAAGAGGTCGGTGGGCGCTGGTTCCTGGACATTGTCCGCATGCAGGAGGAAGGCATGAAATCCGGCGGCAACAAGCCTTCAAATAACGGCAACGGGGAAAACAAGTAATCTCCTGACCCCCTTTGTTGGTCCTCCACCCGTTATCGTCCTTTTGTCTATTTGAAGAATTTCTGGATGGTGGGAAAACGTTTTAAAGATGGGAAAGACACCCGATGCTCGGCGCTTTCCTTCACCTCCCCGAGGGACGGCGTCAATGATGTATCAAGACAATAAATAATGATCCGTAAAGGGACGTGTCATTTTTCCCTCAGTCCATTTTCATAACAAGGTAAATAATGCCAATCGGCAGGCATACCAAACAGAGCAGGATGCCGATGATGATTTGATTGGTCGTTATGCCGGATTTGGAACGGGAGCTGGAACCGGATCGTTTTGATCGCGAACGGGATCCTGCACTGGATCGTGAACCGGAACGCGATCGTTTCCCCCGGCCGCGCGGACCCTTCTTTTTTGTTTTCTCCTCCATTGGCCGGCCGCAATTCGGACATTCTTTTGCCTTTTTGGACACCTCGTTCCCACAATCGGGGCAGTTGGTTAATGAGTCATCGGTATCGTCGGCCAATGGCGGTGTTGATGGTTGGTCCGAAGACACCACAAAACTCTCGGTACATTCCTCGCATTTTATCTTTTTTCCCTCGTAATTCTTTCGTGTTTTATACTGTTTTCCACAATGGGGGCAGGTAAACTCGGGCATTTTCTTTTCCTGAGATTTACGAGGTGAGCACGATATAAAATTGAAGTCGTACGGTGAAATTGAGTTCTTTTTTTACATCTTGGTGAAAATTGCCATCGGTTTCCAGAAGGCTTTCTCCCCGTCGTAAACCCGGCCGGTGAACGGACGAGTGATCCCCACGAACGGGTGCTGTGATCAAAACCGAAATACGGAATTCGACGTCCGAAAAGACATATTGGACGGGATCAACAGGATCAACGATCTTCTGTCGATTACAGAACGCGCCACCGCACGGGGCGGGACGCACCACAAGCAACTCGACACCCTTCACTCACCGCAGCTCATCATCCTCAGCCAAACAGCTGGATTCGAATTAGCAATTTTGTGATACAATGGTCTTACCAGGTTCAAATGAAAGTTAGGGCAACGAATTCCGGATGCAAAAAATGAGCAAATTCGAACCCGACCGCCGCGAATTTCTGAAACTGGCGGGCAAGGGAATGGCCTCCCTGCCATTTGTCTCACTCCTGGGGTGCTCCGAAAGTCAACCGGGAGGTGAACAGAAATCAACGGGGAAAGGTACCGAGAAGGTCCGGACGGAAAAAGACGTGATACGGAGCCAAATCCCCGGCACCGGCGAAAAAATATCCCCCATCGGGTTGGGCACCTGGCGAACGTTTAACGTGGGTTCGGCAAAAAAGCTTATGAACGAACGGACCGAAATCCTGGCCCAGTTCTTTCGCGATGGCGGAGGCATGATTGATTCAAGCCCCATGTACGGATCCGCGGAGAAGTGCATCGGGTACGGCCTCTCGAAGTTGAGGAACAGGGAAAACGGTCCGGATCTTTCGACGCTTTTTTCGGCGACCAAAGTGTGGACCCCCGCCGGTCAGAGCGGATCGGAACAGATTCAGAACTCAAAACAGCTATGGAACGTAAAGACGTTCGATCTTCTCCAGGTACATAACCTCGTGGACTGGAAAACCCACCTGCCCACGTTGTTGGACAAAAAGGAAAACGGGGAGATTCGATACGTCGGCATCACCACCTCCCACGGGCGTCGACACGGGGAAATGAAGCAGGTCATGCGGTCCGAACCGATCGATTTCGTACAACTTACGTACAACCTGAGAAACCGGGACGTGGAAGACGATTTGCTTCCGGTGGCCCGGGAACAAAACCTGGGGGTCATCGTCAACCGGCCGTTTGCCGGTGGTTCGCTGGTAAAGGGACTTCAGCGGGAGGACGTACCGCTACCGGACTGGTCGAGCGAGATCGATTGCCTGAACTGGCCACAGTTTTTGCTTAAGTTCATCATTTCACACCCGGCCGTTACCTGTGCCATTCCCGCCACGTCAAAGGTGGTTCACCTGAAGGAAAACAAAGGGGCTGCCCGGGGCCGGCTGCCGGATGAGGACCGGAGACAGCGGATGATCGAATACGTGGAGGAACATACGTAGCGAGATGCCCTACTCCTTTGGCGACCTCCTTATGTATTCGAAGGAAGTGTACCTGCATTACGTTCACCAGTACGGGGAAACGTTCTGGTACATGCGGTGGATCCATCCGGTACTTGCCGGTTCCCTTCCAATTTTCGTGTTCCGGTCCCTTCCTTTTGCCGGTGATCGCAACCGCAGCATGAATCATCGTCTCATTTCGTTTCTCCTGGCGTATTTCTGGGCCTGGATCGGTTTCGCGTTTCACCTGCAATTTTTTGCTCAGGTTAATTTTGCCGCCTACGTTTTTTCGGTCGTTTTCCTCCTGGAATCATTCCTGTTTCTCGCAGGGGGGACGGTGTTTGACCTCCTGGAGTTCGGCCGGCGTACCGGGGACGAAAAGATCCATTGGCGAACCTGGGCCGGGGGGACGCTGTACGTTTTCACACTTGTCGCCCTTCCCCTGATCACGTTTCTGTCCGGGGAGCAGGTTGAGTTTGTGGGCTGGGGGGCCGAAGCAACGGCGGCGGGAACACTGGGGATTCTGCTGACGGTTCAGGAGTCAAAATTCGTGTATTTTTGTGTTCCTCTTCCTTTTCTGTACTTGATCTGGGCCCTCCTGCGAGCTCATGAACTCGGGCTGAACCAGCGGTTCTGGATTGGAGCGGTGATTATCATCGTCCCGGTACTCCACCTCTATTCCCTCTTTGTGTCACCGTGGTCGTCATTTACAGAAGAAGAGGAGGAACCGGATCCAAGTAAGGGCTCCGAAAAGGACGACGGGCCAATTGACGATTCAGCGAACGAAGGACCCGACGATTCAATGAGTTGACGCCCGACGCCAATCACTTTACACACGCACGTGACGCCCGGTGTGAACGGTCCCTCCTGAAGAGGAAGAAAAGGGACGGCTTATTCTTCCCCGTAGGACTCGATGAGATCCTTGAGTTTTTGATGGTTCGTATCGATCTTCTTTTGTAGTGTGTCCATGCGTTCCCGTTCTTTCTCGATGTTCTGCTCCGCTTTCTTCAACTTCTGAACGTATTTCGAACGAAGTTCCCGCTCCTCCCGGGAGTCGGTCAGCGAACGCATGTTTTGCCGGTACCGTTTCTGGTCACTGGTAAGCTCCTGTATTTTCGTTCGGGCATTTGCTTTCTGCTGTTCCAGGTCCTGAATTTTTGCCATTTTGTTTTTCATTTTGTTCAGAAGATCTTTCTGGCTTTCCGAAAGTTCCCTCTGATTGAGCCAGAAACCGATTTTCTGTAAATTCATCCCGGATAGTGATTGGGTTCGAGAAACAACCCGTTTCTCCACCACGGTGAGTGTCTCCGTTGATTGACGTCCCACCTTCTTCTCGAACCGGTAGAAATTGTCCATTTTCCCCGATGCTTTTTTCGGGGATTTGAGTTCGTACTTTTCTTTTTCGGGATGGTCTATAACCACCGGTTTCTCTTTTCCGACCCGGTTCCGAATCTCGTATTCTGTTTTTCGCAGATGCGCCCGGTAGCCGGTGAGAACGCCGTTTTTGATTTCAATTCTGTGAATACGTTCCCGTTCCCGCTTGACCGTTTTCCTGATCTGTACCCCGGACTCGACGGCGTACGGAAGCATTGTTTTCATTTCCGGCTTCATGACTTCGGATATCAGGGCTTCCCCGAGGCTTGCGCCTTCCTGGAACACCGTTACGGGTCCGGCATCAAGGGTAAGATTCGTGGTGTTCTCGAGGTGAAACGCATTCATCGGATGGGCGGACACGTTTTTGTTGAAGTACACAACCCGATCTCCCTCCACGGGTGATTTCAGAATAGGAACCATTGCTGATTTTCCCCGTTCAATGGACACCTTTTTGTCGATGGTGTAGGAAAACATTTCGCCAAGCGCCTCGCCGGAAGCACCCGTTTCGACGGTCTGAAGTGCTTTGTTGATGCCGGCCCCGAAACTTCCACCGGCTCCTCCCCCCAATCCAATACTATCGTTCTCTTTTGCTCCTTCTGTTTGGGCTCCCTGGCGGGCTTTTTTGCCCCTTCTGTCGCTTAAGGCTCTTTTTTTCACCTCCTCTTCTCCCGGGGTGCCCGCGAGCGATTTGAAGTTCGTTTCGGGAAAAAGGATCGAAATCGGTACTTCGGGACGTTCCGGGTAAAACGGGGTGTAAAGATCCATCTTAAAGGACACCGGATTGCCCGCGACAAGCTGCACCTGCACATCATTCCAGTCCTCCGTTGTCTGATTCTCGACGGACGCCCAGCCCAGCAGCATCGGTTTCTGGTTTTCCCGGAAAAGAAGCCTGTAGGAGGATTTCCAGACGGGGGCTTCGATCTGGTACCCAATGAGAACGCCGCGGTCTTCCCCGCCCTGCGTATGAACGGTTAAGGCTTTCTTTTTCCTGTGTTTCCCCTGTAATCGCAGCTTGAGGTACTCGTTCACTTCCTTTCGCAGGTTTGCGTCCTGGATCTCAAACCGACGGACGTCTCGAAGGTCGACCCGGGAAATTTTGCCGTCTCCGGTCAGAAGGGTTACGGTTTTGTACTGTATGGTGGAACCCTCTTTGGTCTGTTCCTCTTTGGTCTGTAGGCCCATCAACTTGCCCGTGACCTCTGAACCGGACAGAACAAAGGTTATCGGTGCTCCCTGCAGCTGTTTCAGAAGCGCCGCCGTGGTATCGGTTTCCGGGATATCGATCAGCAAATCCTTCATCTGGCGGCTTATCGGTGCTTTGGAATCAAACGTAATGTTCGTGACGGAACCGCCGCCCAGATCCACGGCATAAAAGGAAGCCAGGATGTCTTTCATCTGATCTTCCTTGAACTGCAACTGGATTCTCTTGTCCCCGCTCACGGAGGCGGCTCGCTCGAAATACGCCAGCCCGTTCTTGTACATCACGATGCGGTTAATGTCCGGATTTACGGGTTGGTTTTCCTGGTTTTGATTTTCCGTGTTTTCCTGGGCCGTCACCGGGACGGTCCATGTGCCGAGAAGAAACGTGATGGCCAGAACGGCGGCAAAAAGGCTGTTGATGTGTTTCATAAAGATTTGCGTTAAATGTTATGAACTCATTTCTCTACGTTTTGCGAGAACGGGTGACGTTCATCCATTGCTCCATCCTATTGGATGGGACAACGGGATAAAAGTTCATTTTGCTCCGCCGTCCGGTAACGATCGGTCGGGGCGGGCGACGGCCGGTGATTTTCGTGTCCCGTGGAAAGGGAGGTAAAGTGGAAATTACGAAAAAGGAAATTTGTGACACGAAAAAGGGAATTGGACGGGTTCAAAAGGAAGGGCGGGATCGACTTACTTCTCATTTCCTTGATGATTTGACGTCGACCGTGGAACGACGTACGTCATTTGATGTTTTCTTCGAAACGGTCCGGCCAAGCGCGTCAAATCGCGCAATTTTTGTAAATTTCGGTCCTGACAAATACCATACAATCCGTGACGGGTGGAGGTTATCATCCTCAAAGGATATTATTACGAAAAGAACATCGTGTCTGATCTGACAACCTGCCCGGACTGCGGAAACGAGATACCGGCGGACCTGGATCTGTCGTTCTGTTTGAACTGCGGAGCCGCACTGGATCCGGAGCCGGCACCGGCCCTGGCGGATTTGCTGGACCAGGAACGGCGGGACGTGACGGTTCTGTTTGCCGACCTGGCCGGATTCACCACGTTCGCCGAGAACAGGGATTCCGAAGATATCGAGAATTTCGTGTCGGACCTTATGGACCGGTTTTCCTCGGTAATTGAGGACGCCGGCGGCACGGTGGACAAAATCATGGTAGACACCATGATGGCCGTGTTCGGTGCTCCCGAGGCGCACGAAGACGATCCGGCGCGGGCAATTTCCGCCGCTCTCCGCATGCGGGAACTGCTGTCGACCACCCAGCAGGAACGGGACGGGGCGAATTCGTTATCTCTTCGCGCGGGCCTCAATACCGGGGAGGCCATCTGGGGGGAGATGCCGGACGGGAAGAAGACGGTACTCGGCGATGAAGTCAACCGGGCGGAGCGTCTGAAGGAGGGGGCCGAACCGGGATCGATTCTGGTTTCGAAGGTCACCCGGAGGCGGGCGTCAGACCGGTTCCGCTTTGAGGAGGAGGCGCCGTTTTCGCCAGAGGCCCTGGAGGAGACCATTCAGCCCTTCCGGGTCACCGGCGAAAACGTCGCATCGGACGAACTGCAGGACGTCGGCGGGATTCAGGCGCGGATGGTCGGCCGGGAGGCGGAGTTCGGTCGTCTCACCGACACCATTGCAACGGCGAAGGAAAAGGACGACCCCGAATTCGTTCTGATCACCGGGGCGGCCGGCGTGGGCAAATCCCGGATGATTTATGAGCTCGAGAACCATCTGGCCGAAAGGGAGGCATCCGTCCAGTTTCTGAAGGGGCGGTGCCCTTCGGGGAGCCGGGTTCCCTTTGGCCCGCTTCGCGAAATTGTCCACCGCCGGGCCGGTCTGGACCGGACCGGGCGTCGCGAAGACCAGCAGAAACGGCTCCGGGAAACGCTGGAGAAGGATCTTCAGGAGATCGACCATACCGGGACGGAGATCACCAACTGGACGCACCTTCTCGGGGATGCTATTGGCATACCATTTTCCGAAAAGGAACAGAACATTCAGTACCTGAATCCGGAGGAGCAGCGCGGAGAATTGTTTGTGGGAGTACGAAAATGGATCCGATCGCTTTCCCGGAATTCCCCGGTGATCTGGGTGTTTGAGGACCTTCACGAGTCCGATGCCTCCACGAGAGCACTTGTGGCGGACTGGATGGAGGTGCTGGAGGACGTGCCGTTCGTTCTTGTGGGAACGGCCCGGCCCGACGAGATGGAGGAGGCCGCCCGGGACCTGCTCATTGATTCGGAGAACGTGCAACAGATGTCTCTTTCACCTCTGACCGCCGAGGACACGGCGGCCGTGGCCGAATCGGCCCTCGGCACCGACGCGGGGAAGGCCCTTCGGGACTTTCTCGCCGAACGAGCCGGTGGAAACCCGTATTTTATTGAGGAGCTGCTTCGCTACCTGTTGCAGGAGGGATACGCCGGCCCGGAGACGGACAGCGGCGGGATTACTTATCGCCTCGATGATCCGGAGCAGGCACGGGAGGAAGTGCCAACCCGTGCCCGGTCGGTTATGGCCGCCCGGCTGGACCGGCTTGGCGATTCGGAGCGGACCGTGGCCAAAACCGGATCGGTGGTGGGACGGACCTTCTGGCGAAAAGTGATCGAGGATTTGCTGGAGGTTCCGGTGGACCGGTCGATCAAGAGATTGATCGGGGCGGAAATTGTGTTCGAGACCGACCGGGTGCCGGTTCCCGCGGAGGAGGGATACATTTTCAAACATATGCTTCTTCGGGACACGGCTTACGGACAGCTTCTAAACAGGCAAAAACAGGAACTGCATGAAATGGTGGCCTCGTGGATGGTGGACCACGTTGAGGAGTTTACCCACCAGACGGCGGCGAGGCTGGCCGAGCATTACGACCGTGCGGAAAACGACGAGCAGGCACTGAAATATTACCGGAAGGCCGGCAAACTGGCCCTCGGATCCCCCTCCGCCGGAGAGGCCCCGGCTTATTTCGAACGGGCACACAGAATCTCCGGGAATAGACGGGACCTGGAATTCAGGGTGGACGCTCTGAGAGAGTCCGGCCGAAACCAGGAGGCTCTGGAAATCCTGGACGACGTGGTGGACCGTGAGGATCCGGACACGGTCGACGCTGTTCGCCTTCTTCGAAAAACGGGCAACCTGCGGCAGATTCTGGGCGACGTCGACGGGGCCGAGGCCACGCGTGAACGCGCCCTGGAAATTATCGAGGCATTACCCGAACCACGCGGACCGGATATGGTGGGGGAGCTCATTCGCCTTCTGCTTGATCGGGCGGAGGTCGCCGGGGAGATCCGGGGAGATCTGGAACGAGCCCAACAACGCATAGAACGGGCCGAAGAATGCCTGGAGGAAGTCGATCTTGATGCCGAACAGCGTGATAAACTGGTTGCTGACGTTGCTCATGAAAAAGGAAAGGTCGAAAATCGCCTTAACAATCTCGACACGGCCCGGTCCCTGCTGCAGAAGAGCCGAAACATATACGAACGGCGGGGGGACCGGCGAGGACTCGGCGACGTGATTCAGACCCTGGGCATCCTCCACGACCGAGAAGGTGACCGGGATCAAGCACTGACATACTACAAAGAGGTGCTTCGGATGAGCCGGAAAACCGGCCGGCGAAACGAAGTCGGACGAACCCTTTCAAATATAGGAACCATTTATTCGAATCGGCAAAAGGAAGAACGCGCGCTATCGTATTTTCAGCAGGCGCTGGAGATTCACAGGGAGACAGGAAACCGCCGGTTGGCCGGGGGCACGGAGGCCAGCATCGGCGTTGTGTTCCGGCGGAAGGGAGATTTTGCACAGGCCATATCCCACTTCGAGAAGGCGCTTGAGATTTACGAGGATGTGGGGGATCGACGCGGAACCGCTATCGTACACGGCTATCTCGGCTCGGCACACCTTCAAACAAAGAACCTGGATCGGGCGCGTGAGGAGTACGAAAAGCATCTTGATATCGCCCGGGAGATTGACAGCCGGCGGGATCAGGGCATTGCGTCCGCCAACATCGGCATTGTGCTCAAGAAGAAGGGCGATCTGGAAGAGGCCGAGACGTATTACGAAGAGGCCCTGAAAGTACATGAAGAAACCGGATATTCCCGGGGTCGCGCCCTTGTTTTGATGAATCTGGGAAACATACTTATGGAAAAGTATGAACTGGAACAGGCCCAACAAAATTTCCGGCAAAGCCAGCAGATCCTTGAAGAGATCGAGAGCCTTCGCGTACGGTGCCACCTCTTTTTGGCACGGGCCGGGCTGTTCATCGAAAAGAGAAATCGGGGAGTCGCCCTCGAACAAATTTCACGGGCCCGGGAGCTTGCTCGCGAAATGGGATTCAAAACCGGTGAATCCGGTGAGATAGAGGTGGTTTCCAAGAAAGGAACGGTGCACCGCCGGGCCGCGTTGAACCGGTCCGGGGAGACGGAGCCGGAACCGGCCAGAAACGATATTGAGGAGGCCATTTGCTGTCACCGGGAGGCGCTTGAGTTGTCGGAAAAACACGAGGCGGGGCCGCAGCAGATCGGGGGAGTTCACGACGAACTCGTCCGGGATTATACCTGTTTTTATATCTTTTCTAACGATCCAGCTACGGGTGATCACTCGGATGTTCGGACAAAGGCCCGGCGCCATCTGGAGAAGGCGGAACACCTGCTGACCGACTCCGCCGGTTTCGAGGATCGCGTATCCCTCCGGACGACCCGGGTTCAATTTGAACATGCCTTTGGGGACCGCCGGGAAGCGAAGGAAGAGGGGGAGACGTTGATCGAAGAGCTGACGGAAAAAGGGTGGCAACGGCGTGCTCGCCGTCTGGCCAGATGGCTCTCCCTCGCCGGTGATCAGGAATCGTAGATTTTTCCCGTCCGGAAGATCGACTCCTCTACTGGATGAAGTGGAGTAGGTTTGAACAGAACGCGTCAGGAAGGCGTTGTAACGGGCACGGTGACGATCATAGTGGCGGGGACTTGGCTGGAATGAACGTTCGATAATCTAAAACAGGACTCGGAAAGGGGAGTTTTCGAGGAAACTCCACCAATCCATGGCAGATGGCTGTGGGACGGTCGGCCCACAGCCCCGCACGGCCGTGGCCCGATTCCTCCAGCGGCAGGGTGATTTTTCGGTTCGGTGCATCGAATCAGAGCAATCCTATCGCTGGAATATGGGAAGCTGCCGGTACGGTATCGTCAGGGAGAGAACGGCCATCGAGGTGGAGGCGGATTTCCCGTAGGAACGGCCGTATCCCCCCGGGAAGCTACCGTCGGAGCGCTGACGGTTCAGCAACCGGTCCGAGTATTTCCGGTACCAGTTTCGCCACCTCTCGCCGCCGGCGAAAAAGAACACCTGTGTGAGGTAGTAAGCGGCCCAGTCCGCGTGCCTGCTGCTGTCCAGAAAATCACCGTTGATGTACGTCTTTTCGACGTATTCAAAGGCTTTTTCAATGATTTTGCTCAGTTCTTTTCTTTCCGGGGTGCCTTTCGTTGATTTGTAATATCCGGAGTAGTTCAGGGTGGAAAGCATCAGGGGGGAGAACGAAGGCTCGACGTTGCGGCTGTTCAGTTTATAGTTGAAACCCCCGTTCGGTGCCTGGCTCTTTTTTACGTACTCCACGGCGCGCTTGATCACCTGTTTGTCCACTTCGAAACCAACGTTTCTGGCGGCCCGCAGTCCGGGTAGAATGGTGCCGGTGACGGAGGCTTCGTGACCGCTTCTCTGCGGTTCGTAATGCCATCCCCCGTCCTGCCCCTGGGAGGATTCCGCAAGGCGGATCGCTTTCGAAATGGCGGTTTTCAACTTGTCTTTGGCGTAATGCCGGGACGCCATACCGTACGCCTGCGACAGAAACAGAAGGGCGTAGCCGTGTTCGTGCATCCGGCCGCTGCTGGTCACGCGATCTTTGATGTAGCCCCGGGCGCTCTGTTGCGAAATGACAAATTTCAGTGCCTGCTGTATCTGATCGCTGTACCGTCCCCGTCTCGGTGTCGAACCGGCCGACAGAAACGCAAGTCCCGACAGGCTGGTCCAGGCCACGACGTATTTTCTGCCGAACGACCCGTTCCGTTTCTGTCTGTCGGCAAGATGTTCGAGACCCTGTCGAACGGCGGTGTTGATTTCTTCCGTAACGAGCGGTTTGCTGTCCTGTGAGGATTCCTCTCCGGTTGACTCCTCCGATGTCTGTGCAACCAGTTCCGGAGAAAGGAGGCACGTCAGGAACAGGGTGAGGATAAACGAAAGGAAAACGGTGCGCGTCCGCTGGATTGCTGTGCCCGATGTGATGTTATACATTATGGTGTATCCTTAATTCTGGAAATTTTTTCGCATTACTTAATTTGGGATTTTGCCGACATTTATGGGACGATGCTCGCGGGCAATTTCTCGTCGTCCTCTCGACATTCGTCCCGCGGGCCGGTAGGCACAGTTTTAGATCCGGTCTGCCGACTCTCTTCTTTCTTTATGTTATTATCGTTCGTTGCACGTTGTCAATAATTACTTTGAGGTACTGTAACCATGAAATTATCCGTAAAGGGTCTCAGTATATCACTTGCCGTTCTGTGGGGAGCCGCTCTTTTTTTTACGGGCGTATTTTACGTCTATAACGGTGTCTACGGCGAAGCGTTTCTCGAGGTCTGTGCGTCTATTTACCCCGGTTTTCAGGTACAGCAATCGTTTGGATCGGTTCTTGTCGGTACCGGGTACGCCCTGCTGGACGGCGCCGTCTGCGGGGCGGTCCTGGCCTGGGTGTACAACCGTTGCCGCACCGACTGACGAACCGGTTCGGATGACCTTCAAAATCCGAAATAAGAAATTCGAAATACGAAAAAAGAACGATGCACGCCGACGGACGTTTCAATTTCCGTTGTTTCAGTTTGTGTGGGCCACTATCGCCAACCGCCTATAGCCTGCTGTTTTCACGCATCAACCAATCAACGCATAAAAGGCAAGATGTTGTTTTCGTTGTGAAAAACCCTTGAAAGGGTTTTTTTAATCCTGTGCTTTCCCGGGCACCCACGGCTGAAGCCGTGGGTTAATATAAACGGTGTCTCTCCGGTTTGTTTTTCGAAGGCAAGATGCCTTCGTTCCAATTCGAACGGATTTCCCTCCCGACTGGGGACGGAAGCATCCTTGCTTTTGCATTTTTTATTCAACTATTTTACCTCAATACTCCTTACTTCGGACTCGAGACGCTCCTGACTCGTAAGTTATGCTCATCTCTTTATCTTTATCCTTATCTTAATCTACGGTTCGAAGAACCGTTCCCCAACACATCTTACTTCGAATCCGAGTTCTCCTTCACCGGTTTCCGCTTCCAGAACCCGTCCTCCTGAACCCAGCGGAACCGAAGTGTTTCGCCGACTTTGTGCACCAGTGATTTCGTGACGTGAAGGCGGTCTCCCATCGGTTCCAGAAAAAAGTCAATGTCGTACAGGGTGTCGTCACGGGACCGCATGTCCACACAGGCAAAGAACCGGTCGGGCCGGACCTTTGAGAGGCGATCATCGTGCACGCGAACGAGTTCCGTAAGTTCCAACACCTCTCCCGTTTGTTGATCCTCCACGGCCACGTATCCGTCGTTCAGGTGCATGCTGGTATCGATGTACCGCCGGATGGCCTTTGAAATGTCGTCCATTGTGAAGGAGGGATTCGTTGATTGTTCAGGCCCGCCGGTGCCGGGATGGCGCTCGCTCATCATGCCCGGGTGACGTTCCAGCATGGTGTCCCCCTCCGGCTCCCCCTTTCCTTCGAGCGTTTTGAAATACGCCCATAGAGCGTCCCGGTCGCGGCCCCCAAGATGGGGATACCCGGGCATCATACCGGGACCTCTGTTCAGAATTTGATCGAATTTCTTCCGGGAGAACCGTTTCGTGACACCGGCCATCGGAGCGGGGGTCATCGGGTGTTCCGACGGAATGCCCGACGGAGGGGGATCGTTCGTCGTGGCACGGTGACACCGGGCGCAATTTGATTCAAAAAGTTGCTTCCCCCGTGTTTCCGGATCCGGTTCTGTGCGTTTGGCCACCGCGGTGTTTGATCCGAAAAGGTAATCAACAATTGCCGATCGCTCGTTTTTCGAGAGAAAAGAAAACGCCGGCATCATTCCTTTTCCGTTTCTGATGCGCATTCTGATGAAGCTCGGGGAGCGCCGGCCCAGGTTCTTCAGGGAGGGAATATCCGGCGGGTTTCCGGTGAGATCCATTCCGTGACAGCTCGCGCAGTGTCTCACGTACAGTTTCTTTCCGGTCGTGTGTTTTTGGTTTTGCTGTACCTCATGTGCAGCCGTTTCCACCTCCTGTTTCGGTTCATTTCGCTCCCCTTTTTTTGATCGTGTCCCGTTCGTTTTGTCTTCACCACAACCGGCAAGAAGAAGGAGGCCCAATAAAAATATTGTTCTTTTCATGAATTCGTGTCCCTGCCTGCGAAGTTCTGTACCTAAGGAAGCAACCGGTATTTTATATATCTTGTTCCCGCCGTCAATAACAAATAAACCACAAACAACGATTCACAGATTGTTTTTCAAATCATTGACAAAACGTTGAAATTCGTGGCAGAAGACGGGGTACTGGCACGATGGAATTTCGAAACGTATCACTTTCTCCCGGTGCATAATTTGTAAAAAAAACGGGGACATAACATGTTTCATACCCGCACGTCTTTCATTGGGTTTGTTTCTTTTTTTATATGTCTCATGTACACGAATCATCAACGTGCTTCGTCATTTTCCTCACCATTCCGTACCTGCTCAACGACCATCTCCACGGAATGTCCCGGGCGCAGGGTAATGGAAGGAACGAATTCCGCAATCTCCTCGGTCACAACGGAAAAATCAACACGCTGCAGAACCCGGGCCAGAATGATCGGCATTTCCATCATCGCGAAGTGTTTGCCGATGCAGTATCGATCCCCGCCCCCGAACGGGAAGTACGAGAATTTGGGCCGGTCCCGGGATTCGGTCCACCGGGTCGGCCGGTAGGTGAGCGGGTCCTCGAAGAACCGATCGTCTCGATGCACCACCCACTGGGGAAGAAGAAATCCGGATCCCTCCGGGAACCGGTACCCGTCCAGTTCGTACTCCCCGGCAGTGGTCCGGGCGATGGTAAAGGCCGGGGGATACAGACGTAGGGCTTCGTTGATGGCCGCGGAAAATTCGTCCGTTTCGAGAACCCCTTCCGGGTGAAAGGAATCCGCCTCGAACATCATCTCCAGTCGTTCGACCAGTTCCTGTTTTGCCCCGGGGTGGTTCCCCAGGCAGTAAAACGTGTAGGTCAAACCCGCCGCCGTGGTGTCCGCGCCGGCCAGGAAAAACTCCAGCAGGTTTTCCCGGAGTTCGCTGTTCGTGAGGTCCCCCGATTTTTCGGCCCGTACCATCTGGCCGAGCAGGTCCGACGGTTCCCCCTCCTGTTCTCGCTTCTGGTGAATCATTCGATCGATGAGGTCGTAGAGGTTGCTCTTTGCCCGGTTGAACGAGAGGTTTGACGGAACCGGCACCCACCGGGGGAGAACCCCCCGTGAATTGCGTGCATCGGCCCGCCTGACCAGTTCGTCCGCCGCTTCCTTCACGGTCGAAATATCGTCTTTGGTGAGCTTTTCTTCGAACAGACATTCCGACACGGTTCGGATGGTGACGGTGCTCATTTCGTCGAGGAGGTTCAGGGTTTGTCCTTCCTGCCAGTTGTCGATTTGCTCATCGACAATTCTCGAGATCCGGTTTTGGTAATTGGTGACGGCGGCGGACGTGAAATGGGGCTGCATAAGCCCCCGAAGCCGTTGCCACTGTTCGCCCTCCGTGTGTATCAGGGCGTCCTCCTCGAATCCCTCAAAGGCCTGCCGGGTGAGGGGACCGACCCGGAACCGGTCGTAATCCCGTTCGACGATCTGCTGGATGAGGTCCGGATCCGTGACGACGGTGACCACGCGGAAGGGCATCTGCAGCTGAAACAGGTCCCCGAGCTCGTCGTGCCACCGTGTAAGCGCCCCGAGGGGGTCCGACTGAAAGGCAAGGGCGTTGCCGAAAAAAAAGGAACCGGAAGGAGACGGCGGTTCGTTATGGTCTCCGGCCGTGGCCATCACGTGTTTCTGGGAAAACGGAGGAAGATCGCGTCCGATAGACGAGCCGGTGACGTATTACCCTAACCAAGGACAACATTCAATTCAAAATTATGGATGTGTTAAAGGAATGAGGGGGTTTCCTTACAGAATCGCCATTTATTAAATGCGAAATTCGAAATTCGAAATACGAAACAGGAATTTGACGGAATCAACAGGATCAACAATATCCTGTCGATCACTGTACGCCTCAACGTACGAGCCGTGACACTTGACGCCCGACACATGTCGTTCAACGCTCAACAAACGACCCCTGATGAACGAGGGTTGCCATCTGCTGGTTACGGGGGGAGTTACTTCTCGCCGGCACGGGTGGTTTCGTCGTCCGAGAAGGAACGGATGTAGTGGATCAGTGTCCATTTTTCCTCCGGGGAAAGGCTGACAAACGCGGGCATGGCCGTGCCCGGTTTGCCTTCGGAGATCCGGTAGAACAGGTATGCGTCGGAACGGGCGTCCATGAATTCGACCCGCGTAAAGTCCCGGGGATCCTCCCTCAAATTTCTGGCGACCACGCCGTTTCCTTTTCCGTTTTTCCCGTGACAGTCCTGGCAGTGTTGTTTGTACAGTTGCTTTCCGTTTTCAAGGACCTTCGAAGAGGCCGTTAGTGGGTTTTCTTTCGACCGGTACTTCCCGGGAACAAATAGCTGTTCGGACGGTGTCTTCGACGGGCCGGCCGCGGGCAGGGGACCCACGTAGATGACCCCGACCGCACCCGCCACAAACAGTCCCACCACGGCGGGTGTAAAAATTTTTAGCCCGGTCGATCGAGCCTGTTTGTGCACCTCAAACGACGGCTCGTCCTCGTCGTCTCCTTTGATGCGATTCTCGAGGAACGGGAGAAGGAGAAAATGGTAGACCAATCCCCCAACAACGGCAACAACCAGAACCCCCTGCAGGATGATGCCTTCCCAGGTCCCGTTGATGCCGAACCAGGTGGAGAGAACGGCGGAATCGGGTACCCAGGAGGCGACGGTGACGTTGACGTATCCGGCCTCCTGCAGTTCGGCGATGCCGTCCCCGGCAAACTTAAAGGCCAGCAAGTACAGCAAAATGCCGGTGACGGTAAAGAACGACTTCATGGGCATCTGCACCCCGTACCGGGTTACGAGAACATATATCCCCATAAGAAGAACGATTCCGAGCAGCACCCCGCCGCCGACCATGGAATATCCGGCCGAAACACCGTCCGATTTGGCCAGCAGGCCTGCGTAAAACAGGACGGTCTCGAAGCCTTCCCGGAACACGACAAGGAAGGAAAGGGCGAACAGGGCCCAGCGATTCCCGCTGGAGCCGGCGGATTCCACACGATCCTTGATGTAGTCCATCCAGCGCTCGGCGGATATTTTGCCGATCAGCCAGTGGCTGACCGAAAACAGCACCAGCATGGCCAGAATCATCGTGACGCCTTCGAGAAGTTCCTGCTGCTGCCCGCCAACGTCCAGGAACGTTCCCGCGGCCACCGCAAGCGCAGCCGTGGCCACAACCGCCGTGCCCACGCCCAGGTAAATGTCCGATATCTCGTTCTCTCGCCCAATTTTCATCAGCACCCCGATCAGGGCCGCCACGATCAATATGGCTTCCACGCCCTCCCGGAGAATAATGACCAGGGAGTTGACGAACAGTGCGGTTGGGGTGGTCTCGCCGGTGAGTTTGTCCCGGGACTGTTCCACCAGATGAAGTAACCGTTCAAGGTAACGCCCCCCGGCGTCCCGGTCGCCGCGCCCGTACGAGTTGCTTGCGCGGGTCCAGTTCTTCTCTATCTGCCTGTACAGGCTCCGGGATTCGGTCTGCAGCTGTGAGTGATAATCGCTCTGCTCGAACGTGAAAAACAGGTCCTGAAGACGGGTGGACAGTTCTTCCCCGGAGAGTTCGGACGTGTTCCTGCGGAGATCATGTAACGTGGAGCGTATTTGTTCTTGGCTTTTCAGGGCCTTTTCCTTTGTGTTCCGGTCTTCCGCCGCACCGGTCTCGCCGCTGTCACCGGATCCGGCATAGGCCGGAGAGAGGACCGGTACACCCGCCCCGATAACCAGGAGGAAAACGGCCAGGACGGCTTTTGTGCGGAGCAAATTCATTCTTTCGTCCACCGGAAGGTCACCTCTGCTTCGGACAGTTCCTGTGCCGGCGCGACCTTCATGCCGGCCGGCCGTACGTTTGCGGTCACCTCGTAGGTTCCGGGCTCGAGTTTTACGTTCTTCCCGTAGTGATAGAACTCCGCAAGGAGAGGTTCCAGCGTAACGGTTTTTCCGTCGGCGTCCGACGCTCCCTCGGGAACAAACGTAAGTGTGACCTCCGCGTACGGCACGGGATCGTTGGAGGCGGCGTCCATGAGGACGATTTCCACGTGATTCTCTCCCTCCTCGCCCGGTACCGTTTGATATGAACCGTCACGGTAAATCCAGTACGGCTCCGGCCCTTCCGCGATGAACCCGATCCGG
>CAZOLI010000017.1:31912-64561 GCA_964580675.1 uncultured Planctomycetia bacterium
TCATGTTCTTCTTTATCACCCAGCCTGATGGTCACCGTACAGCCCGGGAGATACCGTTTGGTGTGTTTCTCGCGAACAGCCACGCCCACGTAAAACGATCCGTCCGGCGTGGCTTCCCCGGTCTGGTCCGAACCCGCCGGTCGCAGAACCAGGGGTTCGCGCGTGAACATGCCGACGCGGTACCGTCCGGATATCGTTTCGGTCTGGAGGAAGCTATCGGTCCGGCCGATCTTCGACACGTATTTTTTTCGGTTGGGATCCACCTCGGCCGAACGATACTGTTCCAGCGTTTTCACCACCTCCTCCACCAGTTTCTTTTCCTCTCCGACGGATTCCCGGTTCTTCACGATTCGTTTCACCTCCTCCAGTTTCTCTCGCAGTTTCGAAACAATCCCGGCATCCCTTTTCTCCAGTTCGGATTCCATCTTGTCGAGTTTGTTCAGAGCGCCGTCGGAAAACATCTTTGCTTCCATGTGTTCCGTCTGATTCGTAACGTTTCCGTCCTCGTCCACGGCGTTCGCGTATTCCTCGTGAATCATTTCCACCTTGGCGATGAGGGCGGAGAGGTTGGATTCGAACGGAGAGATTTTCCGTTCCTTATCGTTGTTCGCGCCGGTTTGGTGTTCGTTTCCGCTGTTGCCGGCGGGGGATTTGCCGTCGGAAGCCGCCGGGGAATCGGGAGATTGCTCACCGCAGGAGGCAAGCAAAACGACGGGAGAAAGCACAAGAACGAGCAGAATGATGAGTGAATTCCTCATGTTTTTGGGTTCAGAACGAGAGGCAAAAATAAGGTCGAGAGAAAGGAATCGGGTGGGAAAGAACGCGTATCGCGTCGAACCTGACGCTGTTAAATCGGGTTAAATGATCCGTAAAGGGCGTTGTTCGACGAGGTACCCCCTATCAATGCCACCGATAACACAATCCGGTGCCGCTAATCGAAATTGATATTCATTCTCAATTATACGGGCATCGTTTCCTGACTGTCAAGAACCGGTGATTTGTTCGTCCTGAGTGGACGGAAAACTGTTATTTGTGACGGCATGTTCCTAAAATTGATTTCTTCCGTTGATCCGGTGGATGGAATTCATCCGTATTCGTGTTTCCGTGGAGCATTTGTTTTCGTCAATCTCATGAACCCGGTGGAAGCACTTCGGTGGCGCTGGCGGAAATGGACCGACGAGCCGGAGGGGTTGAGCAACCGCGAACAGTGGTTTTTCCGCGCGGTAATCATCGGGTACCCGCTCGGGGCACTCGTGCACGTGCTGTTTTTCCTGCTGTTTCTGCGGTGGGGGGTTTCGGAGATGGTGGTCTTTAACCTCATAAGCATCCCGTTTTACCTGGGCAATCTGGCGCTTGCCCGGAACCGGCGATTGCTCCTTTCGTATGTGCTGGCGGGAACCGAGGTGAATCTGCATGCCATACTGGGTGTACACTTCCTGGGCTGGACCTCCGGACTGCAGTATTACATGATCACCTCCATTATCGCGTGCCTGATGATCATCGAGCGGGACGCGATCAAGTTCCTGGTGGTCTCCGGTCACATTCTTCTGTTCGTCGGCCTCTATCAATACAGTGCCTCCATCGGACCTTCTGTGTACGCTGTGGATGCGACGGAACTTCAGGCTTTCAGTATTATTAACATCATGGCGTCGTTCGGCATTACCACGTTAATCACGGCGTATTACATAACACTGGCGCAGGAGGCCGAGGCGGCGCTTGAGCGGGAGCACGAGAAGAGCGAACGCCTCCTGCGGAATGTGCTGCCGGAACCCATTGCCGACCGGCTCAAGGAGGAACCGGACACGATCGCGGACCGGTTCTCCAGTGCCAGCATTCTGTTCGCGGACCTGGTCGGGTTTTCCGAGGTGGCCCGTGAACTCCAACCGGAGCAACTCGTAAACGGTTTGAACCGAATCTTCTCCCGGTTCGACGACCTCGTGGAAGAACACAACCTGGAAAAGATTAAGACGGTCGGGGACGAATACATGGTGGCCTCCGGGCTTCCGAACGTTCGCGCTGACCACGCGGAGGCCATTGCCCGTTTTGCCCTGGACATGCGGGAGGAGTTACGGTCGTTTAACAACGAAAGCCGGTTCGACTTTGAACTTCGCATCGGCATCAACTCCGGCCAGGTGGTGGCGGGGGTGATCGGGAAGAAGCGGTTTCTCTATGACCTGTGGGGGGACAGTGTCAACCTGGCCTCGCGGATGGAGTCTCAGGGCGTGCCGGGAGAAATTCAGGTATCCAGCAACACGGCTTCCCTGATCACCCCGAAATTCGAGGTTCGGCAACGGGGGGAACTGGACGTGAAGGGGATCGGTTCGGTACAAACCTATTTCCTTCGGGGACCGGACGGTGAGGGGGCTTCCTAGGTGGTGTCACCGACCGGACCCCTGGTGGCCTTATTTTAAAATCTCGCGGGCCCGGTTTGCTTTTTCGGCATTGTCCGAGGAGGCGGCGTTCTCCAGCTGCGGACGTGCGTACGGCCTGATTTCCTTGAGTGTCCGGGTGGCCTCCTGGCGTTTTTTATAGCTTTTGTGGCCCAGCTGGTCGACCATTTGTTTGACCCAGCTGGAAAGATCGGACTGCTTTCGTTCCTCCTCGAGCAATTTGCCGGCGTAGAATTTAGCGTTACCACCGGTCCGTTTGAACATTTTCAGGGCCTTTTTGTGGTTATCCTTCTGCAGGTGCTCCACGCCGTTCAGAAATTGATCCAGGTGCTCGTGGAGCGCGTCCTGTTTGTCCCAGTTTTTGAGTTTCTTCCGGGCGGTGGGGACGTCGTTTTTGTTCAGTGTTTCGACAATCGAAATGGCCTTCTTGATTCGTTCTTCCGGGATGTTGATGACGGCGCTTTCCGAGCCGTATATTTTTCCCAGTGTGCTGACGTTGATCACGGTGGCGTATACCCGGCCGCCCTCGAAACACCAGCGGCCAATCGGTTTCCAGGAGCCGTAGGAGCAGGTGGACGGATCTGTTTTTTGCTTGTTTGAGAGAACCCTGGATACATTCCGGCGCCATTTGTTCCAGTATTTGGAATTCGGGTTAGACCCCCCGGGCCCGAAGGCCAGTCGGAGGGCCTTCGTCCCGTAATACCAGTAGTAGAAGTCCACGGGATTCCCCTTGCTGTTTGGTGAGATCCCGTCCGGCCACGTCGGTAAGTCGTCCATAAGCAGCCTGGACTGTGCCATAAGTATTTTTTGTTCCGCCCTCTTTTTTTTCACCATTAAACGTATCATCATGGAAATGGACGAGAGGGCTGGGTGGTTTGCATATTTGTCGTTTTTCCCCGGCACACGGACTTTCAGACCGGCCTGTTCCTTCTTCCGGTATCCTGTTTGATAATAATTTTTTTCCGTGGTGGAATCGACGAATTCCAATGCCTGGCGGAGTGGTTTTCGAGGAAGGTCAAAACCCGCTTCTCGTCCCGCAGTCAGCGCGCTGACACACCAGCTCGTTACCGAGACATCGCTGTCACCGGACTGGTAGGTGTAGCGCCAGCCCTTCCCTCGGGACCGTGCTTTTTTGATGTAGGTAAGTGACTTTTTCACCGGTTTCTTCAACGATTCCATACGATACCGACCGTATGCCCGGGCCATGGCCAGCGTTGCAATGGCGTTTTTGTACATGGGCTTGTTTCCCGCCTTGAAAAACGATCCGTCGTCGTTTTGCTTTTTCTTCAGGTAGTTGACGCCTTTGCGCAGCGACTGATCAAGCCGCTCGCCTTTGAACACCGATTTCTGGTTCAGGGGAATGCCCGCATTGACGAAGGCCAGCACGGCCAGACCGGTGACGCCAAAATCATTGATGGCCCGGTTTTCCTCCACATATCGCTTGCAATTACCGTCTTCATCGCATTGCTCCCGATAGTTATATACGCCCCAGTGCCCGTCATCGGACTGGTGGCGGGACAACCAGTGGAGCCCTTCCATGATGGTGGTCTTGTGTTCTGCGGGGGTTTTTTCCTGATCTTCTTGCTGGCCGTTCTCCTGGGCCCCGGCACCGACGGACACAAGGAGCGAAAGTCCGACGACGGCGAGGAACATCGGGAGGGAAAGTGCCGGCCATCCCTTTCGGTCGTTCCGGTTGCTGGTTGGCGTTTCCATTTTTGGTACGATGAACTGTAGAAAAAAACAGTGTATACGCGACGGTATCACACAACACTCGCACAGGACACCGGGCCGGTTCACCCGGATGGAAAAAGGAGTACACCCGTTCTTCTTATTTAAACGAAAAATGTTGATGCAGGTTCAATCGGTTTCCCGGAAGAGGTCCGGATGGTTTCCGGCACACCGGGTGGCCAGAAGAATCTTCCCGCGTGTTTGAGTGTGACGGCGTTCCTGCTACACTGAATTGGTTGCCTGATCTATGGATGAATACGAACGAAAGACACCGGAGGCCATGTCAGCGGAGAAAAAATGTTACGAGTTCGGTGGTCGGCAGGAGGATGGTAGTCCCTGTCGCCGTCCCGCGGCCGAGGGACGGGAGGAAATGGAGGAGGGACGCTGCAGGGAGCACGTGGACGGTGACCATGCCGAGTGCACCACGAGCCTCCGGGATACGTTTGAATTACAATCCCCCGAGGACGGAACGGTCAACGTCGAGATCGTCACCTGCCGGACGCACGGGGAAGACGTGTTCCGCATTCACATCCCCGGGCGTTCGTACCGGACCGAAGTGCAGAATCTCCGGCTGAAGGCCGACGACGATGTCCGCGCACTCGCCTGGCCATTCGAAGGGGACGAATTTCAGACCGTGGACCTCACGGACGAAGATTTTATGCGGATGAACCGCTACATGACCGAATACACGAGGCAGGTGGAACAGGGATGTTTTATGGCGCTTCTTCCGTTTTTTCTGCCGGTGTTGTTTGTCTTCCTTTTTGCCTGAAGAACTGTGGCCGACCAACCGAACAACATTAAGATTCCGTCGGTTCCACCGGTGGACGAGCTAATTCCGAATGCCGGCGAAGAATACGACCTGGTCCTGACCGCCGACACCGCCCTCGCCGACGCCATCAACAGCCGGATCCGGGGACCTCAGATCGGCCTGTTTGCCTGTACCCCGCGGGGCTACGTGTTTCGTCGTTCCACGGGAGAACTGTTCGATCGGCGGGGGCTGTTTCTGTCGGCCGCCGGCGATCTGGACGCCGGGTGGAAGGAACTCCGGCACACGCTGGATCACGTGCTCGACTGCTGGCAGGCCACGGGATCCCTCCGCGAAATCACGTCGTACGACCGGTTCCGGAACGACCTTTTTGATCGTCTCGTAAATTATCTGGAGGAAACGCCGAGTATTTTCCGGGCGATGCAGCACACGCGTGTGCCCCCGGAGCCAGACGTCGCTGTGCTGGGGAAATATCAATTGAACGGACTCGACCGGTCCGTGCTTCCGGAACATTACGATTCGTACCCCCTCCTCTCAACGGACGAGGAGATCGAGCTTCCGCCGTTTCGTCTTTTTGATACCCCCACCCATATTGTGGAAGCCCTTCTGCGGAACCTGGATGCCGATCGGGCCCGGGACATCGGTGTGGTGCTTGATCCCGACAGCCCGTATGAACCGCTTCTGAAATCGGCGCTTTTGAAGGAGGACATTCCGTTTACGGACCGGTACGAAGCGAAGGACCACGACGGCATCCGGCTGTTTCTGTCATTGGTGGAGGCGGCCGGCGCCCGGAAGCGGTTGACGGTCCGTGATCTCCGGCCGCTTCTGAATCACCTCGAGGAGCCGGTGTCCCGAAAATACGACCGGATGTATGCCCGTTTTGTCGACGCGGAACCGGTCAATCAGGTGCTGGAACTCCTGGAGACGGCCCGTTCGGAAACGATGGGTGATCTCCTTCGGACGGTGGAGGAGAAGATCGGGATGGACCTCTCCTTTCACCGGGAGTTGCTGGCGGAGCTGGGACTGGCGGACGAGCTTCCCGAACCGGAGAAGGTGCAGAATCTCAGGTATTTTCTGGATGGTTTCTCGTCCCCGATCCGGGAAAGCAAGCAGGGGGTTCTCCTTGCTGCGCCGGGATCCAGTACGTTCGTGGACCGAACCATCGTGTTTTACCTCGGCATGGACACGTCCTGGTCCAGGCCGACGTCTCCCGCTCCCTGGCGAGACGCCAGTCGGGAACGGGAACACCGGCTCCGGGATTTTCAGGTGCTGGTGCAGAACGGCAAACGCCAGATGTACCTCGTGGAGGAAAAACAGGCAAACCGGGACATCACTCCGTGCCTGTCGTTTCATAAACTTGCACCGGAGGGGATGGAACTCACGTCCTTCGCCGACCTGCGACACACCCGGCATGTGCCACCGGATCGATCGGGACCGGTCCATCCGTTCGAACACAGGGAAACGGATGTGACACCCTCAACAGTGGAAACTCTCTCGCAGAGCCGGCTCAACAGGCTGGTGAAGTCACCGAGACATGACCAGTTCTCCCGCCTTGTGGACGAACCGATTACGTATTACCGGAAGCGGGGTCTTCTGTATCATCAGTTTGCTGAATTTTACCTGAATCACCCGGACGCCGTGAACCGATCCGACCCGAATACCTGTGTGGACCTGATGGCCGGGGCCCTGAAGCCCTTTGTGGATCCGGGAAAGATGGAACAGGAACGGACGGAACTGCACGTGGGATTGCGGAGCATCATGGATTTCGTCGACCGGATGGAACAGGAGCAACGGGAGGAGTCGGTGGAGGGGTACGGACCCGTGCCCCGGGAACGGGAGAACCTGTTTTCGACACACTTTGAACGATCGCTGACGGATCCGCGTGCGGAGGCCTGGTTCAGGAACCGGGACCTCCGTGCCCACGGTGTGGTGGACTGGGTGTGTTCGGCCACCGAACTCGTGGATTTTAAAAGTGGCCGGGCCGGCGTCTCGGGGGCGAAATTGGCGGAACGTGCCCTTCCGGACAGCGTTACCGCGAAATCCGATTTTCAGGTGGCCATGTACCTTGCTCACCATCGGACGGTGGTGCCGGACAGGCCCCTGACGTTCCGATTTTACCATTTGCTGGAAAATCGGTACGACTACCTCTACGGCTCACCGGATCCCTCGGACAACATCGTCGACGTTGAGTTTACTCCGGAGCCGCTTGAAGATCTCGTCCTTGCGACGAGTTTTTACGAGGAGCTCATGGATTACTCGGAGAGTAATGACCGCGTAAAAACACTCGACCCGATGGGGTACGAAAACTACCGCCAGTTTTTTGAGAACCGGCCCCTGCCGGAGATCGATGACGAGGACCGTCTGCTCGATTCCGCGTACGCCGATGAATTTATCGACTACGCGAAAGAATTTGCCGGGGATTGCCGGTACGTCGAGAAGGGGTGTAGAAAAATACTGAAGGATATTCTGACCCTGAAGAAGGGCCGGTTGCTGGCGCCGGACCTGGATCGGTTCGAGGAATTCCTGGCGGAGCAGGTGGACCGGATAAATCGGTACAAACGAGAAGGGTTTCCCCTGCATGGGGTGGCGGAGGGGGTCGATCTGACCGAGCTGGAACACTTCGACCTTCTGCTGCGGAGGGACGGGGTATCATAAGGGGGAGAACACCGATTGAGAGGAATAGGTTTGACAGGAGACGAAATAAACAACTGCGAACGACGTAGCGCACGGAGAACATGGTAGAGCCGAACGAACAGCAAAAACGGGTCATCGACAACACGGAGGGCATCTATCTCGTGGACGCGGGAGCGGGTACGGGGAAGACGACGACACTGGTACGGCGGTACTGCCGGTTGCTGGAGAAGACCGACGTCCGGCCGGAGGACATCCTGATGATCACCTTCACCCGAGCCGGGGCGGACGAGATGAAGACCCGGATCGCCCGCGAAGCACCGGTCGACCCGACCCTGATCGAGGAAGCCCCCATCCGAACATTTCACAGCCACTGCCGCCGGCTGCTGGACCGTGACGGACTTCGGGCGCCTTCGTACCTGGGCCTGGACGAACCGTACGCGGCCGACACCAACATCCTCGAGAACGAGTATCTCGAAATGCATCACGTGCGTCGGTTCCTGGATGGCTTCCTGGAGGAACGGCCCCGGCACCGGTCCGTGTACCGGACCGTACGGGATCCGGAGAACCTCCTTTCCCTGATCAAGAACCTGGCCAGTCGCGGCATCGTTCCGGAGGAGAACGGGTGGTATCAGAACGGCCGTCAACTGCTGGAGGGATCCCTGGAGAATTTCCTGTCCCTGTTCCAGGACGCCAACCGGAGCGACGGAAACCGTCAGTCAAGCCTCCGGAAGAGCCTGAACATCGTATTTTACCGGAAGAATTTTTCCCCGGACGCACCGGACAAAGAAGAGGTTCGCGGCCCCCGCGGAACCAAACAGATCGACGAAAAATGGGCGAAGGAAGCGTTCCGGGACGATCGGGATTCCCTGTTTTCGTTCGTGCACGACCTGTACGCCGACTACCTCTCGTATGCCCTCGCACGGAATTACGTCAACTATTCGTTCCTGCTGGTGCTTACGTACGTCCTGCTTTGCGAGGACGATGAGCTCCGGGCGAACAGCCGACACCGGTACGTGATGATTGACGAGTTCCAGGACACCAGTGAAATACAGTTCAAACTTGGTCTGCTCCTGGCCGAAACCAACAACATCTGTGCCGTCGGGGACTGGAAACAGAGCATCTTCAGTTTTCAGCATGCGGAGGTGGAGAACATCCTGGCGTTCGAGGATCGTCTGCAGCGGTTCGCGGACGACATCAACCGGGATCGTTCACGAATAGACTATTCGGTGTCGGAGGTCACAACGATTCCTCTGGAAACCAGCTATCGTTCGCCGCAGGAACTCATTCATTTTGCCGAGGACAACAGCCTGACCCTTCCGGGCAAATCGTCGGAGGACCTGCCGGAGGAAACCATCCGGCAACGGATAACAAATCTGACCGCGGAACGGAGCGGAAGCAATCCACGGATAACGGCCTACCATTGTGATGACCAGATCCGGTGGATTCTGTACAGAATACAGGAAATGGTGGGGAACGATCGATTTGAGGTGGAGGACGAGGAGGGAGAAGGGTGGCGGCCACCGCGGTACGAGGACATCGCGGTTCTGTCCCGGCGCCGTCAGTTTCCGCTTGACCTGCAGGAAGAAGCACGTCGTCGGGAGATTCCGGTGGCGTTTGAGGGCGGTGTGGAACTGTTTCACCTCGATCCGGCCAAACTCCTCCTCGCGTTCCTCCGGATCCTGGAGGAGCCTCATTCCAAACGGGGCTGGTCCGTGGTTCTGGAACACGCCGGATACCGGATGGATGAAATTAACGCATACCTTCACGAAACCAGCGGCGCCCCCGATCTGTACCGGAACTACCCGGAGGATCTCCGGACGTTCGTCGACGAGTTGGCGGAGGCCGGACCCATCTCCGAAATTGCCCGGCGGGTGTTTGATCGGTACGGATACACGGACGAATATGCGGACACCATTCTAACCGTGCTGGACGAAACGTTTCGGGACAGTCTCATGAGTCATGGAGAAATCGTGCAATTTATCACGTCGGCGATTGAAAACGGGGATACCTACGATGTCAGCGTGCAGTCGGAGAACGCGGTGACGGTACAGACCATACATGGGGCCAAGGGTCGGGAATATCCCATCGTGTTTGTGGCTGATGTCAATCGGTCCCGGTTTCCTCCGTCCGGCGGGGGCGGAAACGGTCGAATTCTGTTTCGGGACCCGGTCGGTCTCCGGCGGAAAAAGGTGATGGGGGAAGAGGGGGACGGGTTCGGCGAAATTCTTTACGACAGCTGGCAAACCGGGTTTTTACAGGCGTGTTTTTCGGGGGGTTATGACGAAGAACGCCGTTTAATGTACGTCGCTCAGACACGCGCCCGCGATCACCTGTTTTTTACGGCCGGCGGGGAGGGAATCCCCAGTTCGTTCTTCGATCACCTGGATCTTGACCCCGAGGAGGTGGAGGCCCCCGAGGAGTTGCCGGCGGGTGGCGAATCGGATCGGGAAGGAGCCGAACTGTCGGTGGAACTTCCGCCGGAAACAGTGCCCGTGAAACTGCCCGTACACGCCGTGATGGATTCGTCGATGTTCGAGGAACGGGAGCGGGGACGGGGAACGGCGTTTGGAAAAGCACTCCATGAGTTTGCCGAAAAGGTCGCCGCCGGAGAACCCGCCGAACCGGCGAACACCGATCAGCAGCACGTTCGTGATTTTATCGCGTCCCTCGAAGGGACACACCACCCCGAACAGACCGGTCTTCTGCCACTGGACCTGCCGAACCACCGTGTCACCCTGGAGGGAACCCCCGACCTGATCACCGTCGGATCGGATCGGGTGGAGGTCGTGGACTTCAAGACCGACCTTGACCGGCGGGCCCAGGAGGAGTACCGGTTTCAGGTCAGCGTGTACCATCACATGGTGACGGCCGAGTACCCGGAAAAAGACGTGACCGCCGGGGTGTTCTACACCGCGGATGGTGAACGGGTTTCCGTCGAACCAATGACGGTGGCGGAGATCCGGGAGTGGGTCCGGGAGCGGATGTGAATCGGCCGGGGGACATCTCTGTCGCGCAGGCCCCTGTAGCAGGACACGCCTGTCCACCATGGCGAGATTTGGGGACACCTACTTTACTTCATGTCCCACAAGTACAGTTGCTGGACAGATCTGTCCCGGAACCCCGTTTGTGAGACATAAATTATAATATATGTCTCATAAGTTTCCTTGTGGGACAGGCACCGCCGACAAGTGATACTTGTGGGACATTTGCTGCTCGCAACGGCCGTTTGTGGGACATCCGTCTCCGGCAACGGTTGTTTGTGGGACACCTGTCTCTCGAAACGGGGACTTGTGGGACATTCCTTTCCGACAACTGGGTTTCAGGGACATCTTTGTCTTAAACCGGGAGGTTGTGGGACGGCCGTCTCCGTGAACGAAATGTTGTGGGACAGGGGCATCCCGCAGCAGACATTTCAGGGACGCCCGGATCCCGCAACGATTTGTTGTGGGACACGTCCCACCCGTACTCCGTGTTTTTGGGACGGTCACTTCCCGGAACAACCAATTGCGGAACATTGGTCGTCCGAACGAGTTGAATGAGAAACTCGGGGTCCCGCAGGAGGTCGTACGTTCGGGAGGGCGTTTACATGTTGACGATGTCGAGCAGTTGATCGAAGTGGTAGATGCCCGGTTTTCGTCCTTTGGTTTCCCGCACTTTTGAAATGACGTCCTCCTCGAGCAGTTTCTTGATCATCCGGTTTGCGGCGCGTTTGGGGATGCCGGAGACCTCCTGAAATTCCGTCGAGGAAAAGATGGGTTTCTGAAAAATGGCGTCCAGTGCCTGAAGCGCGTACTTGGAGCCGGTTTTGTCCGGCAGCTCCGAACGCATTTCGTCGTAGAGGTTTACGAGGTTACGCGCCTTTTTGGTGTTGGCGTCCGCCTGTTCAATAATGGCCTCCAGGAAAAATTCCACCCATCCGTTCCAGTCCCCGTCCCTTGAGATAAAAAGCAACCGGTCAAAATACTCCCGCCGGTGCGACTCGATGTATTCGCTGATGTAGAACATCGGCTGGGACAGAACGTCTTTTTCGTAGAGGAAGAGCGGAATCAGGATCCGGCCAACACGCCCGTTGCCGTCCATGAACGGATGAATCATTTCGAACTGCGCGTGAATCAGGGCCAGCTGCACGAGCAGGTCCCGTTCCACCTCGTGGATGTACTGTTCCAGCTCCTCCATGAGCGGTCCCACGTCGGAGCCTTCGGGCGGCACGTATTTGGCCTCCTCCATCGAGGAGGACGGAGCCCCGATCCAGACCTGGTCGTCCCGAAACTGTCCTCGCGCCATGCCTTCCCCCCGGGCGCTGTCAAGGAGGATGGCGTGAATTTCTTTGAGCAGGTCCAGGTGGAGTCGAAAATCCTTCATTTCCTCCACCGCGTGTTCCATGGCGTTCCGGTAATTGATGATTTCGGTGATGTCCTCTTTTTTTTTCGGTTGGACGTCCCCGCCGGGATCCGCTTCGTACTGCAGCACGTCCTCGAAGGAGGCCTGGGTGCCCTCGATTCGGGAGGAAAGGACCGCTTCCTGATCCGTCATCGGGGAGAGAAGGGACATTAGCAGGTCGGGATTGGCCAGGCCGTGAAGAAGTCCGTCGTACCGGGCGAGTTTCCGGTTGGCCTGTCCGATCAGGGGCACGAAGGATTCCCAGTCCAGGTCGTCCGGCGGCAACGGTTCAGGCGTGTGCGGTTCATTCATGTTTTTTTGTGTCCTGCACTCGGTCATGCGACAACGAGTGTCGGAGGAGCAACTGGATACTCCGGAACAGATCGATTGTACAAAAATTATGGACCGTTTTGTAAATTCGTGGACATCACCGGTCGTCGGTGTCGGTCGGGAACGGGACGGATCTCGGCCCCGACGGAACCGGTATGCGCAAAGGGAATGATGTCGCGTGAACTTGAAATGAACCGGAATGGGCGTTCATGATAAGGAGATTCTTCGTCTCACGGTAACAATGTGGGAGCACGTGTCGTGATCCAATCGCGGCCGGGCCCCGGGAAACGGTTTGAGGATCGTCGTGTGTTCAGAATTGCTCGATATTTCAGTACTTCATTTGAACGGGAAAACCATGGAAACGTTCGGAACGAAACGGTTTGTTTATGTGCTTCTCGGTTGTCTGGCGGTTGTTCTGAGTCCCCTTGCACTTGATGCACAGGAAGTTTCCGTGATTGTGAACGGGAACGAGCTGGAAGATGGAGATACCTTTTATACCCCGATGGGGAAGAAAGGAAGCGGAAACAAAGTGGCTCTGTTCAGCAAATCCGACGCCAATTACGGCATTAACAACGAAACCGAGGAAGAAGTAACCATCAAGAACATCGAGCTGGATCATGCGGAGGGAGTGAAGTCGGAGGAGTTTGTTCTGCTGAACACCGAGAATGACCCGAAACCGCTGGAGGTGGACAACGAAACCGTAAAACCGGACGGACAGTTTCAATTCATGCTGCGGTTTTACCCGGTCCGCTCCGGGGAACGGAAGACGACGGTCACCGTCACGTACGGGGACGGGAAGACCTACGAGTGGACGGTGATCGGCACCGGCCGGAACAATGGTTATTTCTTTTCCCCGGGCACGACGGTATTTCAGAAGCTGTTGGGGACACCGGAGACCGATGAGATGGCCACGGCAATGGTGGCGGATGAGAACGGCAACCTGTTTTTCAGTGGACACGGCTCGGAGGTGGTCGACAAATACAATAATGACATTTTTCTCGGCCGTCTGAACAGTGATGGTGACATCGGCTGGGTGAAAATATGGAATTCCGAGGAGGACGACCGGAGCCGGGATCCGGGGCAGAACGGGGAAACCGGTGGATCGGGAGGTGCCATGGCCCTGGACGAGGACGGCAATGTGTATTTTGCGGGGGCCCGGGACAACGCCGCCATACTGTTAAAACTGAATCCGGAAACGGGGGAGCCGGTATGGGAACGTTACTGGATGGCGGGATGGCCGTCCTACAGCGGTGGACGCCACGACACCAATGACGCCGCGGAAGCCTACGCCGTGGACGTCTCCGGAGACACGGTGTACGTCACGGGTACCACCGGGGCAAACAAAGGAAACTCCAACGCATACGTCCTGCTTCTCGCCTTTGATCGGAACAGTGGCGACGTGATCTGGCAGAAAGCCGTAGACCTGTACGAAGGGTACAACGATAGAGGCTACGCGGTTCAAGCTGATGGAAATGGTCATCTGTACGTGGCGGGCAGTGGCAACAACGATGGGTACCTGGCAAAGTTCAAGGTGGGAACATCCAAACAGGAACTCCTGTGGGCGAAGAACGTCGAACTGGGAACGGGAGGAAACGTGAATTCCATCGACGTCGACGGAGAGGGCAATGTGTACCTTTCCTGTGATCGCCGGGGGGCACAGACACACATGAGCGTCGCGCGCGTCGGTTCGGATGGCAATCTGGACTGGGGCAAAACGTGGACCGCCTCCAATACGGATTCGAACAACAGTCACGTGGTGCGGGTTATCGGGGACCACGTTTATTTCGGCGGTCGGATCGGGCTGCCGAAGTTTGATGCTCAGATGGGGGACGGGGCGCTCATGAAGTTAAAGAAATCAGACGGGTCGCCGGCCTGGACGGGATTTTACTACACCGGAAAAGGCCCGGACGAGATCACGGAACACCGCATCAAGGGCATTGCCCGGGCCGGATCGTCGCTGTACCTGTTTGGACAGGTGTATTCCGGCAGTCAGAACCGGCAGCGGTTCTGGGGGTACTGGTACGACGGGGTGGGCGAGGTAACGTCGTTCGAGCCCACAATTTCCGACATTGATGTGGATTCGGACAAAGGCGTTATTACGCCGGAGGAAGGCAAAGCCAAAGACGCCTCGGACAAGCGAAATTTCGTGGACGGCATGAAACACTTCACGTTTCAGGACGCCCGGAATAAATCCGGCGGGGAATTTTCGGACGGCGATCTGATGCTCTGGAAAATCAACCTGGAAGAGAATCAAAAAGAGGAAAAATAAATCGGCGACCCAGAGACGAACTGCCACGGACTGATCAACGGATGACCGGAAGAAAATTCTTTCCTTCTCGTCCTCCTGTTTTCGGTAATATCCCATATACAGGATTACGGTGTGGTCCCCGGAAAGAGGTTGTTTCTTCCGATCGGCTTCAGTGGGGAAAGGGCGTCCGTTAATTGATGAGAAACTCACTCACCTCATCGGGAATGATCAGGAACGTTGCTGTTTCCGGTTCGATAGATGTTACTTTTCATCGTCCGGCACCGCAATCCGCAGGCGAACGTCGTCCAGGTCATCGTCGGTCGATTTGTTTCGTCCCCCGTCGTCTTCCTGATCCGGTCCGGTACTGTATATGTAGATGTACGAATCGGTCTTCCGGACCCGGAGCGGATCCCCCGTAAACGGATCCGTCGTTTCGGACAGATCGGGCGTCGCTGTTTTCGGAATTTTTCCCCTCCGGCGATCGAGGCAATACCCAATACCCGCCCGCATGACTTCAACGGACGCCATCGCTATTACATGTTGCTTGTATGTTTCATCGTATGTGGGAAAAAGCTGAACAGAGATCTTGTCCGTGTATAAGGACCAGCTGTCGTCAATTCGGTTGATGTCGTCCTTAAACTTTTCGCGAGACCGCTTGTTTTTGTAATAGGGTTTCTGAATAATCTTCCGCCAATCCAGGTAACGGCGTATGAAATTAGCGGCCCATTTTCGCACGAGAGGTTCAGGATAACGATAGGAAGATGAACCGGAAGAGGAGGAGAGTCCTCCTGCTTTTCTCCCGTATTTTTTCAGTGTCGTGATCGCCATCGATACTTCCGCATCCTGCGCGGGCAGCAGGGCGTCTCTGACCATTTGGGGGTTCAGGTGGGGACGTAATTGTTTGATCGACGATGGCAGGCGTTCCGGGGCCGTCATCATTTCCTCCAGCGTAGCCCTTATGATGCCTATTATGGAATAGGCAAATAAACTTTGGACGAATACAGGTTCCGCCAGCAGCGCCCGGGTAATGCGCAGTTTTTTCTGAAGTGCCCGGACGGCTTTTTCGGGAGTGCCACCGAAGTAATGGGCAAGCGCATAGGCTTCGAGAAACCTCGCCTCGTCCATACGTTCGCCGGCATGTTTCATTTCGACCTTAACGAACCGGGTTAGGTCCAGCCGGGCGGGACGCACGTCTTCCGCGAGCAATTCCTGTATTTTTTCCTCGTGTTTCTTCATGTCCGGTTTGACTTCCAATGCGGCTTTTCTGGGGGTCAAACTGTCGTTGCCGGCCCACTGCAGATCATTGTAGCGTTCTTGAATGGATGTGAGCTTTGATGGAAATTCGAACGAGGAGTAGTTCTTCCGGTCGGGATTTCGGGTCCGGTACTGTTTCTGTAATTTTTTTGGCTCCACGGGAATGCCCTGTTTCTGTAAACGGGACACCTGCCGGCGGTACGCCCGCTCCCAGGAGGTGGCCAGCATAAACCCCGTGCCAACCAGGAACACCAGCAACCCGATCCCGATGTACATTGCCCAGATGAGCCATTTTTTCATGTCCAGGATGTGTAAAATTGAGACGTGTTCGGAAACAGGAACCACCATGAATCAATTTAACGCAACTCCTGTTCCAGATCAGAAACCCCCCGATATTTCCGGTTCGACAGGTAACGACTGTGCCTTTCGATGAAATTCTTCCGGAACCCTGTTGTTTATTGCGACAGCGGGCGTGTTCCACCCGATTTTGTGTGTATCGCATTGCATTGGATCCCGGTCTTCGATTTTAATTCCTGTTTCTGTCGGGTCAAAAGCGGGTTGGTCTTCTTTTCTTCTCGAACATTCGTTTCTCGCGTTGTGGATGGATCCGAAGATGACCTCAAACACGAATACCAAACAGTACCTTCGTGGCGATTCGAACCCCCTCATAACCGTAGCCGCTGTTTTGTTCCTGCTGGGCATTTCCTGTTTCCACGTCCTGGTTGCACAGGGGGTGGAGGAAAAGAAGAAGGAACTGGAGAAACATACTGTTGACCTCCGGTTACGTAATGCATCCGTAAAAAGAATTCTGAATCTGGAGGCGGAGAACAAGGGATTGACGGTGAAGATGGAGGAGGAGGCCAAGGAGAAGATGAACAGGAAGGTAATTCGTCTGCGGATACAGGAATCCGGGCTGGGGCGGGTGTTTCACGTGTTGATGATGCTGGCACAGGTCCGGGGTCAATACGAGGGAAAGAATCAATTTTCGGTGTCTGCGGCATCGAGATACGGGGTCGCGGGACTCTGGCTTTCCGGGGCCGTTCGGTTCTCGAGGGACGGAATTGAGGATTCGGTCGGGGGGGCGTTCGAGGTGCTGCGGAAGAAACAGAAGCTCAATGTGGTGGATCTTCCCCTGGTGAGGGCGATGGGGTACCTGTTGGAGACGAAAGGAGGGATTTCGTATGTTCTCGCTCCCGATCTGGCGGTAAAGGAAGAGGTATTGGGAACAAAGGTTGATCTTGATGCGGAGGAGGAAAAGCCGCTGGCCGATTACCTCGAAAATGTGCTTTCGGAGAACAAGCTCGATTACGTGATTATAAACAAAATTATGGTCATCGGCACCCGGGAGGAAATTCGGGAGTTCACCATGTTGCCCCCGGACCAGCGGAAGAAACTGAAGAAACACCTGGAACGGTTCCTGTTCACGCCGGATACATCGCGTCGAAAGCAGCTTCAGAAACTGAAGATCGATTACGGTACGGATCTGGTGAAGACGTTCTGCGAAACCTATGGTTCGTTAATCGAAATCGCCCGGGACGAAAAAGAAAAGGCGCTTGTGAAAAAATACGGGAGCGCGGGTGACCTCTTCCGGGACCTCTCCTCGATGGCCTACCACAGGCCGCATCGGCTTTCCCGAAAGGCGGCAACAGCGTTAAGGGAAAAGATTGCCCTTTCGGGTTATTTCAAGGACCTGATTCAAAAACTCGGTGCCCGGAGAATAAAGAAACGGAAATCGGCCATGGAACGTCTTCGGGTCGCGGGTCACCTGGCCGAGCCGGAGCTGAAGGACGCCCGTGACAGCGAGAACGCGGAGCGAAAAAAGCGGGTGCGGGAACTTCTGGAAGCCCTCGAGAAGTAACCGACGGGCCGGGCGGTACCATGTTCCCCGGGGTCCGGAAGGAAGAGCTGAATCAGCACAACAGTGAACTTTCGCCGGAAGATCAGGTGAAACTTCAGGTGGGCTTCCACACCGTTAAGGCCTTCTGAGGGGAGGTGCCGGATGGAAAGAAAACAGTTCTCTTCGACGACGTCAACCGGGCTGAACGTCTTAAGAAAGCGGCCGATCCGGGCACAATTATGATCTCGAAGAGCGGTCACTTTATCTGTTATCGGGTCTGAAAGGACCATTTAAAGGCTTTGTCCACTCCCTGCAAACGGAAAACCACCCGGTAGGTGCTGTCCCGGCGGAGTTTGTTGTTCGGCACGAACAGCGCCAGTCCCGCGTTAGAGGGCAAGCGTTTGTTGGCGGGATTGGATGGGCTGGACACGGAGCCTTTTACCTCGTTTCCGTCGGGCCCGATCAACCGTGCTTTTTCAACCTTCTTTTTGCGGAGGGTTTCTGTCAGCCGGAGGAAGACGGGCATCCTACAACCGATGGCGTTTGTGGTGCCGGGAACCGGGTTGGGGATCTCGCCCCGGGAGGTGAACGTGGCGGGCACGTCCCTCGCGTCATCCGGAGGGTGCTGGAACGGCTCCTCCCGGTCATCGGATTTTTTGTAGGGATAGAGAATGGCGATTTTATCCTTCAATCCAATACCCACTTTCTCAACGTTGGGGAGTATCATTGCCGCACCGTGCCAGGCCGTTTTATACCAGTTGAACAGGGCTTTCCGGTAACGTCTTATTTCCGGATGGAGGATGCTATTCCCGCCGGCCCGCGCCCCGGTTTTGGTGTATCCCGGGTTTCCCTTCTTCTCCCTGTGCATCTTCATGCCCTGTCTAATGTCGTTTTTGATCAGGTAATCCAGGTGCTGGCGGCAGTGTTTCGAGGCCTCCCCGGAGAGGAGAACGGGCGAAACGCCGGAACGGATTCGTAAACGGGTAAGCACCGACGCGTCACGTACCAGACTCTTCTTTATCTCCAGGTTTTCGGTGATCATCTGAATTCTCGTTTCCCTGATCTTGATTCGACACTGACCGATCGGCAGAAGGAGTTTTTCCTCAAGGTACACCACAAATGGATATTCCGGCACGGTCAGCCCGTCGTTTCCCCCGGCCTGAATTTTGCCGTCGTCGTTTAAATCCAGCAACACGTATTGCCTGTCCCGAACGGAAAACACCCGTCCCGTCTCTGGAATCGATCCTTCGACATTCCAACCCTTTGTTAATTTTTCCGGCTGGAGGTTCTGCTTTTTCAGTCTGGCGACCCGGATCTCTTGGGTGTCAGCGGTATTGATCTGAAGAAATAGCAGGGCGAGTCCGGTCAGGAAAACGGTTTGAAGTCGTTTTTTACATTTCATCCTGTGGTGTCGTTATTTTAAAAAATAGTCTACGTATTGTACCGGTGTCCTGGGACCGAGCGGCACGTCGGAATGGCCTGAAATACAGGCAGGTGCACACAATTCGAATTGTTGAAACCGATTTCGGAACTCGTACAAACGAAGGTGTTCGTGAAGGAGAGATCTCACCAGGTAAGACGCAAATTTTATTCCTATTAATGAACGCCCAAAAATGTTCTTTTAATAAAATATATTTTGGTAATATGTTTATATGTGAAATAATCCGGCGGAAACTGACAGAGAATTCGTAAACATAGTTCACGGTATTGTGGAAGGTCTGTAAGCGCCTCCCGGTCATGAGGCACCGGCACCGGATCATTCGAATTTGCATAATTCTTCTGTATATTGAAGGAAGGCCGGTTCGGTCTTTATGAGGTTCGTTTGTGGTGGTTCGTTATCTGACACCTTCACTTGATCATGGTTAGGTTTTTACACACGGCCGATCTGCACCTGGGCAGCCCGCTCGAGACCGTGGCCGATCAATCCCGGTCGGTACAAAAACAGCTTCAGCAGGCCACCTACACCGCCCTGGAACGAATAGTTGAAACGGCCCTTTCGGAAAACGTTGACTTCGTACTCTTTGCCGGGGACGTGTACGACCAGGAATCCCGGTCGGTCCGGGCCAATTCCTTTTTCGTGCAGCAGCTTGAACGGCTGGACGAGAAGGACATTCCCGCTTACATTATTTATGGGAACCATGATCCACTCGGCCAGGGGGAGGAGTTACTGGATCTGCCGCCCTCCACAACAGTATTTGGGTCTGAGGAACCGGAAACTGCGCACTTCCCCGACGTGCAGAACCCGCAGGCCCGGATCCTGGGCCAGTCCTATCGAAATCCCTCCGAATCCCGGAAAATGTACCACGAATTTTCCCCCCCGGACGACGACGTGCCGAACATCGGAATGCTGCATACCGGCCTCGACCCGGAATCCAGCCGGTACGTCCCCTGCTCCCTGAGCGATCTGCGGAGCAGGGAGGAAATTCAGTACTGGGCCCTCGGCCACATTCACCGGCGCAAAGTGTATACGGGAACGGTGACGGCGGCTTACCCCGGCATTCCACAGGGGCGGGAAATAACCGAATCCGGTCCCGGCGGCTGTTTTCTGGTGGAACTTGAGAACGGTCAGCAACCGGAACTCACGTTTGTCCCCGTCGGCCCGATCGTCTGGTTGCAGTCCGACGTCCCGGTGGACGGTGAAAAACCCGATGCATCCCCCGGGAACGTCGAGGACGTGATCCGAATGATCGAGGAGAAAGGACAGAACATCCTGGACCAGAACGCTGATCAACTCGCCGAAACAGACCCGGATATCTCCGTTCACTCTCCTTATGATTTGAATGGGTTTGTTCTCCGGTGGGAACTAACCGGCCGGGGCGAAATCAATGAATTGCTCCGATCCACCGAAGACGTCGAGTCCGGTATCGCGGAACAGCTCCGGCGAAACCTGGGGGAAGGATCCCCGTTTTTATGGACCGAATCCGTTCGGGTCCGGACGGCCGATCCACTGCCGCCCGTGGAGGATCTTCGCGAAAAAGATCGTGTGCTTCAGGAATTGTTTTCCCTTTTTGAGGAGCTCGAGGACCGGGACGAATGGCAAAACGAACTCCGTGACGCCTGCAAGGACATCTGGACCGAGCCGGGCGATCACGAGGAAACGGATTTTGAGCGTTTTCCGCTCCGGGACGACGTGTTTCAGACACTGGTCGAGGATGCCCGAAACCTGCTTGTGGACCGCATACGAAAGAAACGGAGCGAACATGTGGATTCGTAAGATGGACCTCACGGATTTCGGCTGTTTTCAGAAAGCCTACGTGGACGGTCTGGATTCGGGCCTCGTGGTCGTGGGCGGCCTCCAGCGAGCGGGGAAAACCACGTTTATGCACGCCCTTCGATGTCTGGGATACGGCGTTCCTCGTTCCGGCAATGTTCCTCCCGCCGCCTCCGAATACGATCTGTCGGCACAGGTCCGTCACAACAACAGCGATTACCGGATATCGGTGGAAGGTTATGCCACTCCTTCCGTGGAAACCCTCGACGGCAATGGAACAACCGCCATCGATGACCTCTACGGCCACATCGATTCGTTTCATTACAATCAGCTGTTCACGATCAGTCTGGACCAGTTAAAGCAACTGCCGGCCGGTGTGGACAGCGACGAGCGGGAAAATTTAAACGCCGCGCTGCTTGGCGCGGGCTGGGCGGACGTGGTGCGGATTCCCGAACTGCTCGAGGACATCCGGTACGAGGCCAACAAAAAACTGGGCGGGGTCAACGGCACGGCGTACCAGATGGGAGATGTGCTGGATCGGATCAAACAATACGTTGAGGAACTGGAGGAGGCCAAAAAGCAGGTGGACCAATATCGATCGGTGGAGGAGCAAATTACGGATAAAGAAAACAAATTGGCGGATATCGTTGATCAACGAAACCGTGCCGAGACGAGGCGCCGGCGCCTTGAAACCCTGAAGGAATACCTGCCTGATTTCCGGACGTATCGTGAACGGAAGCGGCGGCTCGAATCAAGTGACCTCACCGAACAGCTGGACGATGTTCCGGAACAAACCGCCGACCAGGCCGAACATCACCGGTCGGCGTTCGAAGAGGCAACGAACGAACTTCGCAAAGCACGGGATGAGTTTCGGTCGTTCAGTACCCGGGAGAATCCGGAGGAGCAGAAGAATATACTTCTTGAACGAAGACAGGACATCGAGTCGTACAACAACCAGCTGTCCGGGTGGCGGGAGAAACGGAAAAACCTGAACCGGACACAAAAAGAAATCGAGAAACAGGAACAGGACCTCCGGAACCAGGTACAGGAACTTCACCCCGACTGGAGTGACCTGACCGACCTTGAGGCCGTGCGAACGGATCTCGTGGCCGACGACAAACTGAAACAGACGGTCGATGAGGTGACGGAGCTTGACCGGAAATGCGAACGGCTCGAGGAGGACCGGCGGGAACTTCAGGAGGAGATTGAACAACTTAAGCAAACGGAGGGGGTGTCCGAAACGGTTCCGGGAGGATTGGCTCCAGGATCCATCATCGTGCTGCTTGGCGGATTGTCACTGTTTTCCCTGATTGTGGCCGTGCTGCTGTCCGAATTTGTGTCCACGGCTCTTGGGGTGGTGTCCGGGTTGGTGCTTCTCGGGGGTTCGGTCGGATTCCTGTATTACTATGCCACGAGGCATACCGACAGCCGGCAAACGGCCGACGGTATTCGCTCCCGGATTCAGAGCAAGAAACAACGGCTTGAAAACATAAATGAGCGGCTGGAAGAACGGTCGGCGGAATGGGAAGAGAAACAGGAAACACTCTCCGAGCTCAAGGACCAACTCGGGTTGCCTGCGGACGTATCCCCGGACGCCACGATGGAATTTTACCGCCGCGTGTCCGAGGCAACTTCGGATCTGTCGGACCTTAAACAGAAAAAGAACCAGTTGCGGAGTGACGAGGAGGAATTTGTGTCGACGCTCCTTGACGCGGCCCACGTCCTTGACGAAACCGTAAATAAAGACCTTGAAGGGCTCGCTCTTCCGGAATCGGCCGGTGAACTGTTTTCGGCCGTGGAACGAGCAAATGATCTGCTGGATCGGGCGGACGAATGGCGAGAGGCCGAGAGAAAGCGAAACCGAATCCGCAAAAAAATTGACGAGTTTATTTCCCGTCTTCCTCTGTCCACACTGTCCTTCGAACCACCGGATCAAAAAGCCCCGCCCGAAGAGGTCAACACCGTTCTGATGAAGATCGAGGAAAAAGGAAAAGAGATTGAAAATCTTCGTGAAGGCCGCCGGCGAATGGAGGAGGCCAAACGAGCCCTTCTCTCCGCCCTGAACCGGGCACAGGTCCGGGAGGCGTTTGCTCCGTACCTTGAGGAGACACAGACGGAGAATGAGAATGACGTTGATGACGAAAATGTACTGTCGGCTTTCCAGAAGGCGGCGGAGGAATATCCCGATCCGGGAGAGGTGGAATCAGCACTGAAGAACACAAATTTAGATATCGAAGAATTGCGGGAAGAAGAGAACCAACTGCGCGACAAATTAGGAGAGCTTCGGGCCAGAAAAGATGCCCTGTCCACCGATGAGGAGATGCTGGAGGCACGGCATGGTATTGAGCGTGAGCGAACCAAACTACGTCCCATGGCGGAGCGGTGGGCAACCCTGCGAATTGCGGCCATTCTCCTCGAAAAATTACACAGCCGATTTGTCGAGAAAGCGGCCGGCCCCGTCCTGGAACGGGCAAGTGACCGGTTCGAGGAAATCACCGGAAAGGACTATTCCGGAGTGCAGCCGTCGGAAGACGGAGAAGTCACCGAGTTTCACGCCGAGCGGTCGAACGGGGAGACACAGACGGCCCGGGAGTTAAGCCGGGGTACGAAAGAACAGCTGTTCCTGTCGATCCGGCTGTCGCGAATTCAGGAAATTGAACCGAGGCTGCCGGTGATTCTTGACGACTCCGCCGTCAACTTTGACCCGGCCCACCGGCACCGGGTCACCGGGGTCCTCGGAGAACTGGCCGAGCAAAATCAGATCTTTCTGCTGACCTCCCACCCGGAGATGGTGGAACACGTGGCCGAGGTCCATCCGTCCGCCGACTGGTATTACCTCAACCAAAAACACCGCTTCGAAGATCTGCCGGACGGCCCCGATGAACTGATAAACCGTCTGGTAAAAGAAGATGAAGCATAGCATGTTGCATGAAATTATTCCTGCGGGAGCCCGTTGGCCCCGATGAAAGCATCGCGACATACCGGGAAAGGTTTTACAGTATACCAGCATCCCGCCTCGTCTATGCCTCCAGTAGCGCGGACGCGTCCACAAGGGGCTCCGCCTCATGGACGACGAGCACGTCGTCACACATTGGGCATTTCACCTTCTTGCCCCCGTATTTTTGGGGCAGATGAATCAGGTGCTGGCAATTCGAACAGTAAATGGTAATCTTTTTTGCTATTTGCATGATGCCTCCCGTTTTTACGAGTAATGTCCTAACGTATCGGACGACTGCAGGAATGTTATTGCAACGGGTGTGCCAACCCCGTATATTATTTACAAATTAAAAAAATCCTGTGTAATACCTTATTTATTTAAAGTTGTTCACATCATCCGTGAATGTATTTCCATTAAGGGGCCCAATGAATCGGTATATTGCAACATGTCGACGAGATATGACGACATACACGTGTCGTAAAAAGAAACGGATAAAGGGTTCGCTCCGGCGAAAACTGATGTATGCATCCGATACAGGGGCCGAATGCGGGAAATTGTTGTGACGGTTCCAGTGTTGGTCGAATCTGGCGTGGTATCTGCATGAATATGCTGGAAACGGGCCAGTTCGGCTCCCGGGGAAGATCCCATGATAGGACCAGAGCAGATCATTTCCGGGGGCGTGATATCAGGTGGACACGGGCTGGACCACCGGTTAAAAACACAAAGATCCAACTGAATTTCCGGAGAAGAAAAAAGTGAACGACAAACCTGCAGCACAAAAAAGGGTTCTGGTCTGTGGTGGCGAACGGGTCATTGAGATGGCCCGGAAGCTGTCCAGGTCGGTGATTCGCGAACAGGTTCCCGAACTGGTTGTCTTTGCCCCGTCGCCACCGGATGTCCCGCCGGCCCTGGATTTTGTGGACACGGTGGAGGGCGATCCGACGGAGACGGATGCCCTGAAAATGCTTGATTTTGAACGGATTCGGGTCGCGGTGATTCTGTCGGATCCGGGGGCCTCGGAAAACCCGGATGCACGGGCCCTGCTTGTGGCCCTGGCCATCGAACGGATCGACCGGGACGTGCACACCATTGTCGAGATTCACAACTCGGACAACCTCAAGCACTTTCACCGGACGGCCGTCAACGAAACCGTCTGTGCGTCGGAGCTGACCGAGAAACTGATTGCGCGCTGCACGCGAAATCATCACATCAGCCATTTCTACGGGGAACTCCTGAAGTACCAGGAGGCGGGAAGCGAGCTTTACCGTGTTTCTGTTGAGGAGGGCTGGGAAACGTTCCGGGATGCGTTTGAGGAACTGGTCCCCGAGCGGATGATTCCGGTTGGAGTGCAGGGGACGGGAGAACCGGAGTTGAACCCTGCACCGAATCGCGTGCTGGGAGACGAAGAGGATCTCTGGGTCATTGCGCAGGAATTTCCGGGGGCGTCATGAAAAAATTCCACCGGATCAAAATTGCCCTGACCAATTTTGTCGTCCGCCACAAATATCCGTCCATGTTTGTGGGCGTGGTGCTCATCTGGTGGGGGTCGTCGTTTGTGCTGTACCTTATTGAAACCATGGCCGGCAGTTCCGCTGAGCCCTACGGCAGTTACGGCAGTACGCTCTGGGCCATTATTGTCTATCTCACAAGCGGGCTGGAAGTGGATCCACCGGGATCGGTGGCCGGAAAAGCATTTGCCATCGGCATCCTCGTGGTGGGGATGATCGTGGTGGGAGGCATTACGGCCTGTATCACGTCGGACCTGGTGAAAAAAATTATGAAAGGAGCTCAGGTTCCGGAAAAACCCCGTCACCTGACCCTGTCGGGCCATATTGTGATCTTCGGTCACAGCCCGGCCACAGATCACCTGATTCGAGAAATCCGTCACCCCGACGTGGGTCTGAATTCACCGATCGTGATTGTTTCGGACGAGGACGAGCGCATACCGGCCGGTGATCCTGACAGATATCGGGAGGTATATTGTGTGTACGGCAATTTTACCGATGACGAGGTGCTGGAACTCGTCGACATTCAATCGGCCGATACCGCCATCATTCTCAGCCACGGGGGCGACGAAAAATCCATCCTTACCTGTCTCGGGGTGGAGTCGACCGCCCCTCCGGTTCACACGATTATCCAGCTGGAATCGGAGGAAAACGAACGGCACATCCGGCGAACCAGCGGAGACGAAATCATCCGAATGGATTCATTGGCTCTTCTGGCCAATGCCACGGTGTCTCACGGCGTAACGGACGTACTGTCGGAATTGCTCACGGCCCAGGCCCGGAAAAACGAACTGTATTTTGTGCCGGTTCCGAACCGCTTCGTGGGGCGTTCGTTTTCCGATCTGGCCACGGATCTTCTGTCGGAGGGGATGTTGCTGACGGGAATCAAGAGCCCGGGCCCGTCCGGCGAGGAAGACCTGGTGACCGGTGAGGCGGCGGAGGTTGCTCCTGATATTCATGTAAATCCGGTTCCTGATTACACCGTGCGGGAGGAGGACCAGCTGGCCGTCATCGCCGAAGAACCGCCGAACCTGACGTGACGGGTTCGGAGAGTCGAGAATACATCGACGGGCCGAAATGAATATGGTCTTTTTCGACTCCGCCGAATACGCCCGACGAACCGACCCCGCTCCGGCTCCCGGCATATGTTTCCGGCCAAAAACGGGGAGAACCATCGTGTTCCGGATCCGTCACTTCTTTTCGTTCACCAAATGGTTTTTCGTATTGGTCTGATGTGAACACCGGGGGACAATATTCGTTATAATAATGAATCCGCCCGGGTATTCACAGAAATTCACCCGTCCGGAACCATGCCAGTAAAGACACCATATCGAACATCGGTTCCTTCGCTTATCTTTGCGGCGATGTTTCTGATTTTTGCCGCCGTTTCTACCACCGCGCAGGAGGATACCGACTGGATGCTTGAGAAGGTCATCGAACAGCTGGAGGAACGCATCGGACCGAACACATTCCGGGCCAATTATGACATTACGCTTCCGGAACATATGCCGGAGGAGGAAAAACCCATCAGGAACGGCGGTCGGGTTGTTGCGGACTCCGATCGATTCGTGAAACTTCGTGGGTACAGCTGGATGTTTGCAGCACAACCTCTCTGGTATCAGATGGTCGGAACCGACGGAGCCTTTGGGTACCGCATCGCACACATGCCGGTATCATCTCCTTAAAGAAAAATGGGAAGAATTCATGACCTCCTCCATTCTTGACACCCCGGTAAAGGAGCTGAATCCGATTGACGGCCTGGCGGTTCTGGACGAATATTATAACCTGGGAGACGGTAGTAAGGTCGAATTGCCCGGGAACGTGGCGGGTTTTCTGCAGTCGATGCGGCGGACCTATCCGGCTTCCTCCCCGGAACTTCGAGCACTGTACGGCGACCTGATGTATGGGAGGAATTGGAAAAAGGAAGCTTTTCAGGAGTTCCGACGATCCATGGCTCTCGAGGTGTTGTTAGATTCCGCAAATCAGAATTTGTCGACCTTGATGAAGTATCGAGTTCCATCCTTCGAGAGTGGGATTGGGATGGGCAGGGGTTCGTCCGTTAGTTATCGTAGTTCGAGTGGAACGTTTGAAGGCTCCCATCAGCACACATCGCGCAGTAATCTGAAAGCGGATGACACCTTTTCCCGAAATCGACACCGGGTGTTAAAAATGGCAATTGCCGGAACCGAGAAGAGTCCGGAAATGATGAAAATCCTGGTGAAACGGTATGCCGATCTACTGGACACATCCCCCGCCAGGGAAGCCGATGCCCTGAAAATTACCGGCAACACAAAAGAGGCGCTGCATCTTCTGGAGGAGCAGGTTCTTGCCAAATGGAAAAAAATGCGGGGGAGCGACGACGGGAACGGAGACAGAAAAAATCCCGCGTACTGCCTCTCACTTTTTCGAAAGTTCTTTGTCTTTCTGATACAGGAAAAGCAATATTTAAAGGTCGCGGTCATTCTCAAAAAAACCGAATCGGTTTTAGGCCGTGACACGATCACGGAAAACATGAAATCCGGGAGTCCGTATCATCGGGACTGGCAGTACCTGGAGAACAAACTGCTGGACCCGGTCCGGATACCGGACCGGTGGATCCGGGAGCGAACGTCTCCCCTGACGGAAGAACAGAAGAAACAGTTTCCGGAACTCATCAAACAACTGGGAGCAAAAGAATTTCCACAGCGACGGAACGCACTCCGTACACGAAAACAATATTCGGGGCGAGTGCTGTTGTTACGGAAGGAGAAATATCCAGACGCCGAAGGGGCCGATCGTAAGAAACGCCTCCGGGAACTCATCCGACACCATCTTCAGAACGTTGCCGAAACTTCCACTCCGAAGGATAACGAGAACGGGGATCCCAACAGGGAATAGTCTCCGATTTTGGTGAACTCCCTCCGGGAAGGTCACCGTAAAGACAGGGATAACAAAAGAAAATACACGGCCCATTGATCCTTCTTCATACGTCCGGGCTTACCTATCCCCCAGTGAATGAATAAACGGATAAACCAATAAACCGATCCACACGTAAACCTATAAACCCTCTTGTTCTCCTTCCTTCTCCCCTCCGTTGGATTGCTATAAAATAAAACAACATTTTGAAAGTGGTGGCATATGATACAAATTCTGAACACCAGGAATCTGTTAGATACGGGGGAAACGTCGAAAAACGTTTTTGTGGGAACCATCGTCGAAGCGGTGAGGACGGGAACACGTGATGAGACACGAAAAAACGTCCGACGAATGTGATGGTTATCGATAACCGTTGTAACCATATAATTATAAAGACGTTACATGTTATCGTTCGATAAAACACACATTGAATTCAGTGGTTTTTATAAATCTGTAAATCGAGATGGTATCATGGATAGGCTCCTTTCGTTTGCCGGGATCGAAAAGGGGGCACGTGCCGGGTTGGCCCACGGGGTCATCTGGATAGGATGGAATGAAAGTTGCATAAACTAAATGATTGGTGCTGGTTTGTCTCATCTGAATGTTAACGTCACCATGAACAGAACCGTCGGGAGAATTGGGGTGATGATCCTGACAGTGTTTCTGCTGGGGATCTCCGTGTCGGCGGCCGGGGCGGGAACGGTCACCTGGGACAACGACTCCGGGGACAACAACTGGAGCACCGCCAACAACTGGGACACGGATTCGGTACCGGGCCCGGGGGACGTGGCCACCTTCGACGGCACATCAAACACCGATTGTAACATCGACACGGACGTTGAGGTCAAAGGAATTGACGTGGATTCCGGCTACTACTCGACCATCACCCAGCAGGCCGGCATCAAAATCGAGGTCGGAACGGGAGGGATGTACATGGACTCCGATTTTAGTTTTTCCGGCGGAGACAAAAAGATTACGGTGGCCGGTGAATTTAACCTGCAAACCGGGGGTTTTACCTCCACCTCCGCCACACTCCAGATTGGCGGTTCGGTAACCCTTGACAGCAATTTTTCCAACAACAGCGGCCGGGTTAAATTGACCGGTGACGGGACGACCATCTTCAGCAACGGCGACGCGCTTTATGACCTGGAAATCCGATCGTGGTACGATCAGGATTGGTCCTACCGGAAAAAGATCACGATTGATTCCGGCCAGGTCTCCGCCGATCTGACGGATTATCCGGTGTATGTGCAAGTCACGGGGGACTCGGACCTTGCAAACGACGCCCAGGGAAGCGGGGACGACATTCTCTTTACGAAAGCCGACGGCACGACCAAACTGGACCATGAAATTGAGAAATTCGACGGTTCGAACGGTGATCTGTACGCCCATGTACGGGTACCGTCGCTTTCCGGCAGTTCGGACACGATTCTTTATATGTATTACGGGAACGGGAGTGCCGGCAATCAGGAGAACCCTGCCGCGGTCTGGGATTCGAATTATCAGGGGGTTTACCATTTGGAAGAAGATCCCTCTTCTTCCGCTCCACAGATAAAGGATTCCACGGCGAATGATGTGCACGGAACGACCGATGATCTGGAAGCGTCGGATCAAATATCCGGTTTGCTGGACGGAGCAGTTGATTTTAGTTCGGATGACGGAAATTATGTGGATCATGGAACAAATTTTCAGTACAGCGACTCCCAGTCCTTCTCGGTCAGTTTCTGGCACCAGCCGGGGGTGCGAGATTTTAATGAACGTGTGCTGGGATTTGATACGACTGCGGGATGGGGGTTTTTAAACGACGGTGGTTTTGACACGGGGGATACGGGGGACCTGCTCTTCCGGTGGGACAAAACGACGCTGGGAAACGATCAACCCCTGGACGACAATACCTGGTATCATATTACTCTCGTCCACGATGGTTCCGGAGGCCTTACGTTGTATTACGACGGAAATGATGAAGCCTCAACCACGGGAGCGTCCTGGACCACACCGGACGATATTTTTGTGCTGGGGGACGCGGGTCGCGGAAGCTCGCCCCGATTTGAAGATCGGGATGATAACTTTAATGGGTTTCTTGACGAGGTTCGAGTTTCGGATAACTCGCGAAGTTCGGACTGGGTTTCCACCACGTACAACAACCAGAGTGATCCCGGCAGTTTTTACACCGTCGGTGCCGAGGACACGACGGGCGGGAACGCGACCATCACCATGAATTCTCCCCTGGACGTGGACAATGATCTGACGATCACCGGAGCAACCCTGGACGTGGATTCGTCGAATAACACCCTGAACCTCGCCGGGTCCTTCACAAACGACGCCGGTACGTTTCTTCCCAGCACCGCCACCGTGATTTTTGACGGCACGGACGGGGACGGGGAAACGATCACCTCCGGCGGAAGCACATTTTACGACGTGAACGTAAACGGATCGGGGGAGACCTGGACCCAGCAGGACCGGATGACGGTTCGGAACAGCCTGACCATCACCGACGGGACACACGCGACCGGACCCAACCGACTGCTGGTGGGGGACGGAGATGCCACCGCCGAGACCAAATCGATGAACGTACAATCCTCCGGAACCTTCAGGATGGTCGGGGACCAAAGTGGGATTGCCACTCTTGGTACCAACCCGGCCACGGACCCGGCCAACAACGACCGAATTGACCTGACCGTGGACGGAACCTTTCATGCCAGCAAAGCCCGGGTACAGTACCTGACCGGGTCCGGGATACAGTTTATGGACGATGCCACCCTGAACAAACTGGAGGAGACCACGTTTGACTTCGGGGCCTCAAACGGGGTGTACCTGAACTTCGACGCCGATAACGACCAGGGAGACGGTGATTCGATCTATGACGTGAAAACCCCGGTGTCTGCTTCGTCAAGTAATGGGCCGGCCTGGTTGGACACCGTTGAATTCAAAAATACACTGTCGGTTTCTTCCCTGGACAATGTGGATGCGGACAACAGTGACAACAGCACCGATGCCATCACCTTCCAGAATAATGATGGATCCAATAATCTTTCCACCAACGCGATCGGGTTTTATCCGGTGCTTGGGGACCGGGCGGGGGCAAGTCACGAGCAGGACGACCCGGACGGGGGGAATGGTACCGGCCAGGTCCACTGGTCAAATGGGGTGGCCGTGGTGAAAGCAAGCGGAACCATCCAGTCCCGGCACCGGCTGCTGCAGGCGGCGGTGAACAGCGCGGGAAGCGGAGAGACGGTCACACAGGACGGCAACGTGCGGTTCGACGAATCCATCACACTGCCGGACGATCAGAACCTGGTATTGCGGGACGTGCTGGTGAAGGGAACGATTGACGGGGACGGAACCAACAACACCAACACCCTCTTTAACGTGGTGGTGACCGGGAACAACGCGATCGGGGCAAGCAATGACGTGGGAGAGGTGTACAACACCATGGTGGTGGATGGTTCCATCACCGCCGATACGGTGCAAAACAGCGTGACCGTTGACACGGATGGGTCCGGTGGACACAGCATCAATGCCGGAAGCGGCACAAGCAACGAAGCGAACCTGGCCGACGGGGGCGGAGGGCTCGTGGCCTACTGGGATTTTGAGTCCGGCTCCGGAAGCACCGCCATTGATCGCTCCGGCAACGGCAACGACGGGACGCTGAACGGTCCAAGCTGGCCCAATGACACCCCTGGCACTATTCAATTTTCAAACAGCTACTCGCTGCATTTCGACTCCTCAAACAAACAGTACGTCAAGGTTCCAGGACACGTCACGGAGTCCCAGTCGGTCACCATTTCGGTCTGGGTCAAAACAAACGGTGTTTCCGGTGAGGAGCACGAAATTTTCTCGATCGGTGACTACATCGGGTTCCGGGTGGAGGAGGGCAGCACCACCGACCGCGGATTTTTCTATGAAGGAGGATCCAACTGGCCACAAACCAACTTCGGCACGGCCGTGGACGACGGATCCTGGCATCATCTCGCCTACGTAATTGACAATCCCAACGATCATCAGGAAGTGTATCTGGATGGCACATCCGAAAACACAACGAGCCACAACAATCCGATTGCCTTTAACGGGGACCTCGGAGCGGACACTTTTATCGGTATGCACGGCGATGGTGGGGACCGGCACTTTGAGGGCCACATTGACGATCTCCGGGTGTACAACCGGGCCCTTACCTCCGGGGAAATCAGCAACCTGTCCAACGGGAATAACCTGACCCGGCACCTGGTGGATGCCCGAAGCGACGATGTGCACATCACGATCCCGGACGGAATTACCGCGACCGATCACCCGCTGATCGACAAGGGCACCGATCCGTCCGTCTCCGGACTGGACGAGGATTTTGACGGCAACGCCCGTCCGATGGACGGCGGCGACGGGGGCGGGTGGGACATCGGCCCGGACGAGTACCATCCTCAGGCCGATCCGGAGTCGGACCTGCAGTTCCCGACCTCCAACCTGAGTTGGAGTAAGGTGGGGGAGATCGAGAAAAACGCCCGCAGCCGTGCTCAGTGTATATACGTGCCGTATATCACC